>NZ_JAAXCV010000022.1 GCF_012911895.1 Bacillus sp. RO3
GCTTTGTATGATTATGACGACAATAAAGATGTCATAGACTTGAATCACTTTGCTTGGGATTTCGCAGAATGGTTTGATGGGGAAGAATTTTTCACACAAGCACCACAGTAACTGTTGCACAGTCCGACGATGAAGTGAAGGAGTGGGAAACCGAATGGATTTATGTGAGGTATGCAAGAAGAGGCACTACACTAAGCTTTGTGACTTTGCAGTGGGATCCGGAATTATAAGCAGTAGCCGTAATTTTGCTGAACTAACCAGAACGTGTGACAAGAAATTATGTGACAAGTGTGCGGTGAACATCTGGACGGATTGTGATATCTGTCCAGGTCATGCTGAAGAAGTTAGAAATAAATTAATTTGAGTGGAGAGGATGAACACCATGAATTGGTCAGAGTACAAGAAGTCAATTACCTCTTTGTCGGAAGAAGAAAAAACAAAGATTGAACAGGAAGCTAAAGAACTATCTGGAAATTTAGGGAAGGATGAAAGCAATGAAAAACCTGAACTACTTAAATAAATTTAGGGTTCCTTTAATGGGCGCTTCAGGTGACAAATACAATGGTGCTTTTATTATGAAAATTAAAGGTGAAACCTACCAAGTGATCGCTTCCAACGGCGGCGGATGGGAACATGTCAGTATTTCTCATAAGCATAAGGTTCCATCGTGGAAGACGATGTGCGAACTAAAAGAACTGTTTTTTGAAGAAGATGAGGTAGTTATGCAGCTGCACCCAGCCAAAGTAAATCACATTAATAATCACAAGAACTGCCTCCACCTATGGCGGCCAGTAACCGAAACGATACCACTTCCACCCACTGAAATGGTGGGGATTAAGTAAAGAATAGGTGTGATTGTAAAATGGATGCATTTAAAATCATGTACTGGTTGGAAAAACACAAAAGAAAAATCATATTATGCGCTTGGGCGATATTGATTACCGAGTCGATCATCATTATTAGAGAAGTAGCAACTGGAGCGTTTGAGATGTTTGGATTATCATTCTGGACATTCATATTAGGCTTGATCAATTGGGCATGGCTACAGATATTTTTCCAAGCAGATAAATAACCAAATTGTATTGAAAGGAGAAGAGTAATGAGAACAATAAAGTTCAACTTCTATAATACCCGCACCAAGAAGTACACAAGGTGGGGAGATGCCAATTCGTCTTTACCAATGATGGCTTTCGAAACACATGAACACATCGAGTTTCTTCAGTATACAGGGTTAAAGGATAAAAACGGAACGGAGATTTACGAAGGGGATATCATCTCATTTCCAGATATGGGTGAAGAGGGTTACGAATACAAAGAAGGCTTTGACTATACAAATGTAGCAACTGTACATTTTGAGGATGGTAGATACGGATTGGAAAAGTTCCAGTGTGACAATAGTGGTGTGTTAGAAGAATTGAATGATCATGATGAACTTATTTCAACTTTCGAGTCATCAGAAGTCATCGGCAACATAAATAAAAATCCTGACCTGGTGAAATTATGAGCGCGATCAATCAGCAATACCTCCAGTTAAGAACCCTCATCAAGAATAATTCACATAAAGAGATTATTGTAGTTTGCGTTGGAACAGATCGATCTACAGGCGATTCCCTTGGTCCATTGGTAGGCACGATTCTCCAAGAGAAAAGATTAGAACATATTCATGTCTTCGGGACCATTGATTATCCAGTTCACGCGGTAAATTTACACTCCACCTTAGATGGCATAAGCAAGCAATTCCGCAATCCGTATGTAATCGGGATTGATGCCACATTGGGAAGATTGAAAGCAGTCGGGGAAATCTCAGTTCACAATAGACCATTAAGACCAGGGGCCGGGTTAGGGAAGGAGCTGCCAGAAGTCGGGGAATGTTCCATAACTGGCACTGTAAATGTAGGGGGATTCATGGAGATTTTTGTACTTCAAAATACCAGACTGAGCCTAGTGATGAAGATGGCGAAGGATATAGCTGAACTAATCATCCTGGTTGATAAATATCTTTTAAATATCTTTCAAGGAAGAACAGGACCCTGCTAGAGGTAGCAGCTTCAAAATAGAGGAGGAGTTAAGGTGAACGCTCTTCAAAAGTTGAAAGAAATCACGGAAAACCAGAAATCAATCAGCACGAGCCGGTTGGCACCACTTCTTAAAGAAATTGAACTCATGTATATCGGTCAGGGGAAACGTATTGCAAAGCAAAGGAAGGAATTGAGCCTTCTTCAAATCTCGAAGAAGCGAACAGAATAAGGGGGAGATCGATTGGAGTTTGGGAAAAGGAGACAAGTGAAAACCAGGAAGGTTCATGAGTGTACAGGATGCTTGAAAGAAATCGAAAAAGGTTCAGCAGCTGTTTACCACACGGGTAAGACAGATGAGGAATTTTATAAAATCCATCTTCACCTGGAGTGTCATCAATTTATGGTGAAGCATAAAGAATATTTGAACGAAGGGGTTTGGAAAGGGTGCGTACATGATATCCGGAAAGAGCAGGATAAGGCGATTTCGTTTGAATGATAAGAGGGAGTTATTCTCCCTCCCCATTCTTTTCTTCTTTCTTTAATTGCTCGATTCCTAACTTGATTATCTCATTAAGCGCCTTAGATCGTGAGGGTATTCGCTTTCCATACTGATAATCCTCAACTTCTTTAAGAACATCATCGTCAAGAATAACGCTGATAACAGGCTTTTTTGTAGCCATAGTACAACCCTCCTTAATAATATATGAGGTTCATAACTTATTATAACAAATATTTTCAAAAAATATAGGTGGAAATGGTTGTTAAGTTATGAACCTTTGTGCTAACATGTGGTTATGAAGTTAATAACTTTATAACTTCATAACTATAATCCTATGAAAGAGGTGATGATTATATGACAGATAAAATCACTATCTCCATTCTGCTCGAACCAGAAGTGTTTCAGCAGATCACAGAAATGCAGAAAGAAAAAGGTGTGTTCAGCCGGTCTGAGTTAATCAGGCGCATTATTGACGCAGGGATCAAGAAGGTAAAGTAGCTTCAATCGAAAGGAGGTGAAACAGATTGAAGCTCGGACAAAAAGTCTACATCACAGAATACTACATAAAAGCTAAGGCAGTTAACTTTGGAGAATTGTCACAAGAGGATAAGGACGATTTGCTGGAAGGCGGCATCTTAAAAAGACCCGCTGTTCAGATTGTTGGATGTCTCTCTGAAGGAATTATCGTTGGAAAAAGATCGATTGTTACTTCTAGGGATTTCATATTGAAAGATGATCATGAAACGTGGGAGCAGGTTGCTTACGAACCTCTAGAAGTGACATTCAGCCATTTAGAACCGGTTTACCTGGTTGCTACAAACTTAACAACCATTCGCCGGGTACCTGAAAAAGCAATTCAAATAATCGAGTGAGGTGATGTTGGTGACCGAATTTGAGAAACATCTGCTTTCAGTAAGAGAAGTGTTCATCAATTTTCCCAACCGGATTCAAAAGCTCGAACAAGATTTGAAGAAGGCTGATATGGAGATCATGGACTTGATGCATGTGATTGAGTTTAAAAGCCTAAACGCATTCGAAGGTTTTAAACTTTGCAAGCAAGTCCAAGAAGCCAGGAGAAGACGCAGGGCAATCAAAGATGAATTGGATTTCTTTGAACCGATAAAAAGTCTTTTGAGTACAGCCGGAAAGCCGTCGGACCATCATATTAACAAAACCATCGGGAGCGTCCGAAAGATTGAAATGCACCACAAAACGCGCACATACAAGATGAGGGTGCGGAAGGATCTTCAAAAATTAATAAAGGAGGTCAATGAATGAGTAAGAGGCGAATCTTGAAGCCTGGTCAGACTTCAAGATTCTGAATATTTAGGCGTTAGACGCATTGCTGGGGAAGCTCTAAAGAAAGTAGCAGCCAAATCATAAACTTAAAATGGAGGCTTTTTTATGAAAATCGTTATCTGGAAATTAAAAATGTTGATTGCCAAATTGAAGCACCCTGGCGCTGGTTATTACGAAAGAATGTGCTTAGTTGGTGGATATACTAAAAAGGACATCGACAACATGGTTCGCGAAGCAATCAAAAGAGGGGAATGCGGTGGTTCAGCGGCTGATAAGTGGATTAGAGAAGAAGTTTGCTATGAAGATATCACCTGCTGGAACTAAAAATAGGAGGGATCGGATGAAGGAATTAGTCTTTATTGAAAACGGTAAAGCTGTAACAGATAGTTTGACGGTAGCAGAAGTATTCGGGAAAGATCACGACAAAGTAGTCCGAGATATTGGAGTGCAATTAGCGAAACTGGAAACGGCAGGAGAGATGGAGTTTTCAACCGCCAACTTTGTCGGGTCAACTTACGACTCAAGAGGTAAACAATATGTTAAGTGGGATATGACAGAAGAAGCTTTCACTTTAATCGCGATGTCATATACAACTCCAGAAGCGATGAAATTCAAAGTCAAATTCATTCAAGAGTTTAAAAGAATGAGAGAAACACTTAACACGATTCTTTCTCCATCATACATGATTGAAGATCCGATCAAACGTGCTCAAAAATGGATTGAAGAGCAAACAGAGAAGAAGATGCTCGAGCAGCAGGTGGCCGAATCCAAGCCGAAAGTAACCTACTATGATGAAATCCTAAAATCTACTGGTGTCGTCACAATAACTCAGATTGCAAAGGACTATGGAATGTCCGGGCAGAAATTGAACGATCTTTTGCATGACAACGGTGTACAGTACAAACAAAGTGGCCAGTGGCTCCTTTATCACAAATATCAGGATCGCGGATACACAAAATCAGAAACGCAGTCATATCGTCGCTCTAGCGGTGAAACCGGTACTAAACTCCATACCAAATGGACTCAAAAGGGCAGGCTCTTTATATACAACCTCTTATCTAAATTGGACATCGAGCCTCTTATGGATCGTGAGCAAAAAAAAGAAGCCTAGACGCGGCAACGTCTTCAGGCTCCAAAGTAAACAAATCTATTTTACAGTATATCAGAATTTGGACAAGTTATACCAGGAAGGTGAAATAATGGCTAAATTCAGACAGGTGCATACAACATTTTGGCAGGATCCTCGGGTATTGGAGGAGATGACTCCCGAAGACAAATATTTCTACCTGTATCTTTTGACCAATCCGAATACGACTCAAATCGGAGTGTATCAGATCACGAAGAAACAGATGGCTTTTGATTTAGGATATTCAACAGAGTCCATAAACAGCCTCCTTGAGCGATTCATTAACATGCACGGAGTCGTTAAATACAACGAGGTGACAAGGGAAATCGCCATTATCAACTGGGGAAAATATAACCTTCATAAAGCTGGCAAACCAGTAATCGATTGTGTGAAGAAAGAATTGGAAGCGGTTAAGGACCGGACGCTCCTTTGGGAAGTCATGAATAATATACCAAATCAGAGTGTAATCGATGAATTTTCACGATACGTCTACGATACGTCAACGACACGTGGACAAGAAGAAGAAAAAGAACAAGAAGAAGAATTAGAAGAAGAACAAGAACAACAAGAAGAAAACGTGTATCACTTTTACCAGGAGAATTTCGGAGTCCTTAATCCGTACATTTCACAAAGTTTAACTATGTGGGTGGATGATGTAGGAATTGATCTAGTAATTGAATCCATGAAAAGAGCATTAGCAAACCAAAAGAGATTCAACTATGCAGAAGGTATTTTGAAACGTTGGCAAAACGAGAACATTAAAACACTTGCAGAAGTGGAAGCGTTAGATAAGCAGTTCGCTAACAAAGGAAGTGGTAAGCCTAATGGACAGCCTAAAGAACCAACTCCATACGATACTGTCTTCTAAGATTGAAGTCATCGGAGAACGCACATGTGAACACTGCCAGGCAACAGTACAGATCATCAAGACAGATAAAGGTGAAGTAAGCGAGTGTATCAACTGTGAAAATCTCAAACTATCGAAAGAACATACAGACTTTGTAGAACGGAACAAACCTAAAGACCATGAGTTACTTCATATACGTTACTCAAACGTCCCATATGACCTAGAGGGTGCTACTTTCAAGACTTACATACCTAGACACCCAACGCAGAAAGAAGCGCTTAAAAAGGCTGTGTGGTACGCCAACAACTTTGACGTTTTAACAGACTGGAATTCACTCTTATTCAAAGGAACATACGGTATAGGGAAAAGCCACTTATCAAAAGCCATTATGGACAGGCTCATGGAAAACGGAAAGAGCTGCATCTTCATAGACGTACCCAGCTTAATGGATAAGATTAAGAACACCTTTAAGACGAATGAATCCACAGACGAGTTATATAACGCAGTCAGTAAAGCAGATATGGTCATATTCGATGATTTGGGAGCCGAGTATATCAAACAGTCAGAAAACGGTGAATCGTTTGTAGGAGAGGTACTATTCAAAATGTTCTCCAATCGCAACGGTAAGCCTAAGATCATCACGACAAACTGCGGTTCAAAGGAATTAATCGCTATGTACGGAAAGAATGGGTCCCGGATTATCTCACGCATGAGAAAAGGCACGAAGATTGTAAACGTTGAAGGCGAGGATATGAGATTACAAGATTTCTAGGAGGAATGGAAATGATTGATATTAGGTTTTTATTACCGACAGGAAGAAGTATCACATTGAACAACGAAGGGAAAATTGCAAAGGTTTGGCTCGAAGGTCAAGAAAAAACTCATAAAGTTATTGAGCATACGTATGATGCAGTTATTTTCAAAAGCTTAAATGGCAATCGGGTTAGAGAAATAAAAAAGTTAGATGTCAATTACCTCACTCCTAACCAACATGGAGGATGGAGAAGTAACGTCTTGCACTTTAGGGGGAGTAAAGGATGAATATTGGAGATAAAGAGTGGATGGAGAAAGTGGAACAGAATTTAACATTGCCGTGTAAGTTAGCCTTCCTACTGATTAAAGAGAATGATGGAACAACAGGACTCTTCAGTACACAAGTAAAATCGACTGCGAAGATTGAAAACGTCAAGTATAGCCATATTTCAAAAAGCACATGGACAAGTCAAGGGTCTGCGGTGCTTTCAGTCAAGGAGATCACTACTGTTCAAGAATACTTGGAAGAAACATTACACCTAATGAAGGTATGGGACTTCGCAATCATTAAAAAGGACAAAGAGAATGTGTCCTAAATGCTCCAATCAAGGTCGCTACTACAAACATGAAGCAGGGGTAACACACATTATCCCTTGCTCATGTAAACAGTCTATGACAGTAAGACAAGCAAAAGAACAGGAATGGCAAAAATTCTGTGAAGGGTTTGAACAGGCTTATGAAAAAGCATTCGGCGTTAAACCCAGTAAACTCGGCAGCTAACAGAAGACAGTTCCTGAAAAGTTACCTGGGGTATTACGGTCACTCGAAGGAAGATCTAAGCGAGATGTCCCTTGCAGAACTTGAACAATCCTACATTTCCAGTCGCATCGATCGCACACCTACGACAAACAAAAAAATTTATGGATTTATCATTCCAGTGAGTTGAGGTGAAAAAACATGGGTCGATTATTTAACTCTATGCAGCGAGTATACCATCATCAAAGCAACCACCTATTAGATGAACTCGGGCAGGCTGGGATCACAGAAAACAATGAAGGTGTCTCCATCCACGAGCTTGATTACCACCAGCTCCGGCACCTACTGGCCACGACGAGGATTAAGAAGGGCATATGAAACAGTATAAAAATCCAGTCATGCAGAAGGCTTACGAGCAGGGCAAGTCAGATGGCTATGAACTTGGTCTATCTCACAGTGAGGCTCTGGGTATTGCTAAAGCAACAAACTATATTGCCGGCAGGTTCAGTAGTTTAAATCAGGTACCGGGTATCGGACCAAAGATGATCGAGAAAATCAAGAAGCACTTTGGGGAGGAATACTTCTTCTAAGAAAAATAGTCAGTCACGAAAGTGTTTATTACCAGGGAGGGGTTAAAGTGGAATTTCGTGATGGTGAATGGGTTGAGGTGGTCAACGGTCGCTTTAAAGGGATGGTTGGATACATTGATGACGTCGGAACGATGGGAAGTAAGGTGATTCTCACTAAAAATAAAAGAACTGGTAAGAGTGCTACTTACAGTGAAAAAGGAGAATGGATCGCGAAACACTTCATGGTGGGCATAGGTTTCGACCAGGAGGCTCTCAATGACTGTGTAAATGTTACGTTGGACCTTTTAGATGCAGTTTGGTTTTATGATCTTACTGATCGGATGAAAGGAGGATCTAGATGGGAAACCACCTTTTAAACGCTCAGAAATCTATTGCTAAAGAAATTAAAAAACGCAGCCATCACATACAAAGTGAATTTGAAAAGGGATCGAAGCACGGCCTAATGATCGCTTCAGGGATTATAGCAGAACAGGTAATGAAAGAAGGGATGAAAGTTGAATCTGATTGAACTGGACAAGCTACAGAAGGAGTATGAAAGCCGGTTGTTAAAGGTAAAGCAATTGAATCGTAAAGACCTCTTCGATAAAAAGCTTCTTGCATTGAAGACGGAGTTGGGGGAACTGGCGAACGAGCAACGTTGCTTTAAGTTTTGGAGTGAGGATCAGGAGCCGAGGTCATTTGAACCGAACCCTGATGACGTTTGTAAAGAATGTAACGGTCAACCGATCTTCTACAAAGACCATGACAGTACTAAAAAGATTATAGGACAATGTACAAATTGTGATGGTTGTGGTGTTCATTTTCATAACCCATTACTTGAAGAATTCGTTGATTGCCTGAAGTTTTCACTATCAATTGCAGCTGATCTTGATATAGAACCACAGGATCTTTACCCCTGGCATGAAGCAATTGACGAGGACCTTCCAAGAACTTTCAATCTAGCATTCTACTACATCAGCGCTCTATCGGTCACACCGAGTAAGGTATCTCAGAAAAATTACTTCCAGAACTTTTTTTTACACCTGATGTCCTTAGGATTTAAACATTTCAATTTTACTGAAGAGCAGATTACCCAAGCTTTCAAGGAAAAACATCAGGTCAATTACAATCGATTGGAGTCGGGATACTGATGGTGGAGTTTACTGTTTACGGAAATCCTGTGGCCCAGGGGCGGCCAAGGGCAGGGAAGACCCGGGGAGGCAAGACGGTTCTGTATGATCCAACCAAGTCAAAGAATTTCAAGCAGTACGTCAAGATGTGCGCTTCCCAGAACAGACCGCCCCGACTGCTCGAAGGTCCGTTGGTACTAATCGTAAAAGTATACAAGCCCACATTGAAAAGTTTTTCGAAGAAGAAGACACAGGAAGCGGAAGAAGGGCTCATACGACCTGTTACGAAACCAGACCTTGATAACTATCTCAAGGGGATATCGGATGCTCTTAATCAGGTAATCTGGCACGATGACAGCCAAATCGTAGAGACGGTGGTCTCAAAATACTATTCACAAACGCCAAGGGTTGAAATTACGGTTAAAAAATTAGGGGAGCAGGTGGAATCGTGAAATTGATCAATGAAAAAAATGATGTCCGTTTCGCTAAAGGATCAAATGAAGGCTGGAGCCAGAAGAAAGAAGAGTACCGTCTTGCGCCTAACCAGATGAAAGCTTACCTTAACGGTACGCCAATGGATGAAGCTCGCAAGATTGTACCAGTTTGGGAAGACGGAGAACCAGCGGCAGCACCAACTAACGCTGTAGAAGAGCATAGAGAAGATACTAAGGAAGATTGTACTGAGGTCGAAGTTGATCAGGATAAAACTTTAACCCCTGTATTGTATCGTAAACATAAACATGAGGGACTTGCGGATAAAGAAATTATGGATCGGTACGGAATCAATAACGTTTTTCTCACCCAGTGGAAGAAAGATCACTTCTCTCCAGAAGAAATAAAAGAAATGAGGAAGTCACCCCGTAAAGACTTCACAATCAATCCTAAGAAGACTGCTTTGGCCAAAGAGGCAGCAAAACAGGAAGCATCAGCTAATGAGCAAATTCAAGAAGTATTGGCTGAGCTTAAGAGAGATCTGGAAAGCAACAAAGAAAAAATGACCATTAAAAATAACGAGATCCTTAAGCTTTCTAAAGAAAACGGTCAGCTAAAACGTCAGCTTTCACAAGCGCTGGAAGAATTGAAGTCCGGACCGCCGTCCAGTAGCTATGCTGATGTGAAAATTAATCAATTAAAGGCAGAGGTGAGCAGCTTGAAGAATCAACTAAAAATGTACCAAGACGAGGCAATTATCAGCAATGAAATTACTAAAGTCAATGATAAACAAGAACGGGACGTGGAGCTTGAAAACTTGAAGAAAGAAGTTATCGATGCCCATAAACTCGTGACAGACTTCCAAGAACGGTATGAGCATCTGAAAGAAAGCTATGAAACAGCCATGATCAGCAAGGACTCATTACATCAAGAAAACGTAACACTATCCAATCGGGCAGACTCATTGCTAAAGAAAATCAAAAACATGGAAGACACTCATTTCCGCTTTAACCAAGATTACTCAAAGCTTGAAGAAGAAACAGTAGCACTTCGTCAGTATGCAGCTGTAAAAACTCGCTCCGATCTTGAGAGATTCCAATGAGCCAGGTCCAAGTCATCGATTCTCGGCCGGCTTGGATGAAAAAAGAAGATGTAGAGCATATCTGTTTATCCAGGTGCCCGCTTTACCGAAAATGCTCTCGGAGAGTTGGTCTTGAGTGCAGACGTTTAGGTGGAGACACCATTCCTAAAATTAGAGGGTGAGGTTGAACTATGAGTGAACTTAAGGTTTCGTTGTTTGTTGATGGCAAGCGCAATAACCTTCACATTAAAGATGCTTCAGAAGAACTGGTAAAAAGTGTTGCTAACAACTTCTTTAGAAATATAGGTGCAGTTGAAGTTGAATTGCCAAGATCCATCGCCAGAGGGTTGCATAAGGGCAATAGCATCACTGGTGATGAGTTTCGGGCAGAATCAGTTTGGGCACAAGTGGATGATGATTTAGAAGAAATTGAACCAACTTCGGGTCCTATAAGTGAAGAAGAACCGGAAACAGAAAAAGAAAAGCCCACATCAAAGAAGTTACCAATATTAAATCACAATCGCACCCTGAGCCATTCAATGGCAGGAGCACTTAAAGATTATAAAAAGCAATTGTCCGAAATAACGAGTAAAAGCACAAAGGAAATAGCGGATTCACTTTGTGAAGTATCTGCAAAAGGTGACAGTGGAGACCCGGAGTACTTCAAGACAGGCATCAAAGTCAAAGAAGGCGTCAAACATTACAAAACCCGTTACTTCTGCAAGAACAGAAAGTGTGGCCATAAAGGGAACCACTACCTGCCGGAAGGGACGGAATTCACCTACTGTCACCAGTGTGAAGAGAAGCTGTTGGTCCGGGAAGCTGCGGAGAACGGATTTCCTAACCGCGATGAATGGGGTAACTTCTACGTGGCAGATAGAGCGGTTCCTGAGGGTGATGAGTCATGAGCAAGAAAAAGAAAAAAGAGAAGTTATCTGATCGTGATCTGAAAGAACTGATGGGTACTAACCAGGCAACGTACCGCCGCCATAAAGGGGCTATTCGGAGGAAGTGAGGGGGCTCTGGCTCCCTTTTGACTCATGAAAGAGACAGGAAGGAATGAAGATAATGGCTATAACAAAAAGTGATTTAGAGTTTATGGAAGAAGCTAAAAAAGCTTTTATGGAAAATGAAGAACTTTCAACTTATAGGGATGGAAACGGCAACTATATTGCACTTAGAACATCCTCAACTAGATGCCGAGACTCTATAACCGTATTAAATACTGTGTTTGTAGAAGAATTTGAGGGGTTTTTACCAGAGGGTAAACCAATTGGGATTCTAGACTAGTTGCTAATCAATTCAATACTAGGAGTGGAAAAAGTGACATTGAAAGATAAAAAAATATTCATACCTGAAATACCGAAAGAGTGGACCCAGCGAACACGTTCAGGTCATACAAACATTTGGAACGATAGCTTCTATAAAAGTGAATTGCCTGAAACTCAGTTGGATCCTCCAATCCGAGGTTTATATGCTAAAAGATTCGAAGATGGATGGTATTGGGTGTGCGGTTGTAATAAGTGTTTGGAGAACAATGAAAAATACTCTTATATTGTGTGCGAGGATCATGACCGTTGCATCACTTGCGGGACACATAGAAAAGAACTTATCGAAATACCTTGGGGACACCCTGACGGATTTCAATGCAAGCCTTGTCGTGCGAAAGAAAAAGAAGAACGCAAGCAAGAAGCGTTACGTTTAGCAGAAGAAAACAAGCACAACGAATGGGATTGTTTTCGTGAAGATAAAATCATATGTCCTGTTTGCGCTTCGGAATGTTCAAACGATGATATGTATGAGCCGGGCGAACATGAAACAGAATGTCATGTCTGCGATACGGAGTTCGTTGTAGAAATTGAATACGAAACCAAATATACATCTACCCTTAAAAAAAGTTAATGCATAGCTCGATGACATACAGATTCAAATTCAGAGGAGTTGAAAACAATAGCTAAATTATCTCAAGAGGAAATTAACGTTGATCTATTCGAAGAAGTACAAAGGCAAAAGGATGAAATTCGAAAGTTGCAGGCGTTTTATAAATATTTTTCCGGATTGTATGGTCTCGGTTTAGACATTGCAAACTGGCACGGAAATGGAGACACAGAGCCTCTCGATAACTTCATTGATTCAGCGAAGGACGAAATGGAGGAAGTTTCATGCCGAAAGAGAACCAATTAACTGAAAAAATGTGGAATGCTCGATTAAAGAATCAATTCCTACAGAAAAACAATCCAAAAACCCTCTCATGGGAGGAAAGAAAGAAGCGGATCAAAGCGATAGAAGAATCCAGGCATAAATAAAAAGAGCCAGGATTACTCCCAGCGGACTGTTTCGAACACAGCTCCATTATATCACGGGGAGGGGTCGAAGATAGAGAGCGAAATGAAGGACCTTATCAAGCAGTATAACGAATCCTTACGGTTGGCAAAGCAGATGAAAGAACGTGCTTATGGAAATCAAGAAATCCTCATATCCGGAATCATCTCAGATTTAAACTACTCCCTAGAATGGATGAGGACCGGAAGAAGACCTGGAAACAGAAGAGGGATCGAAAGGAGAGCTGCTTATCAAAGAGAAAGACCATTCGATCCTCTGGTGATGCAGAAGTATTTCAGAAGTGAAGAACCAAAGTACAAGTGGGATGAAGAGGAAAGAGAAGTGGAATCAGTCATTACAAGTTATGAGCGGGATATGATTGAGTGTGCACTCTCAGAGTTAACGGTATTAGAAAAGGAATACTATCTAATGTCTCGTGGAAGAGGAATTCCTTACTCAGACATTGCAACCTATTACTGCATTTCCTCTTCAACTGTTCAAACCACTGTCGGACGAGCCGAAAAGAAAGTGGCCAAACATATTAAAGAATGCCTTATCTGTTCTAACGGATAAGGCATTTTTGTGGTTGTAATGCCACCTATATTTGTAGGGGTAGTGTCGAAAAATCTTTATCCTTATAAAAAACAAAAGGGAGGTTGTCGAATGGCTGGTAAAAGCGTATCGCAACTGAAAATTAATGTAGATGTTGAGGGGCCAGTAAAAGGGTTGAAAGCCCTCCAAAGAGAATTGAAGGAGACGATTAAACTCCACAAAGAGTTAGAGTCTCACTCAAATAGCAAATTTGGCATTGGCGAAAGTGTCCTATGCTTCTGGGCGGGTAAGGTAAGGGAAGGATTGGTTGTAGACCCTTATGTCAATTACAACCACGCTTTGGAGTTTTCTGCTGAACACTGTGAGCCTGCTTGCATTATTAGGTTTGAAGGTCAACATAACAAAGAAACTCACTACGGGCATCCATTAGGTCTGCATGAGGTTATTCCACATAGAGAAATTAAAAGATTAGCAAATAATTAGAGATGTGGGGAGCTACTGCTACTGAGCGGGGGTTCCCCTAAATTGTTCTTTGTATGCAAGGTGATCCAGTAAGCCTGTAAGACAATGGCTCGCAACCAATCTTATAGCTTGGGTATCTTGCCTAGAAAGAATGAGGAGGAGGCAAATGAAATATCTACCGTTAGTAATGCTGATGAGTGGGATTAGTTTTCTTTTGACGAGGAAGAAGCCAATGGTTGAGGAATGTGGTTATCACATCATTAGCGACTACAACGGGAGAGTAACATTTGCTCTCACAGATCCGCAGGGGGATATTATAGATATCATGGTGACAGATGATTATTGGGAGGTAACCGGATGATTCCAAATGAAGTGAAAGTAGCGGGTATTACATATAAGGTCTTGGAAAAAGAGTATGTTGAAATTGAACAAAACAAAAATTATGCTGGTTCATGTTGTTACAATGATTCAGAAATAAACGTATTAACCACATTAAGTGATACAAGAAAAGAGCAGGTATTTGTTCACGAACTGGTACATGCTATTCTGATGGAGGCAGGATTTGACGATCATGATGAGGATCAGGTGAATAGAATTGGAATAGTGCTGCATCAAGTTCTGAAAGAAAACAAGCTATATTTCGGCGGCAACATTGTTGAAACAGACTGTGGTTTGAAAAAAAACTGTTGATTGTTTCTTTTTTTTGCAGGAAATTATCTCCTTTAGTCGAATTTAGTAATAAATTGGAAAAAGGAGTGTTGATAATGTCTTCGGCTAGATACAAAAGAAAAGATTTGAGATTTTCGCTATTGGAAGCTTTGTATGATCATTACTTTGAAAACGGTGGTACTGCACTAAAACTTATTAAGGAAGATCTGGTTAATGATCCTGAAAAAGATTTAGCGTATAACTACTTAGAGAAAAAAGGATTAATCGTTGTGGAGAGACAAGGACAGTCAAATTTTTATTTGAAACCATCGGTTCATGGTATAGACCTTGTCGAAGATGCTACAACATGAAAATCAAAATCGTTATGGACAGCGGAAAAGAGTATGTTACTGATAAGTTCCCTACAATAAAGGCTTTCTTGGAAAAGATTATAGCAAGACCCAATACTATAAACCTCATCACGTTGGATGAAAAAGGAAAGGTGCTCGTTAATACTGCACATATATCATCCATCGAGGTTCTGGGGGATGTTCAAGTTGAGTATGATGAGAGTGATCCATTGATATACGATTAAGCGCAGGTATCCTTCGGGGTGCTTTTTCTTATGTCCGAAACAAACATATATTCCGGAGGTGGCGGTGATGTAACAATGGCTAGGAAACGTGATCCAAGGCGAGATGAAGCATTTGAGATATGGAAATCCCATTACGGAGATATTACAAATCGTGCAATAGCCGAAAAGTTAGACATGGATGAGAAGAAAATTGCTGTGTGGAAACAAAGGGATAAATGGAATGTTGTACAACAAAACAAAAATAGTGTTGTACAACAAAAGAAAAACACTCCAAATAAAAGTAAAAATGCAGTCACGAAAGAAGAGCGAATAATAGAGGACGCGAACGATGAGCTTACTGATAAACAAAGGTTCTTTTGCATGTACTATCTCAAATACTTCAGTGCAACAAAGGCTTACCAAAAAGCTTACGATTGCAACTACAATACAGCGAATGCAGAAGGATACAAGCACCTTGTAAAACCTTGTATAAAAAACGAAATATCACGCATGAAAAAAGAGCGAGCAAAGGGCATTATGCTGGACGCTTCTTTTGTGCTTCAGAAATATATAGATATCGCTTTTGCGGACATTACCGATTTTGTCATGTTCGGCAAGAAAGAAGTACAAGCCATGGGTGCTTTTGGCCCATTAGAAGATGATGATGGTAATCCAGTGATGGTTGAAATCAATTATGTGGATTTCAAGGAGTCAACTGAAGTTGATGGAACAATTATTACCGAAGTGAAAAAGGGGAAAGATGGCGTGTCTGTGAAACTTGCTGACAAGATGAAAGCTCTCGAAAAGCTATCCCTTTATTTTGATCTCTTTCCTGATAACTTTAAACGCCAGGTCGAAGAAGAGAAGCTCAAGATCGCACATCATAAAGCTTTCAAGGACAACGAAGATGAAGTGTTTGAAGATGATGGCTTTGAAGATGCTTTAAACGCTGCAACAAGCGAGGTGTGGGCGAATGATAACCCTGCCAAAGAAGACGATTAAGAAGTTTTCCTTTATCACTGAAAGAAAAGTGGTAAAGAAGCCGGCTCCATTTACCTTCAAACCATTCTCGATTAAGCAGAAGAAGGTTTTGACCTGGTGGCGTGAAGGTTCTCCATATAAAGATATGGACGGAATCATATGTGATGGTTCTGTACGTGCTGGCAAAACCGTCGTAATGTCCTTATCATACGTTATGTGGGGAATGGCTACTTTCAACGAAGAGAACCTCGGGATGAGCGGGAAAACGATTGGAGCGTTAAGGCGTAACGTTATCACTCCTTTAAAACGGATGCTGAGATCCAGAGGGTACAAGGTCAAAGATCATCGAGCAGACAATTACTTGACTGTAACTTATAAAGGGAAAGTCAATTATTTCTACATTTTTGGTGGTAAAGATGAATCATCCCAGGATTTAATACAGGGTATTACCTTAGCTGGCATGTTCTTCGATGAGGTAGCACTTATGCCGCAGTCATTCGTTAACCAGGCAACCGCTCGTTGTTCTGTTAAAGGATCGAAGTTTTGGTTTAACTGTAACCCTGCAGGACCGTACCACTGGTTTAAATTAAACTTTCTAGATAAGCGGAAAGAAAAGAAGCTGCTTCACCTTCACTTTACGATGGAGGACAACCTTTCACTTGCCAGAGATGTAATAGAACGGTACAAGCGAATGTATACGGGTATTTTCTTTCAGAGATACATACTCGGTTTGTGGGTGCTTGCTGAAGGTGTCATTTATGACATGTTCTCTACCAACACACATGTGGTCAGTGAATTGCCTTACAGATTTGACGAATCGTTTATAGGAATTGACTTCGGTACGAATAACCCAACAACATTTTTGAAGATTGGTCGATCCGGTGATGATTATTACATCTATGATGAGTATTATTACAACGGACGTGAGGAAAGCAGGCAGAAAACGGTCACTCAATATTCCAAAGACCTGAAAGAATTCATTGGGTATGATCACATGAATATCTATGTGGATCCGTCAGCCTCTCCTTTGATTGTCCAACTTAAAGAAGATGGTATTTATGTTACTGAAGCTGAAAATGCTGTAACTGACGGAATACAGACTGTAGCAATGTTACTTGAAAGTGAAAACCTGTTCGTACATGAGGATTGTACCGAAACACTTCGGGAATTCTCTTCTTATATCTGGGATGAAAAAGCTCAGAAAAGAGGAGAAGACAAACCGATTAAAGATAATGATCACTGCTTAGATGCGATCAGATATGCCCTCCATACATCAATTAACAACCAGATGAATTGGAGCGCAGAACGTCCTGCCGGCTGGTAGGGCTTTTATTTTGCTTTGAAAGGATGTGAGGGAGATGGGTATAAATCCTAAACTTTACACAGAGGAAGAGTTGGAAGTCTTTGGTCAGGTGAAAAAGATGTTTAAACACGAAGAAGATGCAGTGGATTTTTTTCATTCTGCATTAAATCTTGCAAGGGCAAGCGAGTTATCGAATGGGGTTGCTGATCTATGACGATTGAGTATATCAATAGTTCCTTCCCTCCTCCGCCATTTGATGATGAATTCAGCCTGATGGCATTCTACCGGGACCTTTACGAAGGAAACCATGAAAACATCTTCCCAAGAGCCCAGCAATTGGCGAAGGATGGACAGATCACGAAGAACGATTTGCGGAAGTCCAGGCGGAGGTATTACAAATACAACGCTGAAAAATTAGCCCAGCAGCACGCAGTCTATCATTATGTCATCGTGAACTTTGCATCAGTCATAAGCGAATTACCAGCTGACTTGATTAATCGATCACTTGGAAATGTTTCAGCTGATACAGAGAAGGACAAAGAGTATCTTGATTTTGTTGAAAGTGTAACCAGACACTCCAAAACGAAAAAGAACTTGTGGGCGGCTATCGTTCAACATCAAGTGGATGGATCCGTCGCTTACCGAATCAGAAAGAAGGATGACAAAGTATGGTTTGAGTGGAAACCTTCAGACTTCTACCTGGAACACGATGATGGTCTTGGGTGTGACATCGCCTGGGTAGAAAATCATGGAGCAAACAAAAATGAACAATTCTTGAGGATTGAACGGCAGCGATTAACAGATGACGGACTCTTACTCGAAAATCTTGTGTATGAAATGAAGCACGACACTGTTAAGGAAAAACTGGAGATAAGTGAATATGCCAGCCGTTTCGAACTAGATATAATCCCCAGTTTAGAGCTTGATGGCGTTGAGGAACTAATGGCCGGGCTTGTAGCGAATGACGAAACACTCATGCATCCCCGGGGGCGGTCCGGTCTTAGAAACGTTGATGTAATTCAAGAGGAAATCAATTACACAATCACTCGGGACTCCATCGTTTTTGAAAAACACGGGAAGCCTAAGCTTGCGATTCCATCATCTCTTTGGAAAAACGTATCGGCAAAGAATAAAGGACACTACGGTGCCCCTTTCGTCAGGAATGCAGACCTTGAAGTGGTTTCCTATGATGAAAAGAATGGAGCTGTACCTCTTTACATCACATGGAATGCACAAACAGAACAAAGCTTTAAACATGTTACCAGGCTTATCGATCACATGATGGCTATATCCAAAACATCTCCTGAAGCGGCAGGCATTAACTCTGGTGACGGAGGACGATCGGCTATTGCCATTCTTTATGAGTGGATCCAGTCGGTTGTTAAAGCAGAAGCAATTCAGCGGAAATTTGATTCAGGATTGAAAGAGATTTACCGTAAATGTGCAATCCTTGAAAATGCATTGGCCGGCAAAAACCTTCCTGAAGCTGATATTGTAATTGAATGGCGTGAAATGCTTCCTAAAGCAAACGATGAACGGAACGATGAGGAAATCAAAAAGTATGAAGCTGGAACGCAGTCACTTGAGCAGACCGTCCGATCTATGCATCCAGAGTGGTCTGAAGAAGCAATTCAGGCCGAGATACAAAAGATTGAAGATGAAAAAACGGTGGATAGTTTTAGCCCTCAATTGGTTCAACCTCCTAAAACTGTAATAGGAGGAAATGAGGATGAATAATACCGAACAATTGATTCAACTGTACACTGAAGCTAACCTGCAGATCCTGGCTCTCATTCAAACTCTTGAAGAGGGACCGACAAAGCGAAAAAAGGAACAGCTTCAGAAACAGGTGCAAAGCATATTGAATCAATTAACTGAGACTGCTGCAGAAGGTGCCCGGCAAATCATTGAGGACTCTTACGGTGGCGGTTCAGCCGCGGCGATCAGAGAACTCAAACGGCAGGGTCTTCTTGCTTCTCAACTGGAAACGACTATGAAAACCGTTCTCCATACCAGGGCGGTGCAGGCCATCGTAGATGAAACCTTTTACCGAATCCTTGAAGCAACCGATCATATGGCGCAAGATGCGAAAGATCGAATCGAGAACATCGTCAGAACGGCGAATCAACGCTCATTGGTCGAAGGGGTATCAAGACGTCAGGCAACTAAGGATGCCATTGCTGAAGTGAATCAGGTAGGTATCAGGGGGATGGTAGCGAAGAATGGGGCCGTTATCCCGGCTGATAAGTATATGGCCAATGTCATTCAATATCATCAGCGCCAGGCTCACGTTGAAGGTGTCCTGAATCGGATGATTGATAACAATAATGATTTGGTTTACGTCAACACCGTTGGAATCACATGTCCGATCTGCGCAAAGTATCAGGGCCGGGTATATTCTTTGTCTGGTAGTGATTCAAGGTTCCCTAAACTAACAGTCAGACCTCCCTATCATGGCCATTGTGTACATTCAACAAGTCCCTGGGTGGAAGAATATCACGATGATCTTGAAGTAAAGCGGATGTTAAAAGACTCTAATCGTCCTTTTGAAGACAATCGCTCCGAACAAAATATCAAAAGGTATGAGGAAAGACAGAAAGAGAAGTCGCAGAAGAATGAGACCTATAAACAATGGATTCGTTACAAAGCCAGGATGCCAGACCTCCCGGATCTCCGACAATTCGCCAGTCAAAAGGCAAGGAGTACCAAAACCTTCGAAAGATGGCAAGAGGATTATCGGAAGGTAGGAGCGAAAATTAAGAATAGAGGTCGTTAGTGATGGATGTTAGCAAAGGAAGATGCCCTAACAAACAAAAGGGCTGCGAATGTAATCGCGTATGTGCAGCTCTATATGGAAAACACGCTCGTTCTCTTCGTCAAGAAGCGATGGACGAGACAGATCCATTGAAGAAAGAAGAAAAGACCCGCAACTGGCAGGGTTTAATCAATAAATACGCAAAGAAAATATAAATGTAGGAAGGATTGATTGCATGAAGGTTATTAAGCGATGGAGTCCGGAACAAGAACCCCAAATATCAACTAAAGAGTTAACGAATATACTTATTGAGCGTGAGGGGATATCTGCAATCGAAATTCCTCCAGAAGAAACAGTATCCATTAGAACTAGATTTACAAAAACATCGCTTTACAGTCAAGAAATAGAGTTTAAAGGTCCAGCGGTAATAATAATAAACCAAGATTAACACTCGGATGAGTGTTTTTTCTTTTGTCTTTTCCTCTGTAGACGCTATAAAGAACAGTGAGAATAGCCCACTAAGGCTTAAATTAGGAGGAAACACATGAATACCATTAAATCGTTTGTATTAGCAGTAATCGTCCTATGTCGTTCCTTGTTCTCTAAAGATAATGCTGTAACCAATTCTGCTTTTGTCCCGTTGAAGCTTAATCTTCAATACTTCTCGCAAGACCCAGGAGATCCACCGGCTGACCCGCCAGCAGATCCACCAAGTGAAGATGAGCCTTTTGCGACTTTTAAATCAAAAGACGAGTTTGACAAACGCTTGACCCGGGCGGAACGAAAAGGGCAAAAAGAGTTAGCTAAGGCACTTGGATACGACTCTGTTGAAGCGATGCAGGAAGCTTTAAAGAAACCAGATGAGCCAAATAACAAAGATAAAGACAAGGATAAGAAAAGCGATCCTGTGGATGTTGATAAGCTCGTCGAAGAGAAGTTAAAAGCGGAACGGGAGAAAACATTTACCCGACTTCGTAATTCCGAGGTGAAGATACAAGCAAAGGAACTCGGCTTTGCTGATTGGGAAGATGCTCTTGCACTCGCCGATCTCTCAGAGGTCAAAGAAGACGACAAAGGTAACATTGTCGGTGTGAAAGAAGCTCTCGAAGAACTCGCCAAAAAGAAACCCCATCTTTTGAAGGCAAAAAGTAATTCATTTGGAGGAAGTATCCCTAATAGTCAACAGAGCACTACTAAGTCTCTGGAAGACATCAAGAAAATGGCGCAATCACGCAATGCATCCAATAACACTGCCTACAATCCGTGGGCGAAATAAGAAAGAGGAGGAATAGTACATGCGTTTACAACCATACAAAGCGTTTGAAGTTGAGGGCGATTATGAAATTTTGGCATCCCGAAAGGTAGTCCGCGAAGTAACGAATGGAATTACAATCGATTCTTCTGTGGTCACTGCCGATGGTGACGGCAAGAAAATCCTGAAGAAAGGGTACCCGGTAGGCAAGCTCGCCAATGGTAAATACGGTCCTTACGATTCAGGAGCAATTAACGGACAGGAGAGCCCTTCCGTACTAATCAAGGAAACAATCGATGTCACTGCAGGTGATCACATTGTCGGTGGCTATGAAGTGGCCAAGGTATACGCTGACCGCCTGCCAGTAACCGTTGATGCGACACTTAAGGGCAAAATGCCTCAAATTGTATTTGCTTAATAAAAACAAACTTATTTTCGAGGAGGAAAACCACTAATGACTGTAAAGAAACCAAAACTTTTACGCTTAGATATCCAATACTTTGCTGGAGGTAGCGAAGGAGATTCAGTCTCTCACTCACTTGAACAGGCATTGTCCGGCCAGGAGCTTCTTGTCTATTCCCGAAACTTAGCTACGCCGAACACATACCTGCAAGACCTGCTCTTTCCATCCCGACAAACGTCTGAATTGACTGTTGACCTTATTCGTGAAGGATCTCGCCTTCCTGTAATGGCGCAAGTCGCTGAACTAGGTACTGAAATCGAATTTGGAGCACGTGAAGGAATGACTGGTGACCGTGTAACGATCCCTAAGATTCAACGTGGACGCGCAATGGAGGAGAAACTTGTTCGTCTTATGCTTCAAGGTGACCTACGTGCTCCTGAGGTAGCGGAAATCCGCCGCACTCAATTAGATGACGCTTCATATGCAGTCGATGCTATCAAAGCTCGTAAGGAATGGTTAGCGATGCAAGCCATTTCAACAGGGATGGTTCAGTATTCTGAGGGAGGCGTCCAGTTTGCTGCTGACTTTGGTTATACGTCAGAGCAAAAGCCAGTGTTGTCTGGAACTGACAAGTGGGATGACACAGTTAATTCCAATCCAATTGATGACATCCAAACTTGGGTTGATCAAGCTGCAGACAAAGGTGTTAGCCTTGGCCGTGCACTTGCTTCCCGAAAAATCATTTCATTGCTTCTTCAGAACTTAAATGTGCGTAAAGCATATCACGGTGATCCTTCAGGATCTGCGAATCCACCACAGCTAAACCAGGCGCAATTAAATGGGTTGTTCGATACTCTAGGGTTGCCTCAAGTTGTAGCATACGATACTCAAGCTCGTGTTGAAAATCGTGCTCTCTCAGGTGGAAAGGTCGCTTTCTCCAACGTCCGGATGATGCCACAGAACCGTTTCGTTCTACTTCCACCAAGTGAACTTGGAAACTTCCTATGGGCAACTACAACAGAGGAAATGGTGGCCGGCATTGAAGGTGACGTGGACTCAAACGGAATCTTTGTCTTCCGTGACATTGAGAAGAATCCTATTGTTGTGAAGACAATGGGTGTGAATTTGGCATTCCCTGCATTTGGTCTTAACGATTCAGTTGTCTCTGCTACAGTAATCTAATTTGTAAGAGCGTCATGACGGCGCTCTTTTTATTTTGTCTAAAGGAGGAGTAATTGTGGAGCTTATCTCGAACGGAGTAATCAAACACAAAGGAAAATGGTACGGTCCTGGAGAGAAGATCACCCAGGTGAAAAAAGACGATGGAGAACGTTTAATTGAGTTTGGTGTAGCTAGGCCGGATGAAGAAGCTGAAAAGCGTAAAGCAGAAGAGATGGCGAAGAAAAAGGCAGAAGATGATGCTAAAGCCAATGAAGAGGGACAAAAGAAGCAGCAAAACAAATCGAAAGATAAGGAGTAGTCTAAATGGCTATCTCAGTATCCGATGTATATACATTTATTGAACTAAACGTCTTGGATAAATCTTCATGGGAAAAGGCAAGCAATCAAGAAATCGCTATTAATCAAGCGACCATTCATCTAAATCGTTGGTATCCTCTTGCAGAACTGACAGCCGATGTAGTAGCTTATCAATCCATTTGGGAAGTAGAGGGAACTGATCCGGCCCTTAAGTACCAAAAGCAAGGCGTTAAATATGTGAGTGACGGCGGGGAGCGGATTGACTATGACAAACGGGACCGAGTAGCCCCGGATGTAAGGGAAATCCTCGGGCCCCCTGCATTCGAAGTTGTAGAAGAGTTGGAAGAAGCAGAAGAGCCTGTAGATTTATATGGCGGTGAACTTCTATGAGTTTATTTGGATACCCTGCTACAGTAATTCATCAACAGGCTGTTTTAGACGATTGGAATCGCGTTACCGGCTACACGCCTGAAAATAAAAAGGCCAAGGTGATAGAAGAACAAAAGATTGTAAAGAACGCCAATGGTGAAGATGTGCAATCTATTGCTGAAATCCACTTAGAAGGTCCCCAGCAAATCGATACAAAAGATTACTTCAATTACGTTAATGCACTTGGGGAGACCGTTGCATATTACATTAAGCATATTGAAGTGAAAAAGCAGCTAGGTACAGACGACATTAAGAAAGTGATCGTCTATGGCTGAGTTTTATTTTGATATTCAAGGGATTGACTTGATGTTGGATAGGCTTGAGCGGATTGAACATGAAACAGAAGCGAAGCTAGAACTCACCTTAACGAAACTTGCAACCAAAATCGTATTTGATGCAAAAAAACTGGCTCCTCTCGATTCTGGAGATCTGGAAGCGGCCCTTGTCGTCGATGAGGTGAAGACGGTTCTTAGACGAAAATACATTGATTTCGGTAACAGCCCAGAGGTAGATGACTATGCAGTCGTCCAACATGAAGGGTTCAGAAAGACCAGTAAAGGTACGGTTGTGTATATGACCCCTGGAGAAAAGACGCAATCTAAAGGACCTCATAAGGGGTATCTTCCTGGCAAGAAGTATTTAGAAAATGCGATTGCTATCAATGAGAGCCTAATCCTTACTGAAATTGCTTTAGCGCTTGATTCCTAAGGCGGTGTATAGATGAGAGCAAAAGAATTTATTGATCACCTTTCTTCATTTGGGTATTCAGTTTTTCCAGATGCGAACATCATGCCTGAGCTAGAAGTCACCAGGGGACCAACGCTTTTCGTCATGGGTTCCGCGAGTTCATCAGCAGAACGAGATCTCCCCATTGAATACCCTTCTTTCCAAGTAATTGTAAAAGGGGAGAACTACAAGAATGATGTGCATCAAATGGATAAAACTGAACAGTTAGCGAAGCAAGTTATTAATGACATTTCAACTGAAATTAAGGAAGTTATCGGTCAGAATATCGTCTATTACATTCGTGCAAATCAAAGTAATCCAATACCAATTGGTTTAGATGATCAATATAGACCAGTCTTTTCCACCAATTTCAGTTTAAAAGTCCAACCTATTAAAGAGGGGAGTTAATTTAAATGGCAGTAAATATTATTAATGTTCCGTTAGGGCCGGGGGAAGTTGAGTTCGGTAAAACTTCTCCAGAAGTTATCGATAAGACAAAGGGTGGTATAAATTTTAAAGCGAATCATACCAAAAAAGACATCACGATCGACCAGTTTGGCGATACGCCCGTTAAATCAGTATTAAAAGGAGGTACTTGTCAAGCTACAGTACCAATGGCTACTTATGAGTTGGACAAGTTATCCAAATTTATTCCTAATTCTAAATTCGGTAAGGACGAAACAGATCCACAGAATGTCAAGAAACGGTTGAATGTATATGCAAATGCAGGATATGACCTTCTGCAGAAGGCTGATAAGCTAGTATTAAAGCCCCTTGATCCAGATGCTACACCCAACGATTACATCACAATACCAAATGCTGTTCCAATGCCAGAGATTGATTGGACATATGACTCTGACAATGAACGAATTGCAATGGTCACATTTATCGGCTATCCAGATGCAGATGGGTTGCTTTACTTCTTAGGAGATGAAGCTGTAACAATCTAAAGAGAGCGTAGGCTCTCTTTTTTTATATGGAGGGATGAATATGTTCAATAATTTTAAAAAGGCATTAATGAGTGAAAATGAAGTCTATCTTGGTGAAAAGAAAGTTCAAATCCGAAAAGTTACTCCTTTACTGTGGAAAGAGATGTTCGGCCTCCTCGATAAGCTCCCTGGGTTAGTCATGCAAGTAGTCCTTGCCCCCAAAAATGATTATTATCAAACCCTCCTCGTGGCACTTGATGTGGCATTTGATGAAGTATTAGAAGTCGTTTCTTTATTGTCAGGTATTGAGAAATCCTATTTAGAAGGAAATGCAGGCATTGATGAGATCGTTCTCTATTTGTCGAAGATGGCTAAGCATAACAATCTTGGAGAAACGGCAAAAAACTTGAAAAGCCTCCTGTCCAAAAACCAGGAGGCGTAGATCAAAAAATCACGATTGATGAGTTTCTATACCAGGCATCGCTTACCTTAAATATATCTCAAAAAACATTAGAAGAGACGTATTACATGAGTGATCTCCCCAGGATCTTAGAGGACAAAGCGATTGAAAAGAACAAGCGAATTTTAGAGAAAATCATGATTCGATTAACAACTAACAATCGCTCATTTGATCAAGACCAATATAAAGAAGTCATGAATCAACTAATTAGGGGTTCTGGTATTGAAGAAGAAAATGAAAAATTTAACCGTCAAGCTTTTGAAAAGCTTAGATTTCTAACAAATATGGGTGCTAACAAGTCGAAATAGAAAGGAGGAACGCATGTGGCAACTAAAAGTATTGGGGAACTGCGCGGTAGGTTGAGCATGGAAAGCCGTCAGTTTAGTGATGGAATGAGAGATGCAAGAAGAGCACTCGAGGAAACAAGAAGCTCTACTATGCGTGCTCGTGAAAGTTTTAACCGGATGCAGACGGCCATGTTTGCGGTAGCTGCGGCTGTTGGAACCGGATTGGGTGCCTCGATAAATGTGGCACGAAACTTCGAGGAAGCCATGAGCCGTGTTAAAGCGATCAGCGGAGCCACAGGTGCAGAGTTTGATGCACTTAAAGCGAAAGCTAAGGAGCTTGGAGAAACCACTCAATTTTCAGCATCTGAAGCGGCTCAGGGGATGGAATATCTCTCTATGGCAGGTTTCAAGGTAAATGACATTATCGGAGCGATGCCCTCAGTATTAAATCTCGCGGCAGCGGCCAAAGTTGATCTTGGTCGATCAGCAGATATTGTTTCTAATATTATGACCGGTTTTGGTATTAAAGCAGAGGACGCAAGCGGAGCGGTAGATGTGCTTGTAAAGACCATGACAACAGCAAACACTGATCTGCCTCAACTTGGGGATGCAATGAAATATGTGGCTCCAGTAGCGTCATCTTTAGGAATTTCAATTGAAGAAACTGCAGCAGCTGTCGCGAAGATGAGCGATGCTGGTATCCAAGGATCTATGGCTGGTACAGCGTTGCGTGCGGCTCTCCTTTCTCTTTCGAATCCAGTCGGACAAGCTGAAAAAGCAATGGAACGATTAAACATTGAAGTATTAACGGCTGATGGGCAAATGAAACCCCTTCCTCAATTAATTGGTCATATCGCAGAGAAAATGGAAGGGATGACTGATGCTCAAAGGACTGCAACGGCAGCACAATTAGTAGGAACTGAAGCGGCTTCAGGTTTTGTTGCATTACTTGGCATCGGTGAGGAAGCTTTGCAGGACTATACGGAGACATTAGAAAACTCTGGCGGAGTGGCTGAAAAGGTTGCCAAAACTCAAATGGATAACCTGAATGGCTCATTAAAAGAGCTTCAATCAGCTGCTGAAGGTTTAGGGATTGAAATAGGTGAGGAATTACTACCTATCCTTACTGAACTCGTGAAGTATGGGATAGATGTAGTACGTATGGTTCAAGAAATGGACTCGGCAACTTTACAGGCGAATATTGCCTTTGTAGGTACTACAGCTGCCCTTGGAGCAATCATTACCACACTACTCAAATTAGGAGTAGCAACCAAAGGGCTATTTGTTTCATTAGGACCTGCAGGGTGGCTTATTGCGGGCTTGTCATTACTAGGGGGAGCGATAGTTAGTGCAAGTGTTTATCAAAGAGAATTCAATGAAGTGAACCTGGAAAGCGTAAACGCTCTTCAAGAGCAGAAAGATAAACTGAATGCGAATATCATCGAATACGAATTATTAAACAGTAAATCACGATTAACGAATGACGAACTAGCAAGGTTTGTTGATATTAATTCAGAAATATCGAAGACAGCAAATCCGGATATTATTGCTCAATTAAAAGATCAACAGCAATTTTTATATGAAAAATCTGGATTAACAAATGAAGAGTTAGATCGGATGGTTGCTCTTAATGGAGACATCGTTGCGGCTGTTCCTGAATCGAATACGGTGCTTACTGAGCAGGGAAATATTCTGCTTGAAAATACAGATGCAGCAAGAGCCTTCAATGCAGAGCAAGTTGAGATGATAAGACTTGAGCTTGAAGCAAAGAGAACAAAGCTGGAAGCCAATATGGAGCAATTGTTGCGAGATGAAGAGAATGCTCAAAAAGACATCAACGCTGCTAAAGAAAGAATGATCGAGTTAGACAAAATGGAACAGGAACAAATTATCCTAATCGGTCAACTTGAAGCTGACTTGGCCGCGGTCAAAGAAAGAGGAGACACCTTAGAAATTGATCGATTAAACAATACGCTTTCCCTCCACGAAAATAAATTGTCTAGTATCAATAAACAACAAGCGGAACAAGCACAATTGGTTCTTGAAAAAGCAAAAGAAGTAGATAAGATTCAAGAAGAAATTGGGAAATTGGATATTGTGAAGCAACAAATGGTCGAAATCGAACTTAAACAAGCAGGCATAAATGCCAAAAAGGGAGAAGAGATGAGAACGCTCGAGAGTGAACTATCTACCCTTTATAAACAGAAAAACGAGATGGACAGGATAAAGGATTCGGCAACTCGAAATACTGCTGAATACCGTCAAGCCAAAGCGGAAATCGAGACGAAAATCGCTAAGTTAGAAGGAGTTCGCTACAAAATTGCTGAGATCATTGGAGTTGCAGACACGCTAAATACACGATTAGGGGCAGATATTACAAAGCGTGTTTTCATCCAAGAATATGGAGCGAGGAATTACTCTCAAGCAAGAAGGGCTGCGGAGTCTTTAGGAGTTGATACAAGCAGGCACAACGGTGGTCCCTTACCTAGATTACATGTTGGCGGACTGGCTTCTCAATTAGCTTCTGCACCTTCTCATAATGAAATTGACGTAAGACTCCTTCGGAATGAAACGGTATTAACAGAAGCTCAGCAGGCTAATCTGTTTAAAATGATCGATGCGGGGATGTCTCCTGGTGCTGATCCAGCCATTCGAGAAATGGCTATGGAGGTTATAAAAATTCTATCGAGTATTAACCAAAACATTAAAGGTCAAAGTGGGAATGTATACTTTGACACCAGGGAAGTAGGTAAGGTTTTAGAGCCTGTTATTAGCGAATTCCAAAGGTACAACACACAGGACAAAAAAGCATTTTAAGGGGGGGGCAAGTTGAGATATAAAGACATACGCAAAGACTTTGTGATGGTAACTTATGTAGAGCGCGAGTATTGGCCAAATGTCACAAATAGCTTACTTGAGTTCCCTGGTGGTGTTGGAGCCAAACTTAAATCAAGTACCAAAGGGGTACGAATGATCAAAGTCGGACTTGAGGTCCAAGGTAGCAGTAGAGAGGACTTGCTTCTTAAAATGGAAGAGCTCGCTGATTGGTTAGTAAGTGACACTGAAGAAGAAGAATTGATTTTAGATGACGAACCCAATCGAACTTACTTCGCCAAAGTGGATGGTAGCTTTAAACCGACAGACGAGAATTGGACGGAGCTCGAAGGGGAAGTTACTTTCTTATGTCTTGATCCGTATAAATACGGTCAGATTTTCACCAGGACATATGAAGATGTGTCGAAACCAATTGCTATTCAAAATTTAGGATCTGCCGAAACGCCTCCAATATTCAAAATTACTTTGAGTGGTCCGACCACATTTCTCGATATCATCGGTGAAAATGATTACATGAGAATTGGTCAACCGTATTCTGTAGATCAAACGCCATTTAAAAAGTACGAAAGAATATGGTCTGTTGACGGTCTTACCATGACTGGGTGGGGATCAGCAGGATATACACCAGATGGCGGGAATAACTCTGGAACAATGAGTGTCAAAAATGGCAACTTTTACGCCTCTGATTACGGAAATGGCGCGAGTTGGCATGGGCCAGCAGTCGCTCAATCCATCGGCGCTGTAATTAGCGATTATAAAGTGACTGCCTATTTACATGTGGATGCAAATCCGTCCCAACGAGCACGGTCAGAAGTCTATTTGCTTGATCAAGCAAGTAATATTATAGGCAAACTGGCAGCGGTAATGAGGAAGTCTACTGGTGAAGTCGAGATTGAAATTAATATAAGGAATGGACCAAATTCAAAGTACATTTTATCCAAGGATTGGCTATATCGAGACTTTTTTGGATATGTCGATATTATCAAGGAGGGCACAAACTTTACTGTCTATATAGCGCAGCAAGGGAACAATAATGGGATTTATACAAGGTACAAAGAAGATGACTCATTTCCTGATAATAACAATGAGTTTCAGACTCCGTTGGCTGCTATAGGGATGCATCTTGCCACACACAGTTCATATGAGCCTCCATCAACTAACTTTATCAGGCGTATCGATGTAGAAAGAATCAACCAACAGCCTGAAGGTGTTGAATATATCGGCGATGCTGGTGACATTTTCGAGTTTAATCATAAAAATAAGAAAATTTATAAGAATGGTGATCTTTTTCCAAAAAAGGATTTTGGTTCACGCTTTTTTGATTTTGAAAAGGGTCCCAATAAGTATGTCGTTTATCCTCCAAACGTAGTTGATCAATTACAGATAGAGTGGAGGGAAAGGTACAAATGATTATTAATATCTTGCATCACCAAAGAGACGAAATTATTGGGTGGGTCTCTGAGGTGTATACCGATACTCACAAACACTCCATCACCAATAAAGAGACTTATTACTTTGAAGCTCCTTCACAAATGGGGGATATGGACAAAATAGCTAAAAGGAATCGTCTCTTAATTAAAGGTGAAGACGGTGAGTTTAGAGAGTTCATTGTCCATCGCACAGTTGACGAAACGACGAAGGGCGTTAAAGAAGTTTCTTCGAGAGGATCTTTTGTAGACCTAAACAAGCTCAAATGGATTGTGGGTCAGGTTCGAGATGGCGAGACCGTAAAAAGTGCTGCAGAATACGTGTTGCTTGGTTTACCATGGAAAATTGGCATTACAGAGTATAGTGGGATTAGAAAATGGACAATTGATAAACACATCGGTGCCTATGATGCTCTAAAGGAAATCGCTTCCTTGTTTGAATGCGAACTTCGTTTTCGGGTCACCGTAAGTGGATACAAAATAACCGGACGGTACGTGGACTTCCTTAAGAAACAGGGGGCAAATCGTAACGAAGAGGTTGTATTCGGCGAGGATCTCTTAAGTCTCAAACGTATTGTTGACACAGACAATCTCATTACTGCCTTGAAGTGTATAGGTCCAGAGCGAGACGATGGATCTCGCTTGGAGGTTACAGTTACTGACGATGCTGCTTACCAGAATTGGAACTATAAAGGCTACCATTTGGTGGGGATGTACGAACCCAAGACCTCAAATCCTGATATTACAGAAGAAGAACTGGAAGAGTTAGGTGAAGCAGAGCTTAAAAAGCGAATTAGCGCGGCTGTTGATTACGAAATTGAAGCGTCAGCTCTTGAAGGCATTAAACGTTTAGGAGATACGCTCAAAATAAAGGATGAACACTTCAACCCTCCGATCTACTTGGAATCGAGGGTTATTTATGTTGAGCGCTCCATTTTCGATAAAAGTAAGAAAACACTCCGGCTAGGAGAAGTAATTGAATTCACCGAGGAAGAAGTATTCAAGGACTGGAAATATATGCAGTCGCTATATGGATTTAAGCAAATAAAATCACCTACCCCTCCAGTAGGAAGATCGAATATCGAATGGGTGCAAACGGGTGCAGCACAGGGGATAGGGGTTTCTCATTATTGGGACACACTTGATGAGGTTTGGAGGAAGACAACACCAACTGATGCACCTGAAGTAAATTCATACTCTCAATCGGACATTGATACAAAAGATACAGATGCCTATCAGGGAGCTACCATATATACTGACCAAAAATTTGTGAACGATCCTTTACTCAGCAACGTTGAAGTGACACTTAATGGGAATATTCTTCCTAAGAACGGCAAGAAAATAACTACTCAACGTTTATCTGACAGTGATACACCATTAGAAGGAAACTTCATCAATGTTGAAGGAGGCAAGTTAATCAGTTATAAAAATGGTTCAGCACGTACCTTGTTGAATATGAGAGACACTATCCCTAAAATCATGGACGGCAACAAACGGTATGGCGGAATTGAACCGGAAGCATACGGAAAGATGTTCTGTTATAGAAAAGAGTTTCTTATTCCAAGTGCGGGTCATCAATTGGGTGATGTTTATTCATATACAGTCATGATTCCTGATTATACTCTTGTGGGGATTGGTGATGTGTTGGATTTCCAAATCACAACTGAAAGTGTACGTTTTAGAGCGAATCTAAAGCAAAATTCATTTGTGACTGATGGAGTGGATCTAATGAGTTTTGATATAGAATTAACTCCTGAAGTTTCAATCAGCGGTCCATTCACTGTACCGGTTTATATGACTATCATTGGTACAAGGTAGGAGGAGGAAAATTTGATTAAATATGAAGTATTAGACGAGCAAGAGCCTATCAAAAATGACGTGGAAAAGTTTTTATGTATCAAGGTTAGATACTATAACGATGAAGGCACTATCAACCTAACAGGAGTATGTGAAGTGGCGGTTGATGCTACAAATGAACAAATTGAAGCAGCTATTGCCAATAGGTATGCTGAGATTTCGCCAGTTGAGCCTCGCCAATACAATAGAGAAGGTGTAATAGGAGGGTGATGACTAATGAGATTAGACAAGCTCCATAATTTTTCTGGGATCAAGCAAGGCGACACCAAAAGGAAATTTCAGTTGCAAGCTTTAGACGACAATGAATCACCCTTAAGTTTATCTGGGTACAGTAGTGTGAAAGTAGTAATTGGAAATGACAAGGGGAAAATATTAGAGATTACACCAACACTCGAATCAGAAACGGGTGTTTTTTCTTTTTCCTTTAGTGAAAATGATTTTACTGGCAATGGAGAAATGCAACTGGAACTACACCTTAAGGACTCGGGTGGAAAGTTAAGCATATTGCCTGAAAGAGGATACTATAAATTTAAGATTGAAAAGAGTATCGATACCATCCAAGGAACCGTTTCAAGTTACACGTTAACTTATTTCCTTGGAGAAGTGGAAAAAAAGAAAAATCAATTGCAATCAATTGCTGACCAGGCTGTTCAGACAGCTAATACAGCAGACGGCAAAGCAAATAGCGCGGTCGAAACAGCAAACAACGCTGAAACCACTGCAAACAGTGTCCAGGAACAGTTTAATCAGGTTGTGATTGATGGGGATTCTTCTGTTGAAGCAGCGCAAGCGAGGGTAAAAGCAGATGGCACTTCCTTCTCAACATTGAAGAACAGACTCGATACCAGTGATGAACTCTTGGCTGAAACTGTGAACTCAGTCGGAGAAAGTATTGAAGGCTTCACAAGTCTAAAAAATGCAGCCGATACAGTCGGAAGTAATAAAAAAGATATTGTTATCTCAAAACCCATAACGATTAATGAAAATACGACCATTCCGGAGAATGTAACCTTAAAATTCACTAGGGAAGGATTAATTACAGTACCTACTGGATTGACGTTGACAATTAACGGATATATTCAAGCAGGAATACATCAGATATTTGATGCGCAAGGAACAATTGACGGTTTACCGAAGATATGGAAATTGTATCCTGAATGGTTTGGTGCTATGAGTAGTTCATCATCAGCTCCCGTTGATGTGACAACTCAATTTAATATGGCTTTGAATACTGCTCAAAAATGGGGCTATAAAACAGTCCGAATGATTGAAAATAGAGGACATACTTTAAAAGCTTATCATGTAAAGACCTTGTTTATTCGAGCAGAAGTAATGTTAGAAGGGTTAACGAGAGATCGTTCAGCCATTAGACAACTAACAGGAGAGACTGGGCCTGTTATAACAGATGATCCCCTCACAGGTGCAAAAGCTATAAGATTAGAAAGATTTAGAATTGATAAAAACAATAATCAGGGCGATGGTATTGTTTTAGGTTTTAATCCTGCTTTTGTGTGGGGAGTCGAAGGAAGGATAGAAAGTGTTTATGTAGAAAATTGTCCAAATGGTATTGCTTTTAAAGTGAAAAGTTCAGTCACTTCAATGAACGATGTTATTGCTATAAATTCGAAGATCGGTTTCCATTTTGAGGGTGGTTCTTGTTCAGTTGGGAGTATTATTGGTGATGAGTGTGATACATTTATCCAGTTTAAAGGCTCCTCAAATAAAATTGCTCATGCGCATTATGAAGGGTTAAGTAGTAGTGTTATAAAGTTTTTATTGGATTCCAAAGAAAATGTAATAGGTCATTTATCTATCTTAATGGGAACAAATCCATACACAGATGTGATTCTATTTGAAACCACTACACAACGAAATGGAATACAACACTTAAATTTACAAAACTTTAGCACCGCTAGTTTTACTAATGTCGTGAATGATTTAACTTCTAATTATCGTACAACGCAAAATATCACAACATATGTGCAAGGAAAAACACTACCTTTACAGAATGTAACGGATACCGAATTGGGCACATATGGAAGTTTCAATGTTAACGGTCAAACTGGTGAAATTATTTATGTTTTTACTGGAACAAGAGCTGATTGTTATTTCGTAATACCGCAACCAGTAACAGCCGGCTTAAAAATAACTATTATTAATAAATCAGCTAATCCGATAAAAGCACAAAATGTAACTGGTGGAACAGTATTTTATGGTGTTGACACTTTTGTGAGCATTCCATCTAAATCCAGCAAAACGTTTATTAGCGATGGACAACATTGGTTATATTAAACATTACAATTTTTGACACTATATTTATTCTAAATTATAATTTTATTAGAAAAATTATGGAGGATTACAATGATAGTGTCGAAAATAAAAGTATTTCTTAAAATATTGAGGGGAGAAAAACCCTTAGAAACACACATAAAGAATGGTTTGAAAGTCGGTAAGAATTTTAGAATGCAAGAGCATTGTATTATAGATTACTCTCATTCATGGCTAATAAATATTGGAGATAATGTTGAGTTAGCTCCAAAAGTCCATATATTAGCCCACGATGGGAGTTTAAACCGAACTTCCCTAAAATGCACCAAAATAGGACTTGTTACCATTGGTAATAATGTTTTCGTTGGAGCTGGAACTATTATTCTGCCGAACGTAAGAATAGGCAACAATGTAATAATAGGAGCCGGAAGTGTAGTTAACAAAGATATACCGGATAACTCAGTAGCAGTTGGTAATCCTATTAGAATAATAAGTAATATCGAAGAGTATGAGAAGAAAAACGCTGAGATAATGAAGGAAAGACCAGTATTTGAGCGTGATTGGCGCTTGGAAAATGGCATTACTGTAATACAGAAAGAAGAAATGATTCAAAAATTAAAAGGTGGCATCGGATATTTAAAGTAAAGATTAGATACACAATAGGATGATGTAGTTCACTAAGGGCATTAATAAAAAGAGCAATCAGAATTTACTCTGACTGCTCTTTTTTTCTTTCAATTAATTCATGGGGATCACAATCTAATACTTCACAGATCAGATCGAGATTTTCAACTGGAAGTGATTTAGATCGGTTAAGGCACATCTCACTTATTGTTGGCTGCCTAATACCTGTGAGCCTGGATAATTCCCTTTGGGACATGTTTTTCTCTTTTAACAGCTGGCCAAGTTTAATAATTATCAATAATAAACCTCCTTTTGATTGATACGAATATAGTACCATCTTACTATTGAAACGTAAATAGTATCATTGTATGATTAGTTTGACTACGATATTCGTATCAAAAGGAGGAAGTTATGAACAATTCAGAAGAACAATTAATAACTGAACTTGCTGGGTATATATCGTCACTGGTCCCAATTAATGTGGAAGATACGAGAAACAAGTTGTCCTCAATCATGACTGACTACCATGTCACAAAAGTGGATAAACATGAAACTCACCCTGATCTGGATGAGAAAATAAATATGTATCTCTCTTCAAAAAGATTGGAAGGATTAAGTCCTATCACACTTCAAGGTTATGAGCTGGAACTAAATACATTTACAAAGCATGTAAAGAAGAAGGTTGAGAACATCACTACTTCAGATATAAGGATATATTTAGGTAACTTCCCACACCTGAAAATGAGTACATTAGGAAGAAAATTATCTGTCTCTAAAAGCTTCTTTGGATGGCTCGCAGCAGAAGAGATTATTCAACGGGACCCTACAAAGAAGCTGAAGCCTCCTAAAGAGGAGAAAAGACTTCCGAAGGCACTTACCATAGAAGAACTTGAAATGCTTCGTGAGGCATGCGTGACAGTACGACAAAGGGCATTCATTGAAATACTTTATGCTACTGGTTGCCGGCTATCTGAAGTCCATGGTTTGAATAAGAGACATGTAAATCAACAAACAATGAGTTGCTGTGTAATTGGAAAAGGAGATAAGGAAAGGGAAGTGTACTTTTCCTTCAAAGCCATGTACCACATGAATAAATATTTCAAGAGCCGTGAGGATGACTGTGAAGCTCTTATGGTGACTGAGAGAAAGCCATATAGACGGTTATCTAAAAGAGGTATCCAAAGAGAAATATCAGTTATTGCTGCAAGAGCAGGACTTGAAAAAAAGGTAAGCCCTCACACATTGAGGCACACTTTTGCAACGCTCACTTTAAACAATGGAGCTGAACTGGTTGCAGTCCAGGAGCTTCTCGGCCATTCAAGTAGTGAGACAACTTTGAGATATGCAAGAATCACAGAAGAGAGAAAAAGAGATCAACATAAAAAATTCTTAGTTCAATAAAAGCCTTAGGTCTTTTTCTTTTTTGAATTAAAGGAGGTGATTTGCTAAAAAATTATCATCAACACAGAGATAAAATGCATCCTTAGAGGATTTTTAATAAAGGGGGAATAATCTATGTTAGGAGCAACCAGCGTGGACAAACAACCAGCAGAATTATTAGTTTACGGATTCGACATAACAAATGTAGTGGGGAACTTTTGGTATGTAGCAATAGTCTTTATTTTATTCGATGTCCTTACCGGGCTATTGGCAGCAGGAGCAGAGAGAAAGATAAACTCATCCATCAACTTTATAGGCTTAATTCGAAAGGTAGCGTTATTCGTGGCGCTAGCTTTTTTAGTTTTCATTGATGCTTACTTTGGTGCTCAAGGAAATCTAATTAAAGTTGGTGTAGGGTTGATCGTCGCTTATGAAGGTATCAGCATCATTGAAAACTTCAGCCGTATTGGAATTGACGTGAAGTTTCTGACGAAGTATTTTGATCCGAATAAGATTAGAAAGGATGATAGGTAATGGCGATCGAACTAAATTATAAGAAAAAGCATATCAAAAAGCACTGGTCCACTCGAACAGGCCTTAAACTTTTAAGGGTACAAGCAGGGATTGACCATTGGACGGCCAACTTTGGAGCTTCAGCAGAAGGTCATCACAAGTATTTTGATGAAACCTTGCCGGATCAGAACGACAGGGAGAGAGCCTCGGCTCGCCGGGAGGGCAGGAAAGAAAAAATCAGGTATGCTTCAGCTCATATATTTGTGGATCGGTTTAAGGCGTTGGAATTAGTACCATTAGACGAAGTTTGCTTTGGAGCGAATGAACGGGTTGCTGGGCCACTTTTGTCTGCATTAAGGGCTACACACCCTAAGTATCCTGGCGGAAATGCAAACCTTTTATGTATCCACATTGAAATGTGTGTGGAGCCGGATGGAACAATTCATCCAGATACTATCAGACGAACAGCGTTAGTTCACCAGTATCTACAAAGGTTGTATCCTCAACTAAAGGATACTTACAACCGTTTTGTGCGTCACTTTGATGTTACTGGAAAGAACTGTCCGGCTCCAATGGTGAAGGATCAATCTTTATATAAATATCTGCTTGATATGACTTCAGGTAAAGTTGAAATTAATCCAAAGGCTAAAACACAGCAAAAGGAGGAAGAAGAAATGATTAAAATGGCAGTAGTAGTCTATTCAGATGCAGATTTAAGCGTAGGGTATGATTTAGCAAATGAAAAGAAATGTGGTCTTTACACTAGAAAGTCCTTGGCAAATGAAGCGCTGAAGATCAACGAGCTGATGGTGGTTGGTGGACCGACAGAAGGGTTGGAGAAAAAGACAAACCGAGTTATAGACCTATCTGGTGCAAATCGTTGGGAAACTCGGAAGAAAGTTATTTCATATCTAGGTAAGTAATCCGGGATGCCACTAAGGTGTTTTTTGAATAATATGGTAATGTATGGACTATTGTAGTAATGTAGTAATTAAAAACAAGGAGGTTAGAATAATGGCCTTTTTCTTAAAGGTTTCTGGTTACATTACTCTAATATGTTCCGTACTAATCGCTTTTTATGTTCTAAGCATTGATTACTTGGACTACAAATTTATTTATGCAATCTTGATCATTATCGGCAGCTTACCGATTTCATTAGGAGCGGTATTGATTTCAAGAATATACGAAACATTGGTTGAAGAAAAGTATTCAACTGATGAAGATAAAATAAATTATGTTAAAAATAGAAATAGCCAAAGAAGCATGTATTGAAATAAGCCCTTCTCAATCGAGAGGGGCTTTTTCTTCTTTTATGGTTTTAGTTTCATCAATCGTACACACAGCTTCATAAACCTTATCAGGATCTAATCCCATTTCTTTAAAACGGGAGATGACCTCTTCCCACGTTTTTTTTCATACTCCTTCACCTCATCTTTAATATCTTCCTCATCATTCACCAAGATCTTCTCCACCAGCATATCCCTGCAGCCATGTTCCTTCCAGACTTGATACTTCCATTTGGAAGCCAGTTCGGGCAACTTATCTCTCCTGCAGTTGAATTGATTGAACCGGAGTATCCCGGTGTCTTCAATTCTCATATGTAATTTCATATCGTATTTCATTCGCTTCACCCTCCTTTGATGATGTTATCTGACATTTATATATAAGGCAACGATTGAAAGAAATAATTCGTTTTGAACAGGCATATTAATGAACCGACGCGCATAAGTTGTTAACGTACAACGTGTTAGCAACTTTTCCAAACTCCCCCGGACAATCCAGGGGAGTTTTTTATTTGGGTAAATTTAATTGGGACCTGCATTTCAGAGTCATACCGGTCATACCATGAAATATAGGCAGATAACCAGGAGGCGATTTGATGAGTAACAAAATAATCAAATCAGTATCGTTCAATGTGACTAATGAAGATGATAAAAAGATGCTTAAGCATTTGAAGAAGAGGAATTTCAGCGGTTATGTTAAAAAGTTGATCATGAGAGATATTGAATTAAAAGGTGTGAGAGAAGGAGGGGTTACTGAATCAAACATGTCGATGGTTCTTAAAGAAGAAAAGAAATTAACTGCAGCTGAACGACTTGAACAATTAAAAAAGGAGCGGATAACCGCCCCGGAACGCATCACGTTGAAAGTCGATGGGAAGAACCAAGAATTTTAACCAACGAATGAATTCACTGCAAGGCCGATGCCATATCCAACAATTAGCGCAGCAATAAACATGTCATCACTTCCTTATGAATAATTGCTTTTAGCTTGACCTGTTTATGATGATTTATACACGAAGGGAGAAGTTGATAATGGCAAAGACAGAAACCATTGCATTTAACGATTTTATGAATAATGAAAGGAAAGATGGCAAAGCTTCACCAGTCAAAAAAGTCTTGTCATCGTCTGGATCTATCGCTTTAATGACTATGCCAAGGATGGCCATGGCTGCTAGTGCGGATGCCACTTTCGGTAACGTTCATGGAGCCATCATGAACGTGTTTGATGCTGGCGTCGTATTAGTCATAATTTTCGCAGGAGCTTCTTGGGGCCTGGGGCACCGTACAAAAGCAATTGAGATCCTTATAGGTGTATGTTGCGGATATATCTTGGCACGCCATGCAGTAGATATCAGGGACTTTTTAAAGGGGATATAGGAATATGATTACCAAAATAGGCGGAATTGTTATCTCTTCAGGATTTGGAGCAACAGAAAGTTTTCGCAGGCATCCGCATACAGGTGTCGATATTCCGATGGAAAGTAATAGTATTTTACAGACGTTCACAGATGGCGTTGTAACCAAAGTTTTTGATGGCTCTACAGACATCGGTAATGGCATTGCAATTAAGACTAAAGATGGAATGACTCACATCTATGGTCACCTAAACAAAACCGCTGTGGAAGAGGGAGATAAGTTGCGCGCTGGGGATATTATCGGTTTAAGCGGTAATACCGGTAAATCAACAGGTCCGCATCTTCATTTCGCTACACAAAATGCCGATGGTTCATTTGAGGACCCATCTGAACTTGTAGATAAATTAGCTTACTTTAACCCTGAAAAAGGCTTAACGGCTAAGATAGGTGATTGGTTTGCGAATAGGGGAGAGGTGGACCAATATGGTCACGCTGTAAAATCAGGAGAGCATCCATTTTGGGATTGGGTTGGAGGTAACGTCAATGATGGATTGTTGTATTTGTGGGATCAGTTTGTTTTCTGCCTACCCGATATTATCGGTTATACCACTATAGGTGCTGGCATATTTATAATATTGGGATCGATGATTGGAAAAGGAGGCATGTTAAAACCACTTGCATTCTGGAGCGGAATTGTCATTACAGCAATTTGCATCTTGATGGGAGGATCATAAAATGACCGAACAGTTACCGATCGTTTGGCAAACAGAAAATGCGGGCGTACCTGCTTTGTATAATGGCGGACTACCAGCTGAATTTAAAGTCCGAGAAGTAAAACAACCTTGGTTAAAAAAGAAAGTCAAAAGACTAAAGTGGAAAGACTTTTTCGAAGTGGAGAAAAACCATATGGTCGTTTACCGTATTATTCCTCATGTCGGTGTAACAAATAACAATAAGAGGCTGTGGAAATCATTATATAAAATGTTCGAAATGTACAGTAGTTTAGGATCCCGGCTGGAACGGGATGGATGGAAGTTTATTTATAGGGAAAAGGATTATTTTTGGTTTGAAGTCATTTTCCGGCAGGATAAAGGGGAAAGAAAAATTGAGTTCTACGTTTCAACTTCAGAGTACCAGGCGATAAAGTTGAAAAGGAAAATTGAAAACAAGATGGCCGTTACATTCAAAGAGGCGTCACTTGAAGACATCCATATACCGACTGAAAATACCATAGTGCAAGAAATGAAATACTTAAAACATGACATATTCTCTTTGAACACAAATAGCAACGAAAGCCAGACTCCAGTTGCTTCAATAATGAACACAGTCGAGGAACTGCAGTTTGATGGAGATATTGCTCGATTAAGTATTTGTGCGGAAGCTGAGAATCGTCAGAAGTGGGTTAAAAATGCTCAGTGGGCAATGGAGAAGTTACAGAAGGGGAAAGTACCTCAGCGGGCAAATATAAGTGGTAAGCAAGTGAACAAAGCTATAAAATCAGGTATCGTAGGGACTATAAACGAAATCAATGATCTGCTGGTCGACACGTTCCAGGCGATAAGTAATGTTTTCTTTAAATCAGAAAAAGAATTCAAAAAGGAGAAGGTTATCGAAAAGGGGTATAGTCTGGAAGATGAGATTGCTTCTACAAGATTGAGTAACGCTAGTCGTGACAAGATGAATTTACCCGTTTTTAAAACACGCATTCGAGTAGCTGCCCACTCTTCTGACCGATTGACTCGGGAGACTTTAGGGGAAACCCTCGCTCTCTCCATGAACGATGTTTCAGAAAACAACGAACTTCATGGGATTAAGATTCGAGTGAATGGCCGTCGCATTGAAGCAATCAATGAGCTGAATACCTTTACTCTCTCACGAAAAACAAAACTGGATGCAAACGTCAATTTGGTTTCATCTGATGAAATGAGTAAACTTGCTTTGCAAATACCAGGCAGAGAGCTACAACAACGTTACTCTGACGAGTTAAATACAAAGAAGCGAGTGGAAACGAGTGTGCCAGCTGTCTTACAGAATCCTAACAATCTAATGCTTGGGGTTGCTGAGTTTAAAGACCAGGTCATACCGGTAGGACTGCAGCCGAATGAGAAAGAAGAATTTTATTGCGGATATACCTTCATCGGCAAGCAGGGAGCCGGGAAGGATAACGCCATTCAAAACTTTGTCTATGAAGGAGCCATGAAGCACGGCATTTCATTCGTAGTACCTGATTGGATATGTCAGTCGGGTCATAAAGGAATGGCTGACGGAATTAGGGACCTTCTGCCGCCGGATAAGGTCATCGACTTAGATCTATCAAACGAGGAATGGATTATACCGATGGATCTAACGGAAGTAATCGAAAAGTTAGGAAGGAAAGGCGGGTCACGTTTTGCCTCTGAAATGATTGATTTCATGAATCTGGGCGGTCTTGCAAGGTCGGAAAAGTATTTGACTGAAGCAGCCAAAGCTTCTAGAGGATCACTTCATAATATCAAGAGGATCATTGAGGATGAAGAATACAGATTGAAACGAATTGAAGAATTAATGATTTTCGGTAATATGCGCCTAGCGAATGATTTGATTCAGTGGGGCACGAATGACGAGCTGGGTGGGAAGGCAGATGCCATACTCAATCGATTAAATCAGTTCTTCGGGGACGATACCCTTTATGACATTTTCTCGCAGGGACCAAAGAATGAAGTGGATTTTGAAAAGTGGATGAAAGAAGGGAAGACGATCATCATCCGGATGCCAAAAAGGAAATTAGGTCATTCAAGCAATACGTTGGCCCACTGGGTCACGCTGAAGGTTCTTATGACAAGGATGCTTATGACAGAAGAAGATAAGGATCGCCATGGGTGTTTTATGTTATTCAACGAGCCGGAGCAAGTGGAGTCGAAAGGACTGGCTCAGCTGATGGGTAGAATAGCGACAGAGGGAAGAAAAGAACGCCTGGGATCCATATTCGCATTCCACCATTGGGATAAACTACCGGACTATCTCCAAGATAACTTAATTGCAGGCGGTGTGAATCAGTTCCTATTTGCAAACGATCATAAAAAGACCTTCGAGAAAGCCAAGGAGCGTCTGCAACCTACCTTTACTGTTGAGGAGGCTATGCAAACACCAAAACATTACTCAATCGCCATACTGAACACCAAGGAGCCTTTACATGCGTTTATGATTCATATGTCTCCACCGGTCCCTGAAGATAAGAGGTATGATAACTCTTTCCTCACAAAAAGACACGCTCAGCTTTACGGTAGGTTCTGGCAAGATCTGCAGGGGATTATTTGAACAATAAAAAAGAGCCCTTCGATTGGGCTCTTACTGAATACTCACTTCTCTGATTACGTAACCGTCTTCAGGCTCGCCGTTGCCATTATCTACAGTGGCACCTTCAACAATCAATTCAACATCTTGTTGGCTACCTTCAGCGCGATCAACAGTGGCATTGTATTTAAAAACTTTACTGTAGCTTTCTCCATCCCAAAGCTCTAAGGTGTTTTCGTCATCCTGGATGACCTCGAAAGAAGAAAATTGCTTTTTTTGATCTTTTTTAAATTCATCAAAATTTGAAAAGTTTTTAGTATCAACCAGTTTCCAGTTATGTGATGTATACAAAAACGTTTTCTTCTTTTGATCAAGCTCCTCTGACCCAGTTAATTCGTAGTCGGAAATCCCCTCTAATTCATTACCAGAATATAAATCGTAGTTCGCTTCACCATCGACTAGATCATCCAGGTAGGTAGTGACCACCTCTTCAGATTCATTATTACCTGAGCATGCTGTTAGAGTAATTGATGATAATAAAATGATGACCCACTTTTTCATTTCTCCAGCTCCCCGTCCTTGTTATATTTAATTTAGCATATTCTTCCTATCATAAACAATGACAAAAAAGATGGCCAGTGTCTCTATTGACCACTGACCACAAGATTGACCACACAAAGTTCACACAGTAGCGTAAACTCGTGTTAACTACTATTAAGTTAAGAGAAAGTAATAAGTGTTTTAACCGTTGATATAACAGTGTTTTCGTGATAATCGTTCGTCATTGTAAAGTAGCGTTAATTCAAAACACGGTCCAGATATCATTATGGTGGGGGAGATTAGAGATAGGGAGACGGCGGAAATCGCAGTGAGGGCCGCATTAACGGGACACTTAGTCATTACGACCATGCATACCAGGGATGCAAAAGGTGCGATTTATCGTTTGATGGAATTAGGAATCGAGTGGCATGATATTGAACAAACGTTGCTGGCTGTCTCAGCCCAGCGATTATTAAAGCTGGTCTGTCCCGTTTGTCATACGGAATGTGGAGGAAAATGCCTTCCTGGTAAAAACGTCTACAGGGCCTCAGTCTATGAAATTCTAACTGGAAGGGATTTAAAAGAAGTGTTGAAGGAAGCGAAGGGAGAGTGTGGATTGTATCGGTACGACACACTTCAGACATTGATCAATAAGGGGGTGGCACTTGGATTTGTTTCAGAACTTGAATATAAGAAATGGGTACATGAAGAAAAATGATGAACAAGGGAAGTTCCTGAAAAGATTAGGCAGTCTGTTGCAAAAGGGTTATACCTTCTCTGAAGCCATCGATTTTCTCTTACTCCCAAAAGAAAAAAATATGATGAAATTAAAAAAGAGAATGATTGGATCACTCCAAAAAGGAGATTCCGTTTCCTCGGTCATGACTAAACAATTAAATATCCCTAAACATGTCAGTGCCCAGATATTTTTCGCCGAGCATCACGGCCAGATGGGCCATACGCTTTCTGAAGCAGGAAGCTATCTCATAAAGCGCAGGAAGACGCAGCAGAAAATAAAGCAAGTCATTCAATATCCCCTCATGCTCGTCATCATTTCGATTCTGATGATGGTATTACTTCGCAAAGTACTATTTCCCAGATTTCAGTCCTTATATACTTCAATTGGATACGAACCCTCAACCAATCTGACCTATCTCTTACAATTCATAGAGAACTTTCCAGTCTTCATCAGTGTATTCACCATCATGCTCGTGGCTTTTGTCTTTCTGTTCATTATGTTTAAACGTAAGATTTCTCCTATCAGGATTTCTATAACCATGTGCAGGATTCCTTTCATTTCTACTTATATAAAGCTTGGTCATGCCCATTTTTTTTCGAGAGAGTTAAGCTTTCTCTTGAAAAGTGGAGTTTCAATCACAGATTCACTTCTCATTATGGAAAGTCAGGATTTCCGTCCGACACTACAATACACCTCTAAACGATTGATCATTGGGTTGAAAGAAGGGAAGCCGTTTCATGATTGCATTTCATCCCTTCCTTTCTTCAAAAAGGAATTGTCATTTGTTGTCCATCACGGACATTCCAATGGCCGATTAGCTGAAGAACTTCATCTCTATAGTGAGATGTGTCTTCAGGAGTTAGAGGAAAAAACGAGTGCATCACTCAAATACATCCAGCCATTGATCTTTACTTTCGTAGGACTATTCATAATGGCGATCTACTTCTCAATCATGATGCCCTTATTTCAGATGATGCAGGGGATATGAGTGAAAGGGAGGTATAAGGGAGGTGTTTGGAAAGATGTAAGTATTCCATTTATATTGTGTGAGATACCACTCCAACCATGAGAAAGGCAACCGGACAATTTTATCTCAAGGAGGAACACCATGCTCAAAAATGAAAAAGGATTCACCCTGATTGAAATGATGATCGTTTTGCTCGTGATATCTGTCTTGCTGTTCATAACGATTCCAAATGTGACGAACCAGAGCAATTCGATTAACTCCAAAGGCTGTGAGGCATTCATTCACATGGTGGAAGGCCAAATCGAGGCTTATAAAATGGATGGAAATCCGCTTCCTGTAACAATGGACACACTTGTTTCAGATGGGTATCTGAATGATGATTATAAGGCGTGTCCGGATGGGAGTGCCATCTCCATTGATGCTGAAGGAAAGGTGACTTCCAATTAATGAAGGCTAGTAAGGCGGAAGCGGGATACACACTCATGGAGATGCTTGTGGTCATATTGATCTTTATGACTTTACTCTCATGGGCCAGCTTTTCCATTCTTCCAATGAAAGAACAAAATGATAAAGACCTGTTCCTTTCCCAGCTTCAATCAGACCTCTATCACATCCAAAGTCACAGCATCAGTCATGAAACCCCTGTTACCCTGACCTTTTATCCCTCATCAAATAAGTACGTAGCCCGAACCATTACAAGACAAACCGTACTCATAAGGGAGCTGTCCCCTCTTATAAAGATCTCAACCAATAGCCTGATTGACATCACCTTCTTTCCAAATGGGAATACCAACCGATTTGGAAAGGTGAATTTTAAAATGGGGGATACCATCCTCCAACTAATGTTTCAAATCGGACAAGGGAGATTTTATGTACAAGAATACTAACGGATTCTCACTACCTGAAACGTTGATCGCATTCGCCTGCATCATGATGATTGCTGGTCTCTTCTTTCCGTTCCTGATTCACTATTCTTTTCAACTGCAGAGACTCCAATATGAAGTGGAGGCATTGAAATTCCTTGAAGAAGGAGTAGAGAAGGCAATCGTCAGCCAGGAGTATATTGATGACACAAAAAAGTTTAATGGTGTGAAGTATGAGTTCAGTTGGGAAGGTGGGGAAAATGGAGAAGCGTGCGTGCAATATATGGAAAATAAAGGTATTGAAACCGGTGAAGTTTGTATTTCGAAGGGGGAATGACGAAGGGTTTACATTGATAGAGGCTCTGTTAAGTTTTACAGTATTTTGCATGATATCACTTAGCATCCCCCTCATCATGAAGTGTTTTCATACCATAAAGAGTGATCTGATTCCTCCCCATTACTATGAATGGAATCTATTTCATGAAAGCCTGAGAAATGAATTGTGGAGTGGTGACAGCGTCTTGGTCACACCATTTAGAATCTCATTTACAAAGGGGGCGGATACCATTTCCTACGAAAGATATAATGACTCGATCCGAAGGAGGGTGAATGATAAAGGACATGAAGTCGTACTACAGTCAATCGATTCATTCAGCTTCTCATCTATTGAGGAGGGGATGCATATGGATTTGGAGTTCGTTGGCGGAGAGAAAGTGGAGGGAGATTTTTTTTACTTTACTAAAGAGGGATCACCTGAACAATAATGGATTTATTTTACCCTATACGCTGCTCCTTTTAATGCTTATTTCATTATTGGGTCTTTCCGCAAGGGATCTTTTTATTACTAAGTATCAGTACTTAACAAATATGAAGAGCATGTATGAGAAAAATGTCAGTGTGTCCCACGCGATTCTATTAGAGATGGAGAGTGGGGAGGTTGCTTCGAGGCAGTTGAGAGGGGACTATGGTGAAATCGGTATACAGAGCGAGATCATGAACCCCGAGGAAATAAAGCTTGAAGTGACGTTTAAACGAAATGGTAAGGTTTTTCTTCCAACTACGGTTGTGTATAATAAGGGAACAAAACACATCATACGTTGGGAGTAGAAATATGAAACCGATTTACATTATTGGATTTATGGGAGTAGGGAAAACCACGATCGGTAAGGAGCTTGGAGACAGTCTTCATCTGCCGGTCATTGACATGGATTCATACATTGAGGAGAGAGAGAAGAAATCCATTAAAGAGATTTTTGATCAGGATGGGGAGCAATACTTCAGGGATATCGAAGCCGGTGCGCTTCTTGATTTGACCAAACAAGAAGCCATTATCACGACAGGTGGTGGTGTGGTGGAGAGAAAAGAGAACAGGGAGGTATTACGTCAACAGGATCTTGTCTTCCATCTGACAGCTTCTTTCGAAACATTATGGGACAGGCTGGAAGGCGATGGTGACCGCCCTCTCGTCCTGAAAAACTCAAAAGAAAATTTAAGGAGTTTATTTAATCGCCGTTTACCTCTTTATGAAAGTGGAAGTTCCATTACCATTCAAACAGATCATAAAACAACTGATGAGGTGATAAAGGAATTACTCCAGCATCTAGACGTGAATGCTGTATAAATTTCTTAATAACAGGGCATTCTGATAAAAGCGGAGGGTGGTGCTTTTATGTCAGTGAATGACTATGTTAAGTTTATAACACAAACATTTGTCCAACATTATGAAAAATCACCTCATGAACGTAAAAAGATAAAGAAGCAACGAAAAAATGACCGTGAACCATTCCTTTTCAGATGGTTCGGGATCATACCTTATGCATTTATGCATCTATTCAAAAAAAATAAATAGGTTGATAAAAGACTGTCCCTTGGACAGTCTTTTTTGGTTTTGGAGCAGAAGTGTATCACACCTGCTTCATGCAATGATTAATGGATATTCTGTAAATAAAATATCCCGCCATTAATAATATCTATGGAAATCTTTGGTTCATATTGTTCCTTTAGTGCTTGTTGTTCCAGGAAGTAGGACTCAGGTTTTTCTTCCTGATCCCCATAGAAATGATCCAATAATTGTATATCCTCCTCCCAGGTCTTCCTGGCTTGTTCTGCCCACTCAACCGGTTCTTTTTTGATGTCCTCATAAAGAAACATTTGAATACGGTTCACTCCACTCCTGGGCTTAATGATCGGTGTCAAAGTGAAAGAGAAATCAGGAATCTTTGGTGTCAGGTTTCTGACCATCAATGACGAATGAAAATCCTCCTGGATGACTCCGTTAATCAGGTTTAAACCGATACTGCGAATACTGTCTTTCTTCAGATTGGATTGATAGGAAATTTTGATATTCAACCCCAGCCATGGAATTAGTGGGGTTTGTTGTCCGCTGGGGGTTTGCCGGTTTTCATATAAACGTATATATCCTGCAAGATTTCTTGTGGAATGGAAGATTTGGTGCAGCCTTGGAGAGCCGAAGTGGATGGACTCTCCCTTCAAGTCTTCCGGTACTTTGTCAGGATTGGTTATAAGGGATAATGTCATGGGATTTGGGGTACCCCCGGTCTTTTCAAGATAATGCCAGTAAAACGGACGATTCATCAGCTCCTTGTCCAGTTCAATCGTGAGCTGGACCGTCATATGCCCGTCTCCATTTGCAACAAGGTCACATCCGTTCGCAACGAAGTATCTCTCAAGAAATTGATGAATTTCGTGCTGATGCATTTGATTTCTCCTCCTTTAATTGTTCGGCAAATTGAATCATGCTTGTTAAATTCTCCATTTTAATCTTCATTTCACCCTCTGTTCTGGATGAAGACATGATATCGGTCACATGTTCTTCAAAGTCACGGAAATCCAGGCGCGTAAGAATCTCGTCCAAATGACCGATCACACGTTCAAATAGGTTGATTTTTTCATATAGAAGCTTTAATACATGTTCTTCAACGGTATTTTTAGTGGCGAAATTGTAAATATGAACATCTTCTGTCTGTCCGAGACGGTGTACACGACCGATTCGCTGTTCCAATCTCATAGGATTCCAAGGCAGGTCAAAGTTAATCACGTGATGACAGAATTGCAGGTTGATCCCTTCCCCTCCTGCTTCTGTGGCAATCAGTACTTGTGCATGCTTCTGAAATAATTCACGCATCCAGTCTTTTTTTCCGCGTTTGAATCCTCCCCTGAACGGAACAGAACTGATTCCGTGCTGCTTTAGGAACCATTGCAGGTAGAGTTGAGTTGCCCGGTACTCTGTGAAAATGATTACTTTATCATTAATCGTTTGGATGATTTCAAGTGCTTCCTGAGCCTTGGAGTTCATCGTCACGTTCTCTACTTTTTTCATGAGTAATCCAATGGCATTTTCAAAAGAGGACGATGGATTTTCCTTCTTTTCCAGCATGTTTTTTAGGGTGTAGAATACTGCTTCTCGAGAGCTGCAAGCTTCTCTTTGAAGGGTCAATAGTGAGAATGAGCTTGAACTCGTCCAGGCATCATAATCCCCTTTAAGCAGATCGATGCTGTTATATAAGTCCCTTTCGGCATCGTTGAAGTCGATTAACACAGTCTTAACGTGACGCTTTGTCCACTCGATGCCCGTATCGCTCCGTCTATTCCGGATCATCACTTTATTGATGAGGCTCTTTAGATGTTCATCCTCCTGAACCGTACGATCTCCTTTCTTATATCTGTCAGAAAACCCCGATTCATTTCCGAGATGTCCCGGCTTCAGGAGAGATACGAGATGAAAAATCTCTTCTACACGATTCTGTATGGGAGTCGCTGTCAGGAGTAAACAGAATTTTTTCTTTAGATTTTGAACAAATTCATAGTTTTTTGTTTTGTGATTCTTAAGTTTGTGAGCTTCATCAATAATCACCAAATCATAATCCTGCTCATACACTTTCTCTCTATGAGGGCTGCGCTTGGCAGTATCCATGGAGGAGACCACGATGTCGCATTGATCCCATACATAACTCTTTCTCTGAGGCACAGCCGGTATAAAAAATTTACTGTTCAATTCATACGCCCACTGCGAGACGAGGGAAGCAGGAACCAAGATCAATACTTTTTTCACCAATCCTCTAATCATGTATTCTTTCAATATTAATCCAGCTTCAATCGTTTTACCCAGTCCTACCTCATCTGCAAGGATCGCTTTTCCGTTCATATTTTCGACGACTTGCCTTGCAGCTTCGAGCTGATGGGGAAGCGGAGTGACATTTGCCAAATGTTTTGGGGCCTGTAGGCCTTCAAAGTTCGGAATTGCAAGGTGGTGTTCAAATTCGACGGCTAACTTGTAAAGCTCCCAATTTCCCCAGGGACCATCGTTTTCGATTAGATTTTCCAGCCCCCCGCCCCATTCTTCATCAAATAAAACCTCAACATTCATCTTAAAAACATCTCCTTAATTCGTATAAAAATGATTGCTCAAAACTCGTATTTAATGGTAGGATGAAAATAGATTTTCTAATGTTTAAAAAACTCGAAAATCCGAACATTCACATTTACAACATTTCTTCTGTGTATTTCTAGTATGACCAAATGTTTCAAGGAATATTGGCGAATGATAACAAGGGGAGAGACTGTGCATACAGCGCCGAAGGAGCAAGCACGTAAAGTGTGAATCTCTCAGGCAAAAAGACTCTTGTTGGACGCAACTCTGGAGAGTGTTTCCGTAATGGAAACCACCAAAGGGGAAAGCCGTTCATCGGTAAACTTTCAGGTGCAAGGACAGAGAAAACTTCTTTATGAAAAGGGGTTTTTCTGTCCTTTTTTCATGGAATAAAACTTGGTTAAGGATTATGCATGTAAGGAAGATAAAGGGGGAAAGGTCATGTCAGAGTTAAAACAAACACCTTTATACGAAGTGTACAAAGAGTATGGGGGAAAGACCATCGACTTCGGAGGCTGGGCTTTACCAGTGCAATTCTCAAGCATAAAAGAAGAACATGAAGCGGTGCGAACCCGGGCTGGACTATTTGACGTTTCTCATATGGGAGAAATTGAAGTGAAGGGCGAAGGGGCTCTTGATTACTTACAAAAAATGATGACAAACGATGTCTCCAAATTGAAAGACGGAGGGGCACAATATACGGCTATGTGCTACGAAGACGGTGGTACGGTCGATGACTTATTGGTTTATAAAATAAAAGATCACGATTATTTGCTCGTGGTAAATGCAGCGAATATAGAGAAGGATTTTCAGTGGTTAAAAGACCATGAAGGTGATGGAGTAGAGGTCACCAACATCTCTCAGCATATGGCGCAATTGGCATTACAGGGACCTCTTGCAGAAGAAGTTCTCCAAACGATCACACATGAACATAACCTGGGAGATATAGGGTTCTTTAAATTCCAGACGGAAGTGAATATAGATGGTAGACTTGCCCTTGTTTCCCGAACCGGCTATACAGGGGAAGACGGATTTGAGATTTATTGCGATGCAGCTGATGCAGCTCCTATCTGGAAGACAATCCTTAAAGCAGGCACAGAATATGGGGTCCTTCCATGCGGGCTGGGTGCACGTGATACATTGCGTTTTGAAGCCAATCTGGCCCTTTACGGACAAGAATTATCTCAATCGATCACGCCGATAGAAGCGGGTATCGGTTTCGCCGTAAAGGTTAATAAAGAAGTCCCGTTTATCGGCCAGGAAGTTTTGAAACAGCAAAAAGAAGAAGGAGCTTCCCGTAAAATAGTGGGGATTGAAATGGTGGATCGCGGTATTCCACGTCATGGCTATAAAGTGTATGCAGGTGAAGAAGAGATCGGGGAAGTCACGACCGGTACGCAATCTCCGACTCTTAAGAAAAATGTAGGTTTAGCCTTACTTAATAAAGAGTTCACTTCCCTGGATACGGAAGTGCTCGTGGAAATAAGAGGGAAAAAGTTAAAAGCAAAAGTGGTAGCGACACCTTTTTATAAAAGACCAAAGAAATAGGGGAGGAATGACGGTCATGAAGCATCGTTATTTACCGATGACAGAGCAGGATCAAAGGGAAATGTTAGACAGCATAGGAGTAGCAAGCGTTCACGATCTATTTGAGGATATTCCCGAAAAGGTTCGTTTTAAAGGGGATTACAAAATCAAACAAGCGAAGTCAGAAACGGAATTGGTAAAAGAACTGACTAAAATGGCAGCAAAGAATGCCGACCTGAAAAGCCATACATCCTTTTTGGGAGCTGGGGTATACGACCATTACATGCCGATTATCGTGGACCATGTATTGTCTCGCTCTGAGTTCTATACAGCTTATACGCCTTATCAGCCGGAAATCTCTCAAGGAGAGCTTCAAGCCATTTTCGAATTCCAAACGATGATTTGTGAATTGACCGGCATGGATGTTGCCAACTCTTCCATGTACGATGGAGGAACGGCACTTGCAGAAGCCGCGATGCTGAGCGCAGGTCAGACCCGCCGTAAAAAAGTACTTGTGTCAAGCGCCGTTCATCCTGAATCCCGTGATGTTTTACGGTCATATGCAAAAGGCCAATATATTGAAGTGATTGAAATTCCTCATACGAATGGTGTTACAGATGTGGAAGAATTAAAGAAGCTGATGAATGATGAAATTGCAGCGGTCATCGTCCAATACCCTAACTTCTTTGGACGTGTAGAAGAGCTGAAAGCCATTGAAGAAGTGACTCATGCTGAAAAAGCGATGTTTGTGGTTTCTTCCAACCCGCTGGCGTTAGGTGTACTTACACCTCCAGGACAATTAGGTGCCGATATTGTCATTGGGGACGCTCAGCCATTTGGTATCCCGAGTGCCTTCGGAGGACCTCACTGTGGATATTTTGCCGTGAATAAGAAACTTATGCGGAAAGTACCTGGGCGCTTAGTGGGACAGACTGTGGACGAGGACGGGATCAGAGGCTTCGTTCTTACCCTGCAAGCCCGTGAACAGCATATCCGTCGGGATAAAGCCACATCGAATATCTGTTCCAACCAGGCATTGAATGCACTGGCGGCATCTGTTGCCATGACGGCTCTCGGTAAACAGGGAGTCAAAGAAATGGCCATGCAAAATATCCAAAAAGCACATTATGCGAAAGAGGCTTTTAAAGCAAAAGGATTTGAAATCGCATTCGAAGGGCCGACGTTCAATGAATTTGTCGTGAAGGTCAATATGCCGGTTAAAGAAATCAATAAGAGGCTTCTACAAAAAGAGATGATAGGCGGTTACGATTTAGGACTGATGGATGACAGCTTATCTCAGCATATGCTGGTAGCAGTTACAGAACTTCGCAGCAAAGAAGAAATCGACGCATTCGTAGCAGAATTGGGGGATTGTCATGAATAAGCAAGATCAACCTCTTATTTTTGAATTATCTAAAGAAGGCCGCACAGGCTATAGCTTGCCTGAAATGGATGTACCGCATGTGGAATTGTCCGACCTGATACCATCCGATTATATCCGTTCTGAAGCACCGGGGCTTCCTGAGGTGTCAGAACTGGATATCATGCGCCATTATACAGCATTATCGAAACGTAATCATGGTGTGGATTCTGGCTTCTATCCACTTGGATCCTGTACGATGAAATACAATCCAAAGGTGAACGAAAACGTAGCGAGATTGAATGGGTTCGCCCATATCAATCCTCTGCAGGAAGCTGAAAGTGTTCAAGGGGCACTTGAACTTATGTTTGATCTTCAGGAACATTTGAAAGAAATCACGGGCATGGACGAAGTGACTTTGCAGCCGGCTGCAGGTGCTCATGGGGAGTGGACCGGTCTTATGATGATCCGTGCCTACCATGAAGCAAACGGCGATACCCGCCGTACGAAAGTGATCGTACCCGATTCAGCCCATGGAACCAATCCTGCCAGTGCAACGGTTGCCGGCTTTGAGACAGTCACGGTTAAGTCAAATGAAAATGGGCTCGTTGATTTAGAAGATCTTAAGCGGGTAGTCGGAGATGATACTGCAGCCCTTATGCTGACAAACCCGAACACTCTTGGTTTATTTGAAGAGAATATACTGGAAATGGCTGCAATCATCCATGAAGCAGGTGGTAAGCTGTATTATGATGGGGCCAACCTAAATGCAGTCCTGTCAAAAGCGAGACCGGGAGATATGGGATTTGACGTAGTACATTTAAATCTTCATAAGACATTTACCGGCCCTCACGGTGGAGGTGGTCCTGGAAGCGGACCTGTAGGGGTTAAGGAAGACTTGATTCCGTACCTGCCAAAACCGATCCTTGTGAAAAATGGAGACCAATTTGAATTCGATTACAATCGCCCTGACTCCATCGGCCGGGTGAAACCTTACTATGGAAACTTCGGAATCAATGTCCGTGCCTATACGTACATCAGAACGATGGGGCCGGACGGTCTGAGAGCCGTAACGGAAAATGCCGTCTTGAATGCAAACTATATGATGCGTCGCCTTGCACCTTACTTTGACCTTCCATTCGACCGTCATTGCAAGCATGAATTTGTCATCAGTGGAAAGCGTCAGAAGAAGCTTGGTGTCCGTACGTTGGATATCGCGAAGCGTCTGTTGGATTTTGGATACCATCCGCCGACCATCTATTTCCCGTTAAATGTGGAGGAGTGCATGATGATCGAGCCGACAGAAACAGAATCGAAAGAAACCCTTGATTCATTCATCGATGCCATGATCCAAATCGCGAAAGAGGCAGAAGAAACGCCTGAAATCGTCCAGGAAGCTCCTCACACAACCATCGTGAAGCGTATGGATGAAACACTGGCCGCAAGGAAGCCGATTCTGCGTTATATGAAAGAAAATTAATCCGAAACCAGAAGCCCCTCCGTCATTCACGGAGGGGCTTCCATGATGGAGGAAAGTACATCAACGTAAGGATGGAAAAGGGTATCATTTCGCTAATTTTCATCCGAAGACTCACAAAATGGCAATTATGATTATGAGAATCTATATTTCATAACGAATTGTTCTTGAACAAAGTAATGAAGGATAGATAAAAAAATGAAATTCAGGCCGTGTATAGTCATTCGATCGGGACAAATTATATTTGCAGGGTGATAAGTCGATGATAGGAGTAAGTATAGCAACGAAGTGGGAATATGAAGCGACATTAGAATATTTCGGCATAAAAGATAATGAACGTTTCGGTTATCCTTATGGCGAGTATTTCATACGAACAATGAATGATTCCGAACTTGTTTTTTATAGTACAGGTGTAAGAAAAGTAAATGGTGTTGGTGGTAATCAGTATATGATTTCTACATTTCATTTAACGAAAGTAATCGTTGCTGGAACATGTGCAGGAATAGATGATAAGTTCAGTAACTTGGATATTGTTATACCCGATGAAGCCGTTCAATATGATTGCACAGTAAAAGAAGTCGAGCCTCTTATTAAGCAATCCTTCATAGTCGATATTGATTTATCAAAATATGGAAATGATTTTTATACTGGAACAATTGGTACCGCCGATAAAGCAGTAGTTATGTGGAAGGACTATATGGAACTTAAAGAAAACGGAATAACAATAGCCGATACAGAAGCGGGTGCAATTGCTTATATCTGTAAGAAGAATGATGTTGAATGTATTATTATTAAAGGAATATCTGATTTTCCAACAGATGAAAGAAACGCTGATAAATTCGAATCAAACATGGAACAAATGAATGTTTATTTAGAAAATACACCCAAAGTGATGAACAAAATATTTGGAGAATATTTAATAAGGTTTATATAAAAAAAAGTCAGGGGCTTAAGTTGAACAATAGGCCATTAGAATATAAAAAACGCAGAGGATGCTAATACCTCTGCGTTTTTCTGTGTGAATTCGTTGTCAATATGCGATTTACCTTGATAGTACCTTGTGAATGTAGTTTTTCTACTCCACAACCGAACGATTGACGCCGTATCGTCGATCACTTTTCACCTTATTTTTTATGCTTTACTTTGCCTGTCCACTTTTTAAAGCCGCCCTGCAATTGGTGAAGATCGCGGTATCCTTTACGGTGCAGCATTTGAGCTGCCCGGCCGCTGCGAAGTCCGCTTTGGCAATAAAGGTACACGGGTTGATCCGAACGGATTTCCTTCTGTCTCATTTTGATCTGGGACAATGGAATATTTCGTGCACCCAGGACATGACCATTATTAAATTCATTTGCTTCACGAACATCTATCAATTGAGCTTTGCGATATCCTGCTCGAAATTCTTCTTCAGTCAATGTATTGACAATTCTCTTTTGATAGAAGAACGTAAAGAGGGAATAGATAATGATTCCACCTAATACGACTAAAAGTATATATAATCCTTCCATCATTCATGCTCCTTTCTACAAATGCGCTACCTTCTATTATATTCATCCTTAAGGTGATAATCAAAACATATTTTTAAATTTTAAAGCAAACTTTCCAATCTGTTTTTCTTTGTTTTTTGGGTGGGATTTGATAGACTGGTATCGGACTTAATGGAAGCTGTTTGACTACATAATCCAATCTAAACACAGTAGACGTAAATGAGGTATGTGACATGAAAAAGGAAACGTGGAGATTCATTGACTCAGGAAATTGTTCCCCTTCTTATAATATGGCCCTGGATGAGGCCCTGCTCGATTGGCACAGTGAAGGAAAGATCCCTCCGACGATCCGGTTTTACGGGTGGGACCCTGCCACCCTTTCCATTGGGTACTTTCAAAAAGTAGAAAAAGAAATCAATATGGATGCCGTTAAAGAACACGGGCTTGGTTTCGTGAGAAGGCCGACAGGAGGACGCGGGGTCCTTCATGAGCATGAATTGACGTACAGCGTTATTGTTTCAGAAGAACACCCTGAGATGCCCAAAACGGTCACGGAAGCATACCGTGTCATTTCCGAAGGGATCTTAAAAGGATTTCAGGGCCTGGGTCTCGATGCCTATTTTGCTGTTCCTAAAACGGCGGAGGAACGAGAAGGGTTGAAAAATCCGCGTTCTGCCGTTTGTTTTGATGCACCAAGCTGGTATGAGTTAGTGGTTGAAGGCAGAAAAGTGGCAGGAAGTGCCCAAACCAGACAAAAAGGGGTCATCCTACAGCATGGTTCGATTCTATTGGACCTGGACGAGCATAAGTTGTTCAGTCTGTTTAACTATCCTTCCGACAGAGTAAAAGAGCGGATGCAGCGTGCATTCAAGAACAAGGCGGTTGCCATGAACGAAATCAGCTCTCAAACCGTCACGATGGATATGGCAAAGGAAGCATTCAAAAAAGGTTTTGAAGAAGGATTGAACATTGACCTGGAGCCATATGAACTTTCTGGTGAAGAAACACAATATGTTGTGTCTCTTGCTAAAACACGCTACGAATCTGATGAATGGAATTTTAAACGCTAAAAAAGTTTTAGAGGAAAAAAAGCGATGATTGTCGCTTTTTTCCTGTTTTACCAACTATTCCGTCGTTTCGATTTATATCAAGTTCTAAATTAATAGAAATGGACAGCGTATCATATTGTTTTCTATTAATTACTCCTGTTTTCTATTCTTTATAAAGTATTATCTGTTTGACAAACAAATAAGCTGTTGACTTAAAACACAATATATGGTGTGTTGTATTATTTTTTGCACACAATATGTTGTGTTTATTTATTGCTTTTCTAGTAGGGCTGTGATATCGTATTAGTTGTTAACAGACATCAACGTAAATAACATAAACTGAAACATTTGAGATAGAAGGAGTTGTCTTTATGACTGTTGCGTCGAAAAACACAATGAAATTAAACACCGAAAGATTAAATAAGGATATCGGATTATTTCCTCAAGTTCATCCCATTACCCCAGATATGAACACTACACACAAAGGTGTATCCCGTCTTGTCATGATTGATCGCTACTCTTTCAAAGACACGGAAAAGATTACTCTTTCTGAGGGAGACTTTGTCGTTCTTACCATCAAAGAAGACCCTAAATTCCCTGCAAGAGGATTAGGTTATATCACAAGCATCGATTGGGAGACCAAAAAAGCAGATGTTTGGATCGAAGAGGAATACAGAAGTGCCATTGATAAACCGGAAGAGATGGAGGCGGGTATCGTCTCAAGGACACTCGATGTCATTGAAAAACCACTGGAAGTTTACTATGAACAAATAGCGAAGCGTAACGCAACAGGCTTGGCAGAAGTGGAAGAAACTCCTGATAAGAAACAGATCTGGTTTGAAAAGTTTTATCATGAATTAGTGAATATGCATTTTGTTCCTGCAGGACGGGTGCTGTATGGTGCGGGTGCCGGAACGGATGTTACGTACTTTAACTGTTACGTGATGCCATACGTGCAGGATTCCCGAGAAGGAATTTCAGAACATCGCAAGCAGGTGATGGAAATCATGAGCCGAGGCGGGGGAGTAGGAACGAACGGATCGACCCTTCGCCCGCGTAATACACTGGCAAAAGGTGTAAACGGAAAATCTTCCGGTTCTGTTTCCTGGCTGGATGATATCGCCAAATTAACGCATTTGGTTGAGCAGGGCGGTTCAAGACGCGGGGCACAAATGATCATGCTTTCTGATTGGCATCCCGATATCATCGAATTCATCATTTCAAAAATGCAAAACCCGCGCATTCTACGTTATCTACTGGAAAATACAGAAGATGAAACCATTAAGAAGGCTGCACAGGATAAGCTGAAATTCACACCTCTGACAGAACAAGAGGAAGCGATGTATCAAGGCATCCTGAACTACAGACAAATCCCCGGCTATGGTGGATTTGATGCCAAAATCCTTAAGAATGCAGAAGAAAAGCTGCGTACAGGCGGAACGTACAGTGTCCATAACTCAGAGTTCCTGACTGGTGCGAATATATCTGTTTGTCTGACAAGCGACTTTATGGAAGCCGTTGAAAACGATCAAGAATATGAGCTGCGTTTCCCTGATGTGGAAAGCTACAATGAAGAGCAAATGAAATACTACAATGAAGAATGGCACAATGTCGGTGATGTACGGGAATGGGAAAAGCTCGGATACAAAGTACGTACGTACCGCAAAGTCAAGGCGAAAGAGCTTTGGAATCTGATCAATGTGTGTGCAACATACTCCGCTGAGCCTGGAATCTTCTTTATCGATAACGCAAATGATATGACGAACGCAAAGGCATACGGTCAGAAGGTGGTTGCTACGAATCCATGTGGCGAACAGCCCCTTGCCCCTTATTCCGTATGCAACCTGGCCGCCGTCAACCTTGCTCAGTTTGCCAACAAAGAATCTAAAACGGTTGATTTTGAGAAATTGAAGAAAACAGTTGAAGTCGGTGTTCGCATGCAGGATAATGTCATCGATGCGACTCCTTATTTCCTCGATGAAAACAAGAAGCAGGCACTGGGAGAAAGACGTGTTGGTCTTGGAGTGATGGGACTTGCTGACTTGTTGATTTATTGTGAGAAGGAATATGGTTCTGAAGAAGGAAACAGGCTTGTGGACGAGGTCTTTGAAGTCATTGCTACAACCGCGTACCGTGCCTCTGTTGAATTATCTAAGGAAAAGGGAAGCTTCCCATTCCTTACTGGAAGTACAGATGAAGAGACGAAAGCGTTACGTAAAGCGTTTGTGGAAACAGGCTTTATGAAGAAGATGCCTGAAGATGTTCTTGAAGATATAGAGAAGTACGGCATTCGAAATTCACATCTATTAACGGTTGCTCCGACAGGTTCAACGGGAACGATGGTAGGAGTATCTACAGGTCTTGAACCTTATTTCTCATTCACGTATTACAGAAGCGGCCGTCTTGGTAAATTCATTGAAGTGAAGGCAGATATCGTTGAGGATTATCTGAAGCGCAATCCCGATGCGGATGCAGATAATCTTCCGGAATGGTTTGTTTCTTCCATGAGCCTGGCCCCGCAGGCACATGCTGATGTTCAATGTGTGATTCAGAATTGGATTGACAGTTCCATCTCGAAAACGGTGAATGCCCCTCGTGGATATACGGTGGAACAAGTGGAAAAGGTGTATGAGCGACTTTATAAAGGTGGAGCCAAGGGAGGTACGGTGTACGTGGACGGAAGCCGTGATTCTCAAGTCCTTACCTTAAAAGCGGAAGAAAATAGCTTTGATGACGAGCTTCCAGAAGAGAAGCATGATATACCAACTTCCAAGAAGCCAATCGTATTACTGGATACCATTCAGGATGTCAGGTCAACCGACGTAACCATTGGCTCTGAAGTGGGTAATACATGTCCTGTCTGTCGTAAAGGAACCGTAAAAGATATGGGTGGCTGCAATACTTGTACTAACTGCGGTGCACAGCTGAAGTGCGGACTGTAATATAAGAATATGGATAGGAGTGGACATGGTCCCCTCCTATTTTTTTAGTCTAAAATCCTCTTTTGTGAATTAAAGATGTAGTAAGAAACAAAAGAGGAGTGGAGCCTGTGGACATCGACGGCGTTTTTTCAGGTGGAGGCATAAAGGGGCTCGCTTTAATTGGGGCGTACCAAGCAATAGAAGAGAAAGGCTATAAGTTAAAAAGACTGGCAGGGACAAGTGCCGGTGCTGTTATTGCAGCTTTTATTGCTGCGGGTTATTCAAGCGGGGAGCTAGTGAAAACGATGGAAGACATAGATTTTCATAAAATGTTGGACTCAAATGCGATCATCTCCCTGCCAATCCTAAAATGGTTTCGTGTTTACTATCGCTTAGGTTTATATAAGGGGGCGGCATTTGAGAACTGGTTGGAAGGAAGGTTAAAAGCCAGAGGCATCTACACGTTCGCAGATCTTCCACCGAATTCTCTCAGGGTGATCGCTTCAGACCTTTCAAATGGAAGATTATTAGTCCTGCCTGATGATCTGGATAAATATGGAGTGGCAAAGGAAACCTTTCCTGTTGCCAGGGCGATACGAATGAGTGCAAGCCTGCCTTATTTTTTTGAGCCTGTGAAATTACGGTCTTTGGAGGGAACAAGTTATTTGGTGGATGGCGGGGTCCTCAGTAATTTTCCTATGTGGCTGTTCGACCGTGAAAATGTGAAAAAGGTAAGGCCTGTTATCGGGGTGAAATTAAGTCATGACCTTGTCGGGAAACCGAAGAAAAAAATCAAAAATGCAATTGATATGTATGAAGCCCTCTTTACTACGATGAAGGACGCACATGATTCAAGATACATTTCCAGGAAACTCGAGAAAAACATCATCTTTATTCCAACTGAAGGTGTACTCACGACAGATTTTGAGTTGTCATCGGAAAGAAAGACAGAGCTCATTCAATACGGAAAATCGAAAGCTGAAGCATTTTTGCAAAAGTGGACCCACTAAAAAAACAATCGACCCTCTAAAATGAGGCTCGATTGTTTTTTTTATTCTTTTTTCCTTCAATGACGGTGAGATTGGCATTGGATTTTTTCCGCATCGACCGTTTTTTTGAAGCATTTGTTACTTGGGATTTGCTAGTGGACTTTTTCTTATGCCGCTTCTTCGATTGTTTGGCTGCTTTAAGAAACGCTCTCTGCTCATTGCTGTTTCCAGCCCTTCTGCCGCTGAACCATCTTCGGTAGACAAAGAATATGATCCCGACGACCGCTGCTGTCACGAGCAATTGTTTTACAAGCCCAAAAGGATTTAAAAATAGGGAAGTCACGAGTCCGACTATCGCTAACAATAGCAAAGTGAAAACAAAAATATTACGAGCGTTCAACAAAGCCACCTCCTTACCATACATTCCATGTTTAAATGATATCTATACTTATTATTCTAGACAATTCCCTTATTCTTTAACCGCAATTCTAATCAATTTTGTGTGAATAATGTTCTTATTTTCTGAAATTGGATAGATAATTTCTATTTTACTAAAAAATGAATAAAAGCACTAGAGGAAGGGGTTAAATATCCTTTTTCATCATCGTGCATTGTTTGCGGTTCCCCGCTTCTTTGAACATGTAAATAAGCAATTTCATGCAAATGTTTAATGGAATGGGACATACTACGAATGGAGGTGTTACAGATGGCGGAACAAAAAGGACAACACGAAAAGATACAAGATGGGACGGAGGAAAGTAAGGAGGATTCCCGTTTAGAACAAAATCAGGGTGAAAAGCCCCTTTCGTTCATGGCAATGGTTGTTGTGACTGGATTTATAGGAGGTCTGCTGTGGAGCGCAATTGCCTACCTTTGTTACTTCTTTTCATTTACCAAAATCGAACCTAATATCATATTTGAACCATGGGCGGTGGGTGACTGGGTGGATAAATGGATTGGCATCGTTCTTTCCATTGTAGCATATGGTGTGATATCCATTGGTGTAGCCCTTATATATTATGGTGTATTACGCAGATTTAAGTCCATGTGGGTTGGTGCGGCATATGGTATAGCGTTGTATTTAGCTTTTTTTATCATTCTTAATCCACTATTCCCGAGCATCAAATCCTTAAAGTCCATTGATTATCACACCCTGATCACAACCTTTTGTTTGTATATTTTATATGGCGTCTTTATTGGATACTCCATTTCGTATGAAGAAAACGAGTTGAGACACCAGAATGAGAAAGAAAGATCAGGGGAAGTTACACATTAATGATTCCTCATTTTCAGACAATTGAGTAGGTACGGGTATATGGTTTGTGTTAGAATGTTCATGATGAACATTCTTTTTTTTAGGGGTTACATATGATGAAAATCTTGCTTTTGAATGGTCCAAATTTAAACAGGCTTGGAAAACGTGAACCCGATATCTATGGACATGTGACCCTGCCGGAACTTGAGGGAAAGCTTGCGAAGCAAGCAGAAGATGAAGGCTTCCAACTCTTCTCAGCTCAATCAAACCATGAAGGTGAATTGATTGATTATATACATAAGGCTGAAGATGAAGGGGTTGGCGGGATCATTTTGAATCCCGGTGCATTCACCCATTACAGCTATGCGATAAGGGATGCTGTGGCGTCTGTCTCGGTACCTGTTGTGGAAGTGCATATTTCGAATATCCATGCCAGGGAAGCATTTAGGCATCAATCTGTTGTGGCAGCTGAATCTGTTGGACAGATTGTCGGGTTTGGGCTTTTTGGTTACGATCTGGCTTTACAAGCGATCATTAAGTATATTAAGGGAGTGGAAATGGATGAAGATTGATCGATTACGAGAGACTTTTACAGAACACGATATTGACGGGATTTTACTAACTAGCACATACAACCGTAGATACATGACGAACTTTACGGGTTCATCGGGTGTCGCTCTAATTTCCAAAGAGGAAGCATTATTCATAACCGATTTCCGTTACATCGAGCAGGCGAGTGAGCAGGCTTCCGAATATGAAATTGTCCAGCATACTGGACCAATTCATGAGGAAGTAGCGAAGCAAGTGAAGAAACTCGGAATTAAAAAGTTGGGATTTGAGAAGAATTACGTGACTTTTAGTGCGTATGACAGCTATCGTGAAGTGTTGGATGCAGAACTAGTACCGGTATCAGGACTTGTGGAAAAGTTACGCTTGATTAAGACACCTGAAGAGCTTAAGATAATTAAGGATGCGGCGGATATTGCCGATGCAGCTTTTAAGCATATATTAGATTTTATTAAACCGGGTGTGACAGAATTAGAAGTTTCCAATGAATTAGAATTTTTCATGAGAAAAGCAGGAGCGACGTCATCCTCTTTTGATATCATCGTTGCTTCAGGTAACCGCTCTGCCCTCCCTCATGGGGTGGCAAGTGATAAAGTCATCGAAAAAGGTGATTTTGTAACGTTGGATTATGGTGCATACTATAAAGGATACTGCTCCGATATGACACGTACGTTATCTGTTGGGGAACCAAGCGAGAAATTAAAAGAGATCTATGATGTAGTCCTTCAATCACAGCTTCTTGCTATGGAACAAATCAAGCCTGGAATGACAGGTAAAGAGGCAGATGCGATCGCTCGTGATTACATAACAGAGAAAGGTTATGGAGAGTATTTTGGCCATTCATTAGGACATGGAATCGGTCTTGAAGTCCATGAAGGCCCAGGGTTGTCCTCCCGCTCCGATGTGGTTCTAGAGCCTGGAATGATTGTAACGGTTGAACCAGGTGTCTATGTTCCAGGTGTAGGCGGGGTACGGATCGAAGATGATACACTCATAACGGAAGATTCCAATGAAACATTGACACACTCTACTAAAGATCTAATCATTCTACCATTGTAGTCCCGACTGGGGTCTACTGAATAATAGGAGGAAATAAACATGATTTCAGTAAATGATTTTCGTACAGGATTGACCATTGAAGTAGACAACGGGATTTGGCGCGTCATTGACTTCCAACACGTTAAACCGGGTAAAGGAGCAGCATTCGTCCGCTCGAAACTTCGAAACCTGCGTACTGGTGCGATTCAGGAAAAAACGTTCCGTGCAGGTGAAAAAGTAGGGAAAGCACAAATCGATAACCGTAAAATGCAGTACCTGTATGCAAATGGTGACATGCATGTCTTCATGGACAATGAAAGCTACGACCAAATCGAACTTCCTGCTGCTTCCATCGAAGAAGAATTAAAATTCCTGAAAGAAAACATGGAAGTATCGATCATGATGTATGGTGGAGAAACGCTGGGAGTGGAACTTCCAAATTCTGTTGAATTAAAAGTTACAGAAACAGAACCTGGTATTAAAGGTGACACGGCATCTGGCGGTTCTAAACCAGCTACAGTAGAAACAGGGTTAGTGGTTAACGTTCCGTTCTTCGTCAATGAAGGCGACACGTTAATCATCAACACGACTGACGGATCATATGTATCACGTGGTTAATTAAGATGAAAAGCCTGAAAGGGAGTCCTCCCTTTCAGGCTTTTTTTGGTTTCTCCGCAAATTCCACCTTTCATCTCAAAAGAGATCACTGTATATCCAGACGAGTTCGACATCCCACTGCCTAATTCAAGCTACCTTGCCATCACTCTTCAAAACTCCCAATCTCCATACTAAAGCTTTCTACTCTTCTGTCATAATCTTAACTCACTAGAATACATTGTATTATCGGGAAGCATGTCCGAAGGATTCATTTTGGCGCCCATACATTCCAAAGTGGAACAAGACTAGGAGGTACCAGCATGGAAGAAGTTCTAGCCTTACTACCCAATACTATTTCTGATAAAGTCCTGACCCTTCCACAAGATTTAATTGAACGAATAGAAGAGATCAGGGTTCGTACCAACCGTGTGCTGGAGGTCACAGCAAGGGGGAAGCCGTATTTTCTTTCGTATATCGTCACAGGGGAAGATAGTGAACAATTCATCAACAAACTATCACGACACTCTTTTTATACATTGGAAGAAGAACTGAAAAGGGGCTATATCACGATCGAAGGCGGACACAGAGTCGGGCTTGCCGGAAAGGTGATATTAGAAAATGGAGTGGTGAAAGGTATCCGGAATTTGTCTTCATTCAATATACGGATTGCGAGGCAGAAGGTCGGAATTGCTCAATCCATTTTTCCGTATGTTTATCATGACCGCTGGAAGCATACGATGCTCATCGGTGCCCCTCAAACAGGGAAAACAACATTGCTAAGGGACCTTGCCCGTATGATTTCAACAGGAGTGCCGGAAAAAAATATCCCCCCGTTTAAAGTGGGGATCGTGGACGAACGATCCGAAATAGCAGGATGTGTGAACGGGATCCCCCAGCTTTTGTTCGGTCCCAGGGTGGATGTGCTGGATGCGTGCCCCAAAGCGGAAGGAATGATGATGCTGATCCGATCGATGAGTCCGGATGTCCTGATCGTTGATGAAATTGGACGCGTGGAAGACGGTCAAGCTATTCAGGAAGCCATTAATGCCGGTATCACCCTTGTCATGACGACTCACGGATCTGCCTTTCATGAGGTTGCGAAACGACCTGTCATAAAGGACATCGTAAACCTGCAAACAATCGAGCGGTTTATTGAATTAAGGAGAGGCGATGATCCCGGCAAGGTTCACGAAGTGTGGGATGAACATGGACAATCTCTTCTGAAAAAAGTGAGTGTGAGGTAAATGATTAAACTAGTTGGTGCTGTTTTCATCCTCCTGGCCACCTCCTGGGCAGGGTTTGAAGCGTCTAAATATTTGACCGAAAGACCGAAGCAGCTTCGGTTGTTGAAGGTGGCCCTTCAGTCATTGGAGGCGGAAATCACATATAGTCATACCCCATTACATGAAGCGACGAGAAAGATATCCAAGCAGCTGCAAAAACCCGTTTCGTGGTTTTTTGAAACGTTCTCGAAAAGATTAACCGAGAAGGAAATATCGGTAAAGAAAGCATGGGAAGAAAGTCTGGATGATATTTGGAAGTTAACCGCTTTTAAAGCAGGAGAATATGAGATCTTGAAACAATTTGGGGAAAACCTTGGCAGGCACGACATGTTGACGCAGCAAAAGCATATACAACTGGCTCTAAAGCACCTCGAGCGAGAGGAATCGGAAGCAGTAGAGAAACAGAGAAAATATGAAAAAATGACAAAAAGTTTAGGTTTCTTGTCAGGCCTATTGCTGATCATCCTATTACTTTGATTATATTGAGGTCATTCGTTTGTAAATACCGGTCGCTTACGAGAACGGCTTTTAGAAATCAGGAGGGAAACGATTATGGGAATTGATGTGGATATTATATTCAAAATTGCAGGGGTAGGGATCGTAGTGGCCTTTTTGCATACGATATTGGATCAGGTCGGGAAGAAGGAGTATGCCCAGTGGGTTACCTTGTTTGGATTTATCTATATCCTGTTTATGGTGGCTTCCATTGTCGATGATCTGTTTCAAAAGATTAAATCTGTCTTCTTGTATCAAGGATAGGGGGCGTGCGCGATTGAAATCATCCAAATTGTCGGTATAGCACTGGTCGCCACTTTTCTGGCTTTAATCGTGAAAGAGCAGAAACCGAATTTTGCTTTTTTGCTAATTGTGTTCGTAGGATGTTCGATTTTCTTATTCCTGATCGATCAGATTTACTCCATCATTCATATGATTGAGAAACTGGCCGCAAATGCCAATGTGAACATGGTGTATGTAGAAACCATTCTGAAAATTATCGGCATCGCCTACATAGCTGAATTCGCTTCTCACATTACGAAAGATGCCGGACAAGGTGCACTTGCTGCAAAGGTTGAATTGGCAGGGAAGATCTTGATCTTAGCAATGGCTGTACCCATTTTGACCGTGATTATTGAAACCATTATCAACATGATACCGACTGGATAAGCGAAACGTTAAGAGGTGGAAAAATTTGTTGCCATACTATCGGATATTCGTCATAGCACTCGTGATTTTTTTCATAGGAGCATCCAGTGGACAAGCAGAAGACGGAGACAAACAGAATCCCGCCGATCCCACTATTCAACAGCAGGTGATCGATCAGCAACTGGACAGGTTGGGGGTCGAAGAATTAAAGGGGTTCTGGAACGACATCGTGGATCAGTACGGAGGCTATCTTCCTGAGAGTCAAAAAGGCAGCCTGATTGATTTTATAAAAGGGGATAAAGAATTCTCCTTTAAGGCATGGTTCAGCGGGATATTCAAATTTGCCTTCCAGGAGCTTGTCATGAATGGAAAGCTTTTAGGAACACTGATCATGCTCACGATTTTCAGTATGTTTCTTCAATCCCTGCAGAATGCATTCGAAGGAGGGAGTGTAAGCAAGGTTGCATACAGTATTGTGTTCATGGTGCTGATCATCATTGCTCTAAATAGTTTTCATGTGGCAATTGATTACACCAGGGATGCCATTTCCACCATGGTCCATTTCATCATCGCCCTTATTCCCCTTCTGCTTGCCCTGATTGCTGCTTCTGGAGGGATCGCATCTGCAGCCTTCTTCCATCCCGTGATTATTTTTTTAATGAATACAAGTGGTCTGTTAATCCAGAATGTTGTGCTGCCTCTTCTATTCCTGGCTGCCCTCTTAAGTATTGTCAGTACCCTTTCCAGCCACTATAAAGTGACGCAGCTCGCACAGCTGCTTCGAACGTGGAGCATCGGGTTGTTGGGAGCGTTCATGACCGTATTCCTTGGCGTCATATCTGTTCAAGGTGCAACCGCAGCAGTGACAGATGGAATCACGATTCGAACAGCAAAATTTGTGACAGGGAACTTTGTGCCTATTATCGGGAGGATGTTCACAGATGCGACTGATACGGTGATCAGCGCCTCTGTCCTATTGAAAAATACAGTGGGAATAGCCGGTGTGGCCATTGTCCTCATTATTGCAGCCTTTCCAGCGATCAAAATCCTCATGATTGCGTTTATATATAAATTAGCCGCTGCCCTTCTTCAGCCATTGGGCGGAGGGCCTGTGATCGAATGCCTCGACATTATTGCAAAGAGTGTAATCTATGTCTTTGCTGCACTGGCCATCGTATCCTTCATGTTTTTCTTAAGTCTTACAGTCATCATAGCTGCGGGAAATATCACGATGATGATGAGATAGGGGGGAGGGAGTACCGTCATGTCATTTCTTACCGAATGGATTACTAATATTATCATTTTTGTGCTCTTAGCCACTGTCATTGACATGCTTCTTCCCAGTTCCAACATGCAAAAATACGCAAAAATCGTGACCGGCTTATTGTTGATCACCATCATTTTGACTCCTTTATTTAAATTAATGTCCACTGATATAGAAGGAATGATCACATCAATGAATTTAAAGGGGGATTCTCAGAATAATTCTGTGGGAAATTTAATAGAATTGAAGAAAAAAGAAATACAAGCCTCACAACGTGCATATATTTTAGAACAAATGGCTGTCCAGATGAAACAGCAGGCGGAAAAGGAGATGATGGATGAGCACGGAAAATTCATTGAGACGATAGTAGTAAAGGCTGATGATTTGGAGAATGTCCCGGACAGCATCACAGAAGTGACAGTGATAGTGAAAGAGAAGCAAGATAACACCACGATTGAAACCATTCAAAACGTGGAGATCGATACGGGAGCTGAACCGAGAAAGAATATGAAACCTGATGAGAGTGTGTCCCAAATGACCTCCTTACTTGCAGAGAAATGGAATCTTACACCAGACAAAATAATCATTACAGTTGAAGGGGGGGCTGGCAATGAACTTTAATAAGGGTCCGCTTAATGCCTTGAAGGAATGGTTGTCAAAAGAAAACGCCCATTCACCGCCAAAGGATAAAAAGGGGAAGAAGTTTCAGTATTTTCTCATCGTATTGCTATTAGGTGTCGCATTTATGCTTATCAGTGATCTTTGGAGCAGTAGTGAGGGACTAGAAGTTTCTAAATCTGTGGACGAAGTTGCACCTGAAGAAATCGCGACATTCGGGTCCAGCCATAAGGAGTCGGATGGATCCATGGGGGGATATGAAGATCAATATGAGAATCAATTGAAGGAAGCGCTGGATCAAATAGTCGGGGTCGGGGAAGTGCATGTTGTCGTCAACGTAGAAGCAACTGAGGCAAAAATATACGAAAAGAATGACAAGACCCAGTCCCAGAGGACGTCTGAGGAAGATAAGCAAGGTGGAAAAAGGTCCATAGAGGACAAATCACAAGAAGAAGAAATGGTCATCGTTATGGATGGAAACAAAGAAGTTCCCATCGTGAAGGAAACTAAAAAACCTAAAGTGAGCGGTGTCCTTGTAGTAGCTAAAGGGGCCGATAATATACAAATCAAAAAATGGATCATAGAGGCTGTTACCCGTGCATTGGATGTACCTAGTCACAGGGTATCGGTACTGCCCAAAAAATAAGGGGGAAATGATAGATGTTACTTAAAAAACAAACGGTGTGGTTATTAACGATGTTGAGTCTTGTGATTGTGCTTTCAGTGTATTACATTACATCTCCAACCCAGCAAGTGACGGATATGGCATACGAAGAAAAGGAAGGTAAAGAGCAGGCAAAGGACGGGGAGAAAGCAACGATGTCCGGAACGGAAATGGAAGTCGTTACCGACGCTGCCGGTAATGAAATGTTTGAAGCTTTAAGAATTGAAGTATTGGATCAGCGGGAACAGCTTCGTGAGGAATTGGAAGCGAAAGTAGCCAATGCCGATGTATCAGCTGAGGATAAGAGTGCAGCCTACGAAGAAATGGAAAACTTACGAGAGTTGGCTATGACTGAATCCGTATTGGAAACGATGATTAAGACAATGGGATATAAAGATGCGTTAGTCAGAGCGAACGGGGAGAACATCCGTATTACCGTGAAATCCGATAAAGAGCACTCAACGGCAGATGCCAATGAAATCATCCGCCTTGTCATGAGCGAAGTGGGACAAATGAAACCTGTAGCAGTAGAGTTCCAGCCTTCAAACTAACCTGAATAAACACCACCGGAGGAGTCCTTCCGGTGGTGTTTTTACGTTGAAGACGCAATCAAAAGAGACTCCTTTTGATATACCCATCAACAATCAGATAAAAATCTCCTCTATTATTTTATTTTTTACCTGAAAAGGTCTAGAATAGAGAGTAGGATTGTATGCGCTTTATAGATTGGCAGTAATCGCATATTGAATTTATACGTGGTATTATCGTATGATATTAGTAGCTAGTCATAATTTTTTAAAACTATAAGAGGGGTGTCAAACGTGTTAAAAATCCAAGAAATCCGCGAAATAATCAAACTCGTAGATCAATCCAGTGTTGATGAGTTTACATACGAGCATGATGGTTCAAAAATAAAGCTGAAAAAGAATAATGGTGTAACTGTTACCGCACAACCACAAGCCGTTCAGGCGGTAGAAGAAAAGAAACCTGCAGCGGTGCCCGAGGCTCCTGCTCCTGTACAGGCTCCGTCTGTAAGTGCAGATGAAAAGCCAACTGCTGAACCAAAAGCAGAGGATTCAAACTTACATAAAATCACGTCTCCAATGGTAGGGACGTTCTATCAATCATCTTCACCGGAAGCCGGCCCATACGTTAAGGTGGGAGATAAGGTGGATGAAAGTTCTGTCGTATGCATCGTAGAAGCGATGAAGTTGTTTAATGAGATCGAAGCAGAAGTCAAAGGTGAAATAGCTGAAATCTTGGTAAAAGACGGTCAACTAGTTGAATATGGACAGCCGTTATTCTTGGTCAAACCTGAATAAGGAGCGAAATAGATATGATAAAAAAGGTATTAATCGCCAATCGAGGAGAAATTGCGGTACGTATCATTCGGGCATGCCGGGATTTAGGTATCGAGAGTGTAGCCGTTTATTCTGAAGCAGATAAAGAAGCTCTTCATGTTCAATTAGCTGATGAGGCTTATTGTATCGGGCCGACTGCCTCAAAGGACAGTTACTTGAACTTCACCAACATCATCAGCGTGGCAAAACTGACCGATTGTGATGCCATTCACCCAGGTTATGGATTTTTAGCCGAAAACTCAGACTTTGCAGAGTTATGCCGCGAATGCAACATCACTTTCATTGGTCCTTCTCCAGAGGCCATTTCAAAGATGGGGACGAAGGACGTGGCACGTGAGACCATGAGGGAAGCGGGCGTTCCTATCGTTCCAGGTTCAAAAGGAATCGTAAAAGATGCAGAGGATGCTGTGCAGCTTGCAGAATCCATGGGCTATCCTGTCATCATCAAAGCGACTGCAGGCGGTGGAGGAAAAGGGATCCGTGTTGCAAGAAGCGAAGAAGAGCTGATAAAAGGGGTCACCATCACTCAACAGGAAGCCATGACGGCTTTCGGAAACCCTGGTGTATACATTGAAAAATTCATCGAAGATTTCCGACATGTGGAAATCCAGGTGCTAGCTGATAATTTTGGTAATGTCATCCATCTCGGCGAGCGTGATTGTACCATTCAGCGTCGTCTTCAAAAATTGATCGAAGAAACGCCTTCGCCTGCATTAACAGAGGAAAATCGTGTTAAAATGGGAGAGGCAGCAGTTAAAGCGGCCAAAGCGGTTGATTATACTGGTGCAGGCACGGTAGAATTTATATATGATTACATCAATCAATCGTTCTACTTTATGGAAATGAATACCCGGATTCAAGTAGAACATCCTGTCACAGAACAGGTAACAGGGGTTGACTTGATCAAGGAACAAATTCTCGTTGCTTCAGGGGAAAAGCTTTCTCTCACACAGGAAGAAGTGACATTCACTGGCTGGGCTATTGAATGTCGTATCAATGCAGAGAATCCTGAGAAGAATTTCATGCCATCAGCTGGACGGATCGAAATGTATCTTCCACCAGGCGGTATTGGCGTAAGAGTCGACTCAGCTGCATATCCTGGTTATATGATCCCTCCATATTATGATAGTATGATCGCTAAAGTGATCACCTATGGAGCGACACGGGAAGAAGCCATTTCAAGAATGAAGCGTGCCCTGAGTGAATTCGTGGTTGAGGGTATACACACAACCATCCCGTTCCATCTGAAATTATTAGAACATGAAACCTTTGTTGGTGGAGAGTTTAATACGAAATTCCTAGAGAAATACGAAGTAATGAAATCCTAGTGTGAATTCAGGAGGTGCCTTACATGGCGGAAAATCAAAACCTTTTACAAATGTCTCACGGTAAAGACGGCCTTGGGAAGATTGAAATCGCACCTGAAGTGATTGAAGTGATTGCAGGTATTGCTGCTTCAGAGGTTGAAGGCGTATCACAAATGCGTGGCAACTTCGCTACAGGTGTTGTTGAGCGTCTCGGAAAGAAAAACCACGGTAAAGGTGTAAAAGTGGAGCTGGCCGAGGAAGGTATCATCGTGGATGTGTACTGCATCATGAAATTCGGTGTAGCGATTCCGACAGTCGCTCAAAAAATCCAGGACAACATCCGTCAAGCCCTATTGAACATGACTGCTTTAGAAGCAGACGAAGTAAATGTTCATATCGTTGGCGTTCAATTCGAAAACCAAAAATTCGAAGCTGAAATTGAAGAAGAAATGTAATGGTATTGGGGACGGTCCTTTCGGGGGCCGTTTTTTTGTTGGACTCGAACAGTGGAATAAAGAAGATCGTATACAAAGCGCATTTACAAAGTGAGTTCTTAAATATATAGGGAAGATTATACAACTTGATAAGATATGGATGGATGCGGATAATTAAAGCTATCAGTTGATAAAAAAACCATCGAAGTCGATAAAAAATAAAGTAAAGTCGATAAAATATAGACTAAAGTCGATAGAAAACGATCAAAGTCGATAAAACAAGCTTCACAATCAATGATAACAAGAATTTCATGTTGATTTTGGAGGTAGCTGTATATTCTAACGCTTCTTAACTATGAGGGAACATTGACCAAGCCGCCTTTTCGGCCACTTCGCCTTATGCATGTCGCCTCTGGCAAAGCCCCTCCGCTATTCGATTGTCCAGCTCCGGCGGGTAGTCCCTCGAGGTCATTTATGAAAAATCCCCAAAGGCAAAGAACGCCTTCAGGGATTTCCCATAAATGCTTGTCGGGCCTGACCAACCCACCTCCGCTTTTCGATTGTCCAGCTCCGGCGGGTAGCCCCTCGAGGTCATAAGTCAAATCTGCCAAAAAGGCAAAAAGCCGCCTTTTGGCAGCTTCGTCTTATGCTTGTCGGGCCTGACCACCCCCCCTTCGCTTTTCTTTCAGAATATTGATTTTTTTACATAGGCGTGCGTATTGCCCTTGGTTTGTGCTATTATCAAAGGTATGAAAATTGATGGATTAAAAGGAGTAAATATAAGATGAAGAGAAGAGTTGCTCGTGAAAAGGCCTTACAAGCGTTATTTCAAATAGATATGAGTGGAATTGAACCGGATGTGGCGTTGACCAATGTTCTGGAGGAAGAAGAGAAAATGGATGCATATCTTCAACAACTTGTTCTTGGCTTTATTGAAAATCAGGAACGCATCGACGGTCTCATCCGTGAAAACCTGGAGAAATGGTCTTTTGACCGCCTGGCGAAAGTAGATCGGAACATTTTGCGACTGGGAGTGTTTGAACTGCTGTATGTGGAAGATGTTCCGAGCAAGGTAGCGATTAATGAAGCTGTTGAAATTGCCAAGATCTTTGGGGATGATCAATCCAGTAAATTTATCAATGGACTTCTGTCCAAGGTAAGTCAATCTTAACAATGTTAGGGGGCGCGTGGAATGTCAGCTTCCATAATTGATGGCAAACTCATTGCGAATTATTATCGGGAACAATTAAAGAGTCAGGTTGAAAAGCTGAAAAAACATGAGGTCACTCCGGGATTAGCAGTAATCCTGGTCGGTGATAACCATGCCTCTCACTCCTATGTGAAGATGAAGAGGAAAGCATGCAGCAATCTGGGGATCCATTCAGAGCTCTATGAATATGAGTCCAGTTTAACCCAAGAAGAACTCCTGAATAAAATCGAGGAGCTAAACGAACAAAGCCATATTCATGGGATCCTCGTTCAACTGCCTTTACCTGAACATATCAATCCTATCACTGTGATTGAAACCATATCTCCTTCAAAAGATGTGGACGGGTTCCATCCTGTTTCCATCGGTAAAATGGTAACGAATCAAGATACCTTCTATTCCTGTACGCCACTTGGGATCATGAAGATGCTTGAATATGAAAACATTTCCATAGAAGGTAAGCATGTCGTAATATTAGGCAGAAGTAATATTGTCGGTAAACCGGCCGGTCAATTATTCTTGAACCGAAATGCGACGGTAACGTACTGTCATTCTAAGACTCAAGACATGTCGTTCTTCACAAAACAGGCTGATATCATCGTGTCTGCCGTAGGGAAGGCAAATTTAATCGGCCCGGAAGATATCAAACCGGGAGCGATTGTCATTGACGTCGGGATGAACCGTGATGAGGACGGTTCACTTTGTGGGGACGTGCATTTTCCATCTGTAAAGGAAAAGGCAGGCAGAATCACACCTGTTCCTGGAGGTGTAGGTCCCATGACCATTACAATGCTCTTGTATAACACAGTGAAATCTGCGGAATGGACCGTCATGAATCGCCAAAATGGATAAAAAATAGTACACTATAGATAACATAAATCGGAAGGGACGGCTAATCGCTGGTCCCTTTCCGTATTCCTACATATAAATGCTATGATAAATTGCAAGGAACAAAGGAGTCATGGAGCATGGAACTCGATCAATCCCGGTATTTAACGGTACAAGCTCTGACAAAGTACATAAAGCGCAAATTCGATAAAGATCCCCATTTATCAAATTTATTCGTTCGCGGTGAAATCTCCAATTTTAAAAGGCATTCAAGTGGACATATGTATTTCACTTTAAAGGATGAGAAGGCACGGATCTTGTCAGTTATGTTCTCAAGTAACAACCAATCCCTGAAATTCATGCCTGAAAATGGGATGAATGTGTTAATCAGGGGAGATATCTCCGTGTACGAATCAGGGGGACAATATCAGATTTATGTAAAGGAAATGCAGCCTGATGGAATCGGTGAGCTTTATCTAGCTTATGAACAGTTGAAAGAAAAACTTGATAAAGCCGGCTACTTCGAGCAAGGCCGCAAACGGTTCATCCCAAAGTTCCCGAATAGGATTGCTGTGGTCACCTCCCCGACTGGAGCAGCCATCAGAGACATTATCACCACCATTAAAAGGAGATATCCGATTGGTGAAATTCTTGTCTTTCCCGCATTAGTGCAAGGAGAACAAGCGGGAGGATCGATTGCGGGAGCAATAAGAAAGGCAAATGACCTCGGGGATATCGACGTAATGATCATCGGTCGTGGAGGCGGTTCGATAGAAGAATTATGGGCCTTTAATGAAGAAATTGTAGCGGATGCCATCTTTGAGTCCCGGATTCCTGTCATTTCTGCAGTCGGACATGAAACAGATTTTACGATTGCCGATTTTGTTGCCGATCTTAGAGCACCGACCCCGACGGCAGCCGGTGAATTAGCGGTGCCGCATATTGAAGATCTCCTTGAGAGAATCATGAATCGTAAATTAAGGCTGATTAAATCGTTCAAAACCAAGCTTCAAAGGGAACGAAGCCGACTTGATCATTTAACGAAGTCCTATGCTTTAAGGAATCCACGTAACCTGTATCAACAAAAAATAGAAACGGTTGATCGGCTGACCGATCAATTGGAGAAAACGATAAGCCTGCATGTGAAACAAAACAGGGATCAATTGAAGGGACTTCATTCAAGGCTTCAACGCGTGCATCCTTCTCAACTTATAACTATACAACAAGAGAGAGTCTCTTTTATGAAGTCCAGGTTGGACAAACAATTCAAGCAGGTTTTGAAAGAAAAGAACAATCGCTTTCGATCTTCCCTGTCCACCCTGCACGCCCTTAGTCCATTAAAGATCATGGACAGGGGATATAGCCTGGTTTATCAGGATGAAGGCACATTAATGAAATCAGCTAAGCAGGTCAAGGCTGGTGATCGCCTCGAGGTTAATGTGAAAGATGGAAAAATATATTGTGAAGTTGAATCCGTTGAGGAGCGTGAATAGTATGGCAAAATCTAAAGAAGAGCTATCATTTGAAACGGCTATGGAGCAGCTGGAAGAAATAGTGGAGAAATTGGAAGAAGGAGAAGTCCCTTTAGAAAAAGCTCTGGAATTTTACCAAAAAGGGATGGATTTATCGAAATATTGTCACGATACTCTGCAAAAAGCTGAGAATCAATTGACGAAAATGATGACAGATGAAGGGGAAAAAGCCTTCGATCTGGCTGAGGAGGAATAAAGGGTGAATCCTCACTTTGGTCTGAAAGAATTTCAACAAGAGCATTCAGAACGGATTATCCGTCATATGATCGAGAACGTAGAGAAAATCTCTATGCCACCCATTTTGAAGCAAGCCATGATTTATTCTTTAGAGGCAGGGGGAAAAAGAATTCGTCCCATTCTTGTCCTGGCAACCATCAAAGCTTTTGACAAAGATCCATTGCTGGGATTGAACACGGCTTCGGCACTGGAAATGATCCATACCTATTCCTTGATTCACGACGATCTTCCCGCAATGGACGATGACGATTTAAGAAGAGGGAAGCCCACCAATCATAAAATATTTGGAGAAGCCATGGCCATTTTGGCAGGGGATGGTTTACTGACGTACAGTTTTCAACTGATCTCAGAGGACAAGAACCTTACCAGTGATATGAAGATGAGGCTTATCAGTCTTCTGGCAAAATGTGCTGGACCTGAAGGCATGGTTGGAGGGCAGGTAGCCGATATCGAAGGAGAAAATAAGCAACTTACGGTTCAAGAGCTTGAAAGCATTCATGTCCGTAAAACCGGTAAGCTGCTTATATTCAGCGTTTTATCAGGCGGAATCATTTCCGGGGCGTCGAACGACCAACTGGCATTACTTGAGCAATTTGCCCATCATATCGGCATCGCCTTTCAGATTCAGGATGATATTCTGGATATCGAAGGCTCCGAAGAAATAATTGGAAAGCCGGTGGGTAGCGATGATTCTAACCAAAAGAGTACATATCCGGGTCTCTTATCAGTATCGGGGGCTAAGGAAAAGCTTCACTTCCACTTGGACGAAGCATTATCCTCACTTCATCAACTGCCCATTGATTCCAGTCTTCTTACTGAAATCGCCCATTTAATCGTTGTCCGGAATCATTAGAACATTCTATGTTTGAGCAAATTATTTAACATATGTTATAATAGGCTTATAATGAAATATTGGGTGGTGCAGTATTCTAGTCAGTCCACCAATCCTGAAGGTGGGCCTAAAAATCCACTAAAGGGCACATCGATGAAGTTCCTGGAATTGGCTTGAGGCGCCCAGCTTTGGGTCATATCTGGGAGTAAGGCTTGAGGGCGATCCACAATGGCATGTGGGCGTTGACCCTTAAGCCGCGGAGGCTTTGTTTCTTATGCTGGCATAAGCATATGCAATAAGAACAAAGTATGAACCTGCGATGTGACGATTCACTAGCAGCGTAGCCTGCCTTGAGTGAAGAGAGAGGGGATTATGGTTACAAGGTACACATCAGTTGGCCATTGATATGTGCTTTTTCGCCCATATGAAATCCTCTTTGCAAAAGAGGCTAAGGATTGTGTTAAGGACTGTTGAGGAAAACTCCTAGACTGTTCATATTTGGACATATAAAGAGGATTATAGTGCGGACTAAGTGGTAATCCAGTCTAGCTTGTGGTGACGCGGCTAAGTCGGGTTTAATGGGAAACCGCCGGTATGGCAACATCCGGTACCCGATTGGGAAAACCTACTGGACCTAAGCTGCAATTTTTACTCTTTATATGACCATCCAATTACATAGTGATAACTATTTACACGATAGAAATGGTGTGTTTAAACGATAATGAATGAAACAATGAAAAACTCAATAAAGTGGAGTGTCAGCATTGCCGTTATCACATTTGTGTTAGCGGCTATTTTTTCAGTTACATCCAATATGGTTTTAAATGGGGTCGCATGGTATGCAGGGCTGGTCGTTGTACTCATCATCGTCTTCATCGGAATTTTCTTCGATATGCTGGGGATTGCTGCAACAGCCGCCGATGAAACACCTTTTCATTCCATGGCGGCCAAAAAGGTGTACGGTGCCCGTTATTCCATTAAAATCGTCCGGAACGCCGATAAATTCGCCAGCTTCTGTAACGATGTCATCGGTGATATTTCAGGGATTATAAGTGGTACTGCGTCAGCAATTGTCATTATTCAACTGACCATCTCTTTTCAACTTGAGGGAGGATCTTTAAAGGAATATATTGTAAGCGTTACACTGACAAGTTTCATCGCTTCCTTGACCGTAGGAGGCAAAGCACTTGGAAAAACGTTTGCTATCACCTATTCTAAGGATATAATATTTAGAGTTGGTAAAGTTCTACAATTTGTCGAAGATCGATTTCATATTGTGTTGATGAAAGACAAAAAAGATAAAACAAAGAAAAAACGTTACAAGCGAGCGAAACAAAATATTTAGTGATGAAAGTGAGTGGACCCCATGGATTTATTATCAATAAAGGAGCCTTCTTTTCTTAAAAATATGACGAATGAAGAACTGGAAGAGCTCAGTCAAGAGATTCGCCATTTCTTAATAGAGAATCTATCTAAGACTGGCGGTCATATTGGTCCAAATTTAGGGGTGGTCGAATTAACCGTAGCCCTTCATAAGCATTTCACAAGCCCAAAAGATAAAATCCTTTGGGATGTAGGTCATCAATCATATGTTCATAAAATCCTGACCGGTCGTGCCTGTCAGTTTGATACATTGCGACAGTATAAAGGGTTATGCGGATTTCCTAAACGAAATGAGAGCGCGCATGATGTATGGGAAACGGGTCACAGCTCTACTTCACTCTCTGCAGCCATGGGAATGGCCATTGCCAGGGATGTCAAAAAAGAAGATTCATTTATCATTCCTGTCATCGGGGATGGAGCCTTGACAGGTGGTATGGCTCTCGAAGCACTCAACCACATTGGTCATGAAAAGAAAGATATGATTGTTGTATTAAATGACAATGAAATGTCCATCGCTCCAAATGTAGGTGCCCTGCACAGTGTTCTTGGCCGCCTGAGAACCGCCGGGAAATATAATTGGGTCAAGGATGAAATGGAGTACATCCTGAAACGGATCCCGGCTGTGGGAGGCAAATTGGCAAGTACTGCCGAGCGGGTCAAGGACAGCCTGAAGTATTTATTTGTTTCAGGGATGTTCTTTGAGGAGCTGGGATTCACCTATCTTGGACCGATTGACGGACACGATTATCATGATCTATCCGAAAATATCCAATATGCGAAGAAAACCAAAGGCCCCGTCCTTTTGCACGTCATTACAAAAAAGGGAAAAGGATATCATCCGGCAGAATCAGATAAGAAGGGCACATGGCATGGTACGGGTCCCTATAAGATTGATACGGGAGATTTGATCAAACCTATAAACGCGCCGCCTTCCTGGAGCGGTCTTGTAAGTGAGACCGTCAGAAAGATTGCCCGTGAAGATGAAAGGGTTGTCGCGATTACCCCGGCCATGCCGGTTGGATCAAAGCTCCTTGGCTTCGCCGAAGAATTTCCGGACCGGATGTTTGATGTAGGAATTGCCGAACAGCATGCAACCACCGTTGCGGCTGGCCTGGCTACTCAAGATATGAAGCCTTTTCTTGCCATTTATTCAACATTCCTGCAACGAGCTTATGATCAGGTAGTACATGATATCTGCAGGCAGAATCTCAATGTGTTCATCGGGATTGACCGTGCAGGACTAGTCGGAGCCGATGGGGAAACACATCAAGGAGTATTTGATATTGCTTTTTTAAGGCATTTACCGAATATGGTGCTTATGATGCCGAAAGACGAAAATGAAGGTCAGCACCTTGTCAAGACGGCTCTTGAATATAATGACGGTCCGATTGCACTCCGCTATCCCCGTGGAAACGGGTATGGGGTACCGATGGATTCGGAGCTGAAAGCCATCCCTATCGGAACATGGGAAGTGTTAAAGCAGGGGAAAGATGCGGCAATCCTTACATTTGGTACGACGATTCCAATGGCAATGGAAGCAGCTGCAGAGCTTGAAAAGCAAGGTCTTTCTGTACGGGTCGTCAATGCGAGGTTCATTAAACCCATGGACGAAATGATGCTGAAGAGTATCCTTGAAGAAGAAATGCCTGTATTAACGATCGAAGAGGCAGTTCTTCAAGGCGGGTTCGGTAGCGGTGTTCTAGAGTTTGCACAAGAGCATGGATTCCATAACGCCGTGATTGACCGCATCGGGATCCCTGACTATTTCATTGAGCACGGCAGCGTGAAAGAATTATTGAACGAAATCGGCATGACAAAAGACAATGTCGTTGACCGTATCTTAACCATTACACCAAAAAAACAAAAAAGGGCTTAATAATGAAAGTAAAAAAACAACGCGTAGATGTACTCCTCGTAGAACGGGGATTAATTGATACAAGAGAAAAAGCAAAACGAGCTGTCATGGCTGGTCTGGTCTACTCCAATGAAGTAAGATTGGACAAGCCTGGAGAAAAAGTGAGTGAGGATATCCCGCTGACGATGAAAGGGAAAGGAATCCCCTACGTGAGCCGTGGTGGGCTGAAATTGGAAAAGGCCCTGAAGGTTTTCCATGTAGACGTAAACGGCAAGGTCATGATCGATATCGGTGCGTCTACTGGAGGGTTCACCGATTGCGCCCTCCAAAATGGAGCTAAGATGTCTTATGCTCTAGATGTAGGGTACAATCAGCTGGCCTGGAAACTCAGACAGGATGAACGGGTGGTGGTGATGGAAAGAACCAACTTCCGTTATGTCACACCAGCTGATCTCGCTGGGGAGATGCCAAGTTTTGCATCCATCGATGTGTCCTTTATATCCCTTTCCCTGATCCTGCCAGTCCTGAAGACACTGTTAGTGCCCGGGGGAGACTGTATTGCCTTAATCAAGCCGCAGTTCGAAGCCGGTAAGGATCAAGTCGGGAAAAAAGGAATTGTGAGGGATCCGTCGGTTCACAAGATGGTGATCGAGAAGATCATGACACTTGCTACTAGAGAAGGTTATCATATCGCCGGCCTTTCGTTTTCCCCTATCACAGGTGGAGACGGGAATATCGAATTTCTAATACACCTGAAATGGTCAGGTGATGAAGGTGATGGGGATTCCCTTTCAAGCATCAATCCTGATGAAGTAATCGAGGAAGCCCATAATCAGTTAAAAGCCAATACTCAATAAGGGAAAAGCTGCTCTTCTTTTGAAGGGTGGCTTTTTGTTAATGTGGAAAGGGAGGTGGGAAGATTTTTGAAAATAAAATATGAGAATTGAAAATAAATGTATGATTTTTGAAATGATAGTAGGATATTTGAAAAAAAGGTGTTGAGAATTGAAAATATAGATCCGAAACATCCAAATTTTCTGTCCGATCCTACCGATTCAGAGATGGAACGCATCACTTTTTCTCCATTTTCATGAAAATGCCTCAATCTTTCATATTATTCCAATGGTTCACTGCTTAATGCCCCGGTCATAAGCTGATTTGGCCCAAAAGTCGAAGAACGTCTATTTTCAGTCAATCCAACTTAAACTTGTCGCTTCCTGAACAAGCTGCCTTCACTTTTCTTTTTTATTGTACTTCCATACAAAATAGGCTAACATAAGCGTAGAGGTATATTTATACAGGTTTTAATCGAAAGTAAGAGGTGTATGTTCTATGATGAACAAAGGACAAAGACATATCAAAATAAGGGAAATCATTACGAATAGAGACGTGGAAACGCAGGATGAATTGGTGGAGAGTCTTAAGAATGCAGGTTTCAATGTGACCCAGGCAACTGTGTCAAGGGATATCAAAGAACTGCATCTGGTTAAAGTTCCGTTAATGGACGGCCGATACAAGTATAGTTTGCCTGCTGATCAGCGCTTTAATCCTCTTCAAAAACTTAAGCGGACCCTGACCGATTCGTTTGTTAAAGTCGACCAGGCAGGGCATATGCTCGTGATGAAAACTCTACCTGGTAATGCCAATGCCATTGGTGCATTAATCGATAATTTAGATTGGGAAGAGATACTTGGAACCATATGTGGAGATGATACTTGCTTGATCATCTGCCGCACGGAAGAAGAAACAAAGATTGTTGCAGAACGATTTTTAGATATGTTGTAAAAAAACAAATACATTAACGGGCTGATTCAATTTCAGCCCTTCATACAAAATCCAATAGGAAGCTTTTCTATATCTTTAGGAAAAGTTCCTTTTTATTTGAGGTGAGCGTTTTGCTACAAGAACTATCAATCAAAAATTTCGCCATCATCGATTCCCTTTCCCTTACGTTTGAAGAAGGTTTGACTGTGTTGTCCGGTGAGACAGGAGCTGGGAAGTCCATTATCATTGATGCCATTCATTTATTAGTAGGTGGAAGGGGATCCTCGGAATTCGTTCGGCATGGGGAGAAGAAGGCTGAAATTGAAGGGTTATTTATTCTTGATAATGAAACTCATCCTTGCTATGAGAAGGCGGAGAATTTCGGGATCGATATTGAAGAAGGCATGATCATCCTTCGCAGGGATATCTCAAGCGGAGGGAAAAGTGTATGTAGAATCAACGGGAAGCTCGTGACAATCGCGATCCTGAGGGAAATCGGAGCTTCCCTTATTGATATTCATGGGCAGCATGAGCATCAGGAACTTATGAATGAAAGCCTGCATCTTTCTTTGCTGGATCAATTCGGGGGAAAAGAGATTGCTTCCGGTCTCTCGAGTTATGGGGAAGTGTATAAAGAATACCTCTCGATCTATAAGCAGCTATCAAGACTCAATGAGAATGAGCAGGAGATGGCACATCGATTGGATCTTATTCAGTTTCAGCTGAAAGAAATTCTTGATGCAAATCTGCAGATAAATGAAGATGAGGAGCTTTTGGAAGAGAAAAGAAAGCTGATGAACTTCGAAAAACTTTTTGAAGCTCTGCAGACTTCCTACGACAGTATTCAGGGAGAGAGGAAAGGGTTGGACTGGACAGGCCTTGCCATGAGTCACCTTGAGACAGCTGCAGAGGTGGATTCTCAATATGAAAAAACCCTGGAATCGGTTTCGAATGCTTTCTATATGCTTGAAGATGCTGCTCACCAAGTGAGGGGAGAGTTAGACCAACTGGAATTTGAGCCGAATCGTTTAGATCTTATTGAGGCAAGACTGAACGAAATCAATGGTTTAAAGAGAAAGTATGGATCTTCTGTAGAAGAAATTTTGACTTATAGTTCAAAGATTGAAGAAGAAATAGAAACCATCATGAACAAAGATTCCCATGTGGAACATCTGCAGAGTAAATTGCAGTCACTCGAGAAAGACTTATCATTAGAGGCTAAAAACCTCACCCAGACAAGAAAGCGCTGGGCAAAAAAATTAACTGTAAGCATTCACGAGCAATTGAAACAGCTATACATGGATAAAACGAAATTCGAAGTTCGTTTTGTGAAAAGTGGGGAAAATGAATCGTTTTCCTTTCAACATTTTAAAAAGGATGGCTGGGATACCGTGGAATTTTACATATCAACCAATCCTGGTGAGCCCTTGAAGCCATTATCCAAAGTTGCATCAGGTGGAGAACTTTCACGTATTATGTTAGCCATGAAGACGATTTTTTCTAAACATCAGGGAATTACTTCTATTATATTTGATGAAGTGGATACAGGAGTTAGCGGAAGAGTCGCACAGGCGATAGCTGAAAAAATCTATCAGGTAGCCATTCATTCCCAAGTGATGTGTATTTCTCATTTGCCTCAAGTAGCTGCCATGGCAGATTGTCACTTGTTTATTTCAAAAAAGCTTTCTGGTGGCAGGACGAGCACAATGGTAAAGCGACTTCAGGAGAAGGAGAAAATCCAAGAGATCTCCCGAATGATATCAGGAGTGGAAATAACAGATTTAACACTGGAACACGCAAAGGAATTGTTACAGTTAGCAGGATCCATAAAAGAATCATGAAAAGCTATCCAATTGGGGTAGCTTTTTTTCATGATTACCAGTTATAAATGTGGCTTTTAAAGGCAAAATTAAGACTGTAGCCAATAGTTAGTGTGTGTGGATTAGAAGCGAGGAGAGTGAATATATTGAGTTTAGATTGGTTAAGGAAATGTCTGGGTGGAATTCTCCTTGTTTCGCTTTGTCTTATTGGTTTTTACGAACCGGTTCAACAACTTATCAATACACCGAACTCTGTAAGGGTAATGGAAGGGGATCAAGTTGCTCTCCCTAAGGCTGCATCCGTTACGGCGATGGGTTCGTCTAATAATCAGCATGTTCAATTAAAAGAAGAAGCGGGTCAGCTCTCCATTCAAGGAAGTTCTGTAGGTAAGGAAGAGGTTGTCTTTGAATTAGCTGGATTACCCATTAAGAAAGTCGATGTAGAGGTACTGAAAGATTTCAAAGTGATCCCGGGTGGTCAATCCATCGGGGTAAAGTTAAATACAGTCGGGGTGTTAGTCGTAGGCCATCATCTGGTGGAAACGGATTCGGGTAAGTTGTCACCCGGAGAAAAAGCCGGAATTCAAGTAGGGGACATGATAACAGAGATAAATGGTAAGAAGATTGAGGAGCTTGCCGATGTTGCGCCTTTTGTCCAGAAGGCAGGGGAAGAATCCGAATCTCTTGACGTTGTGATAAAGCGTGAACAGAAGACTGTAAAGACTCAATTGCTTCCACTAAAAGAAAAAGGGGAAAATAACTACAAATTAGGCTTGTATATACGTGATTCTGCAGCGGGCATAGGTACAATGACGTTCTATGATCCCAGTTCCAAGAAATATGGTGCCCTTGGCCACGTCATTTCTGACATGGATACAAAGAAACCGATTGTGGTTGAAAACGGTGAAATCGTTCACTCAGAAGTAACGTCCATCCAAAAGGGGACAGACGGTAAACCGGGAGAAAAATTAGCCAGGTTTTCATCTGACAGAAATGTTATTGGAAATATCACTCGCAACAGTCCATTTGGCATCTTTGGTGAATTGAATCAGTCCATCGATAACGATTTGATGAATAAACCCATGCCGATTGCTCTATCCCATCAGGTGAAGGAAGGACCTGCCAAGATATTGACAGTGGTGGATGGGAAAGATGTTGAAATGTACGATATTGAAATTGTCAGCACCATTCCACAGAAATATCCGGCAACAAAAGGGATGGTTCTCAAAGTGACAGATCCAAAGCTGCTGGAGAAAACAGGTGGAATTGTTCAAGGCATGAGTGGAAGTCCAATCATTCAAAACGGGAAAGTCATCGGTGCTGTTACACATGTTTTTGTAAATGACCCCACGAGCGGATATGGGGTACACATCGAATGGATGTTGAGTGAAGCTGGAATCGATATTTACAAAAAAAATCATAACCGAGCCAGTTAAAAGGAATGAACCCTCTCTAAAGTACCTATTCGGTGCTTGTAGGAGGGTTTTTTTAGTGACGCTTGGCTGAATGTCTATATACGTTTGCCAAAAAGCACATACTCTTGGTAAAATAAAGATTATTCGACAAACAAGCTTCGGAATATCGAATAGGGTCGAAATACAAAGAAAACTTTAGAAAATCAAAGAAAAGATAATATTTTTCATGTTTTTTTCAAAAATAAAAGGAATTTAGGTTGCATTGTCGAAAAAGTAATTTAGAATAAAAATAAAGAGATGAATTAAAATGGATTGAGGAGGAAACCTGTAGTGAAATCGATAAAAGTATGTGTGGTGGATGATAACCGTGAACTAACGTCATTATTGGAAGACTACATTGCTTCACAAGCAGATATGGAAGTGGTAGGAATCGCTCATAATGGCCAAGATTGTTTAGATTTGTTGGAAGAAGTGTATCCGGATGTCCTGGTTTTGGATATAATCATGCCTCATTTGGACGGACTTGCAGTGCTCGAACGACTTCGTGAAAAAAAGAGCATCCCTAATGTCATCATGCTGACTGCTTTTGGTCAAGAAGATGTAACGAAGAAAGCCGTCGATCTAGGAGCTTCGTACTTTATCCTAAAGCCATTTGATATGGAAAATCTCGTGAGTCACATCAGACAAGTCAGCGGTAAAACCAACTCAATCATCAAAAAACCTTCCTCATCCAGAATGAATACAGAGCAGAAACCAAGAAATTTAGATGCGAGCATCACCAGTATCATCCACGAGATTGGCGTCCCTGCACATATTAAAGGCTATTTATATTTAAGAGAAGCGATTTCAATGGTTTATAACGATATCGAACTACTTGGATCGATCACCAAGGTTCTTTACCCGGATATTGCCAAAAAATACAACACAACAGCATCCAGAGTGGAACGGGCCATTCGCCACGCAATTGAAGTGGCATGGAGCAGAGGAAATATCGATTCCATTTCTTCTCTGTTTGGATACACAGTAAGTATGTCAAAGGCAAAGCCAACAAACTCAGAATTCATCGCCATGGTCGCTGATAAGCTTCGCTTAGAACATATGGCTTCATGAAAGGGTAAGGACTAATGCTGCCATCATATTTAATTGAATAATACAATGGTAAAACCCTACGGGCCGAAGTGGATGCGTAGGGTTTTTTTGATGAAGCATGAACATGGTCATGTCACCGGTTTCTCAGTAACAATCGCCCCTTTTTTTCAAAAGTGGGAGTACGCCCTTGCGGCTTGTCCATTCATACATAAGATATCATGTAACGAAAAAGCAGCAAAAAGGGAGGTGAGACAATGGGATGCTTCCATGATAGAGATGATGATTTCAGAGTTCCTGTAAGAGCCTTTATTAGAGGAGAAGATTTTTGCAGAGCTGTACGCCGTTGTGACAGAGACGATGTAAGAGGGATTGAAGATCGTCGTCGCCGCAGAAGAAGATGTTGTTGGTTTTAATAGTTGTCATCCTTACGATTGAACAAAAAATCCTGAGCTTCTCAGGATTTTTTTTAAAAAGGTTCATTCTTTGAGGAGACATGAAATAAGTATATAATGGGAGTAGACAGCCATTTCATGGAGATTCCATAGAGAAGGTACATATTGAATCGGATTATTCTAAGAAAAGGGAGTGCACACATGACATTAATCTTTGCACACCGCGGGTCGGCCGGTACACACCCGGAAAATACAATGGAAGCATTTTATGAAGCTGAAAGAGTAGGGGCAGACGGTATTGAATTGGATGTTCAGCTGACACAAGATGGTGAAATCGTCGTGATACATGATGAAACGGTTGACCGTACCACAAATGGGAAAGGGTTTGTTAAAGACTACAGGCTTATCGACATTCAAAAGCTGCAAGCCAATTATAAATTTAAAAGTAAATTATTTAAAAAAAATCGCGTCCCCTCTTTAAGGGAGGTATTCGAGTGGTTGAAGGGCAATGATTTACTTTGTAACATTGAGCTGAAAAACAGCATTATGGATTATGAAGGCTTGGAAGAAAAAGTGATTCAATTAATCAGGGAGTTCGGATATGAGAACCGTATCATTATTTCTTCATTTAATCATTACTCGATTGTGGCATGCTACCGATTGGAGCCGGCAGTTGAAATTGCACCTTTGTACTCATCAGGTTTATATATGCCTTGGATTTACGCACAATCCATCAGGGCGAAAGCGATACATCCGAATGTAAAGGCTGCCCCCGATTACATCATTGAAGAATCCTTGAGAAATGGTATAGCTGTCAGACCCTATACGGTAAATAAGATTAACCAGATGGAGAGATTGATGAAAATAGGGTGTTCAGCATTTGTAACGGACTTTCCTGAAAGAGCAGTGAAGTTAAGGGAACATAAAAGAAGCTAGCGCAGGGACACTGCGCTAGCTTCTTTTAGTGAATCGGGACTGTACTTTATTCCGTTTTCGGTCACGGTGCAGGACGAAACCGGCAATAAAACCGAGACCGCAAATAAAGAAAAGAAATCCTATTACAAATTGCAGCCATAAATAAGGTATGGGAGACTGTAGAATCCCGAATAACATATCTCTCATCAATTTAATCCCTAGTGCGGCCATGGCACCAGGAACCAACATAATAATAAGGGCAATAAGACGAATCATAAGGTTAAGAACTCCTTTTTTATTTCCATACTCAAATTCTAACTCCATCTAGAAAATTGTCAAGCTTCATAAAGTAGTGTAACATGATGGATGTGAAGAAAATTGCAGGTAAGTATAGTCGGGGTGAAGAATGTTGCAAGAAGTCTTAATTGTCGGCGGCGGCAAAGGTGGAACGGCCATCTTAAGAATCCTGAACGAAGCTTCCGTAATGAAAGTGATCGGGGTGGCGGATCTGAATGAGAACGCTTCAGGAATCTTGTTGGCTAAAGAACATGGAATACCAACAGGTACCGAGTGGGAGGAATTTCTGGATGATTCGGTAGATATCGTTATTGAAGTGACTGGTGACCAAAAGGTGTTTGAGGATATCAGGGAAAAACGTGGGAAGAATACGGTCATTATCCCCGGTAGTGTCGCCTTCCTGATTTCCAAGCTTCTTGAAGAAAAGGAAGATCTCATTCATCAACTTACGAGTGAATCGTTTAAAAGAGATCTCATTTTCAATTCTACAGACGATGGAATGGTAGGGATAGATATTCAGGGCAATGTGATGCTCTACAATAAAAGTGCAGAGCGAATGATTGGGATGGATCAGGATGCTGTTGTGGGGATGCATATTTCAGATGTGATTCCCGAAAGTAAACTTACGACTACGATTGAGACGAGAAGAACAGAAGTCAATCAGGAAGTCGTCTTGAATAATGGGCTGAAAATTATTTCCAATCGCATTCCCATGATAACGGATCAGGACGAAATCATAGGTGCGTTTTCTGTATTTAAAGATATCACAGAGGTTGTAAACCTTGCAGAAGAAATAACCAACCTTAAAGAAATCCAGACCATGCTTGAAGCCATCATCCATTCCAGTGACGATGCAATATCCGTTGTAGATGAAGAGGGGAAAGGGATATTGATTAATCCTGCCTATACAAGAATCACCGGGCTCTCAGAGGAAGAAGTCATTGGTAAACCTGCGACGGCAGACATTTCTGAAGGAGAAAGCATCCACTTGAAAGTACTACAGACGAGAAGAGCAATCAGGGGAACACGGATGCGAGTAGGACCGAAGCGGAAAGAGGTTATCGTAAATGTTGCCCCGATTATCGTGAACGGTAAGCTTAAAGGAAGTGTAGGGGTCATTCATGATATGTCTGAAATACAGTCTCTCACTCAGGAATTGGACCGTGCAAGAAGGATCATCCGCACGCTTGAAGCGAAGTATATGTTTGAAGATATCATAGGGGATTCTGAGGAAATGATGATTGCGGTGGAACAGGCGAAACTGGGTGCTAAAACTCCTGCGACCGTTCTTCTCCGGGGGGAGTCCGGAACGGGCAAGGAATTATTTGCACACGCCATACATAATGCCAGTAACCGAAAGTTCAATAAATTCCTCCGCGTCAATTGTGCTGCGTTATCAGAAAGTTTATTGGAAAGTGAATTGTTTGGATATGAGGAAGGGGCTTTTTCAGGAGCGAAGCGAGGCGGTAAGAGGGGCTTGTTTGAAGAGGCGAATAATGGGAGTATCTTTTTGGATGAAATTGGAGAACTGAGTGCCAATACTCAAGCGAAGTTGCTCCGGGTCCTGCAGGAAAACGAAATCGTCCGGGTAGGAGGGACGAAATCAATTCAAATCAATGTACGGGTCATTGCGGCTACAAATGTCAACCTGGAAAAAGGGATTGCTGACGGGTCATTCAGAGAAGATCTTTACTACAGGCTGAATCGAATGCCTATCCAGATTCCTCCATTACGTCATCGTAAATCTGACATTCCCCTTATTTCAGAAGCTCTGATTACGAAGATCAATCAGGACTATGGCAGAAATGTTGAAGGGGTAACAGAAGAAGCGATGAGTAAATTAATGAACTATCACTGGCCTGGTAATGTGAGGGAGCTTGAAAATGTGTTAGGCAGGGCCATTATCTTTATGAACTACAGTGAGGTTAAGATTGATAGCAAGCACTTGCCTCAACTGGAGAATGTATCGAAGCGAAGTGTTCAGACAGTTTCTTCTGAATCGCCGGACACAATAAATGATTTGGCAACCCAGGTTGAACAATATGAAAAAAAGATAATCCTGAAGGTTTTAGAGCAGAATAATGGTAACAAAACTGCAGCTGCCAAAACACTAAATATATCGGTGCGAAATCTGTATTATAAAATTGAAAAATATAACATTGAAATAAATAGCATGAAATAATTTGCGCAGTGTGAAATATCTTGCATGCTCGAACACGTGATAATAAAGCGGTTTCAATGGTTTGAAAGTTGGCACGGTTCTTGCATGTGTTTTATTGGGGACCAAATATCAAACAATAAAGGGGTTGAATCGACATACATGAATCTACAATCTTTAGTGGAAAAAGCAACCCATATAGAAAACTCCACTGTAGCGGTTGCAGCTGCAGAAGATAGAGAAGTACTGGGGGCTGTCTCAATGGCAGTTGAAAAAAACATGGCCGAATTTTTATTGTTTGGCGATAAAGAAGAAATCTCCTCTCTTATTGAAGAGGTCGCACCTCAGCTTCGATCACATAGCAGTATCAAAATCATACACGCGTTCTCTTCACAAAAAGCAGCTGAATTAGCTGTAAAGGCTGTCAAGGAAAATGAAGCGGGTGCATTAATGAAAGGGAATGTTCCGACTGCTGTTATATTAAAGGCAGTGTTAAACAAAGAATGGGGCCTTCGTACAGGTAATGTCTTATCACATGTGGCAGCCTTCGAAGTGGGAGGATTCGATAAGTTAACATTCGTAACGGATGCAGCAATGAATATCTCGCCTGATTTACAGCAAAAAGCTCAAATTATTGAGAATGCTGTCGAGGTCGCCCGGTCAATCGGTGTAAACAATCCAAAGGTCGCTCCCATCGCAGCTGTTGAAGTGGTGAATCCAGCCATGCAAGCAACTGTGGATGCCGCCTCTCTCACAATGATGAATCAAAGAGGGCAGATCAAGAATTGTACAGTTGATGGTCCTTTAGCGCTTGACAATGCAGTGTCTCCGCATGCTGCTGAACATAAGGGCATTAAGGGTGACGTAGCAGGACAAGCGGATATCCTGCTCGTACCGAATATTGAAACGGGCAATGCTCTTTACAAGTCTTTGATCTACTTTGCCAAGGCTAAAGTAGGTGCCGTCATTGCCGGAGCAAAAGCACCAATCGTATTAACATCCAGGGCAGACAGTGCAGAAAGTAAATTATATTCTTTGGCGCTGGCTATATGCTCTGCTTCAAATAAATAAGAGTACTAATCAAACTTAACTAGCTCAGGGGGAAATGATAATGAAAATATTCAGCTATATGGAAAAATATGATTATGAACAATTGGTATTTTGTCAGGATGAAGCATCAGGCTTAAAAGCGATCATCGCCATCCACGACACGACACTTGGACCTGCCCTAGGCGGTACCCGTATGTGGACATACGAGTCTGAAGAAGCGGCAATTGAAGATGCTCTTCGCCTTGCAAAAGGCATGACGTACAAAAATGCTGCAGCAGGACTTAACTTAGGTGGAGGGAAGACCGTTATCATCGGTGACCCTCGTAAAGATAAGAATGAAGAAATGTTCCGTGCTTTTGGTCGATACATTCAAGGGCTAAATGGACGTTATATCACAGCAGAAGATGTAGGTACAACAGTGGCTGATATGGACCTGATCCATGAAGAAACCGATTATGTAACAGGAATTTCACCAGCATTTGGTTCTTCAGGTAACCCATCCCCAGTGACTGCCTATGGGGTATACCGTGGGATCAAAGCTGCAGCTAAAGAAGCATTCGGCACAGACTCACTTGAAGGGAAGACGATTGCCGTTCAAGGAATCGGAAATGTTGCATACAACATGTGCCGTCACCTCCACGAAGAAGGAGCAAATCTGATCGTAACAGATATAAATAAAGAAGCAGTTCAACGCGCTGTTGATGAATTCGGAGCAAAAGCTGTAGATATCAACGAGATTTACAGTGTTGATTGTGATATCTTTGCGCCTTGTGCATTGGGAGCCATCATTAATGACGAAACGATTCCACAGCTTAAAGCAAAAGTGATCGCGGGAGCTGCGAATAATCAACTGAAAGAAACTCGTCACGGAGACGCGATCCATGAAATGGGTATCGTTTACGCACCTGACTATGTCATCAATGCAGGTGGAGTTATAAACGTGGCAGATGAATTATACGGTTACAATAGTGAAAGAGCGATGAAGAAAGTAGAGCAAGTGTACAACAACGTTGAGCGTGTAATCGAAATCGCGAAGCGCGATAACGTGCCAACATACGTAGCTGCTGACCGCATGGCAGAAGAAAGAATTGAAAAAATGCGCCGTTCTAGAAGTCAATTCCTGCAAAACGGACAACATATTCTTAGCAGACGTGGATAATTAGAAGAGATAACGCTTTACTTTGACTAAAAGTGGAGCGTTTCTTCCCTGTTAAAGCGAACACAGAAAGACAAAGGGGTTATCTATCATAGGGGAAATTTCTACGAACAAACATTACAATATAGCTACCCAAATGGAGGTAACAACAGTGCACGAAAACAAACATCGAATATTAGTCATTAATCCCGGTTCGACATCGACCAAAATTGGTGTCTTCGATGATGATCGTTCTATCTTTGAAAAGACGATCCGTCATGATGTAGAAAGGATTAATGATTTTCCAACGATCATCGATCAATATGAATTCAGAAAGAATACCATTCTTCAGGCTCTGGATGAAGAGGGGATTAACATCTCTAAGCTCAGCGCAGTTTGTGGCCGAGGGGGCTTGTTAAGACCAATCGAAGGTGGTACTTACTTAGTGAACGATGACATGCTGAAGGATCTTAAAGAAGGATATTCTGGTCAGCATGCGTCGAATCTGGGGGGCATATTAGCATTTGAAATTGCCTCTGGATTAAATATTCCTTCTTATATTGTCGATCCTGTCGTAGTGGATGAACTGCAATCATTAGCAAGGGTTTCCGGATTTTCTCTCATTGAAAGAAAGAGTATTTTCCATGCTTTGAATCAAAAAGCGGTGGCAAGAAGAGTAGCAAAGCAGATAGGAAAAAAATATGAAGACTTAAACCTGATCATCACCCACATGGGTGGGGGAATTACCGTTGGTGCCCACCGAAATGGCAAAGTCGTCGACGTGAACAATGGTCTACATGGTGACGGACCTTTCAGCCCTGAAAGAGCAGGTACCGTTCCAGCTGGAGATTTAGTGGACTTATGTTTCTCAGGTGATTATTATCGGGATGAAATTATGAAGAAACTGGTTGGTCAAGGTGGTCTGGTCGGCTATCTGGGCACAAACGATGCGGTGAAAGTAGAGAAAATGATTGAAAATGGGGACGAAAATGCCAAAGCAATATACGAAGCGATGGCCTATCAAATCGCGAAGGAAATCGGCTCAGCCAGTGCTGTCCTGAATGGAAAGGTAGACGCCATTGTCTTAACAGGTGGACTTGCTTACGGTAAACAGTTTGTGAAAGCGATAAGTGATCGAATCAACTGGATAGCAGATGTTGTGATCCAACCGGGAGAAAATGAACTGCAAGCTCTTGCTGAAGGGGCTTTAAGGGTATTGCGAAAAGAAGAAACCTATAAAGTATACCCAGGTGAAGTAAAAAAAGAAGCGAGAGTATAAGAGCAAGGAGGACTCAAGATTGGCAGAAGAATATGATTTAGTCGTGCTAGGGGGAGGTACTGGTGGTTATGTAGCCGCCATTCGTGCCTCTCAACTTGGATTAAAAACAGCAATCGTTGAAAAAGGAAAACTGGGAGGGACATGCTTACACAAAGGATGCATCCCGAGTAAAGCCCTTCTTCGGAGTGCTGAAGTATACGCAACAGCTAAACACAGTGAAGACTTTGGGGTGAAAATCAACGGCGTAGAACTTGATTTCACAAAAGTCCAAGACAGAAAAGACCGGATTGTCGAGCAGCTTCATAAAGGTGTTCAACACCTGATGAAACAGGGGAAGATCGATGTATTTGAAGGGCTTGGACGAATTCTCGGACCGTCGATCTTTTCACCGATGCCGGGTACCATTTCTGTTGAAATGAACAACGGAGAAGAGAACGCCATGTTAATTCCTAAGAACGTAATCATCGCAACAGGTTCAAGACCTCGTTCTTTACCAGGTCTTGATATCGATGGTGAGTTCGTATTATCTTCAGATGAAGCGCTTTCACTTGAATCACTGCCGAAATCGATCATCATCGTTGGGGGTGGTGTCATCGGTATCGAGTGGGCCTCTATGCTGTCAGATTTTGATGTGGATGTAACGGTTGTGGAATACGCGGATAAGATCGTACCTACGGAGGATCATGAAATTTCCAAAGAAATGCAGCGCTTAATGAAGAAAAAAGGCGTCAAGATCGTGACAAGTGCAAAAGTGCTTCCTGAATCACTTGAGAAAAGTGAGGGGAACGTAACGATTAAAGCGGAGCACAAAGGAGAAGAAAAGTCCTTTACTGCTGATAAGATTCTTGTGTCTGTCGGTAGACAAGCGAATGTTGAAGGCATAGGTATAGAAAACACAGATATTAAAGTGGAAAAGGGATTCATCGAAGTGAATGAGTTCTTCCAAACGAAGGAATCTCATATATACGCAATTGGCGATGTGATTGGGGGTCTCCAACTAGCCCATGTCGCTTCTCACGAGGGTATTACGGCGGTAGAGCATGTGGCGAATGAAAACCCTCATCCGATTGACTACTCACTCATTTCGAAGTGCATATACAGCAACCCCGAAATAGCAAGTGTGGGAATCACAGAACAGGAAGCGAAAGATAAAGGCTATAACCTTAAAATCGGGAAATTCAGCTTCAGAGCAATAGGAAAAGCACTTGTTTACGGAGAATCGGATGGCTTTGTCAAGATCGTTGCCGATAAAGACACGGATGACATCCTTGGTGTGCACATGATTGGTCCTCACGTTACTGATATGATATCAGAAGCTGGACTTGCTAAAGTATTAGATGCGACTCCGTGGGAAATCGCGCACACCATCCACCCCCATCCATCCCTTTCAGAAGCCATCGGGGAAGCAGCGTTGGCAGTAGATGGTAAGGCGATTCATTCTTAAAAAGGCGAATCCTGTACTGGCCCGACAAGCACAATGGGGAAATCCCAAAAGGCGTACTTTGCCTTATGGGAATTATCCATTGTGACCTCGAGGGACAAGGAGGCACAGCTGGACAGAAAAGCGAAGCCGACTGCACTGGCCCGACAAGCACAATGGGGAAATCCCAAAAGGCGTACTTTGCCTTTGGGAATTATCCATTGTGACCTCGAGGGACAAGGAGGCACAGCTGGACAAATATCCAATGAAATTCAATATAAAAGGCAGAGACTTTCTCTGCCTTTCCAACCATTAGATTGTGTAGGAGGTAATTAATGATGGCAGAAAATCGTCATGAAGCGTTAGGGCTTTCCAATGAGAAAGTATTAGAAATGTATGAAACCATGCTGCTTGCCAGAAAGATCGATGAGCGCATGTGGTTACTGAACCGTTCAGGTAAAATTCCGTTCGTTATTTCATGTCAGGGTCAGGAAGCAGCTCAGGTGGGTGCTGCCTTCGCTTTGGATCGTGAGAAGGATTATGTACTCCCATACTACCGTGACATGGGTGTAGTACTGACATTCGGAATGACAGCCAAGGAATTAATGTTATCAGGCTTTGCGAAAGCAGAAGATCCTAACTCAGGCGGACGTCAAATGCCTGGTCACTTTGGACAAAAGAAAAACAATATCGTAACGGGATCTTCTCCAGTAACGACCCAAGTGCCCCACGCTGTTGGGATTGCCTTAGCGGGAAAAATGGAAAAGAAAGATGTTGTTACGTTTGTGACATTCGGTGAAGGATCCTCCAATCAGGGAGACTTCCATGAAGGAGCAAACTTCGCAGGTGTACATAAGCTTCCTGTCATTTTTATGTGTGAAAACAATAAATATGCGATTTCAGTTCCCATCGAAAAACAATTGGCTTGTGAGAAAGTGTCAGACCGTGCGATCGGATATGGAATGCCTGGAATCACAGTTGATGGGAATGACCCGATCGAAGTATATAAAGCTGTGAAAGAAGCAGCGGATCGCGGCCGTCGTGGAGAAGGTCCTACCCTTGTTGAAACGGTTTCTTATCGTTTAACTCCTCATTCCTCGGATGATGATGACCGCAGCTATCGTTCTCCGGATGAAGTGGCTAAAGCGAAAACGAATGATCCGATCATCACGTTTGGTGCTTATCTGAAAGAAACCGGCGTCATGAATGATGATATCGAGAAAGAAATCAATGATCGTATTATGAAGCTCGTGAACGAAGCAACGGATTATGCAGAGAACGCTCCATATGCTGAAGCAGAATCAGCGATGAAGTATGTTTATGCAGAAGAGAAGTAAGGGGGAATTCAATCATGCCAGTAATTTCATATATTGATGCCGTAACGATGGCAATAAGAGAAGAAATGGAACGTGACGAGAAAGTATTCGTTCTCGGAGAAGACGTCGGGAAAAAAGGTGGAGTATTTAAGGCGACTCACGGATTATACGATCAATTCGGTGAGGATCGTGTCCTGGATACACCTCTCGCTGAATCGGCTATCGCCGGGGTTGGAATCGGAGCAGCCATGTATGGTATGAGGCCGATCGCCGAAATGCAGTTTGCTGATTTCATCATGCCTGCAGTCAACCAAATCATTTCAGAGGCAGCACGTATCCGCTATCGTTCAAACAATGACTGGAGCTGTCCAATGGTTATCCGTGCTCCTTATGGTGGAGGAGTACATGGAGCTCTTTATCACTCTCAATCCGTAGAAGCGGTTTTCGCCAATCAGCCAGGATTGAAAATTGTTATGCCTTCCACACCGTATGATGTGAAAGGCTTATTGAAAGCAGCTATCCGAGACGAAGACCCGGTATTATTCTTTGAACACAAACGTGCGTACCGGTTAATCAAAGGTGAAGTGCCTGAGGATGATTACACGCTTCCAATCGGCAAAGCAGATGTGAAGCGTGAAGGAGAAGATATCACTGTCATCACATACGGATTATGTGTTCATTTTGCCCTTCAAGCGGCTGAAAAGCTAGCTCAAGATGGGATTGAAGCACACATCCTGGATTTACGTACGATTTATCCATTAGATAAAGAGGCAATCATTGAAGCGGCATCTAAAACAGGAAAAGTTCTTCTTGTAACAGAGGATAATAAAGAAGGAAGCATCATGGGTGAGGTATCTGCCATTATTGCCGAAAACTGTTTATTTGAGCTTGATGCTCCTGTGAAACGTTTAGCTGGTCCGGACGTACCTGCTATGCCATATGCGCCTACAATGGAAAAATACTTTATGATCAACCCGGACAAAGTAGAAAAAGCAATGCGTGAGCTCGCAGAATTTTAGTCACAGTGAATATCAATTAAACGAAACAGTAAGGAGGGTTCCTCATTGGGTATTGAAAATATGAAAATGCCTCAGCTAGGGGAAAGTGTTACAGAAGGTACAATTAGTAAATGGCTGGTGTCCCCTGGTGATACCGTCAACAAATATGATCCAATTGCAGAAGTGCAAACGGATAAAGTGAATGCAGAAGTACCATCATCGTTTACAGGTACCATTAAAGAATTGATTGCTGAAGAGGGAGACACTCTTGAAGTCGGCGAAATCATCTGCTCCATTGAAGTGGAAGGTGGCGGCTCTGCACCTGCTGAACAATCTCCGAAAGAAGAACCTGAAAAGGCATCGAAAGAATCACAGCAATCTGCACCAAATAAGAAGTCAACAAATAAAGATAGCGGAAATAAAGCAAGGTATTCTCCGGCAGTATTAAAACTATCTCAAGAACATGACATTGATCTGAACCAAGTGGAAGGCACAGGGAACGGCGGCCGCATCACTCGTAAGGATCTTAAGAAAATCATTGAATCAGGTTCTATTCCGAAGGCAGGAGATACTCCTGAAGCTAAGGCTGAAACACCGGCTCCACAACAAGCCCCTGTGAAAGAGGCGGCTCCGGAACAGCCAGCTAAGCCATCGGCACCTGCAGTCAATGTTCCTGTCGTACCTGGTGATATCGAAATTCCGGTTTCAGGTATCAGGAAAGCCATTGCTTCCAACATGGTTCGCAGTAAGCATGAAGCGCCGCATGCCTGGACGATGATGGAAGTGGATGTAACCAATCTCGTTGACTACAGAAATTCACTAAAGACAGAGTTCAAGCAGCGTGAAGGGTTTAACCTGACATTCTTCGCTTTCTTCGTGAAAGCTGTGGCACAGGCCCTTAAAGAATATCCACAAATCAATTCCATGTGGGCAGGGGATAAGATTGTACAGAAAAAAGATATCAATCTTTCCATCGCTGTAGCAACTGACGATGCGTTATATGTTCCTGTGATCAAAAATGCTGATGAAAAAACGATCAAAGGAATCGCACGGGAAATCACCGAGCTTGCAGGAAAGGTCCGCAGTGGTAAGTTAACTTCTCAGGATATGCAGGGAGGCACATTTACGGTAAATAACACAGGGTCTTTTGGTTCGGTACAATCCATGGGTATTATCAATTATCCCCAAGCCGCCATTCTTCAAGTGGAATCAATCGTCAAACGTCCAGTTGTTATGAATAATGGTATGATTGCCGTCCGAGATATGGTCAACCTATGTATGTCCCTTGATCACCGCGTACTGGATGGATTAGTATGTGGAAGATTTTTACAGCGTGTAAAAGAAATTCTAGAAAACACATCAAAAGAAAATACATCTGTTTATTAAGAAAAATAAGGACTGACCAGGGGTGGTTAGTCCTTATTTTTAGTTCGATGAGAATGGGAGGCCTCTCAGGACCCATTCATTGGAAGAAAGTGCTTTCTTCATTACTCATTCTACAGATAGATTGAAGTGATGCGGTTTTTTTTATATACTAAAATAGCATTAGTATAAACATTTTGAATTTTCTATGAGCGTTCTTGAAAATGATTTATGCAAATATGTAAACGATTACAATCATGCGCGTTGAAAGAGGGGTACTATGAAGCTTACTGATATGAAAGATCAATCATTCACGCCTTTAACACTTGCAGACTGGCAGGATGCTGCCGAAAAGGCATTAAAGGGAAGGGAAATCCATACTTTACATACAAAAACCTACGAAAATATTGAGCTCAAACCGTTATACACAAAAAAAGATTTGCCTGTAGTAGATCGAGTCGGTGCCTATATTCCGAATGCAGAGGGGAAGCTGGAGCCGGGTCCAAAATGGTTCATCGCTCAAATGATAAGAAGGACTTCATGGGAAGAACTCACTTCAGCAGTGAAGGAGGCACTATCCCGGGGACAAAACTGTCTTTCATTCTCTGCAAGGAGATTAGACTTTACCAATGGATTCGAAACATTTATGAAGCATTTCATTGGTATGGACATGCCTGTTTTTTCCCTTGAAAAAGAGGCTGTCTACTCGTTGCAACGGTTGATGGGTATTCCAGAAATGTCGGGAATCAAAGGAGTAATAGGCTTTGATCCGCTATCTGAAATCCGGGAAGACGGTTTGGAAGACTGGTTGGGGCTGGTAGAGGAGGCAGATCAACACCTGCCAAGCCTGAAGACCATTCTGATCAATACTGCACCTTACCATAATAAAGGAGCCAGTGCCACACAGGAATTGGCCTATGCCCTTTGCGAAGGGGTTGCCTATATTGAAGCACTTCAACAAAAAGGGTGGACTGTTGAAAAGATTGCAGGTAAGATGCACTTCCATTTTGCTGTAGGCAGTCAATTCTTTATGGAAATGGCCAAAATCAGAGCCTTTAAGAGATTGTGGCAACAGGTTTTAGCTTCCTATGGACTTTCAGAGCAAGTAAGAGCTAAATCTGTCAGTTGCAGTGTGGAAACCTCCCGACTTAACAAATCGGCCATTGATCCGTATGTCAATATGCTTCGCTCTGGTGGTGAAGCGTTTTCTGCCATACTGGCAGGAATCGATTATCTTATCGTTGATCCTTTTGATGATGTGCATGGGGAAGTCAATCCCCTTTCAGAAAGAATTGCCCGAAATACCCAACTGATCCTTGGTGAAGAAGCCCACTTGGATAAAGTGGTTGATCCAGGAGGCGGGTCTTTCTATGTTGAGTGGTTATCTGAGGAAGTAGGAAAGCTTGCGTGGAAGGAGTTTCAACAGGTTGAAGCGGAAGGCGGCATGATAGTCTGTCTTAAAAATGGTTCGATCGAGGAAAAGATAGAAAGGGTAAAGGACTGCCGCATTCAGGATCTGGCCCGTCGAAAAAACTCCATGATCGGAACGAATATCTATTCAAATCTTGAGGAAACCTTTAAAGCCGCAGCACCAACAAAACATGAGCGATTGTCCCTTCCTTTTGAAAGATTAAGAGAAAGGGCATCTAGGTTGGCAGGTAAACCAACGGCAGGGCTAATCGGATTAGGCGAATTGAAATCCCATAAGCCACGTGCTGATTTTGTGAAAGGGGTTTTATCAACAGGCGGCATTCACGCACTTCAGAGTAAAGAGTGTTTCTCTAAAGAAGATGTTCTCCAATTTGTAGAAGAAACCCGCTTCCCGTACTATGTGGTTTGTGGGGCTGATGGAGAGTATCTCGATAAATTATCCATGATTTTAGAATCCATCCTCCAAATAGATTCTGACAGTGTGGTCGACATAGCAGGGAGTATCCCTGAAAAAAACAGAGCTGATTGGGCCCGGATGGGATTGAATGGATCCATTTATTCTAAACAGAACTTACTTGAAAAACTGGATGAATTATTAACCATCTGGGAGGAGGGGAAAGACAGTGAAGAAGCCTGACTGGCAACATATCAACCCGTATTCGAATGAAGAAAGACCGAGGAAGGTTTCCTTGTCGGAAGAAACGTACGAGACGAATGAAAAGATCATGATAAAATCTCTTTATTCTGAGGAAGACACAACTCATCTTACTCACAGAGAAGATCTACCTGGTCTCGCTCCATTCACAAGGGGACCTTATCCGACGATGTATGTGAATCGTCCGTGGACAGTAAGGCAATATGCTGGGTTTTCGACTGCAGAAGAAAGCAATGCTTTCTATAGGAGGAACTTAAGTATGGGACAGAAAGGACTGTCCGTAGCTTTTGATTTAGCCACCCACCGTGGATATGACTCTGATCATCCAAGGGTTGTAGGAGATGTAGGGAAAGCGGGAGTGGCCATTGACTCCATTCTGGACATGAAAATTCTCTTTGACGGCATTCCTCTCGATCAGATGTCTGTATCCATGACCATGAACGGTGCCGTGCTGCCCATTCTAGCCTTTTACATCGTGACAGCAGAGGAGCAGGGCGTTTCCCAGGAAAAGCTGTCCGGTACAATCCAAAATGATATTTTGAAAGAATACATGGTACGGAATACATATATCTACCCGCCTGAAACATCCATGAAAATCATTGCGGATATTTTCGAGTATACGTCCACTCATATGCCTAAGTTTAATAGTATCAGTATTTCAGGGTATCACATGCAAGAAGCTGGAGCACCTGCTGATATTGAGCTTGCCTATACGTTGGCAGATGGTCTTGAGTATGTCAGGACCGGGCTCAAGGCTGGGATCGACATCGATTCCTTTGCACCGAGACTTTCATTCTTCTGGGCCATTGGCATGAATTATTTTATGGAAGTGGCCAAGATGAGGGCTGCAAGGAGAATCTGGGCGAAAATGATGAAGACGTTCCATCCTCAGAATCCTAAATCAATGGCGTTAAGAACCCATTCCCAGACGTCCGGATGGAGTTTGACGGAGCAGGATCCGTATAATAATGTCATTCGTACCCTGCTAGAAGCCCATGCAGCGGCGATGGGCCACACGCAATCTCTTCATACAAATGCCTTGGATGAAGCGATTGCGCTTCCGACAGACTTTTCTGCCAGAATCGCCCGTAACACACAGCTGTATCTTCAAGAAGAAACAGGTATTACGAAAGTGATCGACCCATGGGCTGGCTCCCATTATGTAGAGACGTTAACAGATCAACTGATGGAAAAGGCATGGGCGCATATTGAAGAAATAGAAGAATTGGGTGGCATGACAAAGGCGATTGAAACGGGCCTACCAAAGATGCGCATCGAGGAAGCGGCTGCCAGAAGACAAGCGATGATCGATTCAGGGGATGAGTCCATCATCGGGGTGAACAAATACCGCCTTGAAAAGGAAGATCCGATTGATACGCTGGACATCGACAATACGATTGTAAGACAAAAGCAGATTGAGCGGATTCAAACGCTTAGAGAGGAAAGGAATGAAAGGAGGGTCATTGAAACCCTTGAAGCTTTGACTCACGCTGCTGAGACAGGGGAAGGAAACCTCCTTGAAAAAGCAGTTGAGGCAGCAAGGGCACGCGCCACTTTAGGAGAAATCTCCGATGCGATAGAAAAAGTATCAGGAAGACATAAAGCAACGATACGCAGTATAAGCGGGGTGTACAGCTCGAATTTTTCAAATGAGCAGGAAATCAATATCGTAAAAGAGATGACGGAAGAATTTTTAGAAAATGAAGGAAGAAGACCCCGAATTCTTATAGCGAAGATGGGACAAGACGGACATGACAGGGGAGCCAAAGTCATCAGTACGGCATTTGCCGATCTTGGATTTGATGTGGACATCGGACCGTTGTTCCAAACGCCTGAAGAAACAGCTCTTCAAGCAGTTGAAAATGATGTACATGTCATCGGTGTAAGTTCATTGGCCGCAGGTCATAAAACGCTTCTGCCCCAATTAATAAGGGAACTGAAGAAACTCGGCAGGGAAGACATCCTGGTTGTCATTGGTGGAGTGATTCCCGCCAAGGACTATGACTTCCTATTAAACAACGGTGCCTCGGCCGTCTTTGGTCCAGGAACGATCATTCCCGTGGCTGCACAAAAGGTGATAAAAGAAATTTATGAAGTGCTGGGCTATGAGGAAGTGGCTGAATAATGACTGAGCATCAGCCGGAAAGAAAGAAGCGGTTTGTTAAAAAGAAAAAAGAACCTGTTTCCATAAGTGGATTAAAAAACGGGATCCTGAATGGAGACCGCAGCTATTTAGCGAAAGCCATCACGCTGATTGAAAGCAATGCAGAAGAGCATTATGCATTGGGGCAGGAACTGCTGCAGGAGCTTCTGCCCCATACGGGTAAAAGCTTCCGGATCGGGATCACAGGTGTTCCGGGTGCAGGGAAAAGTACTTTTATCGAACAGTTCGGGGAAATGTTATGTGAGGAAGGGCTCCGTGTAGCGGTCCTTGCCATCGACCCCAGCTCCTCCATTTCCGGGGGAAGCATATTGGGGGATAAAACAAGGATGGAACAGTTATCCAAGAACCCCCTTGCTTTTGTCAGACCCTCCCCGACCGCAGGAACCCTTGGCGGGGTCCATCGAAAAACCAATGAAACCCTCCTCTTATGTGAAGCAGCAGGGTACGACCTCATCATCATCGAAACAGTCGGGGTTGGACAAAGTGAAGTCATGGTAAGGCAGATGGTCGACTTCTTCCTGTTGCTCGTCATCACCGGCGCCGGGGATGAGCTGCAAGGAATGAAAAAAGGAATCATGGAGCTTGCCGACGCCTTGCTTGTGAATAAAGCCGATGGAGAGAATAAGCCACTCGCTGAGAAAACCAAAAGAGAGCTCAACCAGATTCTTCACTTCCTGGCTCCGGCAACAAAAGGCTGGAGTTCCGAAGCATATACCTGTTCTGCTTTGAAAAATGAAGGATTGAAAGAAATATGGGATGTGGTTAAACAGTTCGAAAAGCAAACCAAGGCACAAGGTGTCTTTGAGGAGAGACGACTCTTTCAAAAGCAGGAATGGTTCCATACCATGTTGAAAGAAAGGATTCTCTCGGACTTCTTTTTTCATAAAGACATTAAGTCCTCCCTTCCCGGTGTGGAAAATCGGGTGAAAACAGGGGACTTCACGACTTCCCAGGCAGTGGAGGAATTGTTGAAACGATATAAAGAATCAATGTATTGACAGGAAGAATCAATTTTAATTGAAAGATATGGTTTGAAATTGGTATGATAGGGGTACATCTAATCCCTTCAATTTATGGAGAATGATTAAGTCATCGATAAAAGGAGAGTTCAAACATGGATATAGATTTCAATTTGCTAATGAATGATGTTGTCCGTCAGGCACGTCAGGAAATCGAAACAGCTGGTTATACCCAGCTGACAACAGAGGAAGAAGTAGATCAAGCTTTCTCAAAAGAAGGTACGACACTTGTGATGATCAATTCTGTATGTGGTTGTGCAGGAGGGATTGCACGTCCAGCAGCAGCCCATTCCATTCATTTCGATAAACGTCCGGATCAGCTTGTAACAGTTTTCGCCGGACAGGATAAAGAAGCCACTGCGAAAGCGCGCAGCTACTTCACCGGCTACCCTCCATCTTCACCGTCCTTCGCTTTATTGAAAGACGGAAAGCTTTTGACGATGGTTGAAAGACACGAAATTGAAGGTCATGACCCAATGTCTGTAGTGAACAAACTGCAATCTTACTTCGATCAGTATTGTGAAGAAGTATAAGTGAAATAAAGAGCCTGTCAGGTTCCTCTCTGTATTCATGAGAGAACCTAGACGGGCTCTTTTTTTATATTGTCATAAGGAAAGGTGGATGATAGAGTGTATGGAAATATGCATAATAGTTGTATATTGTAGAATGCTCTCAGTTCATAAAAGCAGAAGATCCCATTGATGTAAACTCGAAAATTTTCAGAATAAAGAGATATTTACTAATAATAATAAAAAGTATTGCATAATAATTCACCTCTGTTAAAATACGAATATAGTAATTGATATGCAAAATATATTATATTTATACAAAACTTCTAGGAGGAACGAAAATGAAAAAGCTATTATCTTTTCTTTTATTAATGATTGTTTCTGCTTCCCTGGCTGCTTGTGGTGCTGGTGAAGAAGCAGATACCGCTTTAGGAGAATCCAAGAAATTAATCATGGGTACGTCTGCGGACTATAAACCATTTGAATATGTGGACACTGCCCACAGTGATGAAATCATTGGGTACGACATTGACTTAGCCAATATGCTGGCAAAAGAAATGGGACATGAAATCGAAATCAAGGATATGGAATTCAGTGGATTGATCTCAGCCCTTAAGACTGGTCAGGTGGACTTCGTATTATCGGCCATGACCCCAACTCCAGAGCGACAAAAGAATGTGGACTTCAGTGACGTTTACTACACGGCACAAGATATGATCATCTCCACTACAGAGGCTGGGATTCAAAGTGAAAAGGATCTTGACGGGAAAACCGTAGGCGTTCAACTGGGATCCATCCAACAGGATGCAGCTGAGGAACTTTCGAAATCAATCCAACTAAAGGTTGATACACGTGACCGTATCCCTGAATTGATACAGGATCTTCAAAATGGGCGTTTTGATGCCATCATCATTGAAAACACTGTGGCAAACGGCTATCTGGATAAACATGATGAGCTTCAAGGACATACGATGAATGTGGATGAAGAGGAGGCAGGTTCAGCCGTTGCGCTTCCTAAGAACAGTGAGCTTACAAGTGAATTCAATGCAGCTTTAAAGAAGCTCAAAGAAAATGGTGAGTTGGAGAAACTTGCTGAAAAGTGGTTTGACGGAGAACAGTTGTGTAGTGAAGGACTAACCTCTCATTCGGTTAGTCCTTCCCATTTATAGAAACAATCATACGCTTGGAGGAGACTGAAAATGCCGCTGGATTTTGAACAACTGGTTCCTTCCATTCCCTTTATTCTGGAAGGGTTGAAGGTCACACTGAAAATTGTAGGGCTGTCAGGGGTACTTGGATTTGCTTTCGGTATCGCTCTTGCCCTTTGTAAAATAAGTTCCATTAAACCGTTGATATTGCTTGCAGACATTTATACATCGATTTTTCGGGGGACGCCTTTGGTCCTTCAATTAATGATTATCTTTTATGGTTCACCCCAGCTTTTTGGAACACAGATTGAACCGCATACAGCAGCCATTCTGTCATTTTCTCTTAATTCGGCTGCTTATATATCAGAAATCATCCGTGCGGGAATCAATGCAGTGGAAAAAGGCCAAAAGGAAGCGGCAATGGCTCTCGGGGTGCCGTATCCATTGATGATGAAAGATGTGATCCTGCCCCAGGCGATTAAAAATATCCTGCCTGCACTGATGAATGAATTCATTACCCTGACTAAGGAATCTGCCATCGTTACCGTCATCGGAGCTGCCGATGTCATGAGACGGTCGTATATGGTCGGCAGTGATTTGTATTCCTTTTTCGAACCTCTTCTTTTTGCAGGACTGATCTATTATGTTCTTGTCATGGTTCTGACCTTATTAGGAAAAGTCGTGGAAGGGAGACTGCGTACAAATGATTAAAGCAGAAAAAATTACGAAATCATTCGGAAAACTTTCGGTGTTGAAAGGGATCGATTTCTCAGTAAAAAAGGGGGAGGTTGTCGCATTGATCGGACCTTCAGGCTCAGGTAAATCGACCTTGCTCCGCTGTCTGAATCAATTAGAAGAACCCTCTACAGGTGATATATACTTTGAAGATGAACTTGTCAACGGGAAGAACATCAGTAGGGTGAGACAGGACGTAGGCATGGTATTCCAACATTTTCACCTCTTTCCACATATGACCGCCTTAGAAAACGTGATATATGCTCCAGTGAAAGTGAAGGGTCTAAATAGAGCAGACGCTAAAAAACTGGGGACGGACCTCATGATGAAGGTCGGCTTAAAAGAAAAGAGCAGCGAATTCCCTGCCCGTTTATCAGGTGGTCAAAAGCAGCGTGTGGCGATTGCCAGAGCGCTTGCCATGGAACCGAAAGTGATGCTGTTTGATGAACCGACTTCAGCCCTGGATCCGGAAATGGTGAAAGAGGTCCTTGAAGTCATGAAATCTCTTGCTCATACGGGAATGACGATGATCATCGTGACTCATGAAATGGGGTTCGCCAGAGAGGTGGCAGACCGGGTCTTGTTCATGGATGATGGAAAAATCGTGGAAGAAGGAGAGCCGCTTTCGTTCTTCTCCAACCCGCAAAGCGATCGTGGGAAGGAATTTCTTGAAAAAATAGTGTGAAAGCTGGAGGATGAACGGATCTCTCGTTCATCCTTTTTTTATGTTCCAGGGAATTATGGTATTCTATAGAAGCTAAACTTGAAAGAGTTAGGAGAAAAAAAGAATGTTTCGAATCGGTTATCGAACACTTAAGACTGGGATTGGCACAGCAGCGGCAATCAGCATTGCACAGTGGTTTCAACTGGATAACTTTGTATCTGCCGGGATCTTGACGATTCTGTGCATTCAAAATACAAAGAAGAAATCGGTAAACGCATCTTGGAGCCGTTTCCTGGCATGCGTGATCGCCATGCTCATTTCTGCCGTGTTCTTTGAGTTTCTGTCCTATCATCCTGCCATCATAGGATTATTGTTACTCGTGTTCATTCCGATCACCGTTGCCTTGAACATCAAGGAAGGAATCGTCACCAGTTCCGTTATTATTCTACATATTTATTCAGCAGGGAACGTCACCCTGGGACTTTTTCAAAATGAACTCGGGATCATCGTGATCGGAATCGGGATTGCTCTTCTTATGAACCTCTATATGCCGAGTGTCGATAAACAAATGATTGAGTATCAAGAGAGGATCGAAGCAAATTTTTATAAGATGTTCTGCGAGATGATCAATTATTTACGAACCCATGACAGCCAGTGGGATGGCAAGGAAATAACAGAAACAGAACAATTGCTTAAAGAGGCGAAGACGATTGCATTTAAAGATGTTGAGAACCACTTTTTACGGGACGAGAACTTATACTATTTGTATTTTAAAATGAGGGAGAAGCAATTTGAAATTCTCCAGCGAATTCTGCCCATTGCCACCTCCATATCGTTCACAGTGGAGCAGGGACAGCGCATTGCCGAGTTTCTCGAAGAGCTTAGCGAACATATTCATCCGGGGAATACGGCTCTGTTTTACTTGAAGAAATTGTACGACATGAAAGTGGAGTTTGAGCAAATGGATTTACCAAAGACGAGGGAAGAATTTGAGACCCGTGCCGCCCTTTATCAGTTCGTTCAGGAAATGGAGCAATACCTCCTGCTGAAAAGCTCATTTAAAGGTATAAAGAAGGATGAAAATGAAGCAAGAGAAGTAAACTACACCTAAAACATGAAAAAGGTGATAGGATGCGTCTGCTTCTTGCTCTTATATTGTTCGCCTCTCCAATCTGGCCCCTGGGAAGGAACCCGGTTCCGGGAGATCCGTTTATCATCGTGAATAAGGAGAACAATCAACTGGCTTATATTGATGATGGTGAAATCAAGGGAACCTTCCCGGTGGCGACGGGGAAAACCATGAACCTCACTCCTGAAGGCTTGTTCAATGTCACGGTTAAAGCGAAAAACCCTTATTATCGTAAAAAGGATATTCCAGGGGGAGACCCAAGGAATCCACTAGGAACAAGGTGGATCGGATTTGATGCAGAAGGGACGGACGGAAGGATATACGGGATCCACGGGACAAATCAACCTACCAGTATAGGAAGGTACCTCTCAAACGGATGCATACGTATGAATAACCAACATGTAGAATCCCTGTTCGATGGAGTCCCCTTGGGAACCAAGGTGCTCGTTGTAAAAACGAAGAAAAGCTTCAATCAACTCGGGAGTGAACATGGGGCATTAAAATAAGGGGCAATGCTCTCAGCTGAAGCCCTGCCTTCTCTCAACATTCGAAAGCCAAAAAAAAAGGATCTGCTCGTCGACATGGTCGAAAAGCAGATCCTTTTTTTTGTTACTATAGTAAGAAAGTCAGACCGGCCATGATCGTCGAGGCAATCATGGCAAACAGCATGACAAATACCATTATTTTTTGAATTTTTTTATTACCCATTGTATCGCTCCATTCTCCCACCTTAGCATGAGATGATTTTCTACTCTATTTTATCGTGAATAGTGAGAGAAGACAACCATCCCGATAAAAGAAAACGCTTTATTTATTCGGCTGAATAGGAGGAAATTCGACAACATGTATGGAATACTATATGGGTGGAACATGTAAACAACAGGGGGATGATAGGGATGAAAAAGGTAGATCATATTGGAATAGCAGTATCATCGATAGAAAATGTGCTTCCATTTTACAAAGATACTCTTGGCCTTTCCCTTGCTAAGATTGAAGAAGTCGGTAATCAAGGGGTGAAGGTAGCATTTATGGATGGTGGAAATATTAAGCTTGAGTTACTTGAACCACTACATAATGAAAGCCCGATTGCCACGTTCATCGAAAAGAAGGGCGAAGGCATTCACCATATTGCCTTTGGTGTTGAAGGAATTGAAGAACGAATCAAGGAACTCCAAACCAAAGGCGTCAGGATGATCAACGAAACACCAAAAACGGGAGCTGGAGGAGCTGCCGTTGCTTTCTTGCATCCTAAATCTGCTCACGGGGTATTATATGAGCTTTGTGATAAATCAAACATCAAGGGGGAGTTATCATAATGGATATTTATGAAAAGATCAATGAACTTTATGACAAGAGACGGGAAGTGGAACTCGGCGGGGGAGATGAAAAGATAGATAAGCAACACGAAAAAGGGAAACTTACCGCAAGAGAAAGAATCGATCTTTTAGTGGATCCAGGCAGCTTCGTTGAATTGAATCCATTTATCGAACATCGCTGTTCAGACTTTGGCCTCGATGGGGTTCAGGGGCCAGGGGACGGGGTTGTAACGGGCTATGGAAAAGTCGATGGGAAACCAATCTACTTATTTTCTCAGGATTTTACGGTATTTGGCGGTGCTCTTGGGGAAATGCATGCCAAGAAAATTTCTCATGTCATGGACCTTGCCGTGAAAAACGGTGCCCCTTTTATCGGACTGAATGATTCCGGCGGCGCAAGAATCCAGGAAGGGGTCGTTTCCCTCGATGGATACGGTCATATTTTTTATCGGAATTCCATCTATTCAGGAGTCATTCCTCAAATTTCCATCATTATGGGACCTTGCGCAGGAGGGGCAGTCTATTCACCTGCCATCACGGATTTCGTATTTATGGTGGACGATACAAGTCAAATGTTCATCACAGGACCTAAAGTCATCGAGACTGTCACAGGTGAGAAGATAAGCTCTGAAGATTTAGGGGGAGCCAAGGTTCATAACTCCATCAGCGGGAACGCCCATTTTCGGGGGAAAACAGAAGAAGAAGTTCTCTTTGATGTTCGTAGATTATTATCCTACCTGCCGCAAAATAATGAAGAGAAGCCTCCGCGTATTGAGGTGGAGGAAGAAGATGATTATCGTGCAAATGTAACGGACCTGATCCCATTCGATGCCATCCGTCCATACGACGTTCGTATCGTCATCAATGAAATCGTGGATGAAGGGAGTTTCATGGAAGTTCAAAAAGAATTCGCAAAAAATATCGTCGTAGGATTGGCCCGCATGAAAGGGGAGGTTGTCGGTCTTGTCTGTAACCAGCCTAAATTCATGGCAGGGGGACTCGACATCGATTCATCCGACAAAGCCGCCCGCTTTATCCGATTCTGTGATTCATTCAACATCCCACTGATCACCTTTGAGGACGTTACCGGATTCTTCCCTGGCATTAAGCAGGAACATGGGGGAATCATCCGCCACGGTGCTAAAATCCTGTATGCTTATTCAGAAGCCACGGTACCAAAAATGACGGTAATCTTACGAAAAGCTTATGGAGGAGCATATGTTGCCCTTAATAGTAAGTCCATCGGGGCGGATTTGGTATTCGCATGGCCGAATGCGGAGATTGCCGTCATGGGACCTCAGGGAGCGGCAAATATCATTTTTGCGAGAGAAATAGCCGGAAGTGACAATCCTGAACAGCTCCGTGAGCAGAAAATAGAAGAGTACCGTGAGAAATTTGCGAATCCATATGTAGCCGCGTCCCGGGGAATGGTGGATGATGTCATCGATCCTCGTGAAACCCGCATTAAATTGATTCAAGGACTTGAAATGATGAGAAACAAACGGGAAGACAGACCGAAGAAAAAACACGGAAATATTCCATTATAGGAGCGGTCATATTTGTTGAACCTCGTTATTCACGCTATACTAGAGGAGTGAATACATATTTGTGGAGGTCTGTTAGATGATTAATCATGAACGTTTACTGAATGAATTCCTGGAATTGGTCCAAATCGATTCGGAAACGAAAGAAGAAGCCGAAATCTCGAAAGTCTTAAAACAAAAATTCTCTGATCTTGGTGTGGATGTGTTTGAAGATGACACCATGGGGGAAACCGGGCATGGTGCCGGTAATCTGATTTGTACGCTTAAAGGGAATAAAGAAGGCGTCGATACAATCTACTTTACTTCCCATATGGATACGGTCGTTCCTGCGAAAGGAGTCAAACCGACACTTAAAGAGGATGGTTATGTATACTCTGACGGTACGACGATTCTTGGGGCCGATGATAAGGCGGGGCTTGCGACGATGCTTGAATCCGTTCGTGTTCTTAAAGAAAACGATATCCCGCACGGTGACATTCAGTTCATCATTACAGTTGGGGAAGAGTCCGGATTAGTCGGAGCGAAAGCACTGGATCCTTCTCTGGTAAAAGCGAAATACGGTTTCGCCCTTGATAGTGATGGAAAAGTAGGAAACATCATCGTGGCTGCACCTACTCAAGCAAAAGTAAGAGCGACGATCTATGGGAAGACCGCACATGCCGGTGTTGCTCCTGAAAAAGGCGTTTCTGCGATCACCATTGCTGCGAAAGCCATTTCCAAGATGCCACTTGGCCGTATCGACGAAGAAACAACAGCTAATATTGGGCGCTTCGAAGGTGGAAAAGCAACCAATATCGTTTGTGAACAAGCAGATATCCTGGCAGAAGCACGCTCACTGGTCCCAGAAAAAATGGAAGCCCAAGTAGAAAAGATGAAAACTGCATTCGAATCTGTTGCAGAAGAAATGGGTGGAAAAGCAGAAGTTGAAGTACAGGTGATGTATCCTGGCTTCAAGTTCAAAGACGGTGACGAAGTTGTGGAAGTAGCGAAACGTGCGGCGAAGAAGATCGGACGCCCAAGCGAGCTTCTTACAAGCGGCGGTGGAAGCGATGCAAACGTAATCGCAGGCTTTGGAGTGCCGACTGTCAATCTGGCAGTAGGATATGAAGAAATCCATACGAAGAACGAAAGAATGCCAGTCGAAGAACTGAACAAACTCTCTGAAATGGTTGTAGCCATCATCCAGGAAGTAGCAGGGGAATAGAAAAGCGGAAGGGGCTCGCCCTGGGGCGACAGGCATAAGCTGAATCGACCGGAAAGGCGTTCTTTGCCTTTTTGGTCGATATAGCTTATGACCCCGAGCCCCAAGCCCCTGGAGCTAGACAAAAAGAAAAGCGGAAGGGGCTCGCCCTGGGGCGACAGGCATAAGCTGAATCGACCGGAAAGGCGTTCTTTGCCTTTTTGGTCCATATAGATATGACCTCTAGAACCTAGCCGCAGAAGCTGGACACAGGGTATCAGCCATAGAAACAAATGTCCACAAACAAAGGGGATTCCTTTGTTCGTGGGCGTTTTCTTATTCCGAAACCAACACCAAATCCTTTCGGAATATGGTACATTTGTAGTATACATAAGAGAATGTTTGAGAGGGGATATTTTGCTATGCCGAAAGTCGTTGTGTTTCATGCAGGAAAGGAAGAGTATTGTTTACCGATTGAGAACGTAGTATCGATTGAAAGAGTGGAAGAAGTAAGATCCATCCCACATCTGCCTTCATATGTACTGGGGCTTGTCAAGGTGAGGGGAGAGCTGATCCCGGCTCTGGATTTAGCCGATATCCTATACAACACTTCTGTAGAGAATGCTGCCGGGATGTTTCTTCTTGTCGTTCACACACAAACGATGCAGGTTGGCCTGGTCGTAAAGGGAGCTAAAGAGATCCTTGAAGTTTCTGCAGATTCGTTCACGAATGTCGGATTACTCGCCTATTCCAAAACAAACTACTTTTCAGGTATCATCAACCTTGATGACTCGATGATCACTCAGATCGACCCTGATGTTTTAGTTGGGAGCCTGGAAGGTATAAAAGAAATAAAAGATTACGTGAACGAGCAAAAATCACTTCAAAACTAGACTAAGAAAGACGCGATTGATCATGAACTCACATTATCCCAAAAACGGACGAGTGATTCTACATGTTGATATGAATAGCTTTTATGCCTCGGTTGAAATGGCTTTTGATCCAACCTTGAAGGGCAAACCATTGGCTATTGCGGGGAATCCCGAAGAGAGACGGGGCATTATCGTCACATGCAGCTACGAAGCAAGAAGCTTTGGGGTGAAGACGACGATGCCTCTTTGGGAAGCCAGGAAGCTGTGTCCAAAGCTAATCATCATGCCCCCTAATTTTGACCGCTACCGCGCTGCTTCAAAGGGAATGTTCGATATCCTCAGGCAATATTCAGATTTAGTTGAACCTGTTTCCATTGATGAAGGCTATGTGGATATCACGGATTCTCGTGAGAAGGGCACTCCACTTCAAATTGCTTCACACATCCAATCTCAGATCAAAGGGCAGCTCGACCTCCCTTGCAGCATCGGGGTTGCCCCCAATAAGTTCCTTGCTAAAACCGCTTCAGATATGAAGAAGCCCATGGGAATCACCGTCCTGAGAAAGCGTGATATCCCTCTGAAGCTGTGGCCCCTCCCGGTTATTGAAATGCATGGCATTGGACAGAAGACAGCGGAGAAGCTGCATTCGTTCGGCATCCATACCTGCCATGATCTTGCCCATGCCAATGATGTCCAACTGAAATCACTCCTTGGAATCAATGGTCTGCGACTGAAGGAGCGTGCCAATGGAATCGACAGGAGACATGTAAATCCGGATTCGATCTATGACTATAAAAGTGTTGGGAATTCCACTACATTGCCGAAGGATACAACCAATCAACACGAGCTTTTAACGATCGTTGAAAAGCTCTGTGCCAAAGTTTCTTCACGCCTTCAACAGAAAGACGTGCTGGGAATGACAATTCAGCTCATGATTCGGGATAAGTTCAGGAAAACCATTACGAGAAGCAAGAAGCTTGAGAACCCAATTTATAAAAAAGAAGATCTCTATCACTACGCTAAAGAGCTATTGTTAAAACACTGGGATGGGGACCCCGTACGACTTTTAGGGGTGACGGCTCAGGATATTGTGGAAAAAAGTGAAGCAACCGAACAGCTGGACTTATTTTCTTATAAAAAAGCGGCCGAAAAGGAACCGCTCTACAAAGTAGTATCTCAGCTTCAGGATAAGTTTGGGAAGGACTCCATCTCCCAGGGAATGAAAGCGAAAAACAAGAAAAAATCTTTTGACTCAAAACAGGATACAAGCTTCAACAAAGATTTTTTAAGGGAATGACTTGGGAGAAAGTGGACATCTTAAGACAGATCATACGACACTCAATCGGATTATTTGCATCACTTTTATATTCTTGTTAGATTGAAAGAGAGCGCTAAAACAGATAATAGCAACAATTGGATTCATTTTCTATTATGAGCCAAGCATGCCATATTCGATTTGAAAGTGAATGATAAGAGGTCATTATAAATGAAAGGAAGTCGATTATATGTCTCAACAACAAATAGGTGTCATTGGTTTAGCTGTAATGGGCAAAAACCTGGCATGGAATATTGAAAGCAGAGGATACTCTGTCTCTGTATTCAACCGTTCCCGTGAGAAGACGGATGAGATGGTAAGTGAATCCCAAGGGAAGAATGTGGTTCCTACATATACAATAGAAGAGTTCGTCCATTCCCTTGAAAAACCAAGGAAAATCCTACTTATGGTTAAAGCAGGAAATGCAACAGATGCGACGATCGAACAATTGAAGCCTTACCTTGAAAAAGGGGATATCCTGATTGATGGCGGTAATACGTTCTTCGAAGATACCCGTCGACGCAATCAGGAATTAAGCGATCTTGGTATTCATTTCATCGGTACAGGAGTATCCGGTGGAGAAGAAGGTGCTCTTACCGGCCCTTCCATCATGCCTGGTGGACAGAAAGAAGCGTACGATCTTGTTGCTCCTATCCTGAAAGACATCGCAGCGAAAGTGAATGGCGACCCTTGCACCACGTATATCGGTCCTGACGGTGCAGGCCATTATGTGAAAATGGTTCATAACGGCATTGAGTACGGAGATATGCAGCTGATTGCCGAATCCTACTTCCTGATGAAGAATGTTCTCGGCTTAAGTGCAGATGAGCTGCATGAGGTATTTGCCGATTGGAATAAAGGAGAGCTTGATAGCTATCTGATCGAAATCACGGCTGACATCTTCACGAAGAAAGATGAAGAAACAGGCAAGCCTATGGTCGATGTCATCCTCGACAAAGCAGGCCAAAAAGGTACTGGAAAGTGGACGAGCCAGAGTGCACTGGATCTGGGCGTTTCCTTGCCAATTATCACAGAATCTGTCTTCGCCAGATTCATCTCGGCCATTAAAGACGAACGTGTGAAAGCAAGCAAAATGTTAAAGGGGCCTGATACAACATCATTCCAGGGGGACAAAAAAGCGCTGGTTGAATCCATCCGTAAAGCCCTTTACATGAGTAAGATTTGTTCCTATGCACAAGGCTTTGCCCAGATGCGCTCAGCTTCTGACGAGTACAAATGGGATCTCCAATACGGGGATATCGCCATGATCTTCCGAGGGGGCTGCATCATCCGAGCACAATTCCTTCAGAAGATCAAAGAAGCGTATGACCGTGAATCGAATCTTTCAAACCTGTTATTGGATCCATATTTCAAAGAAATCGTGGAAAGCTATCAATATGCACTTCGTGAAGTCATCAGTGTAGCCGTACAAAACGGTGTACCCGTACCAGGATTCTCAGCGGCCCTGTCTTACTATGACAGCTACCGCACAGAAACCCTGCCTGCAAACCTGATTCAGGCTCAACGTGACTACTTCGGTGCCCATACGTATGAGCGAGTGGATAAAGAAGGTACGTTCCATACTGAATGGACGAAATAATTAAATGAAAATGCCCCTCTCCATAAGGAGAGGGGCATTTTGATTTTCAATGAATGAGAAGAGAAATTGAAAGAAAGTTTTCACCTGGGGATTGTCCAATATGGAGATGTTTGGAATAATTAGTATGTTAAAGAGTGGAAGAGTATCCGGAAATTCACTAAAAAAAGCTGCCAAATCTACCCGGACAGAAGCTGAATTCATTGGGATACGGATGACACACATTGGAGGAATGAAGATGAAAGAAAATCTGCAAAAGGTGCTGCAAGTAATGAAACTGGGAGAAAAGTTAAAGAGTGAACTAAGGCACAGCTGGCTGTCAAATGGCAGACAGGAAAGTGTTGCGGAGCATACGTGGCGGGTTTCTTTGATGGCCATGCTGCTGGAGCCTTACTTAACGAAAGAAATGGATACGGCGAAACTATTGAAAATGATCATCATCCACGATTTGGTGGAAGCAGAAGCAAAGGACATTCCAGCTTTTGATACGTTGGACAATGAAGAATTAAAGAAGGAAAAAGAATTGAATGAAAGGAGGGCCATAGAGAGGATCAAGGAAATGCTGGATGCTACCTCAGGAGAAGAAATTTTTTCATTATGGGTTGAGTTTGAACGAAAGGAAACGTTTGAGGCGAAGGTTGCCAATGCTCTGGACAAGCTTGAAGCCCAGATCCAGCATAATGAGGCAGACATTGGAACGTGGCTGGATATCGAATACCGTATGAGCTTTATGATGGATAAACATACGGAGTTTGACCCTGTCCTGTTTCAGTTAAAAGGATTGATCGAGGAGGAAGCAGAAGAAAAATTGCGCAACTCAGGAATTCACGTCGATGAAATCAAGAGGGAGCTAAGTAACATTTAATAAAAGAAGCTTTAAGGCCAGGAGTGATGTTAGTGCAGACCATTGAAATAAGAAGACCGCGGATAGAAGACCAGGAAGAGCTGAATCAATTCTTTACTACTGTCATTAAGGATACCTTCGACAAAGAAGGGTTATCGGATTTGGTTGATGACATCGACTCTGAAATTGCAAGCAAGGACCACTATTTACAGAGTGACTTGGACAGTGAAGGAGTGGAGAGGTACTTTTTAATCGCTTGGGAGAAAGGTGGAGACAGGATCCTCGGCACCATTGAATATGGTCCATCCAGTGACCTGATAAACAACTGCACAGATGGGGCGTTAAAGGAGGTGTATGAGATCGGAACGGTATTTGTGCATCCAGACTATCAAGGGCGTGGAATAGGGACGATACTACTGAATGTCATGTTTCTTACGTTCCTCAATAGGGGAATCGAGACTTTTTGTTTGGATAGTGGATACTCGAATGCCCAGAATCTGTGGATGAAAAAGTTTGGAAAGCCTGATTACTGTCTTAGACATTATTGGGGTGAAGGATCTGATCATATGATTTGGAAGAAATCATTGAAGGATACACCCATCATCTTTTACTAGAATATCAGCAGCTCGTGTTGAAGCACTTTAGGTAAGAATCTATATCTTCATTTTTTTAAAAATAAATGACTCAAATCTGTTTTATGTATATTAAAAGAGCGTATAAAAAGGGTGGTATAACGATCATGCCAAGGCTAGTAATTATGACTGTCGGTAAAACCCATAGCGGTAAAACAACATTTGCCAATAAACTGGAATCACAATTGGCCAACTCTGTTGTGATTGATCAGGATAATCATGCTGAATTCCTCAACACGTTTTATAGAAAACTACTCTCAAAGAAAGGTTCAAATTCTCTTAAGTATGATGTCAGCAGAACGATCCTGGAACATGCCCTGAATGATACTTCATTTCACATCATTCTTTGCAATTCAAACCTCAGTAGAAGCGGCAGGCTGAAGTTATTGGAGGAATTCCATCAAATGGGATTAACGACTGTCCTCGTTCACTTTGACCTTCCGGAACGAATTCTTCAAGAGAGAATCGCCACCAGTAATCGAAGTACAGTCATTTTCAGGAGTGCCACTACATTTGAAGAGGTTCTGAGCCGGCAGCAGAATCGTTCATTCTACAAAGACTCTGCTGCACCGGTAGCAGGGGAAGCAGACCATCTATTTGTCATCCGGCATTCTGACGATGTGCAGGCTGTCATTGGACAGGTCTTAGACGTTTCATCAGGATAAATTATCGCTATTTCCATTCATCCCTTGTGAGAAACAAGGCATCCTCCCAAAAGGGTGCCTCAATCCCTCACTTGTTTATTTCACCTGCCCCGTATTGACCAATTGCATCTTTATATCAAGGTTGATATCCAGTTCTGGATAAACATCATCCCAATTGATCTTCTTCCAATCCTCATAAGTCAGTTTGTTTCTAACGTAGCCTCCGATGCCTATCGGGTCCACTTTCAATTCTTTGGTCAGTGCGATCAACTCTTTGGATTTTTTCATTAAATAGTCATTGATTTCTTTTTCCATTTTCTTCTGTGCCTTCTCTGAGTCTGTTTGTTCGTCTCTGGTATATTCAAGGACACTTCCTTCAAGCTCGATCGATATATCGATAGACGTTGGCTTATGGTCTTGTATCTTTACATCCATTTTATACTTCGTTTTTTTGTAATCAAACATTAATTGATCAGGGAAGACATGCTCTTCATCAGGTGGAGCAATTTCAAAGCTGAATGTCCCTTTGGGTGTTTCTTTACGCAAGGCAAACAGTATACCTGAAAGAGTGGGTGAAAGATGATGAATATACTGGTCATCTTTAAAGAGTGCGTATCCATCAATCGCGATACTTTGTTCCCTTATTTTATAATAAGGCATGATGGGATCGATACCATCATCATAATAATCTCTGATAAATTGATAGGTGTTATAGTTTACCTTTTCATTTTCACTATCCAATTTTTCTAGAAACGTACGCAAGTAAAGGGAGCTGTTTGTTCCTTCCGTCGGTTGATACTCCAACAACTCTCGGGCCGTTCCCTCTGCTACGGCAAAATAGACCCTCGGTCCTAAGCTTGGGTCGCGCATATAAGTATCCAATATATTCTTGATTCCGACCTTTGCTAAATGTTCCCCAAACAATGATACGGAAATCTGTCCACTGACAAATTTCATATTCGACCGGTGATTTAAACGAATTCTGGAATCCTTACTGGATTTTGCATTGACTGTCAGTATTTTGTTTTGATATACCCCCTGCTTTGTAACATTAGGATAATTGACTGTAACCGTAAGAGGATGCTCCCTATCGTCAGAAAGGTCGTAGCCTACGGCATCCAGCATCGCCAGCTTATCGATAATGTTCTTTTCGCACCCTGAAAGAAAAAAAACAAGGGCAACCAGTCCATACACTAATTTCATAATGTCACCTTTTTCTGCTTAACCTTATGGAGGCCAATGAAAGCAATCAGCATAATCGGTAGTAGAATAGCAATTCCAATATCTAAATAAGTCAACCATTCCAGCCATTGATCCACTTCCCTGATAATATCGGGAATGAATGATATAAGTGTTCCAATCATCAGCAGGGAGAAACTGATGAAATTGGATTTGAGTTTTGGAAATGAGTGTGAGATTAACTCTTTACTCGCCCATAAGTACATGACTACCGTGATTAAGACTTTTAAAGCGAAAAGAGTGAATATCAGGTTTTCCACACGCTCAACAAATGGGAACTTCACATATTCGATCAAGGTGATGACTGGAAATAGATCATTGAGCAAGTATTCAAAGCTGAAGAATCCGTAGCAGACAAAACTTACTGAAATATAGATGAAGGACGTAATGGTATTTCCAAGGAATACTCCTTTTATAAAGTTTTTCTGTACGTAGGGAATGAGAAACAAACTTAATTCAAATCCGAGAAAAGCAGCAAAAACGTTTAATCCACCTTTTAGGAGATCTTTTTCCCCTTCCATTATAAATGTTGTCATACGAGTGAAACTGAATTCCGAAAGGTGAAAAGTGAGTAGAAGCATCGTCCAAATGGTCAAGAAAAAAAGAAGTACATTTGCCTTTCCGATTTCATAAATACATCCTCTCAGTAAGAAAAAACTCAATAGGAAGAACATCCCTACAAAGATGATGGATGGTGTATCCCTGAAAAACAACATTTTTAACATTAAGATATACTTTTTTGTCACTAATGTAGCCAGCAGGGTAAAAACCACGCTAATAAAAAGATAGAGAGGTACAAAGAGCCACTTTGGAAAAACATTCTCTATAATGATAAAAATGGACTGTCCTTTACCCCATTTATATACCAGCCCGATTGTTAGAATGTTGAGCATGACGATTCCAACTAAAAAGAACAGTCCGATCCATCCGTTTGTGCCAAAGGCTTCTGCAGATAACCTGGGGATACTGAACAGAGTGACCCCTGATTGAATCATGTATATGAGTAATGCAACTTGAAAGGGATGGAGTTTTTCCTTCATGAAGGATCGCCTACTTTTTCATCTTATTTATATCTTCATTACTAGTTCTCACCTGTTCCGGGCGGTCCTTGATGAACATGAATGGGGCCCTGAATATAGTGTCCAGCCAATCATTGAAGAAGGTCGGAGAGAATGGAATCATATAGGGGGTCTTTAAGGATGTTAGGGAGGTCAAGTGTATGATTAATATCCCAAGCCCAAACACCAATCCCATATTTCCCCATAACCCTGCCAATATAATGAAAGAAAATCGGACGATCCGAATCGACGCACTCATTACGTAGCTCGGTATGACAAAAGATGAGATTGCTGAAACAGCAACAGCAATGATCAATATATTACTCGTAATCCCCGCTTCCACTGCTGCCTGTCCTATGACGATTCCCCCTACGATCCCAATCGTTTGCCCAATTTTAGTAGGCAGCCGTGCACCTGCTTCCCTTAGAAGTTCGATGACCAATTCGAGAAATATGGCTTCGATCAATGGTGGAAAGGGTACCTTGCTGCGGGATTCAATCAGGCTTGGCAGCAACTCCTGGGGAACCATTTCATAATGGAAGGTGGTAATGGATACATAAAGGGCTGTTAATGCAACCGTTATAACAAAAGCAAACATCCGCAATAATCGGATAAATGTGCCGGTTATCCACCTTTGACTGTAATCATCAACGGATTGGAAGAAATCAAAGAAGCTGACCGGTGCACAAAAGACATAAGGACTTCCATCTACAATCCCGACAATTCTGCCTCCCAGTAGTTTAGAAGCCGCCACGTCCGGCCTTTCAGTCGTGAAAAATTGAGGAAAGGGAGAGAGTGGTTGATCATCAATCATCTGTACAAGGATGTTCGTATCAAGAATATCTCTGTACTCAATATCCTCAATTCGGTCTTTTAAGAGCTTCAACTCCTCTTCTGGCGCAATATCTTTAAGGTACATCAACGTAATCGGTGTTTTGGTGATTTCACCGGCGCTCAAGCTGACGGCTTTTAAGTGAGAACTTTTCACTCTTTTTCGAATGAGGGAAATATTTACATCCTGAGACTCGATAAATGCCTCGTGTGGACCTAAAATGATAGACTCTGTTTCAGATTCATCAATATTCCGCATTTCCCCGCCATTTGCTTTTAGTGAATAAACCCGGTTTTCAAAACGAAGGACAACATCTCCATTTAGAACGGAAATCACGGCTTGTTTATTTGAAGAAACTTCTGTTAATTGCGAGGACTCTATTTCACGATGCACCTCACACGTTTCTCCTTTATTTAACCAATTCAATAATTCTTCTTTTATGATTTGCTTATCTACAAGGTTGTCGAAATAGATGAATTCGATCCCCTTGTCCTTAAAGTGGCGATGTTGAATATCCGCACAGTCCTTAAACTGTGCAAAAATATGTTTGAAATCCAGTGGTTGGTTATCTAGTTCCGGTGGAGAGACTGGATGCCTGCTTTGAGCGGGTTTTTCATCTTTCACTATAAGATTCTTTATGAACGATCGTAATGGCATGGTCATTCCTCATTTAATAACAGTTGGTGGTATTTTTTCCAAAGCAGACATAATTATTCTTGGCATGATGGCTTCCTTTCCTTAATAAAGTTAAGTAGAAGTAGAAAGGGGTAGATTCTATGGGATTTGAAGAAATTACACCCTGGCAGGAGCATGAATTTTGGTTGGGGATATTAAAAGACCATGCCTATTTTATCCGTGATTACTTAAGCCCTGCTGAAGTCAAATGGGTGAATCAGGCTGAATATTATATCGAGTGGTTTGGAAACGTCGAGGAGGAAATGGTGAAAATCCCAAGGGATCTTCCTCCTTCAGCTCCTGAAATGATTCAGCTTTCAGAATGGGCACAGGATGTTTCCTACCAATATTATTCCTTCGAAGGTCATCTCCTGCATTTAAGACTATACAATCAGGTGAATTTAAATTTGTCTCCGAGCTATATGAATGGAACGTTGACAGAAAACCGGGAGTATTTACGAATATTAAAAAGTTATACGAAAGGAAAGGAGTATCAGGCCCTTTCGCTTGTGAATTTAATGGATATGTGGCTTGATGACCAACGGGGACACGCAGCCCTTCTGGTTGATACGTTGGACAGTGCAGAAATTGACCTGATTGAAAAGGGGAACGCCCTGATGGTCCAATTTTCTCAGTTCATGGTGAAAAATGATATGTTCAAAGGATATTTAAACTTTACACAGCCCGGTTTCCCTGCCCAAATCCGATTTGCAGAAGATGTTTCAGTACAGGTTGTTGCATTTACCAAGCTGGTCGAGGAAGTATTGCAAATGTATGTGAAAGATGAGGTTTTGAATAATACCACACTCCGTTTTCTTGAGCATCACTTCCCTGAAGCCTGTTATTTCATGAAAAAGCTTTCATATTATGCTCCAGGGATTCACTACCCTGACTGTAAGCTGACTAAACCTACATTACGGAATGACGAAGATGCTTGAGGGATGTATCTTCAAGTTTTTAGATCTGAAGGAAGTATAGCATTGCCTGTGTACCCACTCACTCAAGTGGGATTGTACAATGGAAAGTAGAAGGAAAGGCAAAAAAATATAGGGAAACGAACCTTTTATCAGATGGTGATTCGCTCTCTAATACCAAAACAAAAAGCGACTCCTATAAACTAGGGAGTCGCTTTCAAATTACTAACCGATGAGTTCATCAAATAATAGTACACGTGCCGGCGATGCGTCTGTGTTCTCGATCTTCAGCGGGGCTGCCACCATGAAGTATGGTCCTGCTTCAATATCCTTTAATTGAAGTCCTTCCATGATGATGACGCCGCTTCCCATTAAACTCCGGTGTGTAGGATGACCTTCCTGGGCTCTTTCGATACCAAGTGAATCGATCCCGACTCCGGCGATCTTCTTTTCGGCAAGATGAGCTGCTGCATCTTCTGCCACATAGATGAATTCAAAATTGAACTCAGTGTCCCATGAATTCTTCGTTTTAAGAAGGATGAAATCATTTTCTTCGATTTCCAAGCCTTCTATATCTTTTAGAGTTATTTTTTCATCGGCTCCTGTCAAATCGAATACTTTAACCGGGCGAACAAGTTGTTCGATGCCGATGGTTTCTATGGTTTCACCATCATTGATCATGTGAAGGGGGGCATCGACATGTGTTCCTGTATGAACATCCATTGAGATGCGGGATTCGGTTACATGGCCATTTGTATTCGTCTCGATCGTTGGTTGTTTTTCAGGCTTATTTTTATAAACTGGCATTCCATTAAAGATTGGGGCTGTCACATCATATATTTTCATTGTTAGCACACCTTCCTTAGCATTGGTCTACGTCCAGGTTCTCAATTGGCCACCAGGAGAAGCCGTCTTTGGCAAGCAGGCTGTCGGCGGCTTGCGGACCCATTGATCCTGCTTCATAGTTCGGGAACTCACCGTCCCGTGTATGCTCCCATACTTCGGAAATCTTATCGACGAATGCCCAGGACAGCTTCACTTCATCCCAGTGAGTGAAATTGGTTGCATCTCCGCGCAGACAGTCGAATAATAACTTTTCGTAGGCTTCTGGAGTGTTCATTCCATCGATACTGTTGTTGGCAAAGTTCAACTTTACTGGCGTCGTTTCGATGCTCTCACCGGATTTCTTCACATTGAGGTGAAGGGTGATTCCTTCTTCAGGCTGGATGTGGATCACCAATAAATTCGGGGCCATCGGCTTATCCGGGTTATAGTACAGATTCATCGGAATATCCTTGAATTGGATGACGATTTTCGTTGACTTTGTTTCCATTCTCTTTCCAGTCCGGATATAGAATGGAACCCCTGCCCAACGGAAGTTATCTATCACCAATTTCCCTGCCACATACGTTTCCGTATTGGATTGATCGTCCACATTTTCAGCTTCACGGTAGCCCGGTACATCCTGTTGACCAACCATCCCGGGACCATATTGGCCACGAACGAAATAATCTTTCACTTCATCTTTTTCAAGAGGGCGAAGTGATCGTAATACACGTACCTTTTCACTTCGGATTTCGTCAGTCGTCAATTTAATTGGTGGTTCCATGGCCAGTAATGCGACCATTTGTAGCAGATGGTTCTGGACCATATCACGGAGAGCCCCACTCTTTTCATAGTAACGTCCCCGGTCTTCAACACCCAGCTCTTCAGAGGAAGTGACCTGGATGTTTGAGATGTAGCGGTTGTTCCACAGTGGTTCGAACATGGCATTGGCAAAACGGATGACTTCGATGTTTTGAACCATTTCTTTCCCAAGATAGTGATCGATTCGGTAAATCTGGTCTTCAGAGAACGACTCACGGATTTGGCTGTTCAGTTTTTCAGCTGAAGGAAGATCGTGACCAAATGGCTTTTCAATGACCAGTCTCTGGAATCCGTTCGTATCGGTTACACCTTGATCCTTCAGTTGTTGTGTAATCGTACCGAAGAACTCAGGAGCCATGGCCAGATAGAAAATGCGGTTCCCTTCCAGGTCATATGTTTCATCCAGTTCGTCTGATAGGTTTTTCAGCGCTTTATATGACTCGCTGTTTGATACATCATTCGGTTGATAGTAGAAATGAGAGACAAACTCATCAATGTTTTCGTTGCTGCCTAACGCATTATGTACCGATGTTTTGACGTGTTCTTGAAACTCTTCATTGGACCATTCCCGTCGCGCCACTCCGACAACGGCAAAGCGCTTCGAAATCTTCCCTTTACGGAATAAATGATAAAGAGATGGATAGAGTTTTCTTTTGGCTAAATCACCAGTCGCTCCAAAAATCGTAATGAGAGATGCTGGTGTTGTTGATTTATTCAATGTCATGACCTCACTTTATCTTGTTGCTAGCTATTTACCCTGTGTCTTCTTATTTAATAACCTATACAATTACTTAATTTTAAAGATTAGTGGTGGATTTAGCAACTTATATGCTGATGACTTTTCACCTTGAAAATATGAAAGCGTTTTACCGGGAATCTCTCCCTCATTATGGTGGCTTTATTTTTCATTCTTATAACTCATTTGTGCATCACCTGCATTCAACGGGCAACAAAAACGAAGGGATGAAAAGGTAAAGAAGGATTGAATGTGCTAAAATAAAGGCAGTATGGCTCATTTTGGGAGTGAACAAGTTGGAATTATTATTTTTAGGAACAGGGGCAGGGGTACCTGCTAAACTGAGGAATGTAACCAGTATTGCGTTGAAGTTATTGGAAGAACGTGGTGCTGTCTGGCTTTTTGACTGTGGAGAGGCGACACAGCATCAAATTTTACATACGAGCTTGAAGCCGAGACGGATTGAAAAGATTTTTATCACCCACTTACATGGTGATCATATATACGGGTTGCCGGGATTGTTGGGGAGCCGATCCTTCCAGGGGGGAGAGTCGAAGCTGACGGTATACGGTCCAAGAGGAATTAAAGAATACATCGAAGTTTCCCTGTCTGTCAGCCGTACTCACCTTCAGTATACCTTGGAAGTCATGGAGATTGAAGAAGGCATCGTTTATGAAGACGAAGGATTCATGGTGGAAGCCAGGGAACTTGATCATGCTATACCAACCTTCGGGTACCGTGTTGTGGAAAAAGACAAACCAGGTGCTCTTCAAGTCGATGAATTGCAGAAAAGGGGCATTCAACCAGGTCCACTTTACAAGAAGCTGAAATCAGGCGAAACGGTTCAGCTGGAAGACGGATCAGAGGTCAGGGGATCTGATTTTCTCGGACCTTCGATTCCTGGCCGGGTTGTCACGATTCTCGGGGACACGAGGATGTGCTCGAATGCAGTGAACCTTGGCAGATCGGCAGATGTACTCGTCCATGAAGCGACCTTTAACGAAGATCAAGAGGAAATGGCACGTGAATATTACCATTCCACGACAAGGCAAGCAGGAGAGACCGCGCAGGCAGCCCAGGCCGAGAGACTCTTTTTGACCCACATTTCCTCACGATATGCGAAAGAATCCTGGGAAGAACTCGAGAGGGAAGCAAGGAGGGTTTTTGCAGAAACGTATATAGCAAGGGACTTTCTCGAGTATGTGATCCCATTAAAAAAGTAGGGTGGGGAAAGAGATGAAGACGATTTATGTCATACGTCATGCGAAAGCAAAAGGGCAGCCGTTTCATGCACCTTTAACGGAAGACGGGAAACAGCAAGCCCTTGAATTGGCTGACTTCCTGGGGAAGAGGTCGATCGAAGCGGTTTATTCCAGCCCGTTTGTAAGGGCCCTTGAAACGATAGGCCCATTTGCCAAGCAGTCTGGATTATTGATTCAGGAAGATGAACGATTGGGAGAACGAGTGTTAAGTGACCGAGATCTTCCTGATTGGATGGATAGGTTAAAGGAAAGCTTTGAAGATTTCTCCCTTGCGTTACCCGGCGGAGAGTCAAACGGCCAGGCAATGGAGAGAGCCAATGCTTTTATAGAAGACATTCTGAAAAAAGAAGAAGACCATGTGGTGTGCGTAAGTCATGGAAATTTATCAACACTCCTTCTAAGATTGTTTGATGAGAAATTTGGATACGATGAATTGTTTGCTCTGTCAAATCCTGATGTATATGAGGTGATAGTCGAAGATGAGGGGGCGGCTGTTCGACGGATATGGGGACAGGAAGAAGAACAGATAAGGGGGATTCAGGTTGAAAGCAATCACGTTTGACCATATATTTTATCAGGGACATGTCGTTACAGAGAATGATTTGTATGAACATATTCACTTCCCTGAGATGTTAACGAGGTATGACAGTAATTTTCTTGAATTCAAAAAACAGCCTTCCCTGGCTGAGTTTATGGAGGCGGCTCACTTTTTAAGAAGATTTCATCAGGCAAGGGGTCAGAAGCATGTGAAGTTCTATTTCCCCCAGGACAGTAAACCTTCAGAGGAATGGATGAACTACTTTAAACAGGAAGGGTATGACGCTGGCTTTAATGAGCTGTACAGCATACGACCAAGTCAGTTTCCTTCGGTAGAAGCTAATCCAGATATTGAAGTGAAAGAAGTGAAAGAAGCTGAACTTGCGGCCTACCTTTCATTTCAATATGACCAGGATCTGGAATATGGAACTCTGTTTGCAGATCAAAAGGTCGATCAGCATAAGCGGAATTTTCTGGATCCGCGTTTCGCTCAGGTCCTTGCTTACTATAAGGGGGTGCCTGCAGGATCTGTGGATGTCATCATTGAGGACGATACGGCGGAAATAGATGGTCTCATGGTTCATGAGTCGTTTCAGAAAAAGGGGATCGGCAGCAGACTGCAAGCGTTTGTCATGAAAAAATTCCCGGATAAAACCGTGATTCTCGTTGCGGACGGGGAAGACACTCCGAGGTTGATGTATCAAAAACAAAACTATTGTTATCAAGGTTTTAGATATGAAGTACAGAAGGTGTTTGAGGATTAAATTCATTTGTCGCCGGGCTGAAAGGTACAACCAGTGAGAATGGGGTCGTTGAATCATTTACAGAGCAGTCGAGGGTATCAAAAAAGAGTGTGAATGGCTTCAGGCCATTCACACTCTTTTTGATCACGATCACCAGCCTCGCCCGTACTGCTTAGGCGCTTCTATCTCTACACCCAATTCGTGTGCAGCCGTTCTTGGCCAGTATGGATCGCGCAGCAATTCCCGGGCAAGTAAAACAAGATCAGCCCGTTCATTCTGAAGGATTTCTTCTGCCTGGATGCCTGTTGTAATAAGGCCCACTGCTCCTGTATGGATATCAGCTCCGTGTTTGATCGTCTCGGCAAGCTTCACCTGATATCCAGGGAAAACAGGGATTCTTGCAGGAACCACGGCACCGGAGCTTACGTCGATGAGATCGACTCCCTGTTCCTTCATCCACCGGGCGAAGACTACGTAGTCATCAACGTCAAGGCCTTCTTCGTTATAATCCCTGGCGGAAACGCGAACAAATAGAGGTCCGTCCCAAACCTGGTGAATGCCGTCGATGATTTCACGGAGGAAGCGGTAGCGGTTTTCTGCAGATCCCCCGTATTCATCCGTACGTTTATTGGATAGTGGAGACAGAAATTCGTTGATGAGATAGCCGTGGGCCCCGTGAATCTCGATCACATCAAAGCCCGCTTTCCTTGCTCTTTCTGCTCCTTGGATGAATGCTGTAATCGTTTGTTGAATGTCATTCTTCGTCATTTCAAGAGGGATCTTCATATCATCGTTGAAGGGGATGGCAGATGGAGCGAGAATATCACCTTCGAGTACCGCTTTTCTTCCTGCGTGAGCGAGTTGGATCCCGGTCTTTGCACCTTGTTCCTTGATCAATCCCACTAACTCTTTTAAACCTTCAATCTGTTCATCGTTCCAAATGCCCAGATCCTGTGGGGAAATTCTTCCCTGGGGAGTGACAGCGGTAGCCTCCTGTATGATGAGTCCCACTCCTCCGACAGCACGGCTCGTATAGTGAGTGCGATGCCAGTTTTCTACTTTTCCATCTTCATTATGAGAAGAGTACATGCACATAGGTGCCATGACGATTCTATTCTTCAGTTCGACATTCCTGAGATTATATGGTTCAAATAGTTTAGCGTTCAACTTTGATCACCTTCCATGACATGATAGTTGTTTCGGGTCACTAAATAGTGCTTATAGGAATTATATCAACACTCATTTTATTCAGAAAGAAATGTGCCTTATCTTCTTTTTCTCTTCAGTTCCTTGAAGGTATAGAGTGTTCCACGCCATTCTATACCACCCCGCTTAAAAGTTAAAAATATGGCCCTTCCAATGGAGTAGATAAACAAAAGGGATGTGACTGGTAAGGCAAGGAATAGAAGGGGAGACTCACGGGTCATCCTCTTGATGACATTCACATAGGTGATGCCGATGAAGAGGATAATCAGCACACTCATGATTCGGATACCCGGATCACTTGACAACACCGTAATGAAAGGAAGCACGGTTGAAGAGAAGACCCCCAATATGGCGAACAAAACGAGGAGAAGAGAGTAATGCAGGCCGGCGAACGTATTTTTTTCCAGTCCGTTGAAGGCTTCATTCAATGATCGGTACCATTCCACTTCAAGTGACTCAAGGGCTGTGAGGAAGAATTGCCTCTTCCCATGTTTTTTCAGCTGGACCCCAAGCTGCAGGTCATCATCGGGCATATGCTTGATTCCTTCGTGAGTACCGATTTCCTCATATGCCGATCGAGTGATGAGATTGAAGGCACCGATGCCCATACCTGTCTTAGAGTCCGGATCGTTCGCCTTCCAGGGTCTTTTATAGAAAGTGAATCCGAATAAGAAGAATGCAACGAAGCTTTTCAGCCAAAAGGACCCCGACCGAATATGAGGAGCCAGGGTAAGATGGTCCAGTTTCCGGATTTGAAGATAGGACACCGCCCTCGACAGGATGGTGGAATCTTTAAAGATGACATCGGCATCGGTGAATAGAATGAGGTCTCCTTTTGCGAGCTCACACCCCTTATATAATGCCTGGTTCTTTCCCAGCCATCCCGGCTCCAGGAAATGGACATGAAGCACGCTGATTCGTTCATCCTTTTCCCCTAAAGCGTCCAGTTTTTCAGGTGTTCCATCTGTTGAACGGTCATTGACCAGGATCCATTCAACGGGATGATAGTCCTGTTTCAACTGTGACAGCACACTGTCTGTAATCGTCCCTTCCTCATTTCTTGCAGGAATGACCACGGAGAGGAGAGGGCGTTCAATTGGTGTATTCGAGTGTTCCTCAATGGAGGTAAGGGTTGTTAGGCCCCTCCACACATCCATCCCGATAAAAATCCAGACAATAAGAATAGAAGCAAGGTAAAGGTGCAGGAGGATCATGGTATCGACCTCGTTTTTGTTTTGATTGTATCAATGAAATTGGAAATGAGCGAGTAAGGGTGGGTTTTTCTACGAATGTCTTTTCAATTCCTTCCCAAGATATTCTGAACGGCTTTTCGCTGATGAGATACAGGTGAAAAATGCCTCTCTAACCCTGTATCCCTCCAGTGTGCTGATCCCTGCCTCTGTTGTTCCGCCTGGACTGGTTACGTTCTTTCTTAATTCTCTTGCTTCAAGACCTGACTGTTCAAGCATGGCACTTGCACCGGAGATCGTTTGGGTGACGAGGCTTTCAGCGAGTTCTTCCTCCAGTCCCAACTCTACCGCCGCATCCTTGAGTAACTCCGCCACATAATAAATATAAGCAGGACCGCTGCCAGATAGAGCGGTTATCAGGTCCAATTGTTCTTCCTCCACTATTACTGCTGTTCCGACTGATTGAAATAAGAGGGAAGTCCATTCTCTCTGTGAGTGGGACATGTACGGATTGAACGAAACCCCCGTAGCTGATTTTCCCAAGGCGGCACTCGTATTGGGCATCGCTCTTGCAATCGCTCCTTGGAAGGAAAGTCTGTCACTGATATGTTCCGTGGTGATCCCTGCCAAAACAGAAATGACAAGCGTATTCTTTGAGAGATAGGTCCTGATAGAGTCCGCTGCCTCATGGAAGTCTTTCGGTTTCATTGCCAGGATGACGACGTCGTATGGTAAATCTCGTTCCCCATGACGCACACCGAATTCAGCCACGATTTCATCTAAACGCTCTCTGTTAGTCCTGTTGGTTACATAGACTTTTTCATTCATCAGGACCCCTGCCTTCAGTGCCCCTTTCATTAAGGCATGAGCCATCGACCCTGCTCCAATAAATAGTGTTTTCATTTGTTTATTCCTCCTTCATTTTCCCCCAAAAAAAGCAGACCATCTCATCCATAAAGGACGAAAGGGTCTGCTTCCGTGGTACCACCTTGTTTTGTCCATGACTCAATAAATGAAATGAACACACTTTAGTTCCAGGTAACGTTGGAAAAACGTTCTGCTTTAAGACGCTCAAAAGGCAGGTTCACAAATAGAGGGGATGACGGCACCTTGCAGCCGGTGGGCACCGATCTCTGACATCGTCTATTCGCTACTAGTCTTTATCATCGCTTTTACGGTATCGTTAAGTCAGGTGACTTTTCAATCGTAATTGTATATTATAGGTGATTATCGTAGAAACATGGCTTGTCTGTCAAGTGTTAATTTCAGTAAGTTCAGTCTTTTTAAAATGACATTTGTTAGGAAAAAATGTACACTATTAAATGAAGTCTCATTCATTTTTTGTGAATGTTCCAGAATTGGATGGCTGAGCGGGGAGAGCATCTGTTTTGCTGCCTGCCCTTTTATTATGAAGAATGTGGTGAATATATGACAACCTTTGTGAATGATATAGCAAAAATGACTCTCTCGACTCCTTTTGCCGTCGGAGATGTGAATGTTTATTTGGTGAAAAGTGATGCCCTGACATTGATGGATGCAGGACCTCTGACAGATACAGCCTGGTTTCAACTGACGGATCAGTTGTCCCTTTTAGGATATAAACCCCAGGACATTGAACAAATTGTTTTGACTCATCATCATCCTGACCATGCAGGTTTACTTGATCGTTTCTCATCTCATGTGAAAATGATCGGACATCCGTATAACAAGTTCTGGCTTGAACGGGATGATCATTTCCATGAAGTGTATGACCGCTTCTTCCTGCAATTGGCCACTGAATCGGGTTTGCCGCAGGAGTATTTACGTGCCATCCCTAAATTCAAGGCCCCCTTGAGATTTATGGGGAACAGAAAACTGGATATGGATATAAACGAGGGAGATGTCATTCCAGGAATGGAAGAATGGAAGGTCATTGAAACTTTGGGGCATGCCCAGAGTCACTTATCCTTTTACCGGGAGAGTGATGGTGTTTTAATAGCGGGAGATCATTTGCTTGCGAACATTTCTCCCAATCCACTCATTGAACCGCCTTTTGATGGGGAGTTCATACGTACTAAACCGTTACTTCAATACAATGCCTCTTTGAAAAAGCTGCTCGATATCCCGATTTCCCTTGCCTATACAGGTCATGGTGACAATATCAGGGATGTCCATAAGTTAATTCCGAAGAGACTTGAAAAACAGGATGAAAGAGCACGGGGGGTGCTAGAGATGCTTAAAGGAAACCGCCTGACCGTATTTGATATTTGTAAGACATTATTCCCTTCCGTCTATCAAAAAGAACTTGGCCTGACTCTATCTGAAACGATCGGCCAATTAGATTATCTGGAATCCTTTCCCTACATAAAGAAAGAAATGCAAGATGGGGTTTATTATTATTTTGCCTAGAAAGATGGGAATCTATATGAACAGAAGAATAAAAGGAAAGACCATTGTCATCACCGGTGCCTCTGGGGGGATCGGTGAACAGATGGCGATCAAAGTGGCAGAAAATGGCGGGAATCTCGCATTGATTGCCCGTCGCGTCCATCTGCTTGAATCATTAAGACAAAAGCTTATGACTGAATTCGATTGCAAGGTGAAAGTATATCCGTTAAATGTGACGGATTACGACCAAATCCCGAGGACCTTCGACTCTATCCTGAAGGACTTTGGTGAGATTCATGCCTTGATCAATAATGCAGGATACGGGATTTTTCAGGAGGCCCACGAAACTTCATTCCAGGATGTGAAGGGGATGATCGACGTGAATGTTCTGGGCCTCATGGCATGTACGGGAGAAGTACTTCCTCACATGCGCCAACAAGGGTCGGGACATATTATCAACATTGCCTCCCAAGCAGGGAAATTCGCTTCTCCAAAGTCCAGTGCATACTCTGCCTCAAAGCATGCTGTGCTCGGGTATACGAACAGCTTGAGGATGGAAGCCAAAAGATATGGTGTGAACGTAACGGCAGTCAATCCCGGCCCGATAGCCACAGACTTTTTCTCCATTGCTGATGAATCGGGGACATATGTTCAGAACGTGGAAAAATTCATGCTCGATCCGAAAGAAGTGGCTCAAAAAGTGGTGGATGCCCTTTTTACAAGCAGAAGGGAAATAAATTTACCGGGATGGATGAATCTGGGCAGCATCTTGTATCAAATTTTCCCATCTTTTGTAGAAAAAGTAGGAAATAACCTTTTTTTCAAAAAATAGTGAAACCTTTACATGAGTGTATTCGTCTAATTTAATAAGGGGGGAGTCTATGAAAAAATGGTTGACTGTTTTGCTGCTTGGTTTCTGCTTTCTATTTACTGGCTGCGGGTCGTCCACATCTGTCAATTCTCAGTCCAGCGAAACTTTCATAGGCTTTGTTACCCAGCTTGAAAGCAATCAGGTACTGATCAATGATGTCTGGTTTTCTTTCGATGAACGAACCGTCATGAAAACTGACAGGGATAAAAAACTACATAAAGAACAAATAGAGATGGCTAAGAAAGTGAGGGTGACGTTCAAGGGGGGGCTTCAGGAATCATTTCCCCGCAGAGCTTCTGCAGAACGGTTGGTTTTCCTGACGGACAAGGAAAGTGAAAACGAAGAAAGCGCCGTGGAACTTGTTATGAAAGATCCGCGATTTTCTCAAGTTGTCATACAATCCATCGAAAAAAATCCTACCGGCCTATATTCATTGCGGTTCAAAGATCGTTCCATTGATAGAGATGTCCATGTCATTGTGAATGTGGAAAATGATAGAGTGATTGTCCCGATACATACCTCCACTAAATGACAAAGAAAGAAGCGTTGATTATAGACCAACGCTTCTTTCTTTGTTTTCATTTGCCTTTATTCTCTCCAACTGATCAAGAATCGCCTTTGTCACCAGTGGCGGATTCTCCATGTGGATGCTATGTCCGTGAGAGGTTTGGATGACGGCTGGTTGATTTGTGAGTCTCTTTAATTTCTCCTGATATCTTAGCCACTCTTCTGACTGATTATTAGACTGGATGATGGTCATGGGAAGGTGAGGGGAAACGGGTTCGCATGCCGCGACCTGGCGTGCTGTCCTTTGGCTGTCCCGTAACTCTTTATATACGGCTTCATAAGCACCAGGCTTATAGCCTGTGAAGGGGTGATAGGGCTCCATCTCTTTGGCAATGAGCTTTCCCCCTACTTTCATGTTCAGTAGCCTCGGCAGGCCCGTAAAGGCACTATAATATGCGATCCTCATGAATCTCAAGCTTTTCTTTAGTGCTTTGATCCGGTCGGGATCTTCAGTTTCATACCTCTCTTCATGGACTGCATCCACCAGTACGATCCCTTTCACCCGTTCCCGGTGTTCGTGTGCAAACAGCCGGACATTAAGCCCCCCATATGAATGCCCTACTGCGACAAGGGGGGAGGTGCAATTCACAGCTTCCAAAATGGCTGTCATATCCTGAACATTTTCTTCTCCATCATGCAACCCTTTCCGCTTATCGCTCCAACCATATCCTCCCCGGTCGAAAGAAATCGTATGAGTGTGCTGACTCAGTTCTTCCTGCACATGATGCCAGTGCAGCGAATTTCCTGATAAGCCGGCATCCATGATCACTGTGATCGGTCCTCTTCCTTTTTCAATGACGTGAAATGCTCCTCGCCTTGTTTGAACGATTCTCCCAGGCGGTTTCCTGTAGTCTTTCTTCCTCAGTATGGAATTAAGTATGCTCGCTGGGAACAGCAGGGATGTGACTCCACATTGTATCCATTTATCCATGAATTTCTCTCCTTGTGTGCTGATTATCCATACTTCTGTAAGAATGGTGGAAAATCCTTCTGTTTTTAGAAGGACACTAAAAATAAACAATTTCTTTCATAGCTCATATTGGTGAAACGTCTGATCCTCAATCATTTGGTTTAACACATTTCACCTCTCTTTGGGGTTAAATGGGACAAAATAGGGGTATGCATCATGAAGCGGGCATGATTTTTAACGTCTAGAAATGATGTTTCAGAGAAAACTATGAGTATGGTTTGAAAAAGGATGTGGATGTATGATAGGGATTTTTTTGGCCCTGATTCCCGCAGTTGCCTGGGGGAGTCTTGTATTTGTAAGTGTGAAGCTTGGAGGCAATGCCTATAGCCAGACAGTGGGGATCACCATTGGGGCATTGTTGTTTGCTATCGGTGCTTTCTTTATTAAATCACCGGATATGACGTTATTTGTGTGGGGGATAGGGTTTATATCCGGCATTTTCTGGGCAGTGGGGCAAGTCAATCAGTTAGCCAGCGTTGCATTCATCGGAGTTGCCAAAACGGTGCCGGTTTCAACGGGGATGCAGCTGATCGGGACGACTCTCTTTGGCGTTTTAGTGTTTAAAGAATGGAACACAACCGAGACCATTCTCCTCGGAAGTGGGGCCGTTTCAGCTCTTATTATTGGTGTTGTGTTAACCTCATTCACCCAAAAATCCGAGGGTGGTGAAAGTTCTCAACTTCAAAAAGGTTTGCTTACTTTATTGCTGTCCAGCTGTGGATACATAGCCTATGTTGTCATTTTGCGATGGTTCGCTATTGACGGATGGGAAGCCATATTACCCCAGGCGATTGGAATGTTTATCGGGGCGGTCGTCATTACCTTCAGACATAAGCCCTTTACAAAATATACCGTACGCAATATTTTAACCGGTCTTATGTGGGCATCAGGTAATTTAGGGCTGCTCCTTGCCCTTCCGCGTGTGGGAGTGGCAACAAGCTTCTCCCTCTCTCAAACAGGAATTGTCATTTCCACCCTTGGAGGTTTGTTTTTCCTTGGTGAAAAGAAATCCATAAAGCAGGTCATTCTTGTCATTGCAGGCTGTGTTCTCATCATTCTCGGCGGTGTCTTATTAGGCTTTACAAAAGAATAAACAAGGACCCTCTGAACTTTTGTGTTTGAAGAAGTGGCAGAAGGCGATCAATATGATCCTGACAGCTGCTTTCCAAGCGTCGGGGCTTGTGTGAACGGAAAAGGCCAAAATCAGAAGGGGATTTTGGCCTTTTGGCTGTTTTATATTATTCGTCAACAATGGTGATGATAGGAGGCTTTTCTAAGTATTTCATCAAGTTGGGAACGTCAGCTCCTACTGCTTTCCACTCTTCTGTGGCAAATGCTTCTTTCATAGCCGCTTTGTCTTCAAACTCGATCTCGGTTACCAGGTAGAGCTCTAAGTCCGTATTTTGATTCGATAACACTTTTTGCACCTTTGCATCTTTTACATGGGGAACCTTTCCTGCAATTGGCATATGGGAATTAACGTAATATTCCTCAAATCCCTCTTGCTCCTTTGGTTTCTCATACATCACAATGACCTTCGCCATACTAGTCCTCCTCGTCAGCATTTGTCTTCAATTGGATTTTAACAATTATAGGAAAATACGACTGTGTATTTCATAACAAAAATATCGACAAGGTTTGACGTTCATCTTTAGTGAAAGCTCCCGGTTACTATGCTTGTCGCCCCAGGGCAAGCCCCTTCCGCTTTTCTTGATCCAGCTCCAGGGGCTAGGCCCTCTAGGTCATAAGCTAAATAGGCCCAAAAGGCAAAGAACGCCTTTCCGGCCTATTCATCTTATGCTTGTCGGGCCTGACCAAGCCCCTTCCGCTTTTCTTGTTTTTCTCTGGTTTTCCATTAATTTAAGTTGAAAGGGAACGTATATTCGTATAGAATCATAACTATACTATATAAGAACGTTTGTTCTATTTTTAGGAAAGATAGGGGGCGACTATATGACTGTCGATTACAGTGTGCTGCCACACCACAAGATTCTGTGCATCGATATGAAGAGCTTTTATGCTAGCTGTTCGGCTGTCATGGAGGGTCTGGACCCCCTTGAATGTCACTTAGCTGTAGTGGGGGACAGGAATCGCCAGGGAAGTATTGTATTAGCGGCGTCACCAAGGTTGAAGAAGGACTTCGGGATTAAAACGGGTTCCCGTATGTTTGAGATCCCGAAGGACCCGCGCATCCGCCTTGTAGAGCCCAAGATGGCTACGTACGTCAGGATTTCTACTGAGTTGACCCGGTTGTTCCATCGCTACGTACCAAAGGATGCCATTCATACGTATAGCGTGGATGAAAGCTTTATTAAGATTGATGGAGCGACGAATCTCTGGGGGGACGCTGCGACCATTGCCCGTAAAATTAAAGATGATATGGAAAGGGAGTTTCAGCTGCCGTGCGCCATAGGGATTGGCCCCAATATGCTCTTGTCTAAGCTATGCCTGGATCTTGAAGCAAAAAAAGAGGGGATTGCCGAGTGGACGTATGAAGACGTACCTGAAAAGCTATGGCCCCTGTCCCCTTTACGTGAGATGTGGGGGATAGGGGGCCGTTTAGAGAAGACCCTCAACCGCATGGGGATCTTCTCTGTTGGTCAATTGGCGCAGTATGACTTAGAGAAGCTGGAGGCCAAATTCGGGGTTATGGGCAATCAGCTTTATTATCATGCATGGGGAGTCGATTTGTCTGAAATAGGAGCCCCGATCATGGAGGGGCAAATCAGCTTTGGCAAGGGGCAGATTCTGCTCCGCGATTATAAGGAGAAACAGGAAATCAAACGGGTCATTCTAGAAATGTGTGAAGAAGTCGCCAGACGTGCCCGCACTCATCGCAAGGCCGGGAGGACGATCAGCTTTGGTGTGGGGTACAGTCATGAAGAGTTTGGAGGAGGGTTTCACCGGTCAAGGACGATAGATGAACCGACGAATATCACCATGGATTTGTATCGTGTTTGCCTGGAGTTATTCGAAGAGAATTATAACGGGAAAACCGTTCGGAAAATCAATATCGCCCTCTCGAATATTGTAGACGATGGAGCACTGCAGGTTTCTTTGTTCGAACCTGACCGGTGGGAAAAGCGGGAACTGGGATATGTGGTGGACCGCATCCGAAATAAATATGGGTCGGCAGCCCTTCTCCGGGCCGTATCCTATACAGAAGCGGGAACAGCGAGGCACCGGGCCAGACTGGTCGGTGGACATAAATCGTAACGAATGACAGGAGGTGGAAAGGGTGATCCGTGATCGAGGAAGAATCAAGTGGACATCCATGATGCTCCCGGAGCATGTGAAATTATTGAGGGATTGGGCAAAGGAAGATACGTACGAAAAGAGAAAAGAACTGGATGAACAAGAACTCGACAGGATGAATGAAGTGGTGGCCGAGGCCATGGAGTTTGGGAAATGGGTGTCTATTACACATTATGTGAAGCATCGTCATCAGCTTTTAATCGGAACCATCCATCACGTGGACTCTTTAGAAGGAAAGCTCCATGTTGTCGACCGTTTTGAGGAAGTATACTATATTTCATTGTCAAACATCACTGACATTCGTTTTTTTGAATGATAGCGGAAATGAAAAGAGAGGCCACACCCTAGGGAAGCCTCTCTTTTTATTCCATTTATTCTTCGTCCAATACCTTTTCTGCACGTACACAGGATTCGAATTTCCCTTTATGAGACGCGTCACAAAACGGCATATTTGCCGATAAACCACATCGGCAAAGAGTAAACACCTGCTTCGTTGGAAATACATTTCCGTCAGCATCAATAAGTTCCACGTCACCGCTTACGCGGAAAGAACCATTGTCATTCACTTTAATTTGAGCTTTTGCCATGAAAAACCACCCTTTCAATAAATTACAAAAGAATTCCCCTCTATCGATAGTAAATTGAAAACAGGAAAAATGCAATATTCTAAAGGAAACGAATGAAATGTGATACTATGGTGGAGTAAGGGAGGGCTTAGAATGAAAATCCAATTAACAAATGAAGCAACCAAAAAGATTCAAGATAAAATAGAGGGCCAAAGTGGCCACCTGAAATTAAAATACGATACGGAAGGCTGCGGATGTGTAGTGAGCGGCATCCCCACCCTGTGGTTTGTCCATCAACCCGATGAAGGGGATGATATGACGATAGAAACCAACAGTTATCCGATTCTGGTGGAAAAGTCTAAAATGGTCTTTCTTGATGAAGAACTGAAAATTGACTTCTCCTCACAAAGTAATACGTTTCAATTAAAAAGCCCTGGACAGATTATAAATGGAAGAATGAACTTCCGGATGTTTCCGGGTTTATAATTAAACGCTCTTTTCGATTGTTGCTTTTACCATAATCTCTCCAATGCTCTGTCAGTTAGTAGGTGATAGATGGTGAGGGGACCTGCTCCGCCAGCAGCTGGCGTTCCGCCGAGCCTCCTAAGCTTAGCCGAATAGGGTCTCGGCACGTCTTTACTTACGGAGAAGTCTACGCAGTGGCCCTATCCATCTTTAGAATTTGTAATGACGGAGCTGAATGTGCCAATGTACAATGAAATAAAAAATCAACATTTTTCTTCCTTAATAAAAAAGCAATCTTCTAATAAACTTTAATGAGGTTGTTTTAACATTTTGATATCGGATTCTATTTAGATACATGCTCAGAAAGCTGATTGAAGCGAGCATCCTGCAGCGGAAATCAACATCTACTTTCTTCTTCAAGATAGAGACAATGGTTGAGAAAAGAGCCTAATAAAAAGCATCGGACCTTACTAAGATCAAGGTCCGATGCTTTTTAGCGGCAAGAATCACCCATCAATTCCTCAAAGAGAAGGGCAACGGAAAGCCCGGTTTTCCACCCGTCCATCCCGTCCTCTACAGACCAGCAGGCAGATAAAACCGAATGACAGAAGCCGTAATGAATCAGCCGCTCATAAGAAAGGGAAAGGAGGGAAGCCATTGTATGGGTCCTGTAGCGAAGCAGTTCTAATGGTACATCCCATTTATTCCACTCATTCAACATAAACTGGATGCAGTCGTATTCTCTCTCTCCCACAAGCCCTTTAGGGTCAATGACCGTCCAGCCGGAAGAGGCTGAGAATAGAATATTACCTTGATGCAGGTCACCATGGAGAAGAAAGAGTTCGCCGGCAGTATCCAGTAGCTGAGGGAAGAGTCTTTCCGCTTTTGAGACGATTTCATCAGGAAGGGGACCGGTCCCTCCTTTGAAGCGTTCCCGCAACCGTGAGATCCCGTTCGACCAGGTCTCTACGGTAGGATATGAGTGTTGACTGGCAGGCTTATGCCAGAGGCGTTGAGCCACATGGGAAAACACCTTCAGCACCTCTTCTTCATCCTCGATAGAATGAAGGGGAGATCCAGGCAGCAGTCGATCTAAAAGGATCCATCCTTCTTCCTTATTGAAGTCAATGACCTCAACCATCCCCTTCCCCTGGAAATCTTGCAGCGCATGAAACTCATTGAGAAAATCATTATTAGGGTACCCGACCTTTAAAACGGCATACCGTTCACACGCGATTACAGCAGGCACAACAAAGTTATAACTTAATGAAAAGGGATCACCGTACGTTAGGTGGTATCGCTCCTTCAATGACTGCATGAGACCATCCACATAGGAAATCCAGTTTCCACCTGATTCTCCATACATCGTTTCCATTTTCACCCTGAAATCAGTTGGAATCACGACACATCATCCTTTTCGGTTAATACGAATTGCTTTAAAAAACGTTGAATCACTTCCTCGTATTGTTGAGGATTATCATTATACGATTGTGCATGAGTCCCGCGAAAGTCGAGAAACATTTCTTTCGGCCCCTGCTTCTTATCAAAAAGATCCTTCGTCATTTTAGGAAGGATATAATCATCATGTGAACTGTGGATAAATAGTACAGGTTTTTGAATGTTTTGAACAACTGAAATAGGTGATAAATCCCTCAATGTATAGCCTTGGCGAAGCTTCAAAGTGCTGTTGACGAGGGGGAAAAGGAATTTTGCAGGCATCTTCAGATCCACGCTCATCCGATAGGCGAGCTGCTCCCCGAAATCAGAAAAGGGGCAGTCTGCAATATAGAAATCAGCCCGGTCTTCCACACTTCCAGCATAGAGGAGCAGAGTAGCTGCACCCATGGACTCCCCGTGAATTCCAAAGAAGACGCCCTCGCCTTCCCTTCGGATCAGTTCATCCACCACGGTCTTTAGATCATATTTCTCAAAGTAGCCGTAACTGGTCGTCTTCCCGCCGGATTCCCCATGACGTCGATGATCATAGATGACGGCATTGAACCCGTATTTAATAAAAAGGTTCATATACTTTATCGAATTCCATTTATTTTCCGTTACCCCGTGTGAAAAGATCATGAATTTATTATGGGGATGGGGCTTGACGAATACTGCTTTAAGATCATAACCGTATCGGGAGGGGAGCAGAACCTCTTCTTTAGGGAGAGAGTCATAGTGCGCTTCAATGAGCCGGGTCGCTTCGGTTTCACGTGACCGGATGAAGTCATCCTCTTTTTTTGGTAAATACATCAATCGGTTTGTAACATACACCCCGAGCAGACCCATGGACGAAAGGGTGCCACCGAGGATGGCAAGTGTTTTTTTCACCTTTATCACCTCAAGCAGAATCATTCTTACTGTCATTGTAGCAAAAAGAGAAAAAAGGAGGAATTTCTGAACGAAAAAAAGTGCCCCAAAAAGAGGCACGGTCAATCAATGATAGTTACGATTTAGCGTTTTGCCCTTTAGCAGGGTGGATGGCTTTTTCAAGTTCTTCCTTGGCCATCGGATTAGAAACCGTATCTGAATTGGGTTTGCCTTTTTGACTGAATCCTTTATCGCGTTTTTGACTCATTGCACTCATCTCCTTCAAATTTTATCTACTTTAGAATGCTCGAAGGAGATGAACAGTATTCACGATTAATTTAATTCATGAAGCCGGTAGTAACCGCTTTCGACGGGGCGGCTGACATGAGGTTCCACAACCTCGATGGCATGGGCAAGTTTCTCTAAATCAATCCCTGTGGAAATGCCCATTTGTTCCATCATGTATACGGCATCCTCGGTGGCCACATTCCCTGTTGCACCAGGGGCAAAAGGGCAGCCGCCGAGTCCGCCCGCCGAGGTGTCGAATCGGTCTATACCAGCTTGCAGGGAAGCAAAGATATTAGCCAGTGCCATCTTGCGGGTGTCGTGGAAATGGGCGGTAATCAGCGTGCCGGGCAATTCCTGTTTTAATAAAGTAAATAGATGAAAGGCTTCAGAAGGGTTAGCTTTTCCTATCGTATCAGCCACGCTTAATTCATCGACCCCCAATGAAACAAATTCCTTGCAAAGAGAAAGAGTCTCCTCTGGTAAGATCTGACCTTCATATGGACAGTAGAAAGCAGTGGAGATACAAGCCCTTACGAAATAACCCTTTTCTTTCAGTTCTGAAATAATCGGTGCAAGGTCATTAAGGGCTTCATCTGTTGTCTTGTTTATGTTTTTTTGGTTGAAGGTATCGCTTACGCCTACAAAGACCGCGACAGACCTGCAGCCTGTTTCGTATACGCGCTCAATCCCTCTTTTATTAGGGGCAAGGACCAGATCCCTTGAATCCATGGTCATACAGGAGTCCACAATTTCACTGGCATCTTTCATTTGTGGAACCCATTTAGGGGAAACAAAAGAAGTCAGTTCCATTTCCTTGATTCCTGATTGTTTCAAACGAAGGATAAATTCTTTTTTTACATCCGTTGGGACAAAATTCTTCTCATTTTGTAACCCGTCCCTCGGACCTACTTCAATGATTGTTGCTTTATTAGGTAATTTCATAATTTCCCTCCCTCTCTTATTTTAAGAAAATTTCGACATATAAATCAATATAAAAATTTTTTGGCGAAATTAGAGGAATTTAACCGCTTACATAGAATGAGATAAAGTGGAACTACTTTTATGAGCAAGTGCCATACAAATCAATCAGTCAGAAGAGAAAGGGAGGAAGAAAGATGTCGAATGAAGTCGTCATTGTAAGTGCAGTACGAACGGCCATCGGAAGCTTTAACGGTTCTTTAAAAGGTATTTCAGCTCCGGAACTTGGAGCGATCGTGATTAAGGATGCCCTTGAAAAGGCTGGTTTAAATGGTAGTGATGTAGATGAGGTGATAATGGGGAATGTATTGCAGGCTGGTTTAGGTCAAAATCCCGCACGTCAAGCATCCATCAAAGCAGGACTGCCAGAGCATGTCCCTGCCTTGACCATTAACAAAGTGTGTGGTTCAGGATTAAAAACGGTTCATCTTGCAACGCAGGCCATCCTTTCAGGGGATGCTGACATCATTGTTGCAGGTGGAATGGAGAATATGAGTCAGGCTCCATATTTACTTAAAGGAGCTAGAGACGGATATAAAATGGGGGACCAGAAAGTGGTCGACAGCATGATTTCAGACGGCTTATGGTGTGCCTTTAATGATTATCATATGGGTGTAACGGCAGAGAATCTGTGCGACCGTTATTCCCTTACAAGAGAAGAGCAGGACGAATTTGCAGCATGGAGCCAGCAAAAGGCAGGTGCAGCCATTGAATCGGGACGATTCGATGATGAAATCGTTCCCGTTCATATACCAGTGCGTAAAGGGGAGCCCGTTGTATTCGATCAGGATGAATTCCCCCGTAAAGGATCGACTGCCGAGAAGCTTTCAGGCTTACGTGCAGCCTTTAAGAGAGAGGGAAGTGTGACAGCCGGAAACGCATCAGGAATCAATGATGGAGCAGCTGCAGTTGTGGTCATGTCAAAGAAGAAAGCAGAGGAACTGGGCATCACTCCACTGGTGACGATCAAAGGAAATGCCAATGCAGGTGTCGACCCGAGCGTCATGGGTATAGGGCCCGTTGCAGCCGTTAAAAAAGTCTTGGAAAAAACGAAGCTGACCCTGGAGGATATGGATCTGATTGAAGCAAATGAAGCATTCGCAGCCCAGTCACTAGCTGTTGATAAAGAACTTCAATTCAAGAAGGATGCCTTGAATGTGAACGGTGGGGCCATCGCACTGGGTCATCCGATTGGAGCAAGCGGGACACGGATCCTCGTGACGTTGATTCATGAAATGAAGAAACGGGGAGTAAAGAATGGATTAGCCACCCTTTGTATTGGCGGGGGACAGGGTGTCGCCACTGTGGTTGAACTTCATAAATAAGCAGCGGCAAAAAAGAGATTTGAGGAGGGAATGCAATGAAACAAGTATACACTTCATATGATGAAGCGGTGGCGGACATCCATGATGGAGCCACGTTAATGGTTGGAGGATTCGGTCTGTGTGGAATCCCTGAAAAACTCATTCTGGCCCTGGTAGCGAAAGGTGTAAAAAATCTCACCGTCATTTCAAATAACTGTGGTGTAGATGACTGGGGGCTGGGTCTATTATTGAAGAATAAGCAGATTGATAAGATGATAGGTTCCTATGTCGGGGAAAATAAAGAATTTGAAAGACAGGTTCTGTCGGGAGAGCTTGAAGTAGAATTGGTTCCTCAAGGTACGCTTGCTGAGAAGATCCGTGCCGGGGGAGCGGGGATCCCTGCATTCTATACGCCTGCAGGAGTCGGGACACCGGTAGCAGAAGGAAAAGAAACCCGCACATTTAATGGAAAAGAATATTTGCTGGAAGAAGCCTATACCGCAGACTTCTCACTTGTACGGGCGTGGAAGGCCGACAAGATGGGGAATCTGATCTATAACAAAACAGCTCAAAACTTTAATCCGATGATTGCGGCTGCAGGGAAAGTGACGATTGCCGAAGTGGAGGAGCTCGTTGAAATCGGGGAAATCAACCCGAATGAAGTCCACACACCAAGCATCTACGTTCAGCGTCTGATTCAGGCCGAGCAGGAAAAGCGCATTGAAAGAAGAACAGTGAAGCAAGCATAGAAGGGGGAGTGGAACGGGATGGATCGTGCCAAAATGCGAGAAAGAATAGCAAGAAGAGCAGAAAAGGAAATAGAAGATGGTTTCTATGTCAACCTAGGAATCGGGATGCCTACACTGGTGGCCAACTATATGACAGAAAACAAGCAGGTTGTTCTTCAATCGGAAAATGGATTACTTGGAATCGGACCTTATCCAGGAGAAGATGAAGTCGATCCCGACCTCATCAACGCAGGAAAAGAGACCGTTACCGCGATACCGGGCTCCTCTTACTTTGATAGCTCGGAATCATTCGGGATGATTCGCGGAGGGCATATCGATATCGCCATCCTTGGTGGAATGGAAGTAGCCGAAAACGGGGACCTTGCCAATTGGATGATCCCCGGAAAAATGATCAAGGGGATGGGAGGAGCGATGGATCTTGTTCACGGTGCGAAGCGTATCATCGTCATTATGGAGCATGTCAATAAAGCAGGCGAAAGCAAGATCCTGAAAGAATGCACCTTGCCTTTGACTGGAAAAGGGGTCGTGCACCGTATCATCACGGACCGTGCCGTGATGGATGTCACGGAAGAAGGTTTACTGCTTCGTGAAGTAGCGAACGGATTCTCTGTGGAAGATATCCAATCGTCCACGGAAGCGACGTTGATCGTTGATGAGAACGTGAAACTGGAAGCTTATTGAAGCTGGAAGCCGGTTAAAAGGGGTTGACTCCTTTTGGCCGGCTTTTTTACGCTGGATGATCATAAGTGGAAACGGAGGTATAGACGTCTTTTGGTTCATAAATTCAAGAAGAGTTTTAAACCCTATCCAGGGTTTAGTCAAACCTGAGGCAGTTTACCTTCGTACTCCCAAAATGGAGTGCATCGTAAACTTCATTAAGCCCGTCCTTTGACTAAATGTCCAAAAAGATTTATAACTATGACAGATAGGGGGAATCACTACATGTCCAAGAAAAAGAAACAGGAAGTAGAATTGACATTAAAGAATTCAATCAACCAGGATCTCTTCGAGCAATTGAAGCAAAAGAAGGCAGAGCTTGAAAAAGTAGAGTCTGTGAAGAAGGAAGAAGAACGCCTCCGGAAAATAGAAGACAAAAAGAAGCGCGAGAAGAACAAGAGCTTTGAAGAACTGTTGAATGAAAGCAATATGGATTGGAAGAATTACAAGGATTGATGAGGGATGTAAAAGTAGTGCCCCATCAAGCAGATTGGAAGGAAAAGTTCCTAAAGGAAAAGCGCACTCTGTCAAAACTTCTTCCAGACGCTGCCATTCATCACATAGGATCAACGTCTGTACCTGGATTAGCAGCTAAGCCGATCATTGATATTCTAATAGAAGTCCCGGAGCTTCGGAGCGTCGATGAACAGGGAGAGGCATTCAGTCAACTGGATTTTGTCGGGAAAGGGGAGAATGGCATCTCGAACCGTCGCTATTTCTATAAAGGAGAAGGTAATGAGAGAGCCGTTCATCTGCATATTTTCCCTTTTGGGATCGATCATGTGATCAGGCACCTGGCGTTTCGTGATTATGTCAGGGAGCACGACGGGGAAGCGCGGCAATACGGTGAACTGAAAATAAGCCTTGCAAAGAAGTTCCCACATGATATGGAAAGCTATATACAAGGTAAAGACCAATTTGTGAAGGATATGGAGAGAAAGGCGTTAAAGTGGTATGAAAAACATAAGGGGACAGGAAACTAAGAATCCTGCCCCGCTTAGTTACTTGCTTCTTCATCATCTGTGCTGCTCGTACCTGGATGTCTTGGTCAGCTGTTTAAGCATATCCACCTCTTCTATGGATAAACGAGGAGTATTGACAGCATCTATGTTCTCCTGAAGCTGTTGAATCGAACTTGCTCCCGGAATGACGGCAGCCACAGAATCATGAGCGAGGTTATATTGAAGGGCAAGGGCATTCATCGATCGGGTTTCCCCCATTTTACTGTGAATGGACTCGATTGTTTCCTTAAGTTCAGAGTAGGTATAGTCAAGATACCCATTTTCTTTCATACTGGAAGAAGCCTTGGTGAGCATCTTTTCAGAAAGAAGTCCTTTGGCCAGAGGCCCCCGGGCTAAGACGCTTACCTTGTTCCCATCCAGCAATTCCATCCACTCTTCAGGGCGGCGATCCAATAAGCTGTACTGCATCATCACACTTTGGATGGAGCCTTCCCTCAGGAATCTCTTTATCACATTCGGCCTGATTGAAGAGATGCCGTAATAACGGATCAGTCCTTCTTTCTTCAGCTCTTCAAATGCCTCGATTGTTTCGTCAAAGGGATCTTCGATCGTTCCGCCATGCAGCTGATAAAGATCGATATAGTCCACTTTCAGGCGGGTTAAACTGTCCTTTACGGCTGACTTGATATAAGATTTGGACGGGTCCCAGCGCCAGCCATCTTCAACGTCATCCCAGCGGTTCCCTACCTTCGTAGCCAGTATGATATCATCCCGTACGCCACGGATGGCGTTGCCCACAATCTCTTCATTTTGACCATAATCATATAAATCAGCAGTATCCAAATAATTGATCCCGTTCCCTATGGCATGTTGCACGATTTCCTTCGCAGTACTCTCTGCGGTACCAAGGGACATGCAGCCGAGCCCCATCTTTGATACATATAATTCTGAGGTTCCAATTTGTCTTTTTTCCATAGTATCCGTCCTTTCGACAATAGCACTCTCTATTATATTAACGAAAGTGATGACGAATAAACAAAGAAAACGACCGGTTTTAATGATTGGCTTCGATCCATTCCTTTACCGTGACATAGTGTTTATTATATTCCTTCAGCTTTGCCTGGATTTCCCACGCTTTTCCTGCCAGGATGATCCGGTCTTTTTCAGCAATCACCTTCAAGGGTTCTCACCTCGATCCTCGAATCAGTTATGGTAAAATGTATGAGGACAAGGTCAATGACAGAACAAGGAGAGTTGAATGATGAAAAAATTTGAAGAAAAGACGATTACAACAGAAACGATCTATCAAGGGAAAATCATTGATCTTCAAGTGGACGAAGTGGAGCTTCCCAACGGTAAGACCTCTAAGCGTGAACTGATAAAGCACCCTGGTGCTGTAGCGGTCATTGCGTTAACACCGGAAGGGAAATTGGTGATGGTGGAGCAGTATCGTAAAGCATTGGAGAAGTCCATCATCGAGATCCCTGCAGGAAAGCTTGAGCCGGGGGAAGAACCGGATAAAACCGCCTTACGTGAGTTGGAAGAAGAGACGGGCTATGGTTGTGAAAATCTGGAGCATCTGATTTCGTTCTACACGTCTCCCGGGTTTGCAGACGAACTGGTTCACTTGTATGTTGCTCACGATATTTATCCCATTCAGGAATCAAGAGAAACGGATGAAGATGAATTTGTCGAGCTGATTGAAGTGACAGCAGAGGAAGCCCAGCAGCTGATTAATGAAAAGCGGATTTACGACGCGAAAACCGCATATGCGGTTCAATATTTGCAGCTGCAGAAGCTGACCAAATAAGAGGGGAACAGGCCAGTCTAAAAAGCTGGCCTTAGTGGCTTGTTGACAGGAGAGGGGGCTTCATTACGAGAAACTGGAGGAGATGGATCACAAATGTGCATAAACCCAAATAACACGTGATGTTGACGCAAAAAATAAAAATACGACGCACTCGAACCTTCCATCGGGCACTCTTGAATCACGCGCCCCCCCCCTCTGGAGTGTATGTTGATATCAGTATTAGCATTTACAGCTGAAAAGGTTGTAAAGTAACGGTTTTTTACTGTATATGGATCCCTTTTTTAAAAAGGCATGTTCTATTCACACCCACTAACCACTCCCAAACGCTGATCCCGTTTTTGAATGAAATCTCTGTTTTATTTAAGATCCCCGGGAATGAGGGAATAAACACATGTATTTCGAGGGGAGGTACCATCTTCATCGAGATGATCATGCCGGATGATGGCTTCCAGCATAAATCCAAGTTTTTCAGGTACCATGCGTGAAGCAGTATTTCTCTCATCGCAGCGAATTTCCACCCGCCTGCAGGAAAGGTCGTGTAATGCAAAATGGGCAAGAGCCTTCACGGCTTCAATCATATATCCATTTTTGGTGTGTTCTGTGTGAAGCCAATATCCGATTTCCATTTTAGGCACGTCCCAATCAATGCGGTGAAGCCCTGTGGATCCAATGAATTTATCGGTTTCTTTCAAATAAACATGCAGGCGAATGTCGGTCTTCTTAATGAATTCTGCATAGGAATCCCGTACCCCGGCCTCCACCTCTTCAATGGATTGTTCTTTCCTGGCGAAAGGAAGCCATGGTTTTAATTCCTTTCTTGATTCTGAAATCGCCGTAAATACGTCAGGTCCGTCTCCAGGCATGCACGGTCTCATATATAGGCGATCTGTTTCAATCCTATCTGGAAATTCAATTAAACTTGATTTGCCCATCATTTTTCCCTTCCCTTCCATAATAAGGTTTCTATGATTATACGTTTATCCAATTGGAAGTTCAATAGAATAGAATAAACTTGCCTCTCCCTTCATATAGATTAGTAATCGATATCTAGGAGGAGCACTGTGATGCGCAAAAAAATATCTAATTCAAATCCACTCATTCAACATGTACAAGCACATTCCTCGATCTATTTATTTATCATTACGCTGTTTCTTATGGGGATCATTTTTGGGGCAATCGTAGTGAATTCTTTATCTTTCGCCCAAAAAGAAGACCTGTATTTCTATTTAAGTAAATTCTTCAGTGAAATGGAAGAAGGCAGCATGACGTCAGCAGAAGAGCTCTTTCGTCAGAGTTTCCTTCATAATGTAAAGTACCTTGGGTTGATGTGGCTACTGGGAATATCCATTATCGGACTTCCTCTTATCTTCGTTCTATTATTTATGAAGGGGGTAGTGGTGGGATTTTCGGTTGGGTTCCTGGTGAATCAGATGGGATGGAGCGGATTTTTATTATCCTTTGTCAGTGTCCTGCCACAGAACATCATTATTATTCCGGCGTTTATCTTCATCGGGGCGATCAGCGCCAGCTTCTCCCTTACATTGATTCGGAAGATTTTCATGAGACAGACAACGTCCATGCAATTTCAAATGATTCCGTTCTTATCCAGGTACGTGATATTTTTTGTGATTGCCATCGGGATCGTCACGATCGCAGCCAGTATTGAAGCGTATCTTTCCCCAAATTTAATGGAAGCGGTTATTTCCAGATTAAAATAAAATAATTATTATATAATAATCATTTCATTTGTTTAATTATAATAATTTTATTTTGCTTATTCCTCCCTTTTTGATATAATAGTAAAGACATTGACGAGGGAGGAGAGGACTATGGAAAGCCGCATTGAACGAATTAAGAAACAGCTTCATTCAGCCAGCTATAAGCTTACGCCTCAGCGCGAAGCAACGGTACGCGTGTTATTAGAACATGAAGAAGATCACCTCAGCGCCGAAGATGTATACCTCCTCGTTAAGGAAAAATCTCCGGAAATTGGACTGGCAACCGTATATCGTACGTTGGAATTGCTGTCTGAACTGAAAATTGTAGATAAAATCAATTTTGGCGATGGTGTATCGCGCTATGACCTCAGGCAGGAAGGGGCAGCCCACTTTCATCATCATTTAGTATGCATTGAATGTGGAGCGGTCGATGAAATACAAGAAGATCTCTTGGAAGATGTAGAGACGATTGTTGAACGGGATTGGAATTTTAAAATAAAAGACCACCGCCTTACCTTTCATGGCATTTGTTCCAGATGCCAGGATAAAGATGAGGATCCAGAAGAATAAGAAGATGTCTGAAAGCCTTAAAGACCCTGTTGTTGTTTCTGTGAAGAAACTCCCATACATACTCTTTAGGGCTTTTTTTCATATCATGACAGAAAATTTCACCGTTTTCTCTCCAAAAGGTATAAAACAGTTTAAAAACGTCATAGCTTGTATTAAAAGGCATAAGTACCGATGAATATGGAGGATGACGGGATGATAAAAGGTATTCAAATGGTGTGGCAAACCATTAAAGTATTTATCTTATTTACTGGATCAACGATTTTATTTTACTATGGTATTATGTGGATCAGTGAAGAATACGAAGGCTATCACAAATATGATGAACCTGAAGGAGCAGCAGTCAAGGTTTATTCCTCTGTTACCGAGGACGAAAGCCATTGGTATGACCGACTATTATTTTTTTATATGAACGGGGAGTAATGCAGTGTGGAACACCATATTCAAGATTTCATGCACTTTTTAATAGTAGAAAAAGGACTGGCGAAGAACACGATCGAGTCGTATCAGCGTGACTTGAAAAATTATGCACGATACTTAACGAAGGTAGAGGAAGTTTCGGAACTGAATGCCGTTTCGAGGATGAATATCGTTCAGTTTCTCGGACATCTAAAGAGCCAGGGGAAGTCCTCAAAGACGGTGGCTCGCCATGTGGCATCCATCCGGTCTTTTCATCAATTTCTATTAAGGGAAAAGGCGACGGAACAGGATCCGACGGTTCATATCGAGACTCCTAAAACAGACCGGACCCTTCCCAAGATATTAACCATAGCCGAAGTGGAAGCGTTGCTCGAAGCCCCTGAGGAATCGACGCCCCTTGGTATGAGGGACAAAGCGATGCTTGAAATCCTCTATGCTACGGGAATCAGGGTCAGTGAGCTTATTCAACTTAAATTAGAGGACGTCCATTTGACCATGGGATTTGTAAGATGTATAGGAAAAGGGAACAAAGAGAGGATCATCCCGATTGGACAAACTGCTATGAATGTCCTTGAGAGCTATCTGGGTGATGCCAGGCTGAAGCTAAGGAACAAGAAGCACAAAGATGACCATTTATTTTTGAATCACCATGGAAAAGGACTGACAAGACAGGGGTTCTGGAAAAATTTAAAGGCACTTGCCAAGAAGGCAAATATAGAAAAGGACCTGACACCCCATACGCTTCGTCATTCATTTGCGACCCATTTATTAGAGAATGGGGCGGATCTCAGGGCGGTCCAGGAGATGCTTGGTCATGTGGATATTTCCACGACCCAGATTTATACACATGTGACGAAGACACGCTTAAAAGATGTCTATTCACAGTTCCACCCACGGGCTTAAAAGAGGAAGGGAGATCCCTTAAAGAAAAATAAGATTCTTTAAGGGATCTCCCTTGTTTTTTTGGATAGGGAAAAGTAGAATATAGATGTCAGACTTCTGACGTTAAATCCGGTCGATTGCTATTATGCAGTTAAGGGTAAGATACGATTAAAGAATGAAAATGTAACCGCTTTTTTAAAATGAGGAACAACATATAGGAGGTTTACTTGAATGAGTAACTATACATACAAACGGGTTCATTTGATCGTAATGGATTCTGTGGGAATCGGGGAAGCACCAGATGCTGAATTATTCAACGATAAAGGAACGGATACGCTTGGTCACATTGCTGAACATATGAATGGACTGAACATGCCGAATATGGGGAAGCTGGGACTTTCCAATATCAAAGAAGTGAAGGGTATCGAGAAAGCCGACAAGCCGTTAGCATACTTTACCAAGATGCAGGAAGCATCTGTCGGGAAAGATACGATGACAGGACACTGGGAAATAATGGGTCTTAATATAGATAAACCGTTTAAAACCTATCCGGATGGATTCCCGGAAAAATTAATTCAGAAGCTCGAAGCCGAGACAGGTAGGACCATCATTGGAAATAAGCCTGCGAGTGGAACCGAGATCATTGAAGAGTTAGGAAAAGAGCATATGGAAACAGGAGCTCTTATTGTCTATACTTCCGCCGATCCAGTCCTTCAAATTGCAGCCCATGAAGACATTATCCCAATTGAAGAACAATACAAAATTTGCGAAATTGCCCGTGAGATCACGAAAGATGAGGAATACCTTGTAGGCCGGGTCATTGCCCGACCGTTCGTAGGTGAGCCGGGTGCGTTCAAACGTACGTCGAATCGTCATGACTATGCGTTAAAACCTTTTAACCGTACCGTCATGAATGATTTGAAAGATTCGGGATATGACGTGATTGCCATTGGTAAAATATCAGATATTTTCAATGGAGAAGGGGTCACTGAATCCATTCGAACCAAGCATAATATGCATGGGATGGACGGCCTCATCGAATCATTCGACCGAGACTTCACAGGCTTAAGCTTCCTGAATCTTGTAGACTTCGATGCACTATACGGACATCGCCGCGATCCAGAAGGTTATGGGAAAGCGTTGGAAGAATTTGATACAAGACTTCCTGAAGTATTTGAAAAAATGACGGAAGATGATCTGCTTATCATTACAGCGGATCATGGGAATGACCCGACGGCACCAGGAACAGATCACACAAGAGAATATGTGCCGCTTCTTGCTTATTCTAAGCGCTTTAACGGAGGGAAGGAACTTCCTATCTCTGAAACCTTTGCAGATATCGGTGCAACAGTGGCGGATAACTTCAATGTGACCATGCCGAAATTTGGACGAAGCTTCTTATCAGATTTAAAATAAGATTAAATGGACAGGAAATAGTCAAAGGAGAAGAGTGGAAAAGGGCTAAAAGGCCACTTCCTCCTCTTCATGATGAACCAAGTTGAAAAGGAGTTATGAAAATGAATTATGAAAACATACAAAATGCGGCAGGTCATTTGAAAAATCAATACACAGGGCAGCCGAAAATCGGTCTGATCCTTGGATCAGGCTTGGGCGTGTTAGCTGATGAAATCCAACATTCGGTGAAGATCCCTTATAAAGAAATCCCAGATTTTCCTGTTTCTACAGTGGCAGGGCACGCTGGACAGCTTGTATTCGGTAAGTTAGCCGGACAGGAAGTCGTGGCCATGCAAGGACGCTTTCATTATTATGAAGGATATGGATTCGATAAAGTCACTTTTCCTGTACGTGTCATGAAGGAGTTAGGTGTCGAAGTCTTAATCGTGACAAATGCTGCCGGAGGAGTGAATGAGAGCTTTAAGGCAGGAGACTTGATGCTGATCTCGGATCATATTAATAATATGGGAGGAAATCCACTTATCGGAGCGAATGACTCCCGTTTAGGACCGAGGTTCCCTGATATGTCTGAAGCATATTGTAAAGAGCTCCGACATAAAGCGAAAGAAATCGCTGCACAGCTCTCAATCGACGTTCAGGAAGGTGTCTACGTGGGGAATACGGGACCGACTTATGAAACACCTGCAGAAGTTCGACTCGCCCGTACCCTTGGAGGAGATGCAGTGGGAATGTCGACTGTTCCTGAAGTAATCGTAGCGCGTCATGGTGGAATGAAAGTCCTTGGTATCTCATGCATTTCAAATATGGCAGCAGGGATCCTGGATCAGCCTCTATCCCATGATGAAGTAATTGAAACAACGGAAATGGTTCGTGCGAACTTTTTAAGTTATGTGAAAGAAATCGTAAAATCGATCTAATAGAAGGAAAAGAAGAATGACCAAGGGAGGAGTCCCGAGGTTTACTATTAAAAGAGCGGGTGAATACAATGAGAATGGTTGACTTAATAGAGAAAAAGCGTGAAGGAAAAGAACTCTCTACTGAAGAAATTAACTTTATCGTTGAAGGCTATACAGATGGAAGCATACCTGACTATCAGGTAAGTGCCCTGACGATGGCCATCTTCTTTAAAGATATGAGTGACAGGGAAAGAGCCGACTTAACGATGGCCATGGTTGAATCAGGCGATCAAATCGATTTATCTGCCATCGAAGGCATAAAAGTAGACAAACACTCCACTGGCGGTGTGGGTGATACCACGACCCTTGTTCTTGGACCGTTGGTGGCTTCCGTTGGTGTGCCTGTAGCGAAGATGAGTGGCAGGGGTCTTGGACATACGGGGGGAACCATCGATAAGCTTGAATCTGTTGAAGGTTTCCATGTGGAAATAGAAAACGATGAATTCATCCGATTGGTGAACAAGAATAAATTAGCTGTTATCGGACAGAGTGGTAACTTAACACCGGCTGACAAGAAACTTTATTCCCTGCGTGATGTGACAGCAACGGTGAACAGTATTCCCCTGATTGCAAGCTCCATCATGAGTAAAAAAATCGCTGCAGGAGCCGATGCCATCGTACTGGATGTTAAGACGGGTGCCGGAGCCTTCATGAAAACTCTTGATGATTCAAAAGATCTTGCAAAGGCCATGGTGAATATAGGAAATAACGTTGGCAGAAAAACGATGGCTGTCATTTCCGACATGAGTCAGCCTCTGGGCTTTGCAATCGGAAATGCACTTGAAGTGAAAGAAGCGATTGATACGCTGAAAGGTGAGGGTCCGGAAGACTTGACAGAGTTATGCCTGACTCTTGGAAGTCACATGGTATATCTTGCTGAAAAGGCATCGACTTTAGAAGAGGCAAGAGAATTATTGAATAAAGCGATTGAAGATGGATCTGCTCTTGATAATTTTAAAGTTTTCCTTGAATCACAAGGTGGGGACCCGTCGTGTGTGGATGAACCATCCAAGCTTCCTCAGGCACAATACAAAATCGAGCTTGAAGCAAAGGAAGATGGGTATGTATCTGAAATCGTTGCCGATGCAGTAGGAACGGCTGCCATGTGGTTGGGTGCAGGCCGTGCAACCAAAGATTCTGTCATCGACTTGGCAGTGGGTCTTGAACTGCGCAAGAAGATCGGGGATTCAGTAAAAGCGGGTGAATCCCTTGTAACCATCTACAGCAATCAAGAGAATATTGAAGAGGTAAAAGAGAAATTATATGAAAGCATCAAGGTGACATCTGAACATGTAAAAGCACCTACATTGATTCATACAGAAATCACGGGCTAATCGCCTGTTGAAGAGAAGCCTCTGCCAAGGAAGGAATCCTTTGGCGGAGGTTTTTTTGTGAAGAAATCGGCAGTGCATAAACAGGAAGGTCAGAGATTTTTTCACTGACCATTCGAAAGGCTACAGGCTGTTGTTTTTGTTCAGAAGAAAGGATGACAAACCTGTATCGTACTATTCAGCAAGGATAGGATCTTCCATCAGTTAACCACCGGTATACACACTTTCACATGTTCCGGCTGACGGTTCATAATAACAATGGTTTTTATATTGACCGGAAAAAGGCTGGCTGTACCATGTTGGTGGACATGGAGCATATGGATTGAAATACCAGAGAGCATATTTCGCCGGATGTTGACTCCAATAGTCCAAATTCTTTTTCGCTAATTTTTTTTCAACGGATCTCGCTCTGTTATAAAAAAGATTCCCCTTTTGGACCGCTTCGAACGAATAATTTCCTCCCTGTACTTGAAAAATGACTTGTCGGATGCTTCTTACCTCTTTGAAGTCCAAACAATCCGCTTTGGCACGGTTCACGATGACATTGCCCACATAAAGCATCCCTTGCTTTCCTTCACCTTCCGCTTCCGCTCTCATCATTCTTGCCATCAGGGCAACATCTGCATCTGTGTATTTCACTCTTGGCATATTTTTCACCTCAAAAATAGTGTATGAAAAAAGCCTGCATTGATGTCATTTATTATAGATAACGCCTGACCTCATTCTCATTCATGATCATTTCTCCAAGGTGAAACCTTCAAAGTCCTACTTATTTTATATACACCTGACACTTTTCTTTTTTACCAATGTTTGTATAAAAATGATGCAGTTGGAAAAAATGGGTCTATGAGTACTGATTTATAACGAGAATGGATTGGAGGACAGTTGAATGAAACGTTTTGTGTATATAGTGGTGACATGTATGCTTCTGGCATTAATATTTCCTTCAATGGGGTTTGCTCAGGAGAAGAAATCTGAATTGGCAGAGGCAGCGAAATCAGCTGTTTTGATTGAGCGTGATACTGGGACGGTATTATATGAGAAGAATAGTCATGAGAAGCTGGCGCCTGCATCCATGACCAAGATCATGACCATGGTGTTGATCATGGAAGCACTTGAAAAAGGTCAAATAAAATGGGATGACGAAGTCCGAACAAGTGAATATGCAGCGTCCATGGGAGGATCCCAGATATTCCTCGAGCCTGGTGAAGGCATGACGGTGGAAGAAATGCTCAAAGGGATTGCAATTGGTTCTGCCAATGATGCATCCGTGGCCATGGCTGAGCACATTTCAGGAAGTGAAGAAGCCTTTGTTGATGCCATGAACAAAAAGGTCCAAGAGATGGGGTTGAAAGACACTAAGTTCAAAAACCCTACAGGCTTACCATCTGAAGATCATTATAGTTCTGCCCATGATATGTCCATGATGGCCAAGGAACTTCTTAAATATGAAGGAATCACTAAATTTACAGGTAGCTATGAATCGTATTTACGTGAAGATACAGAAAAGAAATTCTGGTTGGTGAACACGAATAAACTGGTTCGTTTCTATGACGGGGTGGACGGTTTAAAAACCGGGTTCACCAATGAAGCGAAATACTGTTTAACGGCAACAGCGAAAAAAGACAATATGAGAGTCATAGCTGTCGTGTTCGGGGCACCTACGCCTAAAGAGAGAAATAACGAGATAAGTAAAATGCTGGATTATGCCTTCAATCAGTATTCAACCAAGCCACTCTTTAAAAAAGGGGAATCACTGGCCAAGGCGGATGTGTCCAAAGGGAAAGAAAATAAAGTGGACGCAGTGACGGAAGAGCCTATATCCCTGCTTACACCAAAAGGTGAAAAAATGGATGGGATAGAACAAAAGATCACTCTATCGAAAGACCTGAAAGCTCCTATTAAAAAAGGAGACAAAGTCGGTACACTCGTGGTGATGAACAAAGGGAAAATAGTGGTGGAAAGCACCTTGGTCGCGAAGAAAAATGTGAATAACGCTAGCTGGTGGGAACTGTATAAAAAGTCCTTTGGGCTGTTCACGAAAGTCGGGAAGTAATTGCCTATTCGCGCAAAATGAAAATAACCACTAATTATGACGAATTCCTTCTAGTTTTGTCATGGGGAAGGAATTCACTAAAAGAATAGCGAAATGACTCACTATACGACAGAGAAGGAGGCTTTCTGATAGTGAGTCTTGCTATTAACTTAGAAGTCAAAAGAGATGTTTTGTGTATCCGTTTAAGTGGTGAGCTGGATCATCATACTGCCGATGAGCTCAGGGAAAAAGCTTCGAACCTGATTGAAAGTGAAGATGTGAAGCATATCATTTTGAATTTAGAGGAATTAGGTTTTATGGATAGTTCTGGTTTGGGTGTCATTTTGGGCCGGTACAAGCAAATCAAACAAAAGCACGGAGAAATGGTTGTTTGTGCGATCTCCCCTTCGGTAAACCGATTATTTGAAATGTCAGGGTTGTTTAAGATTATCCGTCTTGAACCGTCTGAAGAAAACGCATTACAAAGATTGGGGGTCGCCTAACATGAGGAATGAAATGAACATTCAATTCAGTTCTTTAAGCCAAAACGAGTCCTTTGCCAGAGTCACCGTTGCATCATTTATCGCCCAGTTGGATCCCACGATGGATGAGTTGACAGAAATCAAAACAGTTGTATCCGAAGCTGTGACCAATGCCATCATTCACGGATATGATAACAGGCCAAATGGAACGGTTTATATTTCCGTTGTCATGGAAGAAGATGGATTCATTGATATGACGATCCGGGATGAAGGGGTCGGAATCGGTGATGTAGATGAAGCCCGTCAGCCATTGTTCACATCCAAACCTGAGTTGGAGCGTTCTGGGATGGGCTTTACCATCATGGAAAATTTCATGGACGAAATAGAAGTATCCTCACACCCAGGTACAGGCACCACGGTAAGACTAAAGAAGCACTTGACCAATAGTAAAGCGCTATGCAATTAAGGAGTCGTGCCCATGGATGTCGAAGTGAAAAATGAAAAGGAACAGACCTTTTTGAAGGATCATGAGGTGAAAGAGCTGATAAAGCAAAGTCAGGCAGGTGACCAAAGCGCACGGGATTTAATCGTCCAGAAGAATATGCGCCTTGTGTGGTCAGTTGTCCAACGTTTCCTTAATCGGGGGTATGAGCCTGATGATCTCTTTCAGATAGGTAGTATCGGGTTGCTGAAATCAGTCGATAAGTTTGATTTAAGCTACGACGTCAAGTTTTCAACATATGCTGTTCCGATGATTATCGGAGAAATCCAACGGTTCATCCGGGATGACGGAACGGTAAAGGTGAGTCGATCCCTCAAGGAAATGGGGAACAAAATCCGCAAGGCCAAAGATGAACTTTCCAAGAAATTTGGAAGGGTACCGACCGTGAGTGAGCTTGCAGAGCATCTGGAATACTCGGTTGAAGAAGTAATCATGGCCCAGGAAGCGAGCCGGACTCCTTCTTCCATTCATGAAACAGTCTACGAAAATGACGGTGACCCTATTACCTTGTTGGATCAGATTGCTGATAATACTGATAATAAATGGTTTGATAAAATTGCTTTAAAAGAAGCGATAAGGGAGCTGGATGATCGTGAACGGCTGATTGTGTACTTAAGATATTATAAAGACCAAACCCAATCTGAAGTAGCAGATCGCCTAGGTATATCACAAGTCCAGGTGTCGAGGCTTGAGAAGAAAATTTTACAAACAATGAAAGATCATATGCATACAGAATCATAGGTGGAAATAACCCTGCCGTTTCAATGAATCATGTTGAAACGGCAGGGTTATTTCTGTATTTACATGACAGTTCCCAATTCGAAATGATTCATATTCAATGGCATGTAAGGCTAAAAATGGAACAAGCCCCATTCTTTCTCTGTCCAATATCCTTAGGCAGGAAAACCAGTCATTACATAAATAATGTCCGTTAACCCATACTATTGTTACGAAGGGAAAATCATGTTTTCAGGATGTGAACTGCATGGAAGGTATTCTTTATATACGCTTACGTCATCGAGTGCAGGTAAGGGAAGAGAGTAGGGTCAGGCTTGGGCAACTCGCTCAAATCATAGCACCTGAAAATATTTTAGATGAGTTAAGGGACATTCCGATTCATCAGGTCAAAGAATCCGATAAGAATATCATTGTAGTGGATGTCATGAAGGTGATAAAGGAAATTTGCAAGAATTTCGGGGACCTGGATATCCAGACCATCGGACCTACACAAAGTATCATAGAAGTGATTTATGAGAAAAAGAAAGTCTCTCTTCCTCTCTTTATTGGAGTTTGGCTGCTTTTATTCATCGGTGCAGCCCTGGCAATTATGAATTTTCATGAAGATGTAAGCATGAGGGAGGTTCATCAAAGGCTGTATCACTTTGTGACGGGTAATGAAGATCCCCATCCCTTACTGTTTCAAGTTCCATATTCATTGGGGTTGGGTCTTGGGATGATTTTATTTTTCAATCACGTATTCAGAAAAAGGCTGAATGAAGAACCGAGTCCATTAGAGGTTGAAATGTTTAATTATCAGCAGGATTTAGATCAGTATGTCATCATGAATGAAAACAAAGAAAGTCAGAAGAGAATAGATGACCATTAATGTACTGATCACCATCTTTATTGGTTTTGCTGGTGGATTGGCAGTAGGTTCTGGGTTCGTTGCATTCTTAACTGTATTGGGGATTATACCCAGATTGACCCAATTAACAAAGACCATGAAAATGATACACCACTATGAACTCGCTGTCATTTCAGGAGCTCTGGCTGGGGGATTTATAAGCTTAAACAACTATACATTCCATTTTTCCCCATTCGTCCTGATACCTATCGGTTTGGCGAGCGGAGTGTTCATAGGATTGCTGGCAGCTGCTTTAACAGAAGTATTGAATGTTTTTCCTATTCTCGCCAAGCGGATTGGGATAGAAGGTCAAATCGTCATCCTTATCATGGCGATTGTGTTCGGCAAAATCACAGGCTCCCTCTTTCATTGGCTCTACTTGGTTCATCAATAAATAGTAAGGGGCAGGGGTTCGTATGGACAACAAGAGAAAAGTGATCCTGATAACAGACGGAGATGAATATGCCAAGCGGGCTATAGAGTGCGTTGCAAAGGAGTATGGAGGGCGATGCATCTCAAGTTCAAAGGGCAATCCGTCTGTACTCTCAGGCCCGGAAATAGTGAAATTAATAAAAAGTGCCAAGAACGACCCTGTATTTGTGATGTTTGACGATAGTGGATTCATTGGAGAAGGTGCAGGTGAACGAGCCCTTAAGCATGTAGCGAGACACCCTGATATGCAGGTTCTCGGGATCATTGCCGTTGCCAGTAAAACGAAGCAGGCAGAATGGACAAAAGTGGATGTATGCATTGATAAATTTGGTGAATTGACTCCATATGGAGTAGATAAATTTGGAGTACCTGAAATGGATGTGGGGAGGTTGACAGGTGATACGGTCTATTGCCTAGATGAGTTGGATGTCCCTGTCATCGTCGGGATTGGTGACATAGGCAAAATGGCGAAAAGAGATCATTACTCCCAAGGAGCCCCCATTACGAAGAAGGCTGTCGAAATCATCTTGGAAAGGAGCGGGTACCATGCCTGAGAAAACGAAGAAAACACCGATTCCAAAAGACATCGGGATTATGGAAGACTACATGAAAAATCATGTGGGGCTGAATAAGAGCTTCGATCTGGGTGTAAGGAAGCTCATGATCTTGAAAAAGGGCGTGCACATCTACTATATCAATGGCCTGACGGATGCTTCCTACATTATCCAAATCGTAGAGGAACTTGTTGAAATCAATGATCATGAACGTGCAACCAGCCGTTTATATGAGATTGTACATAATCGACTTGTTCATCAGTCGGTTGAGCCCGTGAAAACGATTGAAGAAGCAGTGGACGAAGTCCTGTCAGGGCTGATAGCTGTCATTGTTGAAGGCTACGAAGAGGCGATCATTGTTGATGTCCGCAGCTACCCTGGAAGACAGCCGTCAGAGCCGGATACAGAAAAGGTGGTCCGTGGGTCACGTGATGGCTATGTAGAGAACATCATTGTGAATACGGCATTAACGAGACGGAGAATCAGGGATCCGCGCTTAAGGTTTGAGATCTTTCGCATAGGTGAAAGGTCAAAGACAGACATTTCAATTGCGTATATCAAAGATGTGGCCAACCCAAGCCTGATAGAGGTCATTAAAAAAGAATTGAAAAGTATAAAAATCGATGGCTTGACCATGGCAGATAAAACCGTTGAAGAATTCCTTGTGAAACAGGGGTATAATCCATACCCGCTTGTACGGTACACGGAAAGGGCAGATGTAGGGGCCACTCACTTACTGGAGGGACATGTTCTTATTTTTGTGGATACTTCCCCAAGTGTCATCATTACTCCAACAACCTACTTCCATCACCTCCAGCACGCCGAGGAGTACAGACAATCACCCGCAGTGGGGACATTTGTCAGATGGACCAGGTTCCTTGGGATCTTGGCCTCGCTGTTTTTACTCCCGTTATGGTATCTGTTTGTGTTGGACCCTTCTTTATTACCAGAAATGATTAAATTTGTCGGACCGAATGAACAGACAAATATTCCAGTTATTGTTCAGTTATTCATAGCGGATTTCGGGGTTGAAATGTTCAGGGTGGCTGCCATTCATACTCCAACCCCATTGTCTACAGCCATGGGGTTGATTGCAGCCGTTTTAATCGGGCAAATTGCCATTGATGTAGGTTTATTTCAGCCGGAGGTCATTCTCTATGTAGCGGTTGCATCCATCGGGACGTTTGCAACGCCAAGTTATGAATTAAGTGCGGCGAACAAAATGGCTAGGCTGTTCCTTCTCATTGCAGTAGCGTTTTTCCACATCCCGGGTCTTATGGTGGGAACGACACTGTATATCCTATTCGTCACAAATATCAAATCGCTGAATACGCCATATTTATGGCCTCTTATGCCATTCAGTCCGAAAGCGTTCATGCAGATCCTGATTCGACGTTCTATGCCTGGTGCGAAAATCAGACCAAGCATTGTACAGCCGAGAAACAAGTATAAGCAGCCGGCGAAATCGTAGGAATATTGCAACAATTCTCATTCTGTGGTAAATTACGTTTAATCAGTAGAGTATTATAGAGGGGAATGAGGCGCTTCATGCATCTTCATGGATCATCAGAAATACAAAATGGTCATCTTATCATAGGCGGAGTGAGTACCGTAAAGTTGACAGCACAATACGGTACTCCCCTTTATGTATATGACACAACACTCATCAGAGAACGTGCAAGAGGTTTCAAAGAGACGTTTGAGGCCCTGGGAGTAAAGGCTGAAGTTGCGTATGCCAGTAAGGCATTTTCATGTATAGCCATGTTTCAATTAATGAAAGAAGAAGGATTATCGCTGGATGTGGTTTCAGGTGGGGAATTATATACTGCTTTAAAGGCAGATTTCCCCCTTGAACGCATCCATTTTAATGGAAATAATAAGTCCAAGGATGAATTGAAAATGGCCGTTGAAAAGAAAATAGGCTGCATTGTGGTGGATAACTTTTATGAATTGGAACTTGTGAACGACATGTCAAGCTCTGCCGAAAGTAAGACGAATGTTCTATTGAGAGTGACCCCTGGGATTGAAGCTCATACACATGACTATATTCTTACCGGTCAAGAGGATTCCAAATTCGGATTCGACTTAGGTAACGGTCAAGCTGAAGCAGCCATGAAAATGGCGATGAGTTATGAAGGGATTGAATTATTGGGGCTGCATTGTCATATTGGGTCACAAATATTTGAAACGACAGGCTTCATTCTTGCTGCCAAAAGGATTATTGAAAAAGTTGCCCAATGGAAATCACAATATGATTTTGACCCGAAAGTAATCAATTTAGGTGGGGGCTTCGGAATCCGCTATACAAAAGATGATGACCCGATCCCTCCTTCGCAATATGTTAAGGAAATGATTACTGCTGTTAAAGACGAAGTGAGCAGATACAATCTTGAAATGCCTGAAATCTGGATTGAACCAGGAAGGTCCCTCGTAGGTGATGCAGGAACCAGCCTGTATAAATTGGGTTCTAGAAAAGAAGTCCCGAACATCCGCAAGTACTTAGCTGTTGATGGAGGCATGAGTGATAACATCAGACCTGCACTCTACAAGGCGAAGTATGAAGCTGTGATTGCCAATAAAGCAGATCATGCGCCTGAAGAAACGGTTTCAATCGCTGGTAAATGCTGTGAATCAGGGGATATGTTGATTTGGGATCTGCCGCTTCCAGAATCTGAAGCCGGCGATATCCTTGCTGTGTTCTGTACAGGAGCATACGGGTACTCCATGTCGAATAACTACAATCGTATTCCCCGCCCTGCAGTCGTGTTCGTCGAAGATGGAGAAGCAAGATTAGCTGTTCATAGAGAAACGTATGAGGATATCGTTTCCCTTGATGTAACCTTTAAGTGAGACAAATGCATAGTCTTCGAGAATCTTAAACTTAAAACTACTTTCTTGCATATTGCATTACATACTTTAATAAATCGCGATTTTACTATACAATAACAATGACTTAAAAGGGTGAATACATTACAGACAAAGGAGTCAGTTATGAAGATCGGTAATAAGGGATTGTTCGTGCTGTTATTGGTAGCGGGGATCATTTGGGGGATTATTTACTGGGTGTTCCTGGCCGGCAGCTAAATGGTTAAAGTTGATTAATAATAGTAAATTTAGTAAGATAAATAAACGTTCATAACAATTAAATTTTCAGTTTCTGTCTATGATATAAAATAAAAAAAGTAGACATGAACATAACGAGGGGTAAATATGTTAATTCGGTATAAAAAGGCGTTTGAAAAGATTGCAATGGGGTTATTATCTTTCATGCCAAATGAAAAGGATTTGAAGAAGCTTCAACACACGATGAAGCAATACGAAACTGAAGACAATTGGCAGCTCTTTTTATGGAAAGAAGAGGACATAGTAGGCTTAATTGGGGTATTCAAGACAGATAGTACATTAGAAATCCAACATATATCCGTCAATCCATCCCACAGACATGAGGGAATTGGAAAATCCATGGTCAGACAGCTCAAAGATATGCATTCGGAGTATGAAGTAAAGCCAAATTCAGATACCGCCTCCTTTTTTGAGAAGTGTGACGGGGATGAAGATGATGTAAAAGACGGGGAATGTTAAAAGAGGCCGGCCACCTGGCGAACAGGTGGTCAGCCTCTTTTTTTTCGTTCTAATGCCTTTTTTCGCTCTAAGATCACGTCTGTCCTGTCACGTAAGGAATGGCGATGGATGAGGTCATGATTCGATAAATCACTCGGAGTGCACCAGTTGAACCCGCTGTCCTCGCAAAGTGCCTGGACCTCATTTAAGAGTGAAGAGTCCGTTAAAGGGAGGTTGATACTCCTATAGGACTGATTGGTGTTTAATTCTTGGATGATAGCCTCCAGCATATCCTGAAGCCTGGCTGCGTCCATTCCGAACCGGGAAAGTTCCTTATGATTCGATTGTATATTTAGGACGGCTTTCTTGAAAGTACGGACTGCACCTGTAAGATTTCCCCTCCTATAATGATAAAACCCTACCGCAACCTGGATTAGCCCCACCCAATGAGAAGAGCGGTTCTTTGGATCCACCTCTTTCCAATATTCCTCCAATACTTCATGGCATTCGAAATAATCACGATTTCCATGGAAATACATTAAAAATTCTAAGTAAGGCTTCGGATAAACCATGGGATCCCCCTTTTGATGTAAGTAGTTAAATTGTAGCACATTCCCTTGGTGGAACGACAGATCCTCCCATTCATACAAAACTTTCTATTGGAGAATAGTGGTCAATCTACTATACTATTAAGTAGCTATCAGGAATGACTGCAATTAGAAATTTGGTGATAAAGTGGAATATAATGTGAAGATTGACGCTTTTGAAGGTCCTTTAGATCTTCTTCTGCATCTGATTAACTCCCTGGAAATTGATATATATGATATTCCTATGGCTCAAATCACTGAGCAATATATGTTATATGTACATACAATGAAAAGCTTGCAGCTTGATGTTGCGAGTGAATACTTAGTGATGGCTGCCACATTACTGGCCATTAAAAGTAAAATGCTCCTCCCTAAACATGATGATGGACTTCTAAATGATGAGATTGAATTTGAAGAAGAAGATCCCCGTGACGAATTAGTAGAGCGGCTGATCGAGTATCGTAAATTCAAAGAAGCGGCCAATGAACTCAAACACCGTGAAGAAGAACGGGGGCAGGTATATACGAAGCCTCCAAGTGATCTTTCAGAATTCTCAGCTGAAGCGGAGCTGAAGAATAGTGATGTTCAAGTTTCTTTATATGATATGTTAGGTGCTTTCCATAAATTATTGAGGCGTAAAAAGTTGCAAAGACCTGTTCAAACCAGAATAACCAGACAGGAAATATCCATTGAGAAAAGAATGAATGATATCCTTCAAAGCTTGAGGAATGTAAAAAAGCGCACTTCTTTTACCAGTCTCTTTCCGTCTGATAATAAGGAGCATCTCGTTGTTACCTTCTTGGCGGTACTGGAACTAATGAAGAGGAACCAAATCATTGTCAATCAGGAGAAAAACTTCACAGAAATATTTGTTGAAGCGGGAAAGGAGGTAGAACTTGTTGAACAGCAGTAATTGGAAAGGAATACTGGAAAGCCTGTTGTTTGCAGCCGGTGATGAAGGCCTTTCTCTCAAACAAGTCTGTTCCGTTCTTGAAATCGGGGAGCGGGAAGCTATGGAGGTTATTGAAGAGCTGAAGGTAGATTATGAAGAAGATTCCAATCGGGGAATATATATGATCGAGATAGCGGACACCTTTCAATTGGTGACAAAAAAAAGCAATGCCGATTACTTAAAGAAATTGGTTGAATCACCCAATGTAAGCTTCTTGTCTCAAGCCGCTCTTGAAACGTTGGCGATTGTTGCTTATAAGCAGCCAATCACAAGGATGGAGATCGAACAAATCAGGGGTGTCAAGACCGAGCGTCCGATCCAGACGTTGACGTCCAAAGGACTGGTGAAGGAAGTAGGACGGGCAGAAGGGACCGGTCGTGCCTACTTGTTTGGTACGACGAAAGAATTTTTGGACTATTTTGGGCTAAAAGGAATAGATGAACTTCCACCTTTACCAGAGAACATCGAGGAAGAATTCATGCAGGATGAAGCAGATCTATTCTTTGAAAAATTCCAGGAAACGATTGAGTCGAAAGAGTAAGCTAAATAGCATGGGCAACAGACTGGCAGGTACTCCCAGGAAGTTCCGTCCCTTGACGGAAGGATACCTGCTCCTTGAGAATCCGTCTCAATCACATAAAAACACAGCCTGGACATCAGGCTGTGTTTTTATGTGATCAGAAAGTTGAAAGTGTAATATCCTGATTTTCATTCATATTACCCCTTGTCCTGCATAGACTTGTACAAACACGTAAGAAATAAAGGAGTAGATGGGTGTGAATCGAAGAAAAGTGAAATTTTACATATATTATTTTATTATCTTTACCTTCCTGTTTGTAACCGTTTCAAAACAAGTTCAGGCCACACCTTCTGTTAGTTCACACCGGGCGATTTTAATGGATCAGGAGACGGGCAGGATTCTTTTTGAAAAGGATGCTTACAGCCAAAGCCGGATTGCCAGTATCACAAAAATCATGACGGCGATCCTTGCTGTGGAGTCAGGAAAGATGGATAAGGAAGTGACGGTGTCCTCCAACGCTGCAGGAACCGAGGGATCTTCCCTGTACCTGAAAGCGGGGGAGAAGGTAAAGCTTGAAGATCTGGTGTACGGGCTAATGCTGAGATCCGGGAATGATGCAGCAGTCGCTATAGCTGAATATGTTGGCGGCAGTCTCGATGGGTTTGTATACATGATGAATCAAAAGGCGGACGAAATTGGAATGAAGGACACCCATTTTTCCAACCCTCATGGTCTTGATGACCATGAAGACCACTTATCAACGGCATATGATATGGCCGTACTCACAAGATATGCAATGGAAAATGAAAATTATAGGACAATAGCAGGAACGAAGATTCACACTGCACCCAATCCAGATGAAAAATGGGACCGGAAATGGAAGAATAAAAACAGACTGCTGACAGAATTGTACAAACACAGTACGGGGGGCAAAACGGGATATACAAAACGTGCGAAACGTACGCTTGTATCGACAGCTTCCAAGGATGGAGAGAATCTGATTGCCGTTACCCTAAATGCTCCCGATGATTGGAATGATCATATTGCATTGTTCGAATATGGATTTAAGCAATATGATTACAAAATTGTCCTGGAAAAAGGGAAAATCGAAAAGATGGATGATGATATATATAAGGGTCGAGCCTATCTTAAACGGGATTCCGTCCTGACGCTTCAGGATGACGAAGTAGATGATGTAAAGGTAGAGTACAAAATGTTAAAGCCAAAAGAGGAATGGTTAAAGAATAAAAAGGTTCCTGAAGTAGTCGGAAAGGCTGTCGTATTTCTAGAAGGGGAAGAAGTGGACACCCTGCCCATATTCTATAAAGCTTCGGTTGAAAAGGATAAAGGTAAAAGCTGGTGGAAGTTCTGGGCATACTCATTCGAGTCCTTTATAGGAGTACGGAAACATGGTTAATCTCATTTGGGTCGGGATGACCATCATCGGATTACTATTTGCTGTGATAAATGGGAAAATGGAAGAAGTGAACGAAGCCATTTTCTCATCTGCCAATGAAGCCGTTACCCTCTGTATAGGGTTGGTCAGCGTATTGGTGTTTTGGTTAGGAATCATGAGGATTGCCCAGGAAGCAGGACTTTTGGATAAACTGGCCAGGCTTTTCAGACCCTTAGTGACCAGGTTGTTTCCTGAAGTGCCGGACAATCATCCTGCAATGGGGTATATATTATCAAATATGATGGCCAATATGTTTGGCCTTGGGAACGCTGCAACTCCACTGGGGATCAAAGCGATGGAGCAGTTAAAGGAGCTTAACGGGGGAAAAGACAACGCCAGCAGATCAATGATTACTTTCCTCGCGATCAACACATCAAGTTTGACCATTATTCCAACCACCGTCATTGCCATCCGGATGAAATATGATTCAGCTTCTCCAACGGAAATTGTAGGACCTACTTTGATTGCCACATTGTTGTCCACGATTGGAGCCATACTCATAGACCGTTACTTTCATTACAGACGTACCCGTCGAGAGGTGAAATAGATGCAATGGATATCCACTATCTCATTATGGCTGATTCCGGTTATGATCGGCTTTATATTAATTTACGGCACGTATAAAAAGGTCCCCACCTATGAAGTATTCGTAGATGGTGGGAAAGAAGGCATTAAAATTGCCGTATCGATTATCCCCTTTCTGATTGGAATGCTTGTAGCCATAACCATATTTAGAGAATCAGGAGCTCTTGAATTTTTTGTGAACCTCATCCGTCCCGGATTACTTGCACTTGGCATTCCCCCTGAAATTGTGCCCCTGGCTATCATCAGGCCCATTTCAGGAACTGCTGCACTGGGTATGATGAGTGATATAGTCGCTACCCACGGGCCTGATTCCTTTATCGGGAGATTAGCATCAACCTTACAGGGAAGTACCGATACGACACTTTACGTATTGACCGTGTATTTCGGGGCGGTAGGAATCCGTAAGATGGGAGATGCCCTGAAGGTGGGTTTATTGGCTGACGTCGTTGGGATCATCGCCGCCATCTTCATCGTCACGCTCATGTTTTAGAGTGGGTTCCTAGTTAAAAATGAAACAGAAGGGTATAAAGAAATCGACTGAAAAGGTCGATTTTTCTTTATACCTTTCTATTTTGCCTGGATTATGTAATAATTCATGAAGACAAAAGTATTGAAAATCAAATGAGGTGAAAGACCGTGGAACGATTACAGAAGGTTATTGCTCATAGTGGCGTAGCGTCAAGACGGAAAGCCGAGCAATTAATTATAGAAGGTAAAGTGAAAGTCAATGGTGTGGTAGTGAAGGAACTCGGAACAAAGGTTTCTAATTCCGATAGAGTTGAAGTGACTGGAATTCAGATTGAAAGAGAAAACAAAGTGTATTATATGCTTTATAAACCGAGGGGGGTCATTTCAGCTGTGACGGATGATAAAGATCGTCAAGTTGTAACGGATTTCTTCCCTGAAATACAAGAAAGAATCTATCCCGTAGGAAGACTGGACTATGAAACGTCAGGTATTCTTCTCTTAACCAATGATGGGGACTTTGCCAATGCCCTCATGCATCCAAGCAACGAAATTGAAAAAACCTATGTAGCAAGATTAAAAGGGATCCCTCCTAAATATAAAATCAGAGAACTTGAAAAGGGAGTTAAACTGGAAGACGGTATGACGGCTCCGGCAAAGGTGAAAGTATTGAGCATTGATAAGAAACAGGAAAAATCCATCGTTGAAATTACCATCCACGAGGGAAGGAACCGTCAGGTCCGCAGAATGTTTGAAGCTCTTGGATACCCGGTTCAAAAACTGAAACGTGAGCGGTATGCATTCCTGACTCTGCATGGACTGAATGCAGGCGAGGGAAGAGAGCTTACTCCACATGAAGTCAAACAGCTTAGAACCCTTGCAGAGACAGGAAGTATCAGGTAGGGGATAAGTTCGGAAAGTGTCACATATCCTTCATATAATTTACACTATCCCTAAAGTGATAAATGATATAATGGGAGAGGAATTTTACCCTGAAACCCAAGGTGTATTCCCCTGCTTATCTTGAAGGAATGATACATCACATTATTGCAGGGACTGATGTCTTAAGAACTCTCTTATGACGTCAGGCCCTTTGCTACTGTAAAGAGAGAAAAACATCTCCATTTAATGAGAACGATTTCAATATGGGAGGCAAACGCACATGGATAAGAAAAAACGCAGATTACTCCTCCGGACAATGATTCTCATCGTCCTGACTTCTGCGGTTGCATATACCCTGTATGCAAACTTTACGAAGGATGAAAGAGGGCAGTTAAAGGTAGGAGATCAAGCTCCTGATTTTGTATTGGAAGATATGGAAGGGAATAAGCATAAATTGTCCGACTATGAAGGACAGGGCGTATTCCTGAATTTCTGGGGAACATGGTGCAAACCATGTGAAAGGGAAATGCCCTACATGAATAATCAGTATGGGAAGTATAAAGATCAAGGTGTAAAGATATTAGCCGTAAATGTAGGGGAATCGGATTTTCTCATCAATCGATTCGTATCTAAACACGGGTTGGAGTTCCCTATATTAGTCGACAAAGAAGAGGAAGTTCAAAATGCTTATGGCATTGATCCGTTACCGACGACTTTTCTCATTAACCCTCAAGGTGAAATTGAAAAGATCATTACGGGTACAATGTCAGAAAAAGATATCATTGAAGATTTAGAGAGCGTCAAGCCTTAGCTCGGCAGTTTAACTTGATATAAGGAGTTTTAACATGAAAGAGATTAAATGTGTATGCGGTCATGTGAACCCGAACGGTACCGTTCTCTGTGAATCCTGTGGACGGGCATTGACGGATGAAGCGAAGAACGAGAAGCTTCATGACATGCGTTATGAGGGTAGTGCCAGACGTTCCCAGACATATAACAAGTCGATTGTAGATAAAATTTGGAATTTCTTCTCATCTGTCAAAGTGGGTGTGTGGTTAATTGTCATCACCCTTATCGCCTCGGCAGTAGGTACGATTTTGCCTCAGGAACAGTATATTCCTAATGGACAGCCCGCCAATGAGTATTATGAAGACGTATATGGCTTCTTCGGGGAATTATATTACACTTTAGGTTTTCATGATTTATATAGTTCATGGTGGTATTTACTTCTGATTGCATCGATTGGGGTTTCCTTAGTAATTTGCAGTTTAGACCGCGTGATTCCTCTCTATCGTGCCCTCAAGAACCAGCGTGTTTCAAGACATACCGGTTTCCTGAAGCGGCAGCGCATCTATGGGAAGACAGAAATTGTCGAAGTCAATGAAGCTGTCAGTAACATGAAAGAAAAATTAACTCTAAAAAAATATAGGATCCGGGAAGAAGACGGAAACATCCTTGCAGAGAAGAACCGCTTTTCAAGATGGGGCCCCTATGTGAATCATATCGGTCTGATCATCTTCCTATTCGGAGGGATGCTTCGGTTTGTACCTGGTATGTATATCGATGAAACCGTCTGGATACGTGAAGGGGAAACGAGGGCGGTACCTGGAACCAATCAGGAATATTACTTAGAGAACAAAGGATTTACATTAGAGACTTACGATAAAGAAAATGACAAAGAAGTATTTGGGGAAGCGATTGATAAAAACGGAATGATTGCGAAGAATTTCCAGTCAGATGTGATCCTTTATAAAGAGTCGGGGGATAAACTTCCTGGACAAACGGCTGAACGGGTAGTGGAGAAAGAGGATTCAATCAAAGTGAATCACCCTCTGAAATTTGGGAACTTTGCCGTCTACCAGACCAGCTATAAGTTGGATGAATTTAAATCCATGTCCTTTACGTTTGATAATAAAGAGTCGGGGAAGAGCTTCGGTAAATTCACTGTCGATTTATTTGATCCCCAGGATACCTACTCCTTTGAAGAAGGCTATAAAGTGGAATTGATGGGATATTACCCGGATTTCTCTGGATTCAATGAACAAGGAGAGCCGCAAACCAAGTCTCCTTTACCAAATAATCCTGCGTTCCTTTTTAAACTATTTTCTCCTGAAAAGCCTGATGGAGAAGTGAGTTTTGTAGGAATCCAACAGAACCTGGAGCCACTTGGTGATAATGAGAATAAATTGTCCTTTGCCGGAGTGGAGACGAGAGATGTATCGGCGCTTACGGTTCATAAAGATCTAACTCTTTGGATCTTGGCTGTCGGTGGAGCTATCTTTATGATCGGTGTCGTACAAGGCGCCTATTGGCATCACCGGAGAATCTGGATTCGCCGTAGTGACGATGGTGTTATAATAGCCGGTCACACGAATAAAAACTGGCACGGACTAAAAAATGAAATCAACTTCATGTTAGAAGGTACTGGAATTCAGGAGCCTGAAGATCAACAACAAAAAGACGAAGCAAGGAGGAAAGAGGATGTCAACGACAACAATGGCAGAGTGGAGTAGTCATTTACTCTATGTATCTTTCATTATGTATTTGATTGCTACGTTGTTTTTTGGAGGAAGTATCCGCCAAAAGAATACAACTGAAACGAATCAGCGGAAATGGGGTTTAATTGGAATCGGATTAACCCTCTTTGGATTTACCGCTCAATTAGGTTATTTCTTTTTAAGATGGGGAGCGGCAGGACATGCTCCAGTAAGTAATTTATTTGAATTTACAACCTTTTTTGGAATGATGCTTGTCGGGGCATTCATCATTCTTTATTTCATGTATAAAACAACGGTACTCGGTGTCATTGCATTACCATTTGCACTTCTTGTGATTGCCTATGCCAGTATGTTTCCAAAAGAAATCAGCCCGTTGATCCCTGCCCTTCAAAGCGATTGGCTGAAAATTCACGTTACAACCGTTTCAGCAGGGGAAGCCATTTTATCCATCAGTTTTGTGGCTGGGTTAATCTACCTGTTGAAATCAGTACAGCATACAAAAGGAAGCAGGCAATCGTTTTGGCTTGAAACCGTCATGTATTCTTTAGTTGTCGTGTTAGGGTTCGTAGTGGCATCAACTGCCTTTACCCTCGGAAATTATGAAGCGAACTTTCAATATGTAAATCAAGAAGGGGCCGAAGCCATTTCTGAATACACGCTTCCTGCCATCGTCGGTCCCAATGAAGGCAAATTATTGACAGATAATGTAATGGAACCACTTGTCGAAATGCCAGCTTTGATTAATGCTAAGAAACTGAATACCGTAATTTGGTCATTTGTAATCGGAACAGGCATTTATCTGCTTTTACGCCTGATATTCAGAAAGCGGATTGCTGCTAAATTACAACCGTTGGTGAAAAATGTAAATTTAGACCTGATGGACGAAATTGGCTACAGGTCCGTTTTAATTGGTTTTCCCGTATTCACTCTGGGCGGTCTCATCTTCGCTATGATCTGGGCCCAAATCGCCTGGACACGATTCTGGGGATGGGATCCTAAAGAAGTGTGGGCACTGATTACATTCTTATTTTATGCAGCCTTTCTGCATCTACGCCTTTCTAAAGGATGGCACGGTGAAAAATCTGCATGGTTAGCTGTCATCGGGGTTGCGATTATTTTATTCAACCTAGTGGCCGTTAACCTCATTATTGCAGGTTTACATTCATACGCATAAACAACGGACGGGAGGGAGCTGACTATAACGGGAATGATATTCTCTTTGAGTCAGCTTCTTTTTTCATATAAAATATAGGATAATATGGTTTAATTAGACAAAAGGGGGATATAGCCTTGGAGGAAAATATTCGAATCTTGGTTGTGGATGATGAAGACCGGATCCGCAGGCTTTTGAAAATGTATCTTGAAAGAGAAAATTATGAAATCGACGAAGCGGAAAATGGGGAAGAAGCCTTGGCTTTGGCATTAGAAAATAATTACGATTGTATCTTGCTGGATATTATGATGCCAGGTATGGATGGGATCGAAGTGTGCAAGCACCTTCGCGAAAAGAAAGCGACTCCTGTGATCATGCTCACTGCCAAGGGAGAAGAAGTGAACAGGGTGCAAGGGTTCGAAGTTGGAACCGACGACTACATAGTGAAACCTTTTTCCCCACGTGAAGTGGTACTGAGAGTGAAAGCGCTATTAAGGCGTTCTTCAAAAACGAGTTTCATTCAAACCGATGCGAAAGCAAAGGACCTGATTGTCTACCCTCATCTGACGATTGATAACGATGCCCACCGGGTAACGGCGGATGGGAAAGATGTGAATTTGACGCCAAAAGAATACGAGCTCCTATACTTCCTTGCGAAAGCACCAGACAAAGTGTTCGATCGTGAACATTTACTCAAGGAAGTTTGGCATTATGAATTCTTTGGGGACCTTCGGACGGTGGATACACACGTAAAGCGTCTAAGAGAAAAGCTGAATAAAGTCTCTGAAATGGCCGCCAAGATGATTGTCACCGTTTGGGGTGTAGGCTACAAGTTCGAGGTAACAAATGAATGAGGTTATGGCGCAGTGTTGTAGGGAAACTATGGCTGACCATCCTGCTATTGGTTTCCTTTGTATTGTTCATACTTACGATCCTTCTGCTGGAATTCTTTCAAAACTACCATGTCGATGAAGTTGAAAAAGAATTAACCAATACAGCAGAAAAGGTTGCAAGGGTCATTGAAAATCATAAAGATCTGGAGCTTGGATTGGAACTTGGAAAAGAAATCATTGATGATCCTGTCAATATCCTTATCTCTCTGGATCAGAATGAATCAATCTATTCCCAGGACTCGACGACTTTTGAAAAAGATGTTCACGACTATATTTCAGGTGATGAACAGCTTCAATCAGTCAAATCGAAGGAAATCACCATCAAGAAAGAGGTCGAATTATCTTCTGAGATGACGGCGAACAGATATGAAAACGTCATTATAGTCGGGACACCCCTTCATATCAATCAAGAGGACGGCGCAGTATACCTTTATCAATCACTCGACGTCATTAAAGACACTACCCGTCAAACAACGAAGCTGATCTTACTGGCTGCAGGGATTGCCATCATATTGACCACCATATTTGCTTTTTTCCTCTCCACCCGTATAACCTCACCATTGCGGAAAATGAGAGAGGCGGCCTTTGAGGTGGCCAAAGGCAAATTCGATACAAAGGTTCCTATCCTGACAAAGGATGAAATCGGTGAACTTGCCACAGGGTTCAACCAAATGGGCAGGCAGTTAAAATTTCATATTAATGCGTTGAGCCAAGAGAAAGAGCAGCTCTCCTCCATATTGAGCAGTATGGCTGATGGAGTGATCACGTTTAATCGGGACGGGACCATTCTCATAACCAATCCACCAGCTGATCGGTTCCTGCAGCATTGGTATTATGAGCAGAATGAAAGCAGTGAGGAAGCGATTCCCACTACTGTAAGAGAATTATTGCAAAGCGTCGTCGTAACGGAAATGGAACAGACAGGGGAATTGAGTCTGCAGGGCCGTTCGTATGTGGTGATTATCAGCCCCCTATATAATAACAACAACATCCGAGGAGCAGTGGCGGTTGTCCGCGACATGACAGAAGAGCGGAGATTGGATAAATTGAGGAAAGACTTTATTGCCAATGTCTCTCACGAACTCAGAACACCCATTTCCATGCTTCAGGGATATAGTGAAGCGATCGTTGACGATATAGCGGAGTCTGAAGAAGAGAAGAAAGAAATTGCCCGAATCATCTATGATGAGTCATTGCGTATGGGGCGCTTGGTGAATGATCTTCTGGATTTGGCGAGGATGGAAGCAGGCCATATTACTCTCAATAAAGCAAGGATAGGTGTCATGTCTTTCACAGAAAGAGTGACAAATAAATTTATCGGGCTTGCCAAAGAAAAAAAGGTCTCCATATTCTTTAAAAGCGATGTTGCCATTAACGATGAAATCCAAATGGACCCGGACAGGATCGAACAAGTACTGACAAATCTTATAGATAATGCTTTGAGGCACACACCGACTGGCGGAGAAGTCATCGTGTCTCTTACTGGAAGCAAGGGCGGCTATTTGTTCAACATAACAGACACAGGCTCGGGGATTCCTGAAGAAGATCTTCCTTTCGTATTTGAGCGTTTCTACAAAGCGGATAAAGCGAGAACAAGAGGGAAGTCAGGGACGGGGCTTGGACTTGCCATTGCCAAGAACATCATAGAATCCCACAGGGGTCATATACAAGTGCAAAGCAAAGTCGATCAAGGGACAACCTTCACTTTCTTTCTTCCTTTTTAGCTAAGAATCGATGATTTTCATAGAAACCTGACGTTTTTTCTTGTTACATGGGAAACATTCTTTATTTGAGGTTGAATGAAGAGAATGTTGTTGAAATAAAAAGAAATAAGATGAGCCAACAGTGAACCGGGGAAACTGTTGGCTGTTTTTGTTGCAGGAGTTGAATGGATATGAATGTGAGGATCCTGAGTGGCGGGGATTGGTTAAATATTAGTCTTTCTTTTTTACCAGGATAATACTATATTGATAGTGTGCGTAACTTTTTTACATACTTTACGACTAATAAATTGACGGGGAGGGGAACAAGTGGACTCCGTTTTTGAGAAGCTATACTCTGCATATCATAAAGATGTATTCCAATTTTTAGTATACATGGTTCAGAATAAGCAGCAGGCCGAAGATCTGGTGCAGGAAGTATATATTCGAGTACTTAAATCGTATGAGCGATTTGAGGGAAAAAGCTCGGAAAAAACATGGCTTTTTTCGATCGCAAAAAATGTAGCCGTCGATCATTTTAGAAAACAAAAGAATTGGAATAACCGAATCTTCGATAAATTCGATTGGAGTCGGAATGAACTGCCGGATGATGGAGCGCTTCCTGAGGAAATTGCCGTCGCAAAGGAAGAGATAAAGGTATTATATGAATGCTTAAAGAAGTGTTCGACGGACTATCGCATGGTGATTATCATGCGTTACTTACAAGAGCTTTCAATCACTGAAACATCTGAAATTCTGGGTTGGTCTGAAAGTAAAGTCAAAACGACCCAGCATAGAGCGGTCAAATGGTTAAGAAATGAAATGAACCAGCGGCTTTTAAAGGAGGAGAGAGACATTGAAGAAATCAGAATGGAAAGATCGTGATATAGAGGAACTTGTGAGAAAGCTGCCTCAAATCTCTGATGATCGGACTCCTCAATCTATCTACGCGAATATAGAAAGACAGAATAAAAAACGCTTGATCTCATTTAATCGTGTCATTCCAACAGTCGCTGCCCTGGCAGTCATGTTCATACTAGTGATGTTAGCACCAAGCGTTCTAAATCAGTTCAATGAAGAGAGTATGGAAAAGTCGGAAATGAATTCCTTAGAGTCTTCAGATAAAACAACAGGGAATACGGCTCAAGAATCCGAACATCATCCGAAATTGGGTAATTCCGAAATGAAAGAGAGCTCTGTGCAAGAGGAGACCAGTCAGTTCAGTATGGCCGTTGAAGAAAGGGAAGGCAATCCCGTTGCGGCTGATAAATTATCCTTGTATAAGGAAGACCTGGAAGGGAACGATTTTTACTCTTACGGCCTGATTTCCCCCGAAGCAATACCTGTCCCCATCTCCGTAGTGGACGAACAGGGAGAAGAGGCGGATGGCTGGCTTGTGCGTCAAGAAGAGCTTGCGGGTAAGCTACCTGAAGGAAGCTGGGGAATGGAAGAATACCACCCATTGAAAGGGAATTTTGAGATGGGGGATAACAGGATTCTTTTCACTCTTGATGAAGGCCATCCTTACAGTGGGAGCAGTGCAGTGGAATATGCCTTTTATCACTCCCTGCTCTACTCTTTTCAATATAAGGATGTAAATGAAATCGTACTTCAAGAACACGACGGATCCGTTCCTCAATTCAGCAGTACAGGTGAATTCCCAAGAATTGAATTGAATGAAAATGTTCATACAGCTTATTATCTGTATTCACCCAATGGAAAGGAACGGTTCCTTGTACCTGACAACATTAATAGAGGAAATATCAAAAAGTCCATTCAAGCCATGAAAAACCCAGACAGAAACGTCTTCCAAAGCGTTATTCCGAAAAACATCAATATAAGCGTTTCGGATTCAGATGATGATTTAACCATTAACTTCTTGAATGAATTGGATATTGAAGCCCTCCATCATGACAGGGCTTTAGAGATGATAGAAGGCCTGTTGCTGACTAGCAAAAGCTCGGGATATGAGAAAGTTAAATTTGAAAATATTAAGCAGCAAAAATGGAATGGATTCGATTTTCAAGAACCCATTGAGACACCCATAGGCCCGAATAAGAAAAGGCTGGATAGGTAATGATGAAAGAAAGGCCGTAAACGGTAAAATCCGTTTACGGTCTTTTTTAGTGCTTCTACAGAGAATAATACCAGGATACTGTATCCATGCCTGTAAACTCTCATCATGCCTCAGCTATTGTGATGAGCAGCCCCTTGGAACGCCGCTATCCTTCATGGGAAATCAACTTCTACTTTCTTCATGACAGCAGCAAAGTTTACGAAAAGAGCTCTTTTCGTAAGAATATTGAATAGGGCAAAATCATATAGTGTGGAATGCATGAAATGAAAGGGAGAAGGTAAGAATGGATGAATAGATGAAAAAGTAGTAGTGAAATATTGATCCAGTTACTGGAAAGGTTTTGCTTAAAAGGCTAAGGAGGACAAGCATGGTATTCGATTATATGCGAAGGTTATTGATTGTATTTCTGTTGGCGTTGTGTATGAGCATGATATTCTTCACTGGAAAAATAGCAAAAGCAGAGACATCTATAATCGCGGAGGATACAGCATCATGGATATTTCCAGTTGAGGGAGTGATTACAGATTCGTATGGGACGAGATCTGGAACTCATAAAGGGATGGATATTGGAGGAGACATCGGTTCTCCTGTGTATTCAGTCGCGAAGGGTACAGTCATTAAATCATATTTTTCCCCAAGCTATGGCCATGTGGTCTTTGTCAGGCATGATAACGGATATGAAACCGTATATGCTCATCTTAAAGACCGCTTGGTGGAAGAGAACCAAGAGGTGGGGCAGGGGGCTCAACTTGGGAGTTTAGGAAACACAGGCAGATCGACAGGTGCCCATTTGCATTTCGAAGTGCATAAGGGGGAATGGACGATCGATAAAGAGAATGCCGTTGATCCATATTTAGTCTATGGAAAAGGCGAGGTGGGCCAGCTTGTGTTCGCGCAGGAGAAAGATCCTTATCAAGCATTGGATGTATCAAGTTCTCCTAAGGTTAATTTAACCAGAGGAGATCACTCTCATGGAAATACGGTAAATCATTCCGTACATAAAGGTGAAACACTTTGGAGCATATCGAGGCAGTATCATATAACCGTCGAAGATATCATGATTGCGAATGACTTAAAGGATACAAATTTAATGGTGAATCAAACGTTAAAAATCCCCGGGGCAGATAGGACAGGATATGTAGTGAAAACAGGTGACACATTATACTCCATATCAGTTTCGACGGGAATCGATCTCGATGTATTAGTCGCTTTGAATGGGTTGGACCTTAAGTCCCCCATTTATCCACTACAAGTATTGCTGATTCGGTAGCAGCATGTATCATTGATATTTCAACGATTTGCTATTTTTATTTCGATTTCAAACTGTTTACTTCACATAATCCCCATCATTATGTATAATAAAGGTGTACAAAAAAATAAAGATTCGTCTTCGGGGCAGGGTGAAATTCCCTACCGGCGGTAATGAAACATTTGTTTCTAAGCCCGCGAGCCTTTTGGGGCAGGATTTGGTGAGATTCCAAAGCCGACAGTATAGTCTGGATGGGAGAAGATGAGGGTTTATGCCAAACGTTTGGAAAATGGGAAGCTGAACGTTTATTCGGGTATGCCTTATCATTCTCCTAGATACATGTATCTAGGAGTTTTTTAATGCTACCTTGGCAGGAACAATCTTCGATATGAGATGAATCTCCTAAAGGAGAGAGAGTTATGAAGAAAATGAATACCCGCACGTTTGTAACAGTAGGTATGTTAAGTGCCGTATCCTATGTATTAATGTTATTTAACTTCCCAATTCCGCCATTTCCAAAATTTTTAATGGTGGATTTCAGTGATGTGCCTGCATTGATGGCGACTGTAACACTAGGGCCATTGGCAGGAATATTAGTTGAATTATTTAAGAATGTGATCGATTATATTATGACAGGAAGCGATACCGGCGTTCCCATCGGTCATGCAGCCAATTTCATGGCTGGAGTGCTTCTGATTCTTCCGACATATTATATTTATTCACGTTTTCAATCGAAAAAAGGTTTATTGATTGGACTTATTACAGGAACCGTGGTCATGAGTATCAGCATGGGAATCCTTAACTACTTCGTATTCCTTCCAGCTTATAAGTACTTCATGAACTTCGAACTTCCTGCTGAAATCATCATTACAGGAATTGTCCCCTTCAACATGTTAAAAGGGATTCTTGTCACAGCAGTCTTCATCTTACTATTTGTACGACTACAAGCCTGGTTGACAAGACAAACCGCCATAAATAAAGCGGCGTAATGATCATATAAGTGTAAAACCCCTCATTTAAGGTGAGGGGTTTTTCGATGTCATTTTTCCAAAATAAAAGCTGAGGGAAATTCCCCTCAGCTTCTAAAACCACTATTCAAACTTAAGTGCGTCTCCATCGAACGGCTCGTCGGCTACCTTGATGGAATCGGTAGGACAACCTTCGAATGCATCAATCATATCATCTTCCAATACATCGGGAACTTCAACCGTTCCCTGGTTATCGTCTAATGTTACAAATGCGATACCTTCATCATCATAGTCGTAAATATCTGGAGCAGCAGCCCCGCACGCTCCGCATGCAATGCATGTATCCTTGTCAACGATTGTATATTTTGGCAAAGAAAAAACCTCCCGAATAAATAATTCTATATAATTCATCATTATACACAATGTTAAATTTGTGAAAAATCACTTATTGTTTATTTTATAGAGGATTGAATAACTTTTCAATAGTTAGGTGCTTTCTTTTTATTTTTATCCTATTTATGAGAAACAAAACATGGTGAAAGACCAATTTCATGGTACAATATTTGACAATAACCTACATATGAAGGAGAAGTGAATTGACTTATCTTAACTATGTGATTTTATATTGCTTTTTACAGATAAATGGAGAACGCTCGATTTATTCTGTTTTTCATATCCTAAAAGGGAAAAAGTCTTCCCAATCGATACAGGATGCCCATATCTTTAATTTGCAGCCTTTTTTCCTCTCTTTACCAAAGCTTGAGAGAACGTACTTCTATGATAAGGTGAAGCAACTGGAGAAAGAGGAATTTGTCTGTGTCGATGAAAACGATAAAGCGACTGTCACTCCAGATGGGGCTGAAACGGTTCAACGGCATTTTCTTAATGGAGACTTCCCTTCGCATATGAACGGACTTGTGTTTGGTGATCAAGCTTTCCTTTTCTGGAAAAGACTTAGCTTGCTTGTTCAGGTTCTTTCAAATGCGAAAGAGCAGGAAACACACTATTTTCCTGTCCAACGAAACAAATCCGTTCAAGAGTGGGTGAAGGGTTATCTGAGAGCGAATCCTTCTATCAATCAACTTACTTCCGACTTACATAAGGAGATGCAGCGCCTGCTAAAGGAGCTTTCAGATACCTTTGATCCAAACATTCTCGTATCCCGTTTGTCGGGACACCAGGATTATGGGTGGACGGAACTTCAGATTGCAGAAAAGTTAAAGATGCATGAAGAAGAAATCCGCTTCCGGTTTCTTGATATGATCCATGGTTTGTTAACTGTATTAGAAAGGGAACCTTCAAGATACCCTTTATTATATTCAATTGGCTTAAAAAGTGATCAACAGCAGAACCTGACCATCTCTACAAGTAAAACCTATAACCTCTATCAAAAGGGCCATACAATCGAGGAAATTGCCCGTATACGCAATTTGAAGATAAACACCATTGAAGATCATTTGATCGAACTAATATTAACTGATAATGGTTTTGTCATTGATCCTTTTTTATCCCGGGAGGAGCTTGAGGATGTACTTTTAGTCATGAAAGAACGACAAACCAAAAGGTTAAAGCACATTAAAGAAAAACTCCCCCATTTATCTTATTTTCAAATACGGGTAGCAATTGCGAAGGCAGGTGAAAACCGTGAATTTGAAACAAGAGCTTAAAGAGAGGTTTGGATACTCCTCCTTCAGGGAAGGCCAGGAGGACATTATTCTCTCTGTACTTGATCAGCGGGATACCCTCGCTATGCTGCCTACAGGTACAGGTAAATCCCTGTGCTATCAATTACCAGGGTATTTGATGAGGGGACAAGTGTTGATCGTTTCTCCCCTTTTGTCATTAATGCAGGACCAAGTGGAACAAATGAAAGTCATGGGTGAAAAAAGGGTTATCGCTCTCAATTCCTTTTTACCTTTTGCTGAGAGAAAAGCGGCACTTGAGCAGCTTCATGTGTACAAATTTATTTTTATTTCACCCGAGATGGTTATGAACCCTGGTATCCTCTCATCTCTTCAAAAATTAGATGTTGAGTTGTTCGTAACCGATGAAGCTCATTGCATTTCACAGTGGGGACCGGACTTCAGGCCTGATTACTTGAAGCTTGGAGAACTGAAAGGCATGCTTGGGAACCCGACCACATTGGCCTTGACAGCCACTGCGACTGAAGAAGTCAGGAAGGATATTATTGACGTGCTTCAAATGGAGAAGCCAGTAGAAAAAATTTATTCAGTGGATCGAGAGAATATCGGTTTATTCGTCGAGAAGGTTCACAATCACAGGGGAAAATTGGATGCACTTTTAGAGTATGTCTCTACATGGGGTGGATCGGGTATCATTTATTTCACTAGTAAACGAATGGCCGAGGAGGTTGCTTTCTGGCTTGGTGAAAAGGGGATATCCGGCGTTGCTCATTATCATGGAGGGATGGAGCAGGAGGACCGGATTTTTATTCAGCAGCAATTTCTATCCGATAAATTAAGAATCATCTGTGCCACTTCCGCCTTTGGAATGGGTGTGAATAAAGAAAACATCCGATTTGTCATTCATTTTCATTTCTCTCAGAGTATTGAAGCGTTTTTACAGGAAATTGGAAGGGCAGGAAGAGATGGGGAAAGCAGTGTATCGGTTGTTTTATACTCAGAACAAGACTTTTCGATCCCGTCTCAGCTGATTCAAACTGAATTACCTGATGACGCACAAATACAAGGGTTTGTAAACTTGAAAAAACAGGGTCTGGGTAAAGAAGTCATGGACCTGTTGCAGCTGTCAGATGTTCAAAGTCGATTCCTTACTTTTTATTCGGTTGAACTGATACAAGGAAAAGACGTAAGTGATGATAGATTGATAGAAAAAATGAAACAAATAAGGGATAATCGTTTACAATACAAAAAGGACAAGCTGCTTTCCATGATCAAATGGCTACAGGCACGCACATGCAGAAGAAAAATCCTCCTGCACTATTTCGATGAAGAACTTCAAAAGGAAAATGGTTATTGCTGTGATCAATGCGGCCATTCCCCAAAGGATTTCAAAAGCACGTCTCTCAAAGAGGGAACGGAGGAATCCTTGGAACCCACCTGGGAGTTAAGGTTAAAAAAATTATTATTAGGATAAGTGGTAACGATGCAGAAACAAGGAGAAATCATACAACAGCTTACCAAGGAACAATTAACATTTCACTTGTATTTTACTCAGTTCGTACTATTAACGATTGCATTTGGATCAGGTATATTTTTATTTGATCGGTGGTCAGATTTTTGGGGACAGTTTTACATGTCTCTGGATATATTAACGATTGGTCTGACAAGCGGTTTGGTGATCGTTGTTGTCGACATTGTGTTAATGAAGTATTTACCGGCTAAATATTACGATGATGGAGGCGTGAATGCACGAATATTCACGGACAGAAGCATTGGTGAAATAGCACTGCTCGCATTATGTATCAGCATCAGTGAAGAAATATTATTCAGGGGCGTGCTGCAATTTCATTTTGGACTGATCATTTCAAGCATAATATTTGCTATCATACACTTCAGATATTGGGCTCACTGGTTCCTGATTGTCAATATCGTCCTGCTCAGCTTTTGGATTGGTTTCATATATGAACTTACGGAGAATTTATTGGTAACGATCAGCATGCATTTCATGATCGATTTCTTACTAGGTTTATACATGCGTAAGAAAGGAAGACAAGGAAGTAAAGAAGGGATGTCTCATGAGTAAAGACCCATATCGAGATCAGGCAGCAAAATTAAAGAAAAAAATTGAACGTGTCAAAGTCCCGGAAGAAACAACAAATAACAAAAGGGAGCCTCTTCCGGCAAGAAGTGAACTGCATAGAAAGAAAAAGCAGAAGAACAAATGGAAGTTGAAATATCCACTGATTAGTTTGCTGCTCTTCTTTTTTATTCTAATGCCCTTGACGGTCTTCAGCATCTATTCTTATTTCGACAACAGGGATGGCCCTTTGTTGGTTATGTCAGAAGATGCAGGCGGCGTGGAAGAGGTACGTTACGATCAGGGAGACCCGACGAATGAAGAAAATGCTGGAGTAGAGGATCGGGAAGAAGTCGAGGCAGATGCAAAAGGCAAGAATATTGATGAAACCGACGAAGAGGTTGTTTCACCTGCTGCTAATGGAAAGGAGCAGCAGGCTCCTCCTGTTCAACATGAAACGGAAAATGAAAAGCGAGAGGAAGAAAAAAAGGAAGAACCAAAGGGTGAAGGAAACAATAATATTGTCTATCATACCGTTCAACCTCAGGAAACATTGTTTCGAATCGCGATGAACTACTACAATTCCCAAACAGGAGTGGACCGTATAAAGGAATGGAATAACATCCAAGAAAATGAAATACAGGCAGGTCAAGTTCTGGAAATCCCATTAGGTCAATAACTGCACCCATCCCTTGAAAAGGGGGGTGCTTTTTTGATGCTTACAATTTCTTTACAGTTGGTCTTATTAATTTTTACATGGATGTATAAGAGGAGTTACAAAGAGTAGATAAAATAATGGTGAGCTAATGAAAAGGGGTTGGTTTGATGGATAGAATGATCTTACGGTTTAGGAAAGCGGATGATGTGCTGTTTTATCGAATCAATGGCAGTAAACCGCTGTTTCGTTCATTCTTCGGCTATGTAACTCATCTTGGTGGTGCGAAGGTTATTGTCACCTCCATTCTGATGCTGTTCTTTATGATTCCGTATTATCCAGTAATGGAGAAGACGGTAATGGCGGCAATGATTTCATTATGTATCAGTCACATTTTGATGGCCGTCATCAAAAAATTGGTTAAAAGAATTCGGCCGTATTTAACATTACCGGATGCAATGGTACACGGTTTTAAGTTCACTGATCATTCATTCCCTTCTGGTCATACAACCGCAATCTTTTCTGTTTCGATCCCATTTATGATTCAGTATCCACTTACGATGATCGCACTGTTTCCTTTGAGTTGTTTAGTTGGATACTCCAGAGTGGTTCTAGGGGTACATTATCCTTCAGATGTGATTGCAGGGGCGTTGCTTGCCTTCTCCACCAATTTGCTGGTTCTTTTGTTTATTTCATAAACCATTAGAATTCCCTGTAGAGAGGAGACGTTTACATGCGTGTGGCATTGTTTTCAGATACTTACTACCCCCAGGTGAACGGCGTCGCAAGGACGTTAAAAAGGTTGACGAATTATTATGAAGAAAAGGGGATCCAATATAAAGTATTTATACCCGATCTTCAAGAGAAGAAAGGGGATTATCCCAATGTACATTCCTTCACCAGTTTTCCTTTTTTGTTTTATCCAGAATGCAGGACAGCTATTGCAAATCCCAAAATGATTGAAAAACAGGTGCGGGATTTTTCTCCTACCTTGATTCATGTCACCACACCCCTGACAATGGGCCTTTACGGGGTGCGTTGTGCAAAGAAGATGAATATCCCTCTGGTCGCGTCTTATCACACCCACTTTGACCTGTACTTGAACTATTATAAAATGATGTGGGTGGCGCCGTTACTTTGGAAATACATGAAATGGTTCTATTCCCATGCGGATCGGATTTTTGTACCGTCTGCTGAGACGAAACTTCATCTGGAGAATCATGGATTCACCGATTTGTCCATATGGAGCAGAGGGGTGGATTGTAAAACCTATTCGCCGGCTAAGCGCAATCTTCAATTAAGGAAGGAAATCCTTAATGATGAAAAGAAATATATTTTCCTGTATGTAGGAAGACTGGCTCCAGAGAAGGATTTGGATACACTCGAAAAGACGATTAAATACCTCCCTCAAAAACTAAAGGATCAGGTTAAGTGGGTAATTGTAGGAGATGGTCCCATGAAGAATGACCTGATGGAAAGAACAAAAACGGAAGATGTGGTCTTTACAGGGTACGTAACGGGAAATGAATTATCAGAATTATATGCTTCCTCAGACCTGTTTGTATTTCCATCAGCTTCAGAAACGTTCGGCAATGTGGTACTTGAGGCATTTGCATCAGGTTTACCGGCTGTGGTGGCTGATAAAGGAGGGGTTACAACGATTGTTGACCACGATCAGACTGGAAGAATAGCTGAAGCCCATCGGTATCAATCTTTCATTCATCATATTGAAGAGATAGTAAAGAAGGATCATCTTAATAATATGAAAAAAAATGTTCTTCAAATGGCCGAAGAACAGTCCTGGGACCGGATTTTTGATCAACTCATATCGGATTTCCGTGAAGTATGTTTTTACGCCAATCAGAGTCAAATGTCAGGTTGAAGGTTACCGTTCCCACCTGCCTGAAAGAGGTGTCGAGGATCTGTGAAAGATCCTTTTTTTAATGAGCTATTCTATCCAGAGGGACAAGTTCATAAACTATAGGAAAGGAAAGGAGATGGCAGCAATGGATGATTTCAAGAATGATTTCGGAGACCTGACAGATCGGGCAACCGGGCAAATGCTACATAATTTAATAGAAAGAAAACAGAAGTTTGATAAAGCCAAAGTATTGCATCTCTATATCTTGTGGACAACTATGCTTGCCAGCTTCTTTTTTCTCTATTATGTAACAAAATTTGTGATCGGACCTTATTCATATTCGTTTGCAGCGATGTTTTCTGTATTTGTATCAAGTTCTTTTCATGTGTTTATCACGATGATTCTTGCAGGACTGTTCGGTGCTACAAAAATCTTATATGAAAAAAAAGAGAAAAAAGAGAAAGAATATCATGCATTAAGGTGTGAAATCATCGATAGAAGCAAAGATTTATGGAAAGAAGAAGCGTGGAAAAAAAGGCATCATGTTTACCAAAAAATGAAGAAAGATTGGGATATCAATTTGTTTCATGCAAGTAAATGAATGGAACAACTGGCTTGTTGAGCGTGAGTTGACATGATGATTGATTCCTTTCAGCTTTAAAGCTCCCAGACATAGAAAAGAACGAACTGTAAATAAATAACCCATTCTTTTGCTGATTGTCGCAAGAAGGAATGGGTCCGGTCTCGTATCCTATTATTAAAAAAACATTTTTTTATCTCGTTCGTCCTTAAGGATTTCAACTGCTTCCCGGAAGCGCTGGGAGTGAATGATTTCCCTCTCCCTTAAAAAGCGGAGGCCATCGTTCAGGTCTGGATCGTCACTCATATTGATTATCCATTGATAAGTGGCCCTTGCTTTCTCCTCTGCCGCAATATCTTCATATAAATCAGCGATGGGATCCCCTTTAGCAGCAATATAGGATGTGGTAAAAGGAACACCGGCGGCATTTTGATAAAAGATCGCACCGTCATGATTGACATAATGGGGATCAAGACCTTCGTCCTTCATCTGCTGTGGTGTTGCATCTTTAATCAACTTATATACCATCGTTGCGATCATTTCCAAGTGAGCGAACTCCTCTGTACCTATATCCGTTAACAGTCCAATGACCTTGTCTGGGATGGTATAACGTTGATTGAGATATCTCAGGGCAGCGGCAAGTTCTCCATCCGCACCACCGTATTGTTCAATCAGGAATTTCGCCAGTTTAGGATTGCAGCTGCTGACCCTGACGGGATATTGTAGTTTCTTCTCGTAAACCCACATACATTCTGCACCTCCTTATTGATTATACTTGCCATGGCCAAGGAGCATCCTTCCAATCCCATGGATAATTTGAATAACTGTACCCAAAATTGGTCAAAGGACCAAATTCCTTTTCGAATTTCTTTTTAATCTGTTTTCTTGTTTTCATGTACATATTGTATTGAGAGATTGCATCATAATCTTCAGGATGTGTATCCAGGTAAAGCGTTAGGTCGAGAATCACGAAATCAACGGACTGTAATTCTTCCAACACTTCATAATAATGTGGGGGCACCTGTTTCATGTCTTTTACTCTCCCTTCATCTTTTCATAGGGGCTGTAATAGGGATCGTAAAACACTTTCCATAAAGTGCCCTTTTGTAATGCTTCTTTTGGTGAGTATTGCTCCAGATTAGGGGGTTGAAATCCTAGGTATAGATTAGGAGGTGTTGAATATACCTTTCGTGTAATGGGCTTGCAAGGATCAAATGGACTTACATAAGGATAATACGATTTATAATATTCATTCACCATAATCCCTCCTTCATAGAAAATCCTTCGTAACAACATATGAAGAAGGTAAATGGAACATGTTAAATAATTTTCATTCACAAGAATGAAGGAAAATTGACTGGAAATGTCGAATAAATAGACGTAGGATACTAATAAAGAGGTGGTCAAATGTTTGTTAAAAGTGCCATGATACCAAAGCATAAATGTTATGTGGTAGATGAGAATGATTCAATCGAAAAGACCCTAACAGTATTGGAACATCACAAGATTGATGGAGTGCCTGTACTCTCAGGTGAAGAATTTAAAGGGGTCGCAACCCGCTACAATATCTATCAGAGCTTTTTTCTTTCTGGAATGGATAAGGAAGCCTTTCTAAAAGAAAGAAAGGTTCGTGATATTATTGCAGGTACTGACAAATATATAACCGATAAAGAAGTATTCGAAAATGCATTGGTAGAATTAAAGGATTCACCGATCCTTCCAGTTGTGGAAGACAATCATAAGTTCCTGGGATTGATTACTCGCTTTGATGTACTCGACCAGTTCCGGAGTGCTTTTGGTATGGATCAAAAGGGAGTCCGAATCGCATTTTCTTCAGTGGAAACGGAAGGCCGGATTGCACGTCTCGGGGACATCATCCAGCAGTTCTCTGAATCGGTTATATCCCTTGTTACGTTTGATGAAACCGATAAATTGTTAAGGCGCATCGTCTTAAAAGTTGAAAAGAAGGATAATATCGACAAATTTCTAAATAAGTTGGAGAAATCAGGATTCCGCATCCTCGATATTCAGGAAGATGAATAATTGATTGAAACCCTGTATGAAATAAAATCCCTCTCATAAGATTTATGGGGGGGATTTTTTTGATCAATGTTATTGGTAAACTGATTACTTCGTTTATTTTGGGGTATCTATTCATTAAATGGTTCCCAGGAGAAAAACTGCTGAACAGTCCCGAATTCATTGTGGAGTTAGTCTTAAACCCGGTCCCATTCTTTGCTTCAATGATGTCCTTAATGGTAGGGCTGATGGTCCAGGGAAATTTACTGAAATTTGAATTCGATGTCATTCTAAAGTTAAGTCGTGGTAAACTACATAAAGGTTTAGTCGTCATCCCTTTTCATATTGTGATCATCTATTTATTAAGCTGTCTCGGGATGTGGCAGACAATGATTTTTTCATTTTTATCCTTTTTCTATGGTATCATTTCTATAGATTTTCGCCGACAAGGAGGCCATAATGCTTGAATTAGGTGCATTTATAGTAGCGGGGGGAGTCTTGCTCCTCTCTTTCATGCTGTATGAAGCGCATAGGGACGTTGTAAAGATCCAAAAAGTGAAGCTTCATGATTTTCCTGATCATCTGAAAGGTCTTTCGATCTTTTTTATTTCTGATATACATAAGAGGAGAGTTTCCAAAGAACTGATGGAAGAGGTGAAAGGCAAGGCCGACCTGGTCATAATTGGAGGGGACCTCCTGGAAAAAGGGGTGCCATTTTCAAGGGTTGAAGAGAATCTTGACAATCTCCTTCAGATAGGAAATGTCTATTTTGTTTGGGGCAATAATGATTATGAGAGTAACACCGACAGGTTGAGGCAGATTTTTAAGGAGAAGGGAATTATAGAAATCGTAAATGACTGTACGAGGATTGCTGTACATAATGGGATGTTCAACCTGATTGGAGTGGATGATGACAGTACGCAAAGAGCATGCTATCCCTCTTCCATAGAAAAAGCTTCCCCAGATGAATTTAATCTTTTAGTGACTCATGATCCCGGACTTGTGAAGCAGGTACGAAAAGAAGATGGAATTGACCTCGTGTTGAGTGGTCATACACATGGGGGACAAATTCGATTGTTCGGCTGGGGACTGTATAAAAAAGGAAGACTTGAAAAACTTCCACAGACCACCCTATTAGTAAGTAATGGTTATGGAACAACGGCCCTGCCACTGCGTCTCGGAGCACCTGCCGAGACTCATCTATTGATAATCGAAAAAGAATGAATGGACATTCGTTACTCATTACCTATACAAAGTTTACACAAAACAGTTTCTCGATTATAATTTTAGAGAGAAGAGAATTACTTGGGGGACTATTGATGAGCAACCAAAAGAAATCAGAAGGTAAATATAATATAAAAGCTGTGTCCACAATCTTAGGGATTCAGCCAGGTACTCTAAGGGCTTGGGAGAGAAGATATCAGATCATTGCTCCTGTCCGAAATGAATCTGGTCATCGTCTGTATACAGAACAGCATTTAAACATATTGAAATGGCTTGTCGAAAAGGTGGATCAGGGATTTACCATCAGTCAAGCAGTCTCGTTATTAGATAAACAAGAGCTTGAAGAAAATGAGATTTCAGCCACTGAACAAAAGGACCGCACTCAGACCATTTCAGATGATCTGTTAAAGGCGCTGTTAAGCTTTGATGAAACAAAAGCTCATGAATTGATTAACCAGTCATTTGCTGTTTATACGATTGATAAAGTGGTAATCGATATCCTCGGCAGTTTATTGGTAAGAATCGGGGATTTATGGGAGAACGGTAAAATAACAACGGCCCACGAGCATTTCGCCACATCGATCCTCAGATCCAGGATTGGCATCATCATGCACTCCTTCCCCCATAATGGGATCTTACCAAAGGTTGTAGCGGTGTGCGGTCCAGGCGAATGGCATGAATTAGGTTTGTTAATCTTTACATTATATGTGAGAAGAAAAGGATTTGAAGTCATCTATTTAGGCTCAAGTATAAAAGAAAATGACATAGATGTTGTACTGGACGAAGTGGATCCTAAGTTTTTGTTCTTTTCATGTACCCTTAGGGAGAATGTAGACAACCTTCTGTCACTTGTTGCTACTTTAAAAGATGAACGGCAAGGTGTTGAAATCGGAATCGGAGGATTTGCAGTTGATCACCTCCCAAGAGAAAAGAAAGAGGAATTCGAGGAACACATTGTCGGACAAACTAAATCTGATTGGGAACTTTGGCTGAAAAGTAAATTATAAGCAGATTATGCACTGTTTTCTGCCCCTCACATAGTATGGTCATAAATCGTCACACTCTGGGGGGTACGAAAATGAAGCTGGAAAGAATTGCTGACAACAAAATAAAATTTTCAATAAGCGTCGAAGAATTAGAGCAAAAAGGCTTATTCGAACAAGACCAATGGAAGGATTCCTATATGTGGCATGATCTTTTTGAAGACATGCTAGACGAGGTCCAGGGGAAGTTCGGAATTGAAACACAAATGGAAATCACAGTGGAAATTGAATCTTTTGATGAACAGGAAATATGCATGATCCTCACATTAGAGTCAGAAGAGGACTTTTCTGATTGGGAAGATGACCATAAAATCATGAAGTCCATCAATGACCATGATGTGCTCGTTTATTTTGATGATTTTGAATATATGCTGGACCTCCTTAAACGCATGAGGGAATCGAACAAAGTGAATCATTCCCTTATACAGTTAAGCATATATTACTACAATCATAACTATTACTTACTTATTGAAAATCTGGTTGAAAGTGAAGGCAAAATCTTAGAGGCTATTTGCAGTGAATACGGTGAGCGTACAAAACTCTCCAAGCACGTCCTCATGGAATATGGCCGTGCTATCCTACTAAAGGATTCCATCGATAAGATTTTGTTTTATTTTTAAACCAAATAGGATCTACCTGAACATTACCCCCTTTCAGATATTAAGGAAAATAATTCATATTGCACTTCCAAGGTGCTGCCTGGAGGTGTTTTTTTATTTTCGTCATGTGGCTGAGATTCCTACCCAAGCCCTTCCGCTTTTCATTGATCCAGCTCCGAGGCTTAGAGGCTCGAGGTCATAAGTCAAACCTACCAAAAAGGCAAAAAACGCCTTTCCGGTAGGTTCGTCTTATGCTTGTCGCCTCTACCCAAGCCCCTCCGCTTTTCATTGATCCAGCTCCAGGGCTTAGAGGCTCGAGGTCATAAGTCAAACCTACCAAAAAGGCAAAAAGCGCCTTTCCGGAAGGTTCGTCTTATGCTTGTCGCCTCTACCCAAGCCCCTCCGCTTTTCTTGTATGATAGCGTTTTCAAAAAAATCCTCTATTTTTACTTTTCCTTCTTTGCAAGTAGAATTCAAACGTGTATACTATGTCATGAAAGCGGACTAGATTCCGTTAAACAGTGAAGTATTTCGGGAGGTTTACATATATGGTAGCCGATAAGGGGAAAGAAAATCACCAGGCATCTGATCAACATGATGTATTGAAATCGACACAAACGGTTATTCATCTTGCACTTGATAAATTAGGTTATTCACAGGAAGTATTTGAACTATTAAAAGAACCTGTACGCATGTTAACAGTTAAAATACCAGTCCGTATGGATGATGGAAAAGTAAAAGTTTTCACGGGATACCGTGCACAGCATAATGATGCAGTTGGACCGACAAAAGGTGGGATCCGCTTTCACCCTAATGTTACTGAGAAAGAAGTAAAAGCCCTATCTATATGGATGAGTTTGAAATGCGGGATCGTGGATCTTCCATATGGCGGAGGAAAAGGCGGGATCATCTGTGATCCAAGAGATATGTCATTTAGAGAGCTTGAGCGATTGAGTCGTGGGTATGTCAGGGCAATCAGCCAGATTGTTGGACCTTCTAAAGATATACCTGCACCGGATGTTTTTACAAACTCTCAAATCATGGCGTGGATGATGGATGAATACAGCCGGATAGATGAGTATAACTCCCCTGGATTTATTACTGGTAAGCCATTGGTTCTAGGCGGTTCCCATGGTCGTGAGACAGCGACTGCAAAAGGCGTGACGATTTGCATCCATGAAGCAGCGAAGAAAAAAGGGATCAAGCTGAAAGGGGCCAGGGTGGTTGTTCAAGGCTTTGGCAATGCAGGGAGCTTCCTTGCGAAATTCATGCATGATGCGGGAGCAAAGGTGATTGGAATTTCAGATGCCTATGGCGGCCTTCATGACGAAGATGGTCTGGATATCGATTACCTGTTGGATCGTCGCGACAGTTTTGGCACGGTGACCAAGTTATTTAACAATACCATCACCAATGAAGAACTATTGGAGCTTGATTGCGATATCCTTGTACCTGCAGCCATCGAAAATCAGATTACAGAAAAGAATGCACATAACATCCGGGCGAGCATTGTGGTGGAAGCTGCAAACGGTCCGACTACACTGGAAGCTACAAAGATTTTGACTGAACGTGGGATTTTATTAGTGCCTGATGTACTGGCATCTTCAGGTGGAGTGACGGTGTCTTACTTTGAATGGGTACAAAATAATCAAGGGTATTATTGGTCTGAAGAAGAAGTGGAAGAGAAGCTTGAAAAGATTCTCATTAATTCATTTAATAATGTATATGAAACTTCCCAGTCCAGAAGAGTTGACATGAGACTTGCGGCATATATGGTAGGCGTAAGGAAAATGGCAGAAGCATGCAGATTCAGAGGCTGGATTTAATACAGATAAAGGATGAGATGGTTGACCTCTCATCCTTTTTTTAATAGTGAAAAGTTGATTAAAGTTTGAAACAATCAGGGCTTAATAAATGAGCACGTACCATCTCATAAATAAAGAAATACCTGTATCAGTCCATAATTTCAGATGCTACATGAAATAATAGGAGAATAAGGGAAAAATATTGAGTGCTTCCTTTTGACCAAAACACAATAGTATTCCATAATAATTAGATAAAGAAAATCTTAACATCTGAAATGCCAAAACGTAAGTCACCATTCAGATAGAGGAATTGAAGGAGTGTCTGAATTTGAAAATGGAAGAATGCATCATTGTTGGTGGGGGACCATGCGGGTTGTCCGCTGCGATCAATTTAAAAGAAAAGGGAATCAATCCCTTGATCATTGAAAAAGGGAATATCGTAAATGCCATTTACCATTATCCCACTCACCAAACGTTTTTTTCATCCAGTGAGAAGCTGGAAATTGGGGATGTCCCATTTGTTATTGAAGAGCATAAGCCTCGACGGAATCAAGCACTTGTCTACTACCGGGAAGTCGCGAAAAGGAAGGAATTAAGGATCAATCGATTTGAAACTGTTCAAAAAGTCGAGAAGAAGGCAGACCATTTTACGGTTGTCACTTCGAAAGGAACCTATGAGAGTAAATCTATTGTGATAGCGACAGGTTATTATGACAACCCCAATTATTTAGGGATTCCAGGGGAGAAGTCGGAAAAAGTATTCCATTATTTTAAGGAAGCACATCCTTTTTTTGACACAGATGTAGTGGTCATCGGCGGAAAGAATTCAGCCGTTGATGCAGCCCTTGAATTGAATAAAGCTGGAGCAAGGGTGACCGTGATCTATCGTGGAAGTGAGTATTCAAAAAGTGTGAAGCCCTGGATCCTGCCGAACTTCGATGCCCTTGTCAGAAACGGCGAAGTAACGATGGAATTTAACTCATATGTACATCAAATCACAGAGGATTCTGTCCTATATAGTGTGGATGGTGAGAAAAAAGTAATCAAAAATGACTTTGTGTTTGCGATGACTGGATATCACCCTGATCATAGTTTTCTTACGAAAATGGGGATAGATATAGATCAAGAAACCGGAAGGCCTTTTTATCATCCTGAAACGATGGAAACCAATGTAGATGGTGTATATATTGCCGGGGTCATCGCTGCAGGAAATAATGCAAATGAAATTTTCATTGAGAATGGACGTTTGCACGGTGGATTGATTGCGGAAGCCATTACATCTAAAGTGAAATAACCAAAGAAAGAGGCTCATCACTAGAGCCTCTTTCTTTGGTTATAGATAGGTTAAAGGCTTTCCTTTAGTTTTTGAAAATCGATTCAAGTTCCTTCATGTCACTGGTTTGGGAAAGAGCGACCATCAGCTTGATCCTGGCTTTTTGGCCGTTAAGGCCGTTTGAGAAGATGACCCCTTTTTCTTTCAGTTGTTTACCCCCTCCGGAATAGCCGTAGATGTCCTGGACAATTCCGTTAAAACATCTTGATACTAATACAACGGGAATATTCGCTCTTAAAAGTTCATTGATTCCCATCACTGTATCGGGTGGAAGATTTCCTTGCCCTAATGCTTCAATGACAACCCCGTCGTATTGCAAGTCTTTAATGGCGATCAATAGACCTGAATCCATCCCGGCATATGCCTTGATTAATGTGACTCTCTTCGAAATATCACAAACCTGATAGTGTTCATTTGACGTTGGCTGATGATGGAAGAGAACCCCTCGTTTCGTTACAATCCCGATTGGTCCATACTGAGGACTTTGGAAGGTTGAAACGTTACTTGTATGAGTTTTTGTTACATTTTTAGCCGAATGGATTTCGTCATTCAGGACGACCAGAACGCCTTTGTGTTTAGATTTTTCTTCTGCTGCAACACGAACGGAAGATATGAGGTTGTACAACCCGTCTGCACCAATTTCATTACTGGATCTCATTGCTCCCGTCACGACAAGGGAGACAGGAAGAGAGAGGGTAAGATCCAAGAAATAGGCGGTTTCTTCCAACGTATCCGTTCCGTGAGTGATCACGACACCATCAAAGGGATTATCCTTATATTTTCTTTCAATGATCTCTTTCAGTTGTTTCATATGCTCCGGTGTAATATGGGGAGAGGGGAGATGGAATGCTTCTACAACTGTCAGGTTTGCTATATTTGAGACAATCGACGTTTGTACTGAGAGCGGATTTTCCTTCCCGGGAGTTACCGCCCCTGTTTGCTCGTCTTCCATCATAGAGATGGTGCCTCCAGTATGTATGACCAATATATCTTTCTTCATCATTCATTCCTCCAACCAATTAAATTCCTGTTTCCATTCCTACCTTATCATGATACGATTAAGAAAACCGAAAGAAAAGAGGACTTTTTTATGCTGGTGATTTTATCAGCGGGTATAGCACCAGGATTAGCATTGCTAAGTTACTTTTATTTACGGGATGAATATGAGGCAGAGCCTATTACACTAGTGTTCAAGACCTTTATGTACGGCGCACTTATTACGTTTCCTATAATGTTCTTACAGTATGTGTTAGAAGTGGAAGGGGTCATTAATACAAATTGGTCGACGGCATTTATTTCTTCCGGACTTTTTGAGGAATTCTTTAAATGGTTCATTTTAATGTTCGCGATCTTTCAACATGTTCATTTCAACGAGCCTTATGACGGAATCATTTATGGAGCCAGTGTATCACTGGGATTTGCCACAGTTGAAAATATTTTGTATTTGGTTGCCAATGGAGTTGAGCATGCATTTGGAAGAGCGGTCCTTCCGGTTTCAAGTCACGCATTGTTTGGTGTCATTATGGGATATTATTTAGGGAAAGCCAAATTTTCTTCCAAAGAAGAAAGACAGAAGTGGCTTTTCATTGCGATTTCTGTACCCATCCTGCTGCATGGGACATATAACTACATCTTTCTATCTGGTAATAATTGGATATACTACATGATTCCATTTATGTTTTTCCTATGGTGGAATGCTTTAAAGAAAGTGAAGAGTGCCCATCGTCTAACAGAAAAGAAATATACAGATGTGGATTTAGAGAAAGAAATTGTTTGAAGGACGCTTTCTTTTTGAAGCGTTTTTTTTGTTATGGTTTTAGCTAGGCTGGGACATGGTTAAGTCCACTAGATACACAGCAGTTGATTTCCGTAGAGACTTCGCTTTCTGCTGGAACAGTACAGATTAAAAAATCCGAACGCACTCGACCTTCAATTGGAATTTCGAGTGTCCGTTCGGATTTTTTACTAAACATTCTTTCCAAGTCTAGTCCGGCCTACTTGTAGGCGGCAGCAAGATCAGTTTTGGGTGCCTCTTTCCGCTTCACTTCATCAATTTTATTCACAAACATTTGAAACACTTTTCTTTTTTCATCCAACTCTCGTATGTATTCTTTCAATTCATTGTACTTCTCTTCGAAAGGCTTGTGATACATTTCCCTGATATTATCGATGATTTCCTCATTCACTGTGGATTGTATGACTTGTTTTGTTATCCCGTACTTATACGAATACACTTTTAGTTCCTTCTTTATCTCTTCGTAATCAGTGTTAATCTGATCCAAGACCTCTGAAATATCATCTTTCCATTCATCTAATGACTTTGCTACATAATCCTCCATCATAACCTCACCTTCCGATTCCGGATCTTATAGAAAGAATCTTCATTTTATTATACCTTTTGATGGTTACAATGCTTTTGCTGATTCATTACAGTGTTTTATCAATATTTTTGTCCCTATTTTAGGTTTATCCAGCCATAACGAATGAAGCCATGCGGTCATCAGCGAGTCCGCTCAAAAAGTCACAAGGGGTCTTTCCGTCAAGGTTTCCCGAGTGTTTGTTACCTTGTCAAGCTCGTACTTCCGACTTTTTATGATTCACTTGTATAAAATGGGAGCCACTACAAAAACTAGGGTTAATGTTAATTAGAGATATGGAGGTTAAAGCATTATGAATAGCCGTTTCAAATTGATTTCAACTTCAGTCGTCATGGTGCTTATGTGCTCTCTTTTTATGATTTCCTCAGAAGGAGAGAAGGCAGACGCTTTTACAAATCAGGTGATACAGCATGGGGCGACAGGTGAGGATGTAATTGAGCTGCAATCGAGACTGCAGTATATCGGATACTATAATGGTGATATCGATGGAGTGTTTGGGTGGGGTACATATTGGGCTCTCAGAAACTTTCAATATGAATTCGGCCTAACCATTGATGGCCTGGCTGGACCTGAAACAAAAGAAAAACTGGTGAAAGCTTCAAAGTACAATAAGCAATTCGTGAAAAAACAAATCGAAAAGGGAAATGAGTTCAGTCACTATGGCGGAACAGACTTAAGTAAACAGAAAGCTCCTGGTGATGGGGGAGCCAAAGGGAAAGCCGGTGAGCAAGCCGCTCCAGGGAAGGCTGAATCAAAACCGACCCCATCAAAACCGACAGCAGTGAATACTCCTAACGGGTTCTCGCAAAATGATATTCAATTGATGGCAAATGCTGTATATGGAGAGGCGCGGGGAGAGCCGTATGAGGGGCAGGTCGCAGTTGCGGCAGTCATTCTCAATCGAATTGACAGCTCAGCATTTCCCAATACGGCGGCAGGAGTCATTTTTGAGCCGGGTGCCTTTACAGCTGTTGCTGATGGACAAATTTGGTTAACACCAAATGAAAAAGCGAGAGAAGCGGTTTTGGATGCCATTAACGGCTGGGATCCCTCTTCTAGTGCACTCTATTACTTTAACCCTGTGACAGCAACAAGTAAGTGGATATGGTCACGTCCACAAATCAAAAAAATAGGAAAGCACATATTCTGTAGTTAAAGAGGTGAAGTGAATTGCTACGTGTCATACTAATTACGGTACTCGTCCTTGGGGTTGCAGGAACCGCTTTCTGGGGGTATCAAGAGCACCAGGAGAAAAATGCAATCTTAATCAATGCAGAGAACAACTATCAAAGAGCATTTCATGAACTAACTTATCAAGTGGACCTGCTTCACGATAAGATTGGATCGACTCTAGCCATGAATTCAAGAAAATCACTGTCCCCAGCCCTTGCAGATGTATGGAGGTTAACGTCTCAAGCACATAGCGATGTAGGACAACTTCCATTAACGCTGCTGCCATTCAATAAAACAGAAGAGTTTTTAAGTAATATTGGAGATTTCAGCTACCGTGTAGCCGTGAGGGATTTGGATAAGAATCCTTTGACGGATAAAGAATACAAATCACTAGAAAAGCTGTATGAACAAAGTGCTGATATCCAGAATCAGCTGAGAAAGGTTCAGCATCTCGTAATGGAGAATAACCTTAGGTGGATGGATGTGGAACTTGCCCTGGCAACAGGGAAGGAACAGGCGGATAATACCATTATCGATGGTTTCAAAACCGTTGAAAAAAATGTCTCAGGTTATGATGAAGCGAATTTCGGGTCGACGACCTTTGTAAATACGGAGAAGAAGGACCAGAATTTCAGAAAAATAAAAGGAAAAGAGATTTCCAAGGATGAGGCCGTTTCTATATTAAGGAAATATTCAGGGATTAGTAAAAGTACAGATGCAAAAGTGACGAAGAGTGGAAAGGGTTCTGACTATAAATTTTACAGCGTAACGATCGAAGACGGGAAAACCCACGCAAGCATGGATGTTACTCAAAAAGGCGGATATCCAATTTGGTATATCAATAACCGGAAAGTCAATGAGCCTAAAATCAGTTTAAATGAAGCAGCAGATAAGGCGACGGCTTTTCTAAAGGATAACGATTTTGAAAAACTTGAGTTATTTGAAAGTGCCCAATATGACAATATAGGTATTTTCACATATGTTACGTCCTTGAATGGGGTGAGGATTTACCCGGACGCTCTTAAAATAAAAGTAGCCTTGGATAATGGCCAGATCGTCGGGTTTGCTGCAGAAGAGTATTTGAAGAATACCCATGACAGGGAGATTGGAGAACCTTCTATCACCCAGGCAGAAGCTAGAGAAACAGCCAATCCTAATTTAAAAGTAATGGAAGAACGTCAAGCGGTTATCGTAAATGATCTCAATGAAGAAGTGTTATGCTATGAGTTCTTGGGTATGTTGGGAAAAGACACCTATAGAATATTTATCAATGCAGACACCGGAGAAGAAGAAAAAGTGGAGAAACTGAAAAATGCAGAACCGATCTATGAAGAAGTTGTATAATTAACAGGGACGGACCTCACAAATTGAGGTCCGTCCCTGTTTTTAAGATGGGTCCCCTTCCATAACAGAGCAATAAAAAGGTATGGAAAGGGCGGGGATATCATGCCATAATATAGATACATAAAATGGGAAAGTGGGAATTTCGCACTATGATAAAAGCAGGTACCACATTACAGTTGGAACCGATACATACTGATACATTTGAAAGGTATAAGTGCCGTGTCGTCGAGATGGGCGAAGAGGGCCTCTATATTGATTACCCCATTCATACTAAAACAGAAAAAGCCGTGTTTTTAATAGATGGAACCCAGCTTAAAGCAAGCTTTATCTTTAATGAGCAGACGGTGTTTACGTTTGAAACAGAAGTCATGGGCCGTAAATTATCCAAAATACCAATGATCCATATTCATTACCCAGGTGAAGAAGGACTGGAGAAGATTCAAAGAAGACAATTTGTCCGTGTGGAGGCTAATGCCGATATTTCCTTGAAAATGAATGAGGATTATCACCCGACGATCACTGAAGATATCAGTGCAGGGGGCTGTGCGATTGTGGTGAAAGATGGGATGGAGCTTACAAGTGGCTCTGTCCTTCCGGCTATCATCGTCCTTCCCATGCAAACGGGTGAGCACCAGTACTTAGATATCAAGGGTAAAGTGATTCGTGTGTGGGAAAAAGGGAGTAAAAAAGTTGCAAGCCTTGAGTTCGTTCATTTATCTGAAAATCAGAGGCAGCTTATTTTACGCTATTGTTTCGATAGGCAGCTTAACTTAAGAAAAAAAGGGTTGATTGAATAAAATTCCAATTATTACACATACTTTTTCTATGATTAGGAAAAGGGTGAGGGCAATCAAAACCGTAGAACGCATTTTAATTAAGTTAGCTATTATACATTTCATTTTACTCATTGCGATACAATTTGTATTTCATGAATTAAACATCCTTCCTGAAATTCATAAAATTGTTTTTTATGAAGGTGTCGAAAAAATCGAATATAGTGAAATAGTTGAAACCTTATCAGGTAAAGCAGGTGAATAGTTGCCTGCTCTTTTTAGATTACATATGACTCCCTTAGACCGTACTGTACTCAACCATCCTGTTTAACACGATGCCGGGAAAGAGTTTAAATAAAGAATCTTCAATCCCCAGGCGAATGTATGTTAAAATGGGTAAGAAAATTATTAGGAATTTAAGTAGGTGGATTTGTTGAAAAAATTAAGAATTGCAATCGATGGTCCTGCAGCTGCGGGAAAAAGCACCGTGGCGAAAATAGTCGCAGGAAAATTGACTTATCTTTATATTGATACAGGGGCGATGTATCGTTCTTTAACATATAAAGCACTGAAGATGAAGGTGGACCTTCATGATGAGAAAGAGTTACAAGGTGTATTGGCAGATACAATCATAGAGCTGGAGCCGTCGGATCAAGGTCAACTTGTATTCCTTGACGGTGAAAACGTGACCGAGGAAATCCGTCAGGACTCTGTTACTAATTCGGTATCCCATGTGGCCGTCCATTCTCTAGTCAGGGAAGAAATGGTGAAAAGACAGCAGCAGTTAGCGAAGCAGGGTGCCGTCGTGATGGATGGAAGAGATATCGGGACTCATGTGATACCCGATGCGGAAATAAAAGTATTCTTATTGGCCAGCGTCGAAGAAAGAGCTCAAAGAAGACATGAAGAAAATGTATCTAAAGGATATCCCTCTGATCTTGAAAGGCTGAAAGAAGAAATTGCCCGCCGGGATAAGATTGATTCAGAAAGAGAGGTCGCTCCCCTCAGAAAAGCGGACGACGCCATTGAAATAGACACTACCTCCCTGTCGATTTCAGAAGTAGTGGATCAAATCATGTTATTAGTAGAAAGGAACGGTTAGTGTGAACTTGTATTCCTTTGCTAAAGGCCTAGTTAATTCGATTCTCTCCCCCCTCTATCGCATTGAGGTGAAGGGTTTGGAGCACTTTCCGAAAGACGGTGGGGTTTTACTATGTGCCAATCACATCGATAACCTGGACCCTCCCGTCGTAGGGATATCGGCTCCAAGACCCGTTTCGTTTATGGCGAAAGAAGAACTGTTCAGTGTGCCGGTATTGGGTAAACTTTTGCCAGGACTGCGAGCGTTTCCCGTTAAGAGGGGTATGAGTGACCGGGAAGCTCTCAGAAGAGGTTTACAGGTTCTTAAACAGGGAGATGTTTTAGGACTGTTTCCAGAGGGTACTAGAAGTAAAACAGGGAAGTTAGGCAAGGGACTGGCAGGAGCAGGCTTTTTTGCCCTCCGTTCCGATGCAGCGGTTGTCCCGTGTGCGATCATCGGTCCATATAAGCCTTTCAGGAAATTAAGGGTCGTATTCGGACCACCGATCCCCATGGAAACGATCCGGGAACAAAAATTAAATGCAGAGAAAACAACTGAAATAATCATGCAGCATATAGAGAAACTGTTAGGTGAGCATGAATAATATAAGGTTTCTTGCTTGACAAATAGGCGTATTTATTAGAAGTTAGTAGAAAGAATATTTTAAAATTGTGAAGTATTTCAATAATCAAAAATCTTTGCAGTCATGGATTAAGGAGGAGTACATAATGGAAGACATGAATGGAATTGAAGTGAAGAATCTTGAAATTGGTGAAAAAGTGAATGGAACAGTCACTAAGGTTGAAGAGAAGCAGGTCTTAGTTGACGTTCAAGATAGCAAGGTGGATGGCATCATTCCAATTAGTGAACTCTCAAGCCTTCATATCGAAAAAGCTTCGGATGTAGTCAGTGAAGGGGATGTACTGGAGTTAATCGTGACAAAAGTCGAAGAAGAGCTGCTGGTTCTTTCGAAACGAAAAGTGGATGCTGAGAAAGCTTGGGAAGAAATGAAGGTTCGTTTTGAAAACGGTGACGTCTTTGAAGCGGAAGTCAAAGATGTGGTGAAGGGCGGACTCGTTGTCGACCTTGGAGTCAGAGGCTTTGTACCAGCTTCATTGGTAGAGGATTATTATGTAGAGGATTTCTCAGACTATAAAGATAAATCCCTGACATTCAAAATCGTTGAACTGGATCAGGAGAAAAATCGTTTGATCCTTTCTCACCGTGCTGTGGTCGAGGCCGATAAGCAACAGCAGAAAAAGCAGCTGCTCACTGATATTGAATCCGGAGCTGTGCTTGAAGGAACAGTTCAGCGCATAACGGATTTCGGAGCATTCGTGGATATCGGCGGAGTGGACGGATTGGTCCATATTTCTCAGCTTTCACACGAACATGTCGAAAAGCCTTCTGACGTAGTGGCTGAGGGACAAAAAGTGCAGGTCAAAGTTCTAAGTGTCGACCGTGACAATGAACGAATTTCTTTATCCATTAAAGAAACACTGCCTGGACCTTGGAGTGATATCTCCGGGAAAGCTCCTAAAGGCAGCGTTCTTGACGGTGTTGTTAAACGCTTGGTATCCTACGGGGCATTTGTCGAGGTATTACCTGGTGTAGAGGGTCTTGTGCACATCTCCCAGATCTCCCATAAGCACATTGGTACTCCCCATGAGGTTCTTCAGGAGAACCAGAAGGTACAAGTGAAAGTACTAGACGTTAATGAAAGCGAGCAGCGTTTATCACTAAGTATCAAAGCTCTCGAGGAGAAAGAGGAAGAAGTAACGGATTACGAAATGCCTGAAGAGAATACCGGTTTCCAATTAGGTGAAATGATTGGTGACAAACTAAAAGATCTGAAGTAATGGTGATGAATTGTGACAAGAGCTAAGAGAAAGCAGGACCATATTAATTATGCTTTATCAACTGGTCAACAGAGAAAGACAGGTTTTGATCAAGTTGCTTTTGTCCACCAAAGCTTACCTGATATAGCAGTGGATGAAGTTCATCTGCAGACTCAAATTGGCGAACTTTCATGGGGTTCGCCAATTTTTATTAATGCTATGACAGGTGGCGGTGGAGAAAAAACTTCGAAGATCAATGAAGAATTAACGATTCTTGCAAGGGAAACAGGTCTTGCCATTGCGGTAGGTTCTCAGATGTCAGCCCTGAAAGATCCCTCTGAAAGGACGACGTATGAAATTGTTCGAAAGCTCAATCCAAACGGGATTGTTTTGGGGAATTTAGGCAGTGAGGCAACTGTTCAACAGGCAAAAGATGCCGTAGAAATGATTCATGCAGATGCCTTGCAAATCCATTTAAATGTCATTCAGGAATTGACCATGCCAGAAGGAGACCGGGATTTTAGAGGTGCAATGGATAGGATACATACGATTGCTGAGAATCTGAACGTACCCGTCATTGTTAAAGAAACCGGGTTTGGCATAAGCAGCGAGACTGCACAGACCTTGTCAAGATCCAATATTTGTGCCATAGATGTAGGTGGATTCGGTGGCACCAACTTCTCAAAAATCGAAAATCATCGCAGGAAACGAATGCTCAACTTCTTCGATGATTGGGGAGTGCCCACCGCCATATCGATCGTTGAGAGCCATGTATCATCAAAGAAACCCATACTGGCTTCAGGTGGCATCCAGAATAGCCTGGACATCGTCAAGTCTCTGGGGTTAGGTGCATCTGCTGTAGGAATGGCTGGGGTCATACTTAAGCAGCTTTTGGAAGCGGGTCTCGAGAATACAATTGAAGAAGTGAACAATATCCATTCGGATATCCAGTTCTTAATGAGTGCGCTTGGCTGCAGACAGATTAGGGATTTGCATCAGGTACCCCTTGTACTATCGGGTAATGTCTATCATTGGCTTAACGTGAGGGGTTTAAATCCGGAGGGGTTTAGCACTCGAACCCTTACTAAGTAAGAAGAACGAATTCTCTTTTAAGAGGATTCGTTCTTTTTTTCGTGCACTGGCATCTCATCTGCCTATTTTTTTGCTTTTTCCCGTCCTTCAAGGCCGGTAGCTCCGTTGTAATGCAGTCCCTGATCACGGTCAGATTCTACTCTTTTACTTTGTTTCAATTTCTTTTCCTGACGATCTTTACCCACTGTAAAACACCTCCCTTTCTTATTTTTTCTTTGAAAAGTTGATTCATACATGAATGAGATACATAAACATTTTCCATAATGTAGATAATAGGAAGGAGTGGGTGAATGTGGATGGGATTTTATATTTATGGCTGCTATGGGCAATTTGGATTTATACGACATTTATGATGAATAAAGAACACCCTAAACGTTTGCCCTATTCCTTTATGTGTCTGGTCTTATTGATCGCGTATCCTTATGGTGTACAAATCGGACAGATGGAGGTCGCGTTACCGGTTATTATAGTTGGTCTCATTTGTATCCATTATTTTAGGTATCTTAGTCTTAGAGCGAAATTATATATGCTTCTAGCCATCTTATCTACAGGGATGTTGTATGCAGGGATTGGGTTGGTGGCGATTTATGATCCGGTCATTATGTTTATAGATCGGAACCTTATCATTGCCTTTTCCATTGTATTACTGATTTATATCTTCTACAGTTCTTCTTCATATCTCCTTCGGATCACTTCAATAACCGGAAGCAGTATAGTGGGGGAAATCTTTATGGGCATCCCGTTGAACAATGTGGGATTATCGTATCCTATCGGTGGTCCCCAATCTCTTGATGTACTGGCTATTTCCATAGGAGTCCTAATGATCATAAAGTGGTTGGGGGAGATAAACCTGTTATTCAACAAGGCACAAATAAGCAAGGGGGAAATGAAAAATTTATGAATGAGTATGTATATCCAGTCATCTTTGGAGTAGTGGTGGGAACATTAACGAGAATTTACATGCTGCGTACAGATTATCGTCAATATCCCACTTATTTACACGGGAAAATTATACATATCGCACTTGGATTTATTGCCGCCGGCTTGGGGACCATTGCGATCCCTGCTTTGCTTGAAGAGAACTTTACGGCGATCACCTTCTTGACGGTTGCCGCTTCCCAATTTCGAGACGTGCGAAATATGGAAAGAAACACCTTGACGGAGCTGGACGCTTATGAGCTTGTCCCAAGAGGTGCCACATATATTGAGGGGATTGCCATCGCTTTTGAAAGTCGGAATTACCTGGTCATTTTCACTTCACTTTTAGCGACGTTAGCGTTTATCGTTTTTAATTTTTATGTGGCCCTTTTGATCGGCCTGGTATGTATGGTCGTATCTCATAAATTGATGGCAGGCGGAAGGTTGAAGGATATAGTAAACATTGAATATGTGAAGCCGCATTTTGATGGTGCAGGACTTTATGTTGATGATATTTACATTATGAATATCGGACTGAAAATTAGACAAGAAGAAATTTTGAAATACGGAATGGGTTTCGTCCTATCACCTAAATCATTCGATGCAAGATCTACGATAGCCAATCTTGGTCAAAGGCAGGCGATCCTTCATGACATGTCTACTTCTTTAGGGATATTTAAGGATTCAGGGACCCCTGCTTTGACTCCACTGGCAAAGAGGGATCTGGATGATGGAAGAGTGGGTGTATTTCTCCTTCCCCAACGAAAGGATATAGAGAAGGCGATTGTCATTCTTGGGCAGGTGCCCACCTTGGAAAACGCCATAAGGATGCCGTCTGAATCAAAAGCGAATCAGGAGGGGAGCCGGTTAGAATGAGTACATCCATACAGAAGTTTATTCTTGCAACGGTGACGACATCACCTGAAAAAGTACCGAGCGGAACAAGTGTCTTCTATTGTAAAACAGATGAAGAATTGCAGAAAATCTGTGCGAACTTAGAGGCGATCCTGGATGGCATTGCTCATGAACTGGATGAAGGACTATTTATCATTGTAAAACACTGATTGCTAGTTTCCTCTTTTATTGATAAAATAGTTAAGTTAGGGGGGACTGTCCCATAAGGAACCATACCTTAAGGGACGGTCCTTCTTATGCATCATTTAAACTGTGATGATTGAAAAGGCTTAATAAGAGGAAATGTAAGAATGGGACAACTTTTTTCTTACAGAAAGGGTGAATAACGTGACAAAACCGGTAGTAGCAATCGTAGGGCGTCCAAACGTTGGGAAGTCCACGATCTTTAATAGAATTGTTGGAGAGAGAATATCGATTGTTGAAGATGTTCCTGGTGTAACAAGAGACCGTATATATAGTTCTGCTGAATGGCTGACACATGAGTTTAATATCATTGATACTGGTGGTATTGAATTGGGGAACGAACCATTCCTGGATCAAATCAGACAGCAGGCGGAAATCGCCATCGATGAAGCAGATGTGATCGTTTTCTTAACGAACGGCAGGGAGGGTGTGACCGCCGCCGATGAAATCGTTGCTAAAATTCTTTATCGTTCAAAAAAACCTGTCGTATTAGGTATTAATAAGATTGATAATCCAGAAATGAGAGAAATGATTTATGATTTTTATTCTTTAGGATTTGGAGAGCCCTATCCAATTTCCGGTTCACATGGACTTGGGCTGGGTGATCTTCTTGATGAAGTTGTCAAAAACTTCAAACATGAAGATGAGGAAGAATATGCAGAAGATGTAATCAAATTTTCTTTAATCGGACGACCGAACGTCGGAAAATCCTCCTTGGTCAACGCTTTATTAGGTGAAGACCGAGTTATAGTGAGTAACGTAGCTGGGACGACAAGAGATGCGATCGATTCTTCCTACACGTATGATGGACAGGACTATGTCATCATTGATACGGCAGGGATGAGGAAAAAAGGAAAAGTTTACGAAACCACTGAAAAATACAGTGTGCTAAGAGCCTTAAGAGCCATTGAACGTTCCGACGTCGTCTTATCTGTCATCGATGGAGAAGAAGGAATCATCGAACAGGATAAAAAAATTGCCGGATATGCTCATGATGCAGGCCGGGCTGTCGTCATCGTTGTGAACAAATGGGATGCGGTTGATAAAGATGATAAAACCATGGACAAATGGGAGAAGAACATCCGTGAACATTTTCAATTCCTTGATTACGCTCCGATTGTTTTCCTATCTGCGAAAACAAAGAAGCGTATTCATACTTTACTCCCAATCATTAATACGGCAAGTGAAAATCACGCTATGCGAGTACAGTCAAGCGTGTTGAATGAAGTGGTGATGGATGCTGTAGCAATGAATCCAACCCCTACCGATAATGGAAAACGACTCAGAATCTACTACGCGACACAAGTGGCGGTCAAACCACCAACTTTTGTTGTATTTGTGAATGATCCAGAATTAATGCATTTCTCATATGAACGTTTCTTGGAAAATAGAATACGTGATGCATTTGGATTTGAAGGAACTCCTATTCGTATTATTGCTCGAGCTAGAAAATAATAAGGTGGGTGTAAAAATGGAAAATTCAAAGAACATAACGGTTGTAGGGGCAGGAAGCTGGGGGACGGCTCTTGCTATGGTCCTGGCTGATAATGGTCTTGAAGTCAGATTATGGGGGCATAAAAAAGAACAAATCGATGAAATCAATACCAGGCATACAAACGAAAAATATTTGAAAGAGATCGAACTTCCAACATCCATCCGTGGGTATCATGATCTAAAAGAATCATTAGCTGGCGTTGATACAATCATCCTCGCAGTCCCTACGAAAGCGATCAGGGGAGTATTGGGTCAAATTCAAGAGGTTCAAAGCGCGCCGTTAACCGTTGTTCATGTGAGTAAAGGAATTGAACCTGATTCACTCTTGAGAATCTCAGAGATAATCGAAGATGAAATGGATCCTGCTAACTTACATACAGTGGTAGTATTGTCCGGACCGAGTCACGCAGAAGAAGTGAGTCTAAGACACCCGACCACTGTGACGGTTTCATCTAAAAATATGGAGGCTGCAGAAGAGGTTCAGGATTTATTTATGAATATGAACTTTCGAGTCTACACCAATCCTGATATGCTGGGTGTTGAAATCGGGGGTGCCTTAAAGAATATCATCGCTCTTGCTGCGGGTATTACAGACGGGCTGGGATATGGGGATAATGCCAAAGCGGCACTTATCACGAGAGGTCTTGCGGAAATTGCCCGTCTGGGAACAAAAATGGGGGCGAACCCATTAACGTTTTCCGGGTTGACGGGTATCGGTGATCTTATCGTTACATGCACCAGCGTTCACTCAAGAAACTGGAGAGCAGGTAATATGCTTGGGAAAGGTCGAAATCTGGATGAAGTCCTTGATAACATGGGGATGGTCGTGGAAGGGGTTCGTACGACGAAGGCGGCTTATCAGCTAGCTGAGAAATATGATGTAAAGATGCCGATTACAGAAGCCCTTTACAATGTCCTTTTCAATAAAGTGGAAGCGAAACAAGCGGTTGACCACTTGATGGGCCGCGGAAAAACAAATGAAATGGAAGACCTGGTGAATATTCTTGGAGAACGATTGACCTGATCAAACGAATGATATGTAAATCTTCTACATTTCTCTTAAACAAATGTTATAGAAGATGAATTTATCATCAAATAATAGGCATTCGAGGATGCGAACGCTGTTCCTTCTGCATACACTGTCATGAATATATACAGCTTTGCCTATGGATGGGTAGGTCTCCCTTATCTGGAGCTCCTCTGGTATTTTGACGTCTAAGATGTTGGAATGCTTGAGAAGCTCTTTTTTTGACGAATGAAAATCCAATCATTTCTAGTTTTTCGAGTGAAAGCACAATCTGCGTGAGATGCTCCTACAGGACCGCATATTTTTCTCCCTGGAGGAAAGAGTCTCATCCTCCATTCAGGTATGTAACAGATTCATGAACAACCATACTTTTTCATTCATTCATAAAAATCTTATGATATAATACATTCGATAACAGGAGGGATGTACTTTGGATTCGATGATGAAGATGTGGATTTCGTTTGCATCAATGGGATTCATGTTTTTTGCCATATTAACGATTTATTTTAGCCGGTATAAGCTCAAGCAAAAATTCTTGCGATTTATTACAGCATTTATAGCTTATATCATGATGATTACTGGTGGACTTATGATGATCTATATTGTATTCAGCGGACCCACTAATTAGGTGCCGCCCGATTGAAAGGACGTTTTTAGATTGAAGCGCATAAGAATAACGGCATTTATTCTAATAGTAACTATGAGTATACTTTCCGGATGTATGTATCCTGAAGAAGAGCTTAGTCAAAATCAGATTCCTTATGAGACCCAGATAAAGGCCGTTCAGGATGCAGTAGAAACCTATCAAGATAGCAATGGAGGTTTGCTTCCGATCAAGACAAGGGATCAGGATACTCATATTTACCAAAAATATCCAATAGATTTCAGGAAGTTGTCACCGGCATATTTACCTGAAATCCCTGGGAACGCGTTTGAAAACGGAGGGATTTTTCAATATGTCTTGGTGGACGTTGAAGAGGATCCGAAGGTGAAAATTTTCGACCTTCGATTGGCAGAACAAATAAGAGGTTTAAAAATCAGGATCCAAGCCCAGGATTATCCTCCTTTTAAAGAAGAAATTTCAAACAATGTCTACACATTGAATTATAAAGAACTGGGTTACGATGGTGAAGTGTACGTCAATAGTCCTTATTCTTCTAAAAACCTCCCCCTTGTCATTAATGGGGACGGGGATATATTTGTCGATTACTCAATGGACTTATTTGAACAACTTCAATCTGGAGATAAAGAATATCATTCAGATGAAGATATCCGTCATATATTGGTGGAAGATAGCTTTTTCGTACCTGCATACTCCCTACCTTATACTGTCGATGAAAATAACGAACCTGTCTTTATGACAAAATAGGCATAACCCTTTCCTTGCAAAATATATTGTAAGGGAAGGGTTATTATTTTTATGTCATCCTTTATAGGGTTATTTCATCAAAACAAATGATCATAAATGCTAAGACATAATAAATTTTATACTTTTAATCATAAGGGGGGAAAAAAAGCATATTAATAGTCATAAGTCATTGGGACAACATCATAAATATAGAATGTGAGACACAGAATACACGGATGAAACATCCCTGGAATATAAGATGGGAGGGAATCTCTTGGAAAGAGTCGATCTATTTAAAGACATTGCCGAAAGAACAGGCGGAGATATCTATTTAGGTGTGGTAGGAGCAGTTAGAACAGGAAAATCAACATTCATCAAGAAATTCATGGAACTTGTCGTCCTTCCTAATATCGCAAGTGAGTCAGAAAGGGCAAGAGCACAGGATGAGCTGCCTCAGAGTGCAGCAGGCAGGACCATCATGACGACTGAACCGAAATTCGTACCAAATCAAGCCATTTCCGTTCACGTGGATGAGGGGCTGGAAGTGAATGTGAGATTGGTAGATTGTGTAGGATATACAGTCCCGGGTGCAAAAGGATATGAAGATGAAAATGGGCCTAGGATGATCAATACACCATGGTATGAAGAGCCTATTCCGTTCCACGAAGCGGCCGAAATCGGGACCCGGAAAGTCATCCAGGAGCATTCCACGATTGGGGTGGTTGTAACAACCGACGGCTCCATTGGGGAGATTGGAAGAGGGGACTATATTGAGGCAGAAGAAAGGGTCATCGAGGAACTGAAAGAAGTAGGTAAACCTTTTATCATGGTCATTAACTCAGCAAGACCTCATGCACCTGAGACAGAAGACTTGAGGGTGAAGCTTCAAGATAAGTATGACATTCCTGTGTTGGCCATGAGTGTAGAGAGCATGAGGGATTCAGATGTTCTCAATGTACTTAGAGAAGCTCTGTTTGAATTCCCTGTACTTGAAGTCAATGTCAATCTTCCAAGCTGGGTGATGGTATTAAAAGAAGAGCATTGGCTGAGACAAAACTATCAAGAAGCCGTGAAGGAAACGGTCAAAGATATTAAACGACTCCGGGACGTAGATCGTGTCGTCCATTTCTTCAGCGAGTTTGATCATATTGAACGTGCAGGTCTGGCCGGTATCGATATGGGTCAAGGTATTGCAGAAATCGACCTGTTTGCACCGGATGAACTATATGATGAAGTCCTGAAGGAAATCGTCGGGGTGGAAATCAGGGGGAAAGATCATCTCCTGGAATTAATGCAGGATTTCGCCCATGCGAAAGCGGAGTATGATCAAATCTCCGATGCTTTAAGGATGGTGAAGCAGACCGGATATGGCATTGCAGCCCCATCATTGAATGACATGAGCCTGGATGAACCGGAAATCATCAGACAAGGGTCGAGATTCGGAGTCAGCTTAAAAGCTGTAGCTCCTTCCATACACATGATCAAGGTGGATGTACAGTCTAAGTTCGAACCGATAATCGGTACGGAAAAACAGAGTGAAGAGCTGGTTCGATATTTAATGCAGGATTTCGAGGATGATCCGCTATCGATCTGGAACTCCGACATTTTCGGCAGAAGCTTAAGCTCCATCGTGAGAGAGGGAATACAAGCCAAGTTATCTTTAATGCCTGAAAATGCAAGATACAAACTGAAAGATACGTTAGAACGAATTATCAATGAAGGATCGGGTGGATTGATCGCCATCATATTATAAACATTTTTGACCTTCCTAGGAAGGTCTTTTTTTTGTGTGACTCCTTGATAGTTCCTATTTTCACCTTTTTTCTATCAGAATTTTACATGGGGATACAAAGTATATAGGAATAGATTTACGGACGGAACGGGGAATTCCAGTGTAGTAGAAAGAGGCTGTAAGGTCTTGGTATATAAAGATTCAAGGGGTAAGGGTATAGATTGAAGACTGAACATCTAGGGTGAAATTTCTCTGTGCATGTTTAGGGGATAACAAGGTTGGGAAGAAGAAAGAGTAGCTGAAAAGGTATGAGTATAAGTTGCACGCTATAAAAAGAAATGATAGGTTGATTAGACAGCAGGAATATACGGTGTGGCGGGATTCTATTACATTTTTGTTTCAAAAAGAAAAGATTCCCATTATTTCTTGATTTATTCTTGCTAAGGGCAATCTATTGTGATAATCTTTTAACAGAATTGTTGTTGAATATTGATTCATCAACGTTTTCAAGCGATTTTTTCTACTCTTTATGTATAGAATTCGCTAAAGTTGTTTACTAATGATATTAAAGTAAATGAATCATGACTGAGACATTTCCTTGGGAGGAGGTGAATGGCATGAACAAGACAGAACTAATCAATGCTGTTGCAGAAGCTGCTGAGCTATCTAAGAAGGACGCTACTAAAGCGGTTGACGCTGTTTTCGATACAATTCAAGATTCACTTGCAAACGGTGATAAAGTACAATTAATCGGATTCGGTAACTTCGAAGTACGTGAGCGCGCAGCCCGTAAAGGTCGCAACCCACAAACAGGTGAAGAGATCGAAATCTCAGCTAGCAAAGTACCTGCTTTCAAACCAGGTAAAGCGCTTAAAGAAGCTGTAAAATAATTACATACTTTGAGCGTTACGGAAGGGTCGCATTTATGCGGCCCTTTTTGTATTTTCCCTCCTGTCGGATGTAATGGCTCAGTCCTTGATTTAAAGTTTATAAGATAGTATGGGTTATTTTTTTGGTAATATGTAAGAAAGTTTCTACTTAACGGAGATTATCAACATTATTATAAAACTTCTAAAGCACTAGTCTTTGATGACTTTATGGCCTTGTGCTAATATTAACAATGTTACTATTTCTTTAGTTATCTTAGGAGGAAAATATTATGGCACAAGTCAATCATGGCCAAATAGAAGAAGCAGTTCGATTAATATTAGAAGCTATTGGAGAGAATCCTAATAGAGAAGGTTTATTAGATACGCCTAAACGAGTGGCGAAGATGTACGCAGAAGTATTCTCGGGACTCGATCATGACCCGAAAGAATACTTTGAAACCATATTCAGTGAAGATCATGAAGAATTGGTACTTGTGAAGGATATTCCTTTCTATTCCATGTGCGAGCATCACCTTGTTCCTTTTTACGGGAAAGCACACGTCGCCTATATCCCGAGGGATGGTCGAGTGGCTGGTTTAAGTAAGCTTGCAAGAGCGGTAGAATCTGTTGCGAAGCGCCCTCAGTTGCAGGAAAGAATCACCTCGACGGTAGCAGACACGATCATGGAGACACTTGAACCGTATGGTGCAATGGTCGTTGTAGAGGCAGAGCATATGTGCATGACCATGAGAGGTGTGAAGAAGCCTGGTTCAAGTACTGTGACAACGGCTGTGAGGGGCTCTTTCAAAGAAGACGCTCAGGCGAGAAGCGAAGTTCTTTCTTTTATCAAGAATTAGGAGTGGCTAATGATGAACTCAAACGATTATATTGTCATTAAAGCAATTGAAGACGGTGTGAATGTGATCGGTCTTACCAGAGGGACAGATACCCGATTTCATCATTCAGAGAAGCTTGACAAGGGAGAGGTGATGATCGCACAGTTCACTGATCATACGTCTGCGATCAAAGTAAGAGGGAAAGCAACGATCGTCACTAGCTACGGTGAAGTGGAAAGTGATAATAAGAAATAATTCTCTAGCCGGTAAGGGTAGGGGGATCGGGTGGGACGGACCTAGAAGAGTGAAGCTTCTTGGTCGTCCCCTTTGTTATAGTCAGCCATATATAGGGGAAGACTCGTTCCCTATTGTGGGGATTTTTATGGTATAATATCTAATGCTGAAATTTTTAGACTGATACATAGTAGAAATGGGGATTAAAGGGTATGAAATTCATTGATTGTAACCATCAAGCGAATATCATTCATCAATACATAGAAGAGCAGTTGCATCACTCTTACCTTAAGGAGTACATCGATCAACCGTATATCGATCGTGACCGGATTTATTTTCTGCTCATGCCTTTCATTAGTGAAGGGCGGACCGTGAATGAAGAAGTGATTCAGTGGATTTCGACTGCCATGTTATTGCAGATAGCCCTAGATACCCATGAAAAGGTTACAACCTCTGATCGCGATTCCTTGAAGGAAAGGCAGCTGACGGTACTTGCAGGAGTATACTTCAGCAGCCTGTATTATAAGATTCTCGCACAGTCAAATGATGTAGACCTGATAGCATATTTAGCGAAAGCGATTAAAGAAATAAACGAAAGCAAGATCTCTATATATAAAGAGGAGCACGAAAACTTCGAAGATCTGATACATCGCGTGAAGATAAGGGAATCAGCGATCGTTTCCAATTTTTTTCATTTCTTTAAGGACGATAAATGGATTGGGATTGTTGAAGATGCCCTCCTTTACAAGAAGCTTGTTCAGGAGAAGATCAGCCTGAAGCATTCAGAGATAACGAGTTTTATCAAGGCTCTATCCACTTTAACGATACATTCCGATGAGGATAGCCCGGCGCTACTTTCAAAAAAAGACGAGACCAGTCATCTGCTTTCAAAAATAGATGGAATTATTGAAGTGACGAGGAAGTCGATTCAAAGTCAGTTAGAGAACATCGAACCTGTCACCCCCTATTTTAAAAAGCTGATTGTTGAGCTGTTGCCTTTTACAGAGCCAGAACCAATGACGAAACTATACGCGGAAGAAGGGTAAACGACATGCAGGAGTCAAAAGAACAAAAGGTCCATGGGGTTTTTGAAAAGATTTATTCCAATTATGATAAAATGAACTCGGTAATCAGTTTCCAACAGCATAAAAAGTGGAGAAAAGAGACCATGAAACATATGGATGTGAAGCCTGGTTCTAATGCTCTTGATGTTTGTTGCGGTACGGGGGATTGGACACTGGCCCTGGGTGAAAAAGTTGGTGAATCAGGTAGAGTAGTAGGTCTTGATTTCAGTCAAAACATGCTCTCTATCGGTGAAGAAAAGGTAAAGCAGTCCCACTTGAATAACATCGAACTGATCCATGGAAATGCCATGCAGCTACCGTTTGATGATAACACCTTTGACTATGTCACCATAGGCTTCGGTTTGCGTAATGTCCCTGACTATCTCCACGTATTAAAGGAAATGAACCGAGTGGTGAAGCCTGGGGGCATGGCGGTTTGCCTTGAAACTTCCCAGCCGACCATGTTGGGATTTAAACAGCTTTATTACGCATACTTTAGATTCGTGATGCCCTTGTTCGGAAAGGTTTTTGCCAAGAGCTTCAATGAATATTCATGGCTTCAGGAATCTGCAAGGGATTTTCCGGGAATGAAGGAGCTTGCAAGGATGTTTGAAGAAGCCGGCTTTAAGGATATTCACATAAAGCCTTTCAGCGGCGGGGTTGCCGCTATGCATTCCGGCAGAAAGTAAGAAATTCGTAAATTAGGTGGAAAAACTATGAAGCTAAACAGGATGTATTCGTTTCTGAAAACGGATATAGATGAAATTGAAAAGGAACTGGAAGTAGCGATTGAGTCGGAATCCCAACTTTTAAAAGAGGCATCCCTTCACCTTCTCCAGGCTGGCGGGAAGAGAATCCGTCCGGTCTTTGTCCTGCTGTCTGCAAAGTTTGGACAATATGATATTAACACCGTGAAAAATGTGGCAGTCGCCCTGGAACTGATGCACATGGCTTCCCTGGTGCATGATGATGTCATCGATGATGCCGAGCTTAGAAGGGGGAAACCCACTATTAAAGCACAGTGGGATAATCGCATTGCCATGTACACTGGAGATTATATTTTTGCGAGAGCCCTTGAGTATATGACCCATATAAAAGTCCCTGAAGCACATCAAATTTTGTCGCATACTCTAGTGGAGTTGTGTAAGGGAGAAATTGCCCAAATTGAAGATAAGTATAGATTTGATCAGAATTTGCGGAATTATCTCCTGAGAATAAAAAGGAAAACCGCTTTACTGATCGCAGTAAGCTGCCAGCTGGGGGCCATTTCATCCGGTGCGCCTAAAGAAATTCACCGACGTCTGTACCGCTTTGGTTATAATGTGGGAATGAGCTTTCAAATCACCGATGATATATTAGATCTAACTGCGAGTGAGGAAGATCTGGGGAAACCAGCAGGAAGTGATTTATGGCAGGGGAACATCACCCTTCCGATTTTATATGCCATGGAGGATCCGGCTTTAAAGTCGAAAATAGAACAAGTCACTGAGTATACAACACCTGATGAAATGAAAGAAGTCATTTCGTCCATCCTGGCAACCGACGCGATTGAACGGTCCCATAAGCTTAGTAGAATGTACTTGGATAGAGCACTGAAAGATCTGGAACACCTTCCTTATAACAGGGTGAAGAAAACCCTTAAAAATATCGCGAACTTTATAGGCAAGAGAAAATATTAAGAAAATTTAAAATGGAAACGTTGCCAAAACCCCCAATCAGTGTTACTATTTTCGTGGGATGTCCCTGGGACTTCCATACATACATATTTAGGAGTGGGGAAGATGGAAAAGACATTTTTAATGGTAAAGCCTGACGGCGTACAAAGAGGGTTAATCGGTGATATCGTATCACGATTTGAAAGAAAAGGTTTTCAATTAGTCGGTGCGAAGCTTATGAGCATTTCAAATGAACTTGCTGAAGAACACTATGGTGAGCATAAGGAAAGACCATTCTTTGGTGAACTTGTTGACTTTATCACTTCCGGGCCTGTATTTGCAATGGTTTGGCAAGGTGAGAACGTTATCACGACAGCTCGTGGGATGATGGGTGCTACAAATCCTAAAGATGCTGCTCTTGGAACAATCCGCGGAGATTATGGTCTTACAGTCGGTAAGAATATCATCCACGGATCTGACTCTGCTGAAAGCGCTGTAAGAGAGATCGGCTTATTTTTCAAAGAGGAAGAACTGGTTGAATATTCTAAGTTAATGAACGAGTGGGTATACTGATTCTGCCTTTCGTTTCTTATTAAGGAGCAAGTCGTTTAAGGGCGGCTTGCTCTTTTCTGTGGAATGAAATTTAACTTTTCTTTTAATTGTTCGATATACATAATATAGCTTTATACCTTTATTGTAGCAAAGAGAGTGTGGATCCTAATGTCAAATGATTATAGTGAATTTATTCTAGGAATCAAACGAAAAACAGGAATTGATCTATCCCTATACAAAGAAGCTCAAATGAAAAGGAGGTTAACCGCCCTTTATGAAAAAAAGGGATACGGAAATTTTCAGGATTTTTTCAATGGATTGAACAGGGACAAGGAAGCGATGGAAGAATTCCTTGATCGAATGACGATTAATGTATCAGAATTTTATCGTAACTACCAGCGATGGGAAGTACTGGAGTCAAAAATCCTGCCCAGGCTCTTGAAGGCGAATCCCTCACTCAAAGTATGGAGTGCCGCCTGTTCCACCGGTGAAGAGCCTTACACACTTTCCATGTTGCTGTCAAAGCATATCCCATTATCCAGTGCCTCCATCACTGCCACAGACATCGATAAAAATGCTATTCAGAGGGCAAAGAACGGTGTCTATCCGGAGCGGTCCTTAACTGAAATGCCCGCGGAAATGAAGAACAAACATTTCACAAGTGCAGGACCATTGTTTAAACTGAAAGACGAAGTGAAGAAAACGGTGATCTTCAAACAGCATAATCTCCTGTCGGACCCTTTTGAGGGAAATTATGATTTGATTGTATGCAGAAATGTATTAATCTATTTTACAGAAGAAGCTAAGAGCATCCTCTATAAAAAATTTAATGCTTCCTTAAAGACTGGTGGAGTTCTATTTGTCGGCAGCACTGAACAAATCTTTAACCCTGGACAATACGGTTTTGAAACCGAAGACACATTCTTTTATAAAAAAATCTAAACATGGCGGTGTCGATCTGCATATATTGGGTGACTGTTTATTTCCTAAGTTGGATGAAGGAGTACAGACCTTACAATATGACAGATTCACATCGCTTTTTCATTTGCAGAAATAAGATTATTAGAAAATTTTAAACGTAAGGACTAGGAAAGAATATAAACTCTATGTTATATTGGTACATAATTCTTTAACGAGTTGAAGGGGGAAAGTAAATGAGATACTTAACATCAGGAGAATCACATGGACCACAGTTAACAACCATCATTGAAGGGCTTCCGGCAGGAATGCCGTTAGAGGCAGAAGACATAAACGAGAATCTTGCTAGAAGGCAAAAAGGCCATGGCCGTGGACGGAGAATGCAAATCGAAAAGGACCGCGCGTCGATTGTTGGAGGGGTAAGACACGGTCATACTCTAGGCTCTCCATTAGGGCTTGTTGTGGAGAATAAGGACTGGACACACTGGACGAAGGTAATGGGAATTGAACCTCTTGAGGATGGCGGTGAAGATGAGGTCAAGAGAAAGATTTCAAGACCGAGACCTGGTCACGCCGATCTTGTAGGCGGAATGAAATATGGACACAGGGACCTGAGGAACGTACTTGAGAGATCATCTGCAAGAGAAACCACTGTAAGGGTTGCCGCAGGTGCCGTAGCAAAGAAGCTTTTAAAGTTATTGGGTATTGAAGTCGTTGGGCATGTTCTGGAAATAGGTGGAGTTAAAGCTGAGAAGCTGCAATATGATTCTATTGAGGAGCTTAGAGATATTACTGAGGAATCTCCTGTAAGGTGCCTGGATCAAGATGCTGCACAAAAAATGATGAACTTGATCGATGAAGCCAAGCAAAATGGGGATTCTATCGGCGGCGTAGTGGAAGTGATTGTAGAAGGGATGCCGTCAGGGATTGGAAGTTATGTCCATTATGACCGTAAGCTCGATGCGAAGATTGCCATGGCGGTCATGAGTATCAATGCATTCAAAGGCGTCGAATTCGGTTTAGGTTTCGAAATGGCGAGAAAACCTGGAAGTGAGGTCCATGATGAAATTGCATGGAGTGAAGAGAAGGGGTACTACCGGAAAACCAATCGTCTAGGAGGGTTTGAAGGGGGCATGACAACTGGCATGCCGATTCGTGTCAAAGGTGTCATGAAGCCGATCCCTACCCTGTATAAACCGCTGCAGAGTGTGGATATCGAAACGAAGGAACCTTTCAAAGCCAGCATCGAGAGATCGGATAGCTGTGCGGTGCCTGCTGCAAGCGTGGTAGCAGAAGCTGTCGTCGCCTGGGAGCTTGCCTCTGCCATCGTGGAACAATTCAATAGTGATCAATTTAAGAAGCTTCAAGAAGACATCGACAGACAACGTCAAGAGTCAAAGGAGTACTGATGAAATGAAACAGGTAACCATTCAAACCGCTTCAAAAACATATGAAGTGAAAATTGGAGTGGGGATGACGGATAACATTGTTTCGTTTATAAAGGAGTCTTATCCCAGGGTATCCAAGGTATGGATCATTGCTGATGGGGACGTATACAAGCTTCACGGAGAAAAGCTCACGGTTGATTTAAGTCAATCCTTTGAAGTCATCACATTTAAGGCACCTAAAGGGGAAAGAGCAAAGAGCTTCACGGTCTATGAAGAAGCCATTACACACGGACTTCAAAACCATGTGGACCGCCAGTCCCTTGTGATTGCTTTCGGGGGAGGTGCCATTGGGGATCTTGCCGGTTTCATCGCATCCACCTATATGAGAGGGATCCCTTTCATCAGTGTGCCGACTACGATCCTTGCTCATGACAGTGCAGTCGGAGGGAAAGTGGCTATCAATCATCCACTGGGAAAGAACATGGTAGGGCAATTTTATCAGCCTGATGGGGTGTTCTTCGATTTAGACTATTTTGTCACGTTGCCTAAGACAGAGGTCCTTTCGGGATTTGCTGAAGTGATCAAGCACGCCTTCTTATCCAATCGGGGCTTCCTGAACGAATTGAGAGATTCTTTTCATTCCCCTGAAAAGCTGGATAAGACGTTCTTGACGGACTGCCTGATAAAAGGGATCCAGGTGAAAGGGAACATTGTATCAAAGGATGAGAGGGAGTCCAATATCCGTGCCTTTCTAAACTTTGGTCATACGTATGGACACGCTATTGAAAGTGCCAGCGGATACGGGAATCGAACTCACGGTGAATCGGTGATGATTGGTATGATCTTTGCATTGTATTTAAGTGAAGCGTATTCTCCATTTTCATTCGATTTACAGGAGTTTACAGAATGGGTCACGTCACTTGGCTACAATTTGAAAGTTCCATCTCACCTCACTTTTGAGATGCTCTATGAGGGAATGCAGCATGATAAAAAGTCACAAAATGGAAATCCGGTTTTTGTGTTATTGAAGGAAATAGGGGATCCTTATTTGGTCAATGTATCAATAGAGGATTTAAGACGTGCGGACGAGTATATCCGTCAGTTATAAATTTAGACCTTAATGGAAATCGATTGAAAAAAAGTAGAGAAGAATGACAGGGGAAAAGGAGAGTGGAAGAATGATCAGGGGAATTCGAGGCGCCACTACAACAGATAGTGATAATGAAAAGGAAGTTCTCCTTTCGACTGAAAGTCTCTTAAAAGAAATGATTTTACATAATGGGATTGTCCCAGATGACGTGGCATCTGTATTTATTTCCGCAACAAGTGACATCACCAGCGTATTTCCCGCTAAAGCATTAAGGAATCTGACGGACTGGAAACATGTTCCTGTCATGTGTATGCAGGAGCTTGATGTCCCGCATGGCTTGCCTTTCTGCATAAGGGTGATGATACACTATAATACTTCAACACCTCAAAAGGATATCCAACATATCTATATGAAAAATGCGGTCAGTTTACGCCCTGACTTAAAAAATAGTTAGCCTCTTTTTAATGAAACCTGAAAGGAAGTTAAATATGAAGTGGAAATCTCAAATTCAAAATCTTAAAGCATACCAGCCTGGTAAGACGATGGAGGATGTGAAAGAATTATATAATCTTGAGAAGGTCGTCAAGCTTGCATCAAATGAAAATCCATTTGGCTGTTCAAAGAACGTTGAAACGTTTCTCAAAACCAACGCCTATTCACATGCGATTTACCCGGACGGCTATGCGAAACAATTGCGTATGAAGGTGGCCGGACAGCTTTCTGTGTCCCCTGGTCAGCTATTGTTCGGAAATGGTTCAGATGAAGTGATTCAAATCATTTCACGGGCAATGCTTGATGGTGACAAGAGCACAGTCATGGCTGTGCCTACGTTTCCACAATATAAGCACAATGCCATTGTTGAAGGTGCGGAAATAAGGGAAGTCCCCCTTGATTCAGCAGGTAGACATCAGTTATCTAAGATGCTTGAAGAAGTGGATGAAACCACCTCTGTCGTTTGGCTGTGTTCCCCTAATAACCCGACAGGTGAATATATTCGGAGAGAAGAGCTGGTTTCTTTCCTTGATGAAGTTCCTTCCCACGTATTGGTCGTATTGGATGAAGCCTATTATGAATATGTAGTCGCCGAAGATTACTATGATTCACTGGAATTATTAAAAACGTATCCTCAATTACTTGTTACCCGGACATTCTCAAAGGCATACGGACTAGCTGGATTCAGGGTAGGATTCGGAGTTGCTAATGAAGAGGTGATCGGAAAGTTGGAACCGATCCGTGAACCATTTAATAATAATGCCTTAGGGCAAGGCGCTGCAGCTGCAGCCATTGAAGATCAGACATTTATCATGGAATGCAGAGAGCATAACCGGAAGGGCCTGGAACAATATTATCAGTTTTGCGAAGAACAAGGTCTGAATTATATTCCTTCACAAGCAAACTTCGTGTTAATCGACTTCGGTGTAAGCGGTGATGAAGTATTTCAATACTTAATGAGTAAGGGATACATTGTCCGGTCCGGAGAGGCACTGGGGTATCCACACTCCGTCAGGGTAACCGTCGGCTCCCGAGAACAAAACGAAGAAGTAATTGAAAAAATGAAGGAATTTTTACTCACTCAAAACAGGGTGGGATAAGCAACGGATGGTCGGGAGGGCTTCGCTTGGCGGGCCTTTTCCGACTTTTTTCAAATCATATGAGGGAGGCCGTTATGGAAGGAACAGTATTGGTCATTGGCATGGGATTAATCGGAGGGTCAATAGCACTCTGTATAAAAAATGAACATCCCGATGCCAGGATCGTAGGACACGATGTGAATCAGAAAGAAGTAAGGCTCGGAATGTCACTTGGGATTATAGATGAAATGTCTCTTTCTTTACAGGAATCGGCTGAACAAGCGGATCTTATTATAATATCCACTCCGGTATTTCAAACAGAGAAGATCATTGAGCAATTTCAATCCTTTACTTTAAAAGAATCCGTGATCATTACCGACACGGGGAGTACGAAAGAACAAATTATGAAGTGTTCTGAAAGGCTGACTGAAAAAGGGATCCAATTTATAGGAGGGCATCCCATGGCGGGTTCCCATAAAAGCGGAGTCGCTGCCGCAAAAAAAATCTTGTTTGAAAATGCCTTTTATATGCTGACTCCCGGTCATGGAACAACGGACAAAAATGTGGAGGAGCTTCAAGAGTGGCTGAAGGGAACCCACGCTAAATTCCTGGTAGTAGATCCAAGGGAGCATGATGAGTTAACTGGTACGATAAGTCACTTTCCTCATATTGTGGCAGCTTCCCTTGTTCATCAAGCGAAAGCATCCTCTGTACAGCACCCTTACTTGAGAAGACTTGCTGCCGGAGGGTTCCGTGATATCACAAGGATTGCCTCCTCAAACCCCACCATGTGGAAGGATATAACGCTTCAGAACAGAGAGGTGTTGTTGTCAATCCTCGATCAATGGAAATCAGAGATGGATGAAGTGATGAATATTATTGAAGAGAACGATTCAAAAAGGATCCTTGATTATTTCAGTGAAGCGAAAATCTTTCGGGATGATTTACCTATTCTGGAAAAGGGTGCTATCCCTTCGTTTTATGATTTATTTGTAGATGTTCCTGATTACCCAGGGGTCATTTCAGAAGTGACAGCTTATCTTGCAGGGGAAAACATAAGCTTAACGAATATTAGGATCATGGAAACGCGAGAAGATATTTACGGAGTATTAGTCATCAGCTTTCAAACCCAGAGGGATAGAGAAAGGGCATTAAACTGTTTGAAGGAAAATACAGACTATGAATTATTCTTAGGATAAGGGTGATAAGGATGGAAGAAAAAAAGAGATTAGTAAATCCCAACAGAGGGTTGATCGGGGAAATTCAGGTTCCCGGGGATAAATCCATCTCTCATCGGGCTGTTATGTTCGGCTCTGTTGCTGAAGGTGAAACCGTTATACATAACTTTCTCATGGGGGAAGATTGCTTAAGCACAATCGATTGCTTCCGAAAGTTAGGCGTCGATATACAGGTTGATGATGGAGAAGTGAGAGTAAAAGGGAAAGGATGGGATCACTTAACAGAACCTGATCGTATTCTGGATGTGGGAAACTCTGGTACGACGACCCGGCTGATAATGGGGATACTGGCAGGGAGACCATTTCATTCTGTCCTCATAGGGGATGATTCCATCGCGAAACGCCCGATGAAGAGAGTCACCACACCCTTAAAGGAGTTCGGGACGGTTATAGACGGCCGTTCAGAGGGGAATTTCACCCCTTTATCGATTCGTGGAGGGAATCTCAAGGGCATACGTTATACATTACCCGTAGCCAGTGCTCAAGTGAAATCGGCCCTTCTATTAGCAGGGCTTCAGGCTGAAGGTACAACGGAAATTCAAGAACCCGAGAAGACGAGAAACCATACGGAAAATATGATCATTGAATTCGGGGGACACATTGAACGGCAAGGAGATACAATCAAAGTAAAGGGCGGTCAGGTATTGAGGGGCACGGAGATCTATGTGCCAGGGGACATTTCGTCTGCAGCATTCTTTATGGTGGCAGCTGCAATCATTCCTGACAGCAGAGTGCTGTTGAAAAATGTCGGTCTTAATGAAACCCGGGTGGGAATTATAAAAGTCATGAAGCAGATGGGGGCATCCATTGAGATTACAGAGAAGTCCAATACGGGAGAACCGTTGGGAGATATACTGGTGAGTTCTTCGGATCTCACAGGGATAGAAATCGGTGGGGACCTGATTCCGACATTAATCGATGAAATTCCTGTCATCGCATTGCTTGCTTCCCAGGCGAAGGGAAAGACGGTCATTAAGGATGCAGAAGAGTTAAAAGTAAAGGAGACTAATCGGATCGACGCCATTGTTCAGGAGCTTGGAAAGCTTGGTGCCGACATCCTGGGTACTGAGGACGGGATGATCATTGAAGGGAAGACCCCCTTGCATGGTGGAAATGTTCATTCATGGGGTGATCACCGGATTGGTATGACACTTGCGGTAGCTTCTTTAATAACTGATTCTGACGTCTATCTTGAAGGGGCAGATGCAGTGAATATTTCGTATCCTGCTTTCTTCGAGCATATTAACCATTTGTTAAAGGTATAATGTGAGTTAACTCATTCAGGGAGGTGTTTGGACTGGATTTCAGTCTTAACACCTCCTGTTTTATGTGAATGTAAAGCATGATTTCATCCATTCTTTCATAGCTTGTCTATAAAGGAAGGTGAAGACGCTTTGAGTACGTATATCATTGAAGATGCGAATTGGGTTAAAGATTCCAAAACCACTCAAACTTCTATTCTTGTTGTAGACGATAAAATATCGGCCATTAGGGACAGCTTTGCGTATTACCGCTACATGAGAATGGATGTTTCATCTTTCATGATGACTCCTGGACATGTCATGTGTGATTTAGAGCTGCCGAAAGGGTCTGAGTTTCTCTCAACCAAGAATTATTATTTGGATGAATTCATCCAAAAAGGATGTACCACTGTACTGACCGCATTCAATTTGTCATTCGAATGTGAGTTTCTGACTGAATTAAAAGCCCGCAAAACCTCCCTGCTAAACAGTCCCCTTGACTATGCCATAGGGTTGAATACATCTGCAAAACGTATTACCCCCGGACTCATCCAGTTATGTAAGAGACACAAAGTTCCTATCATCTGGATCGACATCAATGAACTTGAGTCATTCAAGAAAATCCCCTGGGGCTGGATAAAAGGCTTGTTATATGATTACCCTATTACTTTTGTCCCTTTTTTTTCGACGAGTATAGACAAAAAACTAAAAATGAAGCATCTTAAAATATGGCAAAATACGATGAAAAAAGAGAAAATTCCACATCTTTCAAGTGAAATTCCACAAAAAAAACCGCTGAGTTTAGATATCCTGAAGAAAATTGGAATATATCCCCTTAGAGGAAATTTTTTGGTGGGTGGAGAAATAAGTTATAACCTCTATATGAAAACGGAACGGGAGGAAGGGACTGAGCCCCAAGCGTTTCAAACTGACCATCATATGCTAAAATGTACTATGAACAGAGGTAAGTATCATTACTTAAATGATAAAGGCTATTTCTATCCCGGGACCGGGGAAGAACTTGTCATTCACACACCCGGGTACTTTATTTAAATCAATATAAGCTTTTTATAGAAAGGGATTGACCATGTCTTACGCAGAAAAAATGTTAACTTCTTTGGAAGAAGGAAAGTTGGAAGAGGCCAAGAAGCAATATAATCAAGTTATGAAGTTTGGGAGTCATGAAGAAAAATTCAGCCTGGCTGAAGAATTACATCATTTGGGCTTCCTCGAGGAAGCTAAAGAGCTGTATGAAAATCTTCTTGAGTATTATCCAGGAGAGGGAGAGCTTCTTATAGAACTGGCTGAAGTCCTGGTGGAAATGGACAATGAAGAAGTAGCAATCGAAAATCTGTCAGAATTGGATGAGAATGACCCGATCTATCCGAGGGCACTGCTTTTGTTGGCAGACCTTTATCAAATGCAAGGATTATTCGAAGTGAGTGAGCAAAAACTTCTGCAAGCCAAAAAGCTTCTTCCCGATGAGCCTGTGATCGAATTCGGCTTGGGGGAATTATATTCAGAAACTGGCAGGTTCCTCGAGGCCATAAGGCATTATGAAGCTCTCATACAGAAGGGAACCACCTCACTTGGTGGCACGAATGTCCATCAGAGGTTGGCAGAAGCCTATAGTGTAGGCGGTGCCTTTGAAGGAGCGTTGAATCATTATGAAAAGGCCATTGAAGAGCATCTTGAAATCAATACTCTTTTCGGATATGCCTTTACTGCATATCAGGCTGGGTTCTACGAAAAAGCCATTGAAAAGTTTGAATCTGTTAAGGAGCTTGATCCTGAATACCACTCGGTGTATTTATTGTTAGCAAAGTCGTATGAACGGGAGGAAAAGCTCCAAGAGAGTCTGGAGGCCGTCCAAGAGGGAGTCAAGCAAGATGAATTCAACAAGGAGCTCAATTTATTCGGGGGTAAAATCTCACTGAAACTTGGATTAGAAAAAGAGGCAGAGGCTTTTTTAAGGGAAGCCTTAGCTTTAGACCCTGGGTATTTAGAGGCAGCCTTGGTCATCAATAAACTGTTCTTTACCCAGGATCGTTTTGAGGATGTCCTTGAAATTGCCCAAATGCTGACGGTTGAAGGGGAGGAAGATCCCCAGATCAATTGGGATCTTGCGAAAGCCTATGAGGGGCTTGAACAATATAATCATGCATTAAACCAATACCGTATTGCATATACTTACTTTAAGAATCACCAAGAGTTTTTACTAGAGTACGGACAATTTTTAGTAGAGGAAGGACTCAGGGGTGAAGCAGTAGAAGTATATAAACACCTGATTGAAATGGATCCTTCAAATGACGAATGGCAGGACTTGGTCGAAAGATTACAAGACTGATCGGCACCTTTGGATTTGACTTGAGTTGTGAGCGTATTTTAAATGTCTAAAAGGAAGCAAATCTTAATTAAAAAGGATTCTGCAGAGGAGGGAAAACCATGACCACCCCTGTTTCTGTCAACGAGAAGAAAGAATTTATCCGCTGGTTTTTAAACCGATATCAATTAAAAAGAAGAGAATGCGTATGGATACTTAATTACCTGATGAGCCATGATCAATTGATGAAAAAGGTTCACTTTGTAGAAGAGTCCCAGTACTGTCCAAGAGGCCTTGTAATGTCCACACATTGTGTGGAGGATGTGCCATTCCGGTTCTATAAAGAGAATATCATGACAACTGATGCTGAAAAGTCATTTCACGACATCCGATTGAATAAGGATGAAGATATTTATATTCAGTTGAACTTCAGCAAGGCAAATTCAAGTTATCAATTTGCGGCAGTTCTCGAGGAGAATCCGTTCATGCCAAAGTATCTATTGATTAATGAAAAAGACAGACTCGTCGCAGAGCAGTTCCTTAAAGATAGTTTGCAAACCTTTCAGCGCGACCGTCTCCTTAAGGCAATCGACGAGGCCCTTGATACGGGGGATGAAAAAACCTTCAAAAAGTTGACGAAGGAATTGAATAGCCTGAGCTAAAAAAGCGAATGAAGAGGTCGACTCCATCTCTTCATTCGTTTTTTTTGTTGTATATTCATAAGATTAAAGGTTCCGGAGCATACTATTTCAAAAAGTGAAATCGCTTTTAAACGAGTATCATAAAGTGATATGATGGGGAGTGAAAACAGAAAGAAGAAACGAGGGTAATTTGAATGAAATGGAACGTAAAAGATATCGGAGTCTTTGAAACTGAAAAGGAATACATAGATACTGCGGTCATCCCGATTATTCCTGTTGATTTCCATAAGAATATGAAAGCATCTGCGGCACAATCTGAATTTATCACACTGCTCACTTTTCATCTAGAAAGGCAATTCAAGGGCCGGATGATCATGACACCTCCTTTCACATACGTTATGGCTTCACCAAGAGAGGAAGAAGCTGCAAGATTAAACAGGTGGGCGGGAGAATTAAGTGACAGCGGGGTGAAACATACCTTCTTTCTCACATCGGACAGCGAGTGGAAAAGGGCAGAGGAAGAGTTGCATGACCGCTTGATTTGGGTGCCTTCCATTCCCCTTGAACATTTGGATGAGCAATACAAGCATTCCATCATGGAAGATCAGGTGAAGCAGCTTCTAAATGTGATTGTACAAAAATGGCAAAAAAATTCATAAAAACTTCACATTGTATCCATCATTTACAATAGAGAGTTATTGACCTTATATAGAGTTTAATATATCATAGTTATGTCCTAGTTTTATATTTGTGCGAAAAATGTCCGATGGACTTACCTTACGATAGAGGGGGGAAAAGGATGAGCAAACATCGTGTATCTAGACGTCAATTCCTTAACTATACACTTACGGGTGTAGGCGGTTTCATGGCGGCAGGAATGTTAATGCCGATGGTTCGATTTGCGGTGGATCCAGTATTAAAATCATCAGCTGCTGGAGATTTCAAAGCAACAAAGCAAAAAGTGTCAGAATTAACAAATGAACCAGTACGTGTCGATTTCTCTTATGAACAAAAAGATGCGTGGTACACATCAGAAGTAACACAAACTGCATGGGTTTATAAGAACAAAGAGGGGAATATTGTTGCTCTTTCACCAGTATGTAAACATCTTGGATGTACAGTCAACTGGGCGGGAGACAAAAGTAACCCTAACATGTTCTATTGCCCTTGTCATGGTGGTCTGTATGAGAAAAACGGAAACAATGTTCCCGGTACACCACCGACAGCACCGTTGGATGTATATCCGACAAAAGAAAAAGACGGTATTTTATACCTTGGACAACCTGAACCAAATAAATATGTTAAGTAAGGGGGCGTAATCTGTGCTGAACAAAATCTATGATTGGGTTGACGAGCGTTTGGACATTACGCCTTTGTGGCGCGATATCGCGGATCACGAAGTACCTGAACATGTAAACCCGGCGCATCATTTTTCAGCGTTTGTTTACTGCTTTGGTGGATTGACATTCTTCGTTACCGTAATTCAGATTTTATCTGGAATGTTCCTGACAATGTACTATGTTCCGGATATTAAAAACGCTTGGGAATCTGTGTATTATCTGCAAAATGAAGTTGCATTTGGACAAATTGTCCGCGGAATGCATCACTGGGGAGCTAGTTTGGTTATCGTAATGATGTTTTTACATACACTACGTGTCTTCTTCCAAGGTGCATACAAAAAACCTCGTGAATTGAACTGGGTTGTTGGAGTTCTTATTTTCTTCGTCATGTTGGGACTTGGTTTCACTGGTTACCTATTACCGTGGGATATGAAAGCGCTATTTGCTACGAAGGTTGGTATTGAAATTGCAGCTGCTACACCATTTATCGGTGAGCAAGTGAAGATCTTACTGGCAGGGGATTCAACGATCATCGGTGCACAAACACTGACAAGATTCTTCGCCATCCATGTATTCTTCCTGCCTGCAGCATTGCTTGGATTGATGGGGGCACACTTCCTGATGATCCGTAAGCAGGGTATTTCAGGACCACTATAAGATACGAACTTAAATTTATAAACCTTTAGAAGGAGGGGGACGCTATGCATCGAGGAAAAGGGATGAAGTTTGTCGGGGACTCGCGTGTACCTGCAGACAGAAAGCCGAATATTCCTAAAGATTATTCGGAGTTCCCTGGAAAAACAGAAGCTTTCTGGCCAAACTTCTTACTAAAAGAATGGTTAGTTGGAGCTGTTTTCCTAATCGGTTATCTATGTTTAACGGTTGCACATCCATCACCGTTAGAACGTGTTGCCGATCCAACAGATACTGGATATATTCCATTACCTGACTGGTATTTCTTATTCTTATACCAATTACTTAAGTACACATATGCATCAGGACCATATAATGTTATTGGAGCGTTCGTTATTCCTGGTATCGCATTTGGAGCACTTTTACTTGCACCATTTATCGACAGAGGACCTGAACGCCGTCCGACGAAACGTCCGTTTGCCGTAGGATTCATGTTACTGGCACTTGCAGCGACTTACTTCCTGACGTGGGAATCCGTTGTGACTCATGACTGGGAAGCAGCGAAAGAACAAGGTAAGATTCAGGCTGAAGTGGATATTGACAAAGAGTCTGAAGGTTATAAGATCTATGCAGACCAGAAAAATGGTTGTATCAACTGTCATGGTGAAAACCTACAAGGTGGGGCAGGACCTTCTTTAGTTGCTACGGGTCTTTCACCTGAAGAAGTGGCTGACATTGCTAAAAACGGTCTACCACCAGGCATGCCTGCAGGGTTATTTAAAGGAACAGATGAAGAGCTGGATAAACTGGCTGAATTTATCTCTGGTTTAAAAGAATAAGGGTGAAAAAGGGCCGGCATTTGTTGGCTCTTTTTTTTCTACTTTGAGTGAAAGGTTGATACATATGGTCTGGATACTGTCCATCCTGAAGAATAAATTGTTTCTTTGGTTACTTCTCATAGTGAATATTATCGGAACATTGTACGGCTATTATTGGTATATTCCCCAACTGCGAAATACTCCCTCACAATTTTTGATTTTCGTTCCCGATAGTCCGACAGCCAGCCTGTTTTTTTGTTTCGTTCTCATAGCATACCTACTGAATCGTAGCTGGCCCCTCGTTGAAGCGCTAGCCATTATCACCCTGTTTAAATATGGGGTTTGGGCGGTGGTTATGAATCTCTTGACATTATGGGTTTCAGGAGATTTACCGTGGGAAGGATATATGCTTATGGCATCACATGGGGCAATGGCGATACAGGGAATCCTGTATTCTTCCTTCTATCGAGTGAGAATGTGGCATATTGTGGTCGGGGGAATCTGGACGATCCATAATGATATCATTGATTATGTCTACATGCAGTTTCCTGTATACTCAAGGCTGGCCTTGTACATTCAACATATCGGGTATTTTACATTCTGGTTAAGCATTACATCCATTATATTGGCTTATTATTTTACACAGAAAACAAAGCGTTTAGATATCCACCCCCTCACATAACTGTTTTTTTGGTCTACTCTTGTCCATCCTTTCATAAACTCTATTAGTAGTTTTAGGGGGGACAAGTATGAAATTATTACAGTTAGCCGTTACCATTTTCGTTTTTCTAGTCTTCATTCCTGAACCATTATATGCAGTTGAATCGCCGTCTCCGATCAATGATCTCGATGAAATTGCAGACCAGTCGCTGCAAATGACAAAGGCTGGAAGATATGAAGAGGCAAAGCAGCTTTTGCATTATTTTTCAGATGAGTTCCAGTCTTTAAATGGTCATCAGTCCTTTTCTATGGATGAGCTTAGAATCCTCACCATCTCACATAATCTTGCAGTCGAGAGTATTAATCAAGCTTCTGCTGATATGGACCAAAAGGTGAACGCTGTCACTAAGTTCCGCCTTGTCATGGATGCTCTAAGCAGCAAACATCAACCACTTTGGGTTGAAATGGAAGACCCGATCATGGAAGCCTTTAAAGGATTGAAATCAGCTGCAGAGAATCGTGATGCCGGTCAATACCACACTACGTTGAATTTGTTTTTATCGAAGTATAATATTATACAGCCGAGCATCAAATTAGACATTCCTGTAGAGCAGGTTCAATCATTGGATGCGCGTATCTCATATTTGGACCATTATCGTCAAGATGTACTGGAAGGAGCAGAAACCATGAATGAGCTCACGTCTTTGGAAACGGACCTGGAGGAGCTGTTTGAGAATAATCAAGAGGATGAAGCGGATCCTTCTCTATGGTGGGTGATCATTTCGACGGGGAGTATTATCGTTTCCACATTATCTTACGTAGGTTGGAGAAAATATAAGGGACAGGCTGAAGCAAAGAGGTCAGAACGGCAAAAAAATTGACATAACCTTTGTATCGCTATAAAATTTAGATAATTAATCATCTGGAGGTTATCACGATAATGGCAGGATTTTTACTTTACTTCTTACTCATCGCTCTTATTCCAATCGGAGCTCAAATGCGTGTGAAAAGGACGTTTAAAAAATATTCAAAGGTAGCCACTACTTCCGGTATGACGGGTAGGGAAATGGCAAGAAGGATTCTGGACGAAAATGGTTTGCACGATGTAAAAGTCGTAGAAGGCAGAGGGTTTCTGAGTGACCATTACAATCCAATCACTAAAACGGTTGCTTTGTCACCAGATAACTACCACGGTCATTCTGTAGCCGGGGCAGCTGTTGCAGCCCATGAAGTGGGACATGCGATTCAGGATGCAGAAAGCTATGCATTTCTACGATTCCGTCATGCCCTTGTACCGGTAGCGAACATTGGCTCTAACATGTCCTGGATCTTCCTGTTGATCGGGATTTTCACACAAATGACAGGAATGTTCCTTCTTGGAATCATTCTGATGGCAGCAGGGGTAGTGTTCCAGTTAATCACTCTTCCTGTAGAATTCAATGCCTCTTCAAGGGCCATGAATCAAATTGTTTCACTTGGTCTTATCCGTAACGAGGAGGAAAGACATGCACGTAAAGTGTTGAATGCAGCCGCCATGACATATGTAGCTGCAGCAGCGGTGGCTGTCATTGAATTGATAAGACTCGTATTGATCTTCACAGGGATGAATGGTGAAGATTAACCCAATGAAAGAAGAAGCTGCGCTCGATGTTGGAGTGCAGCTTCTTTTTTATGTGTGTAAGCAACACCCCCCCATAGGTGTGGTCTATAGAGGGAGAGTTCACACTTTTAATCATGCAGTGGGTTTTTATCAGCATCTAAAGTAAATCCTTCACCGAGGACGTCGTGAACCACCGTTACAGAAACGAAAGCGTGTGGGTCAACGCTTGTGATAATGTTTTTAAGGCGGACAATCTCATTTTTACCAACAACGCAGTATAGCACTTCCCGTTCCTGTTTGGTAAAGGAGCCGTGCCCCCTTAAAACAGTAACACCGCGATCCATTTGTTCATTAATGACACTAGCTATTTGTTCGTGATTGTCAGAAATGATCATCGCTCCTCTGGCAGAATATGCCCCTTCCTGCATAAAGTCAATGACTCTTGCAGCGACAAATACAGCTACGAGTGTGTACATGGCTTCCCTGTACTCCAAGTAAGTGATGAGTGATACCCCGATGACGACGGCGTCAAACATAAACATCGTTTTTCCCATGCTCCATCCGATATATTTATGGACAAGTCGTGCGATGATATCAACGCCTCCAGTGGTACCGCCATATCTAAAGATGATGCCAAGTCCAACTCCAATAAAGACTCCTGCAAATAAGGCAGCCAGGAAAAGATCGCCTTCCAGGTTTATTGTCATTTGGTACCTTTGGAAAATCCATAGAAATACCGAAAGACTAACGGTTCCGAGTACAGTATAATAAAAAGCTTTCTTCCCGAGAAGCTTCCATCCTAAGAAAAATAGGGGTATATTTAAGGCTAGGTTGGAGTAAGACGGATCGATGTCAAATAAAAAATAAAGGATAAGTGTGATTCCGGTAAATCCGCCTTCTGCCAGCTTATTCTGTATATTGAAATGAACAAGTCCAAATGCAAAAATAGCTGACCCCAATAGGATGAATAGTATATTTTTAAAACGTAATCCCAACAAGTGTCATTCCCTCCTTCTATTCGTATTATCTGGTTGACAGAGACATTATATAAGAAGAAAATCGAACTGGCAACGAAGAGTTGATGATTCAAACGTAATATTTGTCAAACGGGAAGGATTTAGCTAACATGATAGGAGATAATGAAGGAGTGAGGCTTCTTATGAAAGATCATAAGACGATGGATCAAGTACAAAAAGAAGTGGATCAATACATAAGCCAATTTAAGGAAGGATATTTCAGTCCGTTGGCAATGGTGGCGAGGCTTACAGAGGAACTTGGTGAACTGGCCAGGGAAGTGAATCATTACTATGGGGAAAAGCCAAAGAAAGATTCAGAGGTTGAAAAAACGATCGAAGAAGAGCTGGGAGACTTATTATTCGTTGTCATCTGCCTGGCAAATTCATTGGACATCAGCCTGGAAGAGGCTCACAATCGTGTAATGCACAAGTTTAATACGAGAGATAAAGATCGCTGGACAAGAATCGAAGGTGGGGATGAAGATGGAACAAATTAACGTAACCATTGCTGGACCAAGAGGACGAATGGGGAAAGAGGCCGTTCAGTTGGTTAAGAATACTGAACATTTCAACCTTATTAGTGTGATTGATTACAAAGAGGAGATCAATATTGACGTACCCGTATATGCTGAAATCGAAACATGCTTCCAACATCAGACACCGCATGTATTGATTGACTTAACAACTCCCGATGTCGGCTATCATCATACGAAAACAGCTCTGGAGTACGGTGTCAGACCGGTCGTGGGGACGACTGGGTTTTCTGCAGACGAACTAGCTGAATTAAAGACCTTGGCAGAATCAAAGGGATTGGGATGTATCATTGCTCCCAATTTCGCCATTGGTGCGGTACTAATGATGAAATTCTCACAGATGGCAGCGAAATATTTTCAGGATGTCGAAATCATTGAACTACATCACGATCAGAAATTGGATGCGCCTTCAGGGACTGCTGTAAAAACAGCCGAAATGATCAAGGAAGTGAGGGAGTCGAAGCTCCAGGGGCACCCTGATGAAAAAGAAACCCATTCGGGAGCAAGGGGCGCAAACGTAGATGGTATGCATATCCATAGCGTGCGTCTGCCTGGCTTGGTTGCCCATCAACAGGTGATGCTAGGAGCAGAAGGTCAGACCTTGACGATCCGTCATGACTCATTTAACCGGCAAAGTTTCATGTCGGGGGTAAAGGTCTCCGTTGAAACTGTCATGAAGCTGGATACTTTGGTTTACGGACTGGAAAATATTTTAGACTAAAGGGTGGATATAATGAATATTGCGTTAATAGCTCATGATAAGAAAAAAGATGATCTTATTCGTTTTGTATTGGCCTATAAGCCAATAATTGAAAAACATGCTCTTTTCGCTACTGGAACAACAGGAAAGAGAATGATAGAAGAAACGGGTTTATCCGTCCACCGTTTTCAGTCCGGACCACTGGGAGGAGACCAGGAAATAGGTTCTTATATTGCCAATAACAATATGGATCTCGTCCTGTTTTTTAGAGACCCGTTAACAGCTCAGCCTCATGAACCCGATGTATCCGCATTGATCAGGCTCTGTGATGTGTATAATGTTCCGCTGGCCACCAATATGGGGACTGCAGAAGTGCTGGTGAAAGGATTGGGCCGGGGAGATATAGAGTGGCGGAGTGTGTTAAAGGAAAAGGAGGGGTAAAGTGGAACAGCAAATAGACATCCTTGCATTCGGAGCTCATGCTGATGACGTTGAAATCGGTATGGGGGGCACCCTTGCAAAATATGCAGCAGAAGGAAAGAAGATCGTAATCTGTGATCTGACAGAAGCCGAGCTTTCTTCAAATGGAACCGTTTCATTGCGTAAGGAGGAATCCAGGAAAGCTGCAGACATCTTAGGTGCCTTTAAGAGAGAAACCCTGGATATACCTGATAGAGGGATTTACATAACAGAAGAAAACATTCAAAAAGTGGTCGAAATGATTCGAACATACAAACCAAGAGTGATATTTGCTCCTTATGAACAAGACCGTCATCCTGATCATGGAAATGCTTCCAGGTTAGTCAAGGAAGCTTTTTTCTCAGCCGGTATCAGGAAATACCATTCCTCGATCCTTCCACATAAAGCAGATCATCTGTATTTCTATATGATTAATGGTTTTCACAAGCCTCAATTTGTCGTAGATATAGAGGAATTTATGGATACGAAGATTCAGAGTTTAGAGGAGTATTCCAGCCAGTTTACACAAGGGACGGAAGGAGTGCGTACTCCTTTAACGGATGGATACATCGAAGCGGTTGAAGCAAGGGAGCGGATGATGGGGAAAGAAGCCGGGTTACGGTATGCGGAAGGTTTCTTCTCCTACAGGACTCTTATATTGCATCACGATTTGTTAGGAGAGTAATGGGATGAAAATGAAAATAGGTATTACCTGCTACCCCACTGTCGGGGGCTCCGGTGTAGTGGCAACGGAACTGGGAAAATTATTAGCAGAGAAAGGCCATGAGATTCACTTTATTACGTCAAGTATTCCATTTCGATTAAATAAGATGTATCACAATATCTATTTTCATCAAGTGGAAGTGAGTCAATATTCTGTGTTTCAATACCCCCCGTATGATTTAGCACTGGCAAATAAAATGGCAGAGATCATCGAACGTGAAGATCTTGACATTCTCCATGTGCATTATGCGATTCCACATGCAGTCTGTGCCATTTTGGGTAAACAAATGTCCGGTAAAGACGTAAAGATTGTTACCACCCTTCACGGTACGGATATTACCGTCCTTGGATATGACCCTTCTTTAACGAAAGCGATCCGTTTCGGGATTGAAAAGTCTGACGTGGTGACTGCTGTTTCTTCTGCATTAGTGAAGCAGACCAATGATTTGATACAGCCGGATAAGGAAATTCAAACGGTGTATAACTTTATCGATGAAAGAGTATATAGGGCGGTAGATTCCAACCACTTAAGAAATGAATATGGGATACTTGATAATGAAAAGGTCTTGATTCACGTTTCCAACTTTCGGGGTGTGAAAAGAGTACCAGATGTGGTCTCTGCATTCAATCTTATCCAAAATGAGCTTCCGTCTAAACTTCTCCTTGTTGGGGACGGACCAGAAATGACGCTGATATGCAAACAGGTAAGGGAGCTAGGATTAGAAGATAAAGTCTTGTTCCTTGGAAAACAGGATAATCTTGAAGAACTTTATTCAATCAGTGATATTAAGCTTCTCCTTTCAGAAAAAGAGAGCTTTGGATTAGTTGCCCTTGAGGCGATGGCTTGCGGTGTACCGAGTATTGGAACAAATGTAGGCGGTATTCCTGAAGTGATCAAGAACGGTTATAACGGGTTTATTTGTGAAATCGGCAATGTTGCTCAAGTTGCAGAAAAGTCACTTGAGTTACTTAAAGATAAAAACCTTCATAAGGAACTCTCAGAACATGCCTTACAAACCGCCCGTACAACGTTTCATTCCAGTAAAATCGTCGAGCAGTATGAACGTATCTACAAAGATCTTCTATTATGAAGCAGGGGGATACATAAACCGCAGTAAAGCAGGTGTAAAAATGTTACCGACAATTTTCCAGCAAGGGATTCCCGTATTGAAGAAAATTGAAAGGGCTGGTTACGAGGCCTATTTCGTCGGGGGCTCTGTCAGGGATCTATTCCTGAACAGGCCAATCAATGATGTGGACATTGCCACTTCCGCCAATCCTGAAGAATTGAAGGAAATATTCCCGAAGACCATAGATCTGGGCATTGAACACGGCACCATCCTTGTCTTTCATGGAGGAAATGAATATGAAATCACTACGTTCAGAACTGAATCGGCCTATGCTGACTTCAGAAGGCCTGATAAGGTAGAATTCGTTCGATCATTAGAAGCAGATCTTGAACGCCGTGACTTTACCATGAATAGCATGGCTATGGATGGGGACGGAAAGGTATTTGATCCTTTTAAAGGCAGGGTGGACATACATAATAAGGTGATCAGGACAGTAGGATCACCAGAATTAAGATTTTCTGAGGACGCTCTCCGCATGATGAGGGCAGTCCGCTTTGTCAGTCAATTGGGTTTTGAGATCGAGCAGGATACACTACATGCATTAAAGGACCACGCTCCGTTACTAGAACATATTGCTGTGGAAAGAAAGACGATGGAATTCGAGAAAATCTTAGCAGCTGAATGGAAGCGGGAGGCACTCCTTCTTCTTGTGGATACAGGATTATATCGTGACCTACCTCACTTGGCTGTAGTCAAGGAAGGACTGGAGGAGGCAGCAAGCCTTCCTCATCTAGAAACATTGAATAAGGACCAAATGTGGTTAGTTCTTTTAACCTTTGTCGGGAGCACTGATGCCCAAGCATTCCTGAAAAGCTGGAGAATTCCCGGGAAGATGGTCAGGGAACGATCAAAGGAGCTTGAAATCCTATCATTGAGAAGGAAGACCGGCTGGTCCAAGTCTTTGCTCTATCGAGCGGGTCTGGAAGCAGCCATAAATGTTGAAAGGGTATATGAATGCTTGGAATCAAAAACGTCTTCTGGTGTAGAAGTTGTGAAACAAGACTACCGATCATTAGCCATAACATCAAGAAAACAGCTTGATGTAACAGGAACAGACTTGATGATTTGGGCTGACCAAAAAGGCGGTCCCTGGATAAAAGAGTGTTTAAATGAAATTGAAGCTGCGGTGATAGATGGCAGAGTCAAAAACGAAAAAGAAGCGATAAGGAGGTGGCTTAAATCATGCAATCAACTATAAAAAAGAAACTGCTTCACGCCTTGTCGGAATCCGATCAGGAATTTTTATCGGGACAAGCACTTGCGGATATAGCAGGTTGTTCGAGGACGGCTATTTGGAAGCATATTGAAGAACTTCGTAAAGAAGGCTTTGTATTGGAAGCGGTCAGGAAAAAGGGCTATCGAATCATCGCCACCCCTGATAGCGTGACTGAAAGTAAGATTCGTTTGGGGTTGCAAACAAAAACGTTGGGACGGGTCATCCGCTATGAAGAGTCCGTTGAGAGTACCCAGCGCATTGCCCATGTCCTTGCAGGGGAAGGAGCACCAGAAGGAACGCTGGTCATTGCAGACGAACAAACAGCCGGAAGAGGAAGGTTGATGAGAGAGTGGCATTCATCAAAAGGGACAGGGATTTGGATGAGTCTGATTCTAAAACCCCTTCTGCCACCGCAAAAGGCTCCACAGTTCACCCTCATTACGGCTGTTGCCGTCGTTCAGGCTATTGAGGAAACCACTGATCTGCATCCTGAGATCAAGTGGCCAAATGATATACTCATTGATGGAAAGAAAGTGACGGGAATATTAACTGAACTTCAAGCAGAGTCGGATAAAATCAATTCCATTATTATCGGCATTGGAATGAATGTGAATCATACGAAAGAACATTTTCCTGATGAACTTCAGTCCATTGCAACCTCACTGTCCATTGAACAAGGGAATCTTCTGTCCAGATCAGATATCGTTCAAAAGGTGCTGGAACGAATCGAGTCCCTTTATAGTATTTATATGAACGAAGGTTTCACTCCAATCAAGCTGCTGTGGGAAAGCTATGCCATCAGTATCGGAAAGAATATCCGTGCACGAACCATCAACGGAACAATTGAGGGGAGAGCACTGGGCATAACGGAAGAAGGCGTTCTAAAGATTGAAGATTCAACCGGAATGGTTCATCAAATCTACTCAGCGGATATTGAAGTGAATAATTAAGTGAAAACGGGTAGGATGACAAAGGAGTACATCCAACCCGTTTTTTTATGGTATAATCTCATTGGGCAGTATCCTCGGAACTGCACCTTTATTGTACGAACAGCCTAAATACTACAATTTCTGCCTTGATCCATTGCGGACTGGGACAGAGGGTCGAAAACAATGATACGAATCACTTAGGATCCTTCTGTCGTTTATTCAGGAGGTTTTTTTATATTCGTCATGAAAGTGCTTTCATTGAGTTTCGTCACCTCTGACTGAAAAGAAGGAGGACATTATGAAACAAACAAAAGATTTTCTTAAGATGAAGAAGGAAAAACAAAAGATTTCCATGCTTACTGCGTACGATTTTCCAAGTGCGAGGATTGCGGAGGAAGCGGGTATCGATGTCATTTTGGTAGGTGACAGCCTTGGTATGGTCGTGTTGGGGTATGACTCCACCGTGCCAGTAACAGTGGAGGATATGATTCATCATACAAAAGCTGTACAAAGAGGGGCAAATAACACCTTTATCGTGACAGATATGCCGTTTATGTCCTACCACCTTTCCAGGGAAGAGACCCTTACTACAGCGGCCAGGATCCTTCAACAGGGAGGCGCCCATGCCGTTAAGGTAGAAGGGGGAGACCATGTGATCGATCATATCCACTCCCTTACTTCTGCAGGTGTACCCGTAATGGCACATTTAGGATTGACTCCTCAATCCGTCGGTGTCCTTGGAGGATATAAAGTACAGGGGAAAACAGCCGACACTGCCAAGAAATTGATTGCCGATGCCTTGAAATGTGAAGAGGCCGGAGCTTTTGCTCTTGTATTGGAGTGCGTGCCGAAGCAAATTGCCAAGGAAATCTCGGAGGTTTTAACAATACCCACTATCGGTATAGGGGCAGGGAATGAAACTGATGGACAAGTATTAGTCTTTCATGATCTGGTCACTTATGGAGTGGATCGCGTGCCTAAGTTTGTTAAGCAATACAGCAACGTGTCAGAAACCATTCATAATAGTATAAAGTCATATATAGATGAAGTAAGAAGAGAGAGCTTTCCAACGGATGACCACTCTTTTCACATGAGGGACGAAGAATTGGATGCACTGTATGGTGGAATCAAGAAATGAAAGTGATAACGCATATACATGAATTGCAGCAATCGATACAAGGAGTCAAGAAGTCAGGATCCTCTATCGGGTTTGTGCCTACCATGGGATATCTTCATGAAGGGCACTTGAACCTGGTGGACGAAGCTCGGAAACATAACGATACCGTTGTGATGAGTATCTTCGTGAACCCCTTGCAGTTCGGTCCCAATGAAGACTTCGACAGGTATCCCCGTGACGTGGAAAGAGATACAGAATTGGCAAAACAAGCCGGGGTGGATATACTTTTTATACCCGGGGCAGAGGAAATGTATAAAAGGAAGCTGTCTGTAGCGCTGCAAGTGTACGATCGTGTTGACGTACTGTGCGGGAGAAAACGGGAGGGGCATTTTGACGGAGTAGTAACCGTATTGACTAAATTGTTTCACCTGACCCAGCCCGACAGAGCCTATTTCGGATTGAAGGATGCCCAGCAGGTGGCTGTTGTAGAAGGGTTGGTCAGCGACTATTTCTTCCCTGTAGAGATCGTGAGGGTCCCGACAGTCAGGGAAGAAGATGGACTGGCGAAGAGCTCGAGAAATGTGCATCTATCCGAAAATGAAAGAAAGGAAGCTCCTGCACTTTATGCAAGTCTTGTAGAAGCGAAAAGACGCATAGAAGAAGGGGAACGTAACCCAGAATCCATTATCGGAATGATTTCAACATACATCAACGAGAACACCTCAGGAACGATCGATTATGTGGAAGTGTATTCTTTTCCTGAGTTAACGGAACTACCGAGGTTCCAAGGGGAGGTCATCATTGCAGTGGCAGTCCAATTTCAGCATGCCAGATTAATTGATAATATTATCATCAGAGTGGAATCAGAGGAGGATTTACATGTTTAGAACGATGATGAGTGGTAAGATTCATAGAGCGACAGTAACAGAAGCGAACTTAAATTATGTTGGAAGTATAACCATCGATCAAGAGATTCTAGATGCAGTCGGTATGATGGCAAACGAAAAGGTTCAGATTGTAAATAACAACAATGGGGCGCGTCTTGAGACCTACATCATCCCGGGTGAAAGAGGAAGCGGTGTCATCTGCTTGAACGGGGCTGCAGCAAGGCTGGTGCAGGAGGGGGATATCGTCATCATCATATCCTATAAGTTGATTGCTGAAGAAATGGTTCATGACCATATCCCGAAAGTAGCCATCATGGGTGAAAATAATCGTGTCGTTGAAATGATCGGTACTGAACCAGAAGCGACAATTCTATAAGACAAGAAAGACTTCTAATAGTTCATTAGGAGTCTTTCTTTTTTATATAATTTGTTTGTATGACAGTTCTCAAAAATGAAAGCAAAAGAGGCAAAGAGCGCCTTCTCGGTCCATTGATCTTATGCATGTCGGGTCTGATCAAGCCGCCTTCGCTTTTGGTGTCATCCAGCTGCGGCGGCTAGACCCTCGAGGTCATAAGCTAAATGGTCCAAGAAGGCAAAGAGCGCCTTCTCGGTCCATTGATCTTATGCATGTCGGGTCTGATCAAGCCGCCTTCGCTTTTGGTGTCATCCATTTTGAATTATGGTACACTTATTTAGAAATCATAAGTAACATGAAGGATTTATATAAAGGCAGTGAAAAAAATGTATCCATTCAAACTGGTTGTTATCGATCTTGAAACAACAGGAAATTCTCCCAAAAAGGGAGAGAAAATCATCCAAATATCAGCGGTTATTATAGAGAACGGAAGTATCATTGATCAATTCACATCTTTTGTTTGCCCCGGAAAACCTATTCCTGCATTTATTGAGGAATTAACGGGCATCAATGATGAAATGGTCAAGGATGCCCCAGCGTTTCATGAAATTGCACCCAAAATACTTGAGTTGCTGGATCACGGCGTTTTTGTGGCTCACAACGTTCAATTCGATCTTTCATTCCTTCAAGGAGAATTGGAAGAAGCAGGATATAACCCATTCACGGGTCCTGCTTTCGATACAGTAGAATTAGCTAAAATTGCTTTACCTTCTGCAGATAGTTTTAAGCTGACTGAACTATCCAATTCATTGAAATTAAGTCATGTAAGGCCCCATCAGGCAGATAGTGATGCATATGTGACAGCCGAACTTCTTCTCTATTTTATGGAGGAATTGTCAAAACTGCCGTTAGTCACACTGGAAAATCTGTACAGTCTTTCCAATTATTTGAAAAGTGATCTCTCATTATTGTTTGATCGTATCGTGAGCCATAAACAAAAGCATGTGGAGGACTTATCACCACTATTAGAGGTGCATCGGGGGCTTGCGATCCGCAAGAAAGCTGCACCAAAGAATGCTGCTTCAGCTATGGAAGATCTCCATTATGAGGAACCCGATATTGAAAAACATCTTGAAAAATATGTTCCTTTCTATGAGAAGAGAGAGCAGCAGATGGAAATGATGGAAGAGATTCAGGCGGCATTTCATGAATCCCGGCATGTGGCCATAGAAGCAGGAACAGGAGTTGGAAAATCTCTGGGATACTTGTGGCCGGCGGCCATGTTTGCCAAGGCTTCCCATGAAAAGGTGGTCGTTAGTACATATACGATTCAACTACAGGAGCAATTGCTTCATAAAGAAATTAAATTATTGGAAAAAATAAGCCCTGTTCCATTTAGCACTGTGCTGTTAAAAGGTAAGAATCATTACATAAACCTGTTTAAATTTGAGCAGTCCCTTCGTGAAGATGAGTCACAATATGATGTCGTTCTAACCAAAATGCAGATACTGGTCTGGCTTACGCGAACGGAATCAGGTGACATGGATGAACTTAATCTGACATCCGGAGGTCAATTGTTCTGGAACCGATTAAAGCACGATGGCTGGCACTTGCCTCATTCAAAGGATCCATGGATCGGGAAGGATTTCTATCTGTTTGCCAGAAAGAGAGCACAAGAGGCGGATATCATCATTACTAATCACTCCATGCTCCTGACTGATATGGTGAACGAAACCAATATGCTTCCTTCATACGACTATTTAATCATTGACGAGGCGCATCATCTGGAGAAATCAGCTAGACAGCACCTTGGTGTTGTGATGGATTATATTTCGATTAAATTCGCTTCGTCCCAATTAGGGACTTTGGACCAAAAGCAGTTATTTTATCGCCTCGATCACATTATTTCCAGTCATTCGGTTGATGTCAAAACTCACTCATTTGAATTGGATTCACGTATTAAGCAATTCTATATTGATCTTGAGGAAGCCATCGGGGTAATGACAAGTGTTTTCTATAAAAAAGCAAAAAAGAGAACCGGTGTCCAAAAAATCCAGCTGAGAATTACGGATGAAATGAAGAAGAGCAGCTATTTCCAACCTGTGATCATGTCCATGGAACGGGTGGTATCAGGGATGAAATATGTAGAAAGAGAATTTGAGGAGATCCTCCAATTAATCAAGGATAAGAAGATCAAGCTTCATGATAAGGAAAAAGCCTTGATTGAAGAATTCTACAGCTTTCTGGTGGATTGGACAGAATTGAGGAAGGATATTCAGAAAGTTTTCTTATCTGATTTGAATAACCATGTGATATGGCTGGATGGTGATACACGATCTTTGCCAAACAGTCTTTCTATCCAGGCTCAACCTGTTACTGTTGACCGAAATCTTCAAGATGAGATTTTTGCCAAGAAGAAAAGCGTTGTCCTAACTTCAGCCACCCTTACTGTAAGCGGTTCTTTTCATTATTTCTTAAACGAGATAGGACTTGGGGACGGGGGGATCAAGCAATTACAACTTTCTTCTCCATTTGATTACGATGAAGTTTCAAGATTATTCGTGCCCACAGACGTTCCTGAAATCCAGCATGTTCAGAGCGAAGAGTACATTGAATCGATAAGTTCCCATTTGATTGGAGTGGCACAGGCGACGAAAGGTCGAATGCTCATATTATTCACTTCTTACGATATGCTGCGGAAGACGTATGAACTGATGAAAGAAAGTGGTTTATTGGAGGAATATGTCTTAATGGCACAAGGAATCACATCAGGGAGCCGAACAAGACTGACAAAGAATTTCCAGCGGTTTGATAAGGCCATTTTATTCGGGACAAGCAGTTTTTGGGAAGGTGTAGACATACCCGGAGAAGATCTCTCATGTCTTGCTATGGTCAGACTTCCCTTCTCACCACCCGATGAGCCTGTCAATCAGGCAAAATCGGATATCCTGAAGGCTCAGGGGAGAAATCCATTCTCTTCCCATTCTCTTCCAGAAGCGATAATCAGGTTCAAGCAGGGCGTTGGGAGGCTGATCAGGAGAAGCAGTGACAGAGGAATTGTCATCGTATATGACCGGAGGGTTGTGACAACAAGATACGGTAAGGCTTTCCTGCAGTCCATCCCTTCAATGAAAGTAAAAGAAGGTGACCTGTCCGATTTGGTTTCATGGATTGAGGATTGGCTCTAAAGATGAAACTTCAGTGATAAATTTTTCTCTTTAACGCAACCTAAAGAGTAGATTTGAAACTGGGGGACTGAACATGAGAGTGAGTTTCACTGTACTGATATCTTTTTTCTTAGTCATTTCGAATACGCATGGGATGAGGGTGCCCCAGGTGGACTTAAATGTGGCACATGAGGAATATGCGATTAGTTTTCTTCCGGTTCTTAAAGGGGAGATAGCTGTTCTTCATTTGGCTGGCGGAGATAACTATCTAATTAATACCGGGCCTGAGGCGATGAGAAATCAGCTGTATTATTATTTGAATCAGCTCCAGATTAACGATATCAAGGGAATGATCATCACGGAAAAAAATGAAGTTCATAGTGAGATGATAGCGGAACTCTGGAAAAAGTATTCCATTGAGCAAATAATCGTTGGTCAGTCGCTGGAGAATGCAATACCTGACAATGATGCGTACAACATTTATACCCTCCGTGACAATCAGTCGTACTCATTGTCAAAAGAATTAGCATTAAACGTCATACATGAAGGAAGTGGGGATGGTGAAGGGCTGGACTTTTCCATAACGTTTTTTCATCACCGTTTTTTATGGTTGAGCTCACAATCCGCTCATTCTGAAGAGGTATTAATGACCAAACCTTTAAAGAACGTGAACATTGTAAAAATTCCGTTGCACTCGAAAGCGGAAAATATATCGCACAGACTGCTGAAACATATCGACCCGCAAACGGCTTTACTGTACCGATCCAAGGAAAGGCTCCTCAATGGTGAAATGCTTGAAGCCATCAACGAGGCTTGGATTGATCTTTATTTGACGGGACAACACGGTCTGATTTCCATAAAACTTAATAAAAGAAACTACGAAGTGTTGACGTTTGATCAAGAAGATGGTGTATTCAATGAAAAGGAAACGGCACGTTGAACCACAATAAAACAAGGCTGACAAATGCGTCAGCCTGAGTGTGTGGATTAGAATATAGTTTTTATGATAAGCTCTACCATATTAGGCACCAATGTTGTTATAATGTGTGTAGAGTTCTTACGTATAGTATGCCGTTCATCCCGCATCACTATAAGAAGAAAAAAATGTTTTTAGTCAAGTTAGGTAAAAGGAGGAGCACAATGGAAAGCCGAATTGAAATTCTTTCCACCGTCCGAATTGAATATACGGATAACCTGTATAAAGTGGTTGATACACTGAATAGAACGTTAAAAAAAGATGATTATATGTTTGGTTTAGCCTTAGATCCGGAAGATCAAAACCAGGCAGTATTAACAATTTATCGTACATAAAGAGTGATAGTAATGAAAAAATGGATAACAATTATCTCACTATTGACCATCGTCCTTGGGATAACTGCTTCAGTCATACTTTACCAAGTTTCCAGGAACCCATTGGATATACAGGCAGAGAATGCTGAAAGCAGAATAAAGGAAGAAACGACTATCGTTGAGATAGAAAAAACCAGTTTCTACAATGGATCGGATTCATACGTCGTTGTGACGGGAAAGAATGATCAAAACGAGAAGGTGATAGCCTGGGTACCGAAAAAAAATGGGAAAATCATCGAAGAAAAATGGGCAGATGGTATTTCAAAAGATCAGGCAATCAATAAACTAAATGATGAAAAGCAACCGAAAAAATTATTATCGGTCCGTTTAGGATATGAATCCGTCGGACCTGTTTGGGAAATGACCTATTTAGATCAACAAGACAATTTGAATTATTTCTATCTGCTGTTTTCTACTGGAGAATGGTGGAGGAAAATTGAAAATTTATGATCAGGGGGAATGCGCCAATGAAATTTACGTTAGCGGACAGAGTAAGTGCTTTAACACCATCGACGACTTTAGCCATCACGGCAAAAGCTAAGGAAATGAAGTCACAAGGGATTGATGTGATCGGATTGGGTGCCGGAGAACCGGATTTCAATACACCTGACCACATTATCAAAGCCGCGTATGAATCTATGACGGAAGGACACACAAAGTATACTCCTTCAGGCGGAATGGCTAAGTTAAAAGAGGCCATCATCCAAAAGTTCGAAATGGACCAGGAGATTTCGTACAAACCTGCTGAAATTATCGTAACAAGCGGAGCGAAACATGCTCTCTATACATTGTTTCAGGTACTCTTAAACAATGGGGATGAGGTCATCATCCCGACTCCATACTGGGTGAGCTATCCGGAACAAGTAAAGCTTGCAGGAGGAACTCCCGTTATTGTAGAAGGTAAAGAGAGAAATGAGTATAAAATAACACCTGAGCAGCTAAAAGAGGCGATCACTTCAAAAACGAAAGCGGTCATTCTCAACACACCTAGTAATCCAACAGGCATGCTGTATTCCCGGGAAGAATTACAAGCAATCGGTGAGGTTTGTCTGGAGAAGAACATCCTGATCGTCTCAGATGAAATTTATGAAAAGCTTGTATATGACGGGAACACACATACCTCAATTGCCGAATTATCCCAAGAATTTAAAGAACAAACGATTGTGATTAATGGAGTGTCTAAATCACATTCCATGACGGGATGGAGAATCGGATATGCGGCAGGTAACGAGACGATCATCAAAGCGATGACGAATCTTGCCAGTCATTCCACCTCGAACCCGACGACGACATCACAATTTGGAACCGTTGCTGCCTATTTAGGTGACCAGCAGCCGGTGGAAGATATGAGGCAGTCATTTGAAGAGCGTCTAAATATTGTCTTTGATAAACTGAACAACATCCCTGGATTCCATTGCTTGAAGCCACAGGGTGCGTTTTACCTATTCCCGAACGTGTCGGAAGCGGCTGAAAACACGGGCTACAACAATGTTGACGAGTTTACGAAGGCCCTGCTTGAAGAGGCGAAGGTTGCGGTTATTCCCGGTTCAGGTTTTGGTGCTGAAGATAATATACGGTTATCTTACGCCACCAGCCTTGATTCGTTGGAGAAGGCAATCGGGCGCATGCATGATTTCGTTGTGAGCAAAAGCAAATAATACATGGTTTGCAGACCGGCTAGCAAACGGTCTGCTTTTTCCTTAAAATCATCCTGTTTCGTTCCAATCTGTTGCGGCAGGATAATGGTAAATGTATAATAAATAACGATACATAAGCGTCTTAGTTTTTTTGGAGGGAAAAAATCGTGAAAACTACTATATCTCAAGTAAATAAGTTTGTCGGTGAAGAAGTAACCATCGGTGCCTGGCTTGCCAACAAACGTTCAAGTGGAAAAATTGCCTTTCTTCAGCTTCGTGATGGAACAGGATTCATTCAAGGTGTTGTCGTGAAAAGTGAAGTGGAAGAAGAAATTTTTCTAAAAGCAAAATCATTGACACAAGAATCCTCTCTATATGTTACAGGAACGGTATCAGAAGACTCCCGTTCTCCTTTCGGATATGAATTGCAAGTGAAAAACGTAGAAGTGATTCACGAAGCAGTTGATTATCCCATCACCCCAAAGGAGCATGGAACAGAGTTTCTAATGGATCATCGTCATCTTTGGCTTCGTTCCCGTAAACAGCATGCAGTGATGAAAGTCCGTAACGAAATCATTCGCGCAACATATGAATTCTTCAACAAAGAAGGATTTGTAAAAGTAGATCCTCCGATTCTGACGGGAAGTGCTCCGGAAGGGACGACAGAATTATTTGCCACTAAGTATTTTGAAGAAGATGCATATCTTTCTCAAAGTGGACAGTTGTATATGGAAGCAGCTGCCATGGCGTTAGGAAAAGTATTCTCTTTTGGACCTACCTTCAGAGCGGAAAAGTCGAAAACACGCCGTCATTTAATTGAGTTCTGGATGATCGAACCTGAAATGGCATTCTACGATTTCAAAGATAATCTGGAAGTTCAGGAACAATATGTTTCTTATATCGTACAGTCTGTACTTGAAAACTGTAAGCTGGAACTGGACCGCTTAGGCAGGGATACTTCTAAGCTTGAGCAAATTAAAGCACCATTCCCACGAATCACGTATGATGATGCTTTAAAATTGTTGCATGAAAAAGGATTTGATGACATTGAGTGGGGAGATGATTTCGGTGCCCCTCATGAAACGGCCATTGCTGAAAGCTACGACAAGCCGGTGTTTATTACCCATTACCCGACTTCCCTGAAGCCTTTCTATATGCAGCCTGACCCTGATCGTGATGATGTTGTACTATGTGCTGACCTGATTGCGCCAGAAGGATACGGTGAGATTATCGGTGGCTCAGAGCGTATCCATGATGCAGAATTAATGAAGAGACGCATTGAAGAACATGAGCTGGCAACAGATGCGTATAAATGGTATCTGGAATTAAGGGAATATGGATCCGTTCCCCATTCAGGATTCGGTCTTGGACTCGAAAGAACAGTCGCTTGGATCAGCGGTGTGGAACACGTAAGGGAAACCATCCCATTCCCGCGTCTGTTGAACCGTTTATATCCATAAATTTAAAAGCGCCGACCCATTGCTTAACCGCAATAGTGGTCGGCTTTTTTGTAGGAATGACATATAGAGTCTATTTTGCTTTCAGAATCACAATTAGGGTTACTTTTCCAATTTTCCTTCTAGTTGTTTTCCATGTCCACATATACTGAACCATGATATACTAGTGGGTGAGGTGTACTGAATATGGATTATAAACGATTAATGGTGTCCTGGATTGAAGAGGGGACACTCAACATTCCGCATTTATTATTATCAAATTACAACGCTCTGGGTTTGAATGAGTCAGAATTTGTATTGCTTTTGCATATATACGGACATTTGGAGAAGGGAAACTATTTTCCTACACCAGAAGAGCTCTCAGAGCCTATGAGTATTTCTTCTGAATACTGTTCATCAATATTAAGAAAGTTAATGCAGCAACAATTTTTATCGATTGAAGAGGGATCTTCAACTGATGGTATCTTATTTGAGAAGTATTCTCTCAATCCTTTATGGGATAAAATGGCTGAGTTTGTGATCCAGGATTCAAAAATGCAGCAGATGAAGAAATCCATGGAAGAAGAAGCGGATATATACACAACATTCGAGCAGGAATTTGGTCGTCCCCTTTCTCCACTGGAATGCGAAACGCTGGCCATGTGGTTGGATCAGGATGAACATAATGCCATCATCATTAAAGCTGCATTAAGAGAATCCGTCATTTCCGGTAAGCTCAATTTTAGGTATATTGACAGGATTCTGTTTGAATGGAAGAAAAATGGTGTGAAAACCATAGAAGATGCACGCAACCAGAGCCAGCGCTTCCGTTCTCATCAGAAGCCTGCTGCTGCCAATGATTCTGCTGCTTCCACAAAACGAAAATCAGTACCATTTTATAACTGGCTTGAACAATAAATCGTAAAGGGCTGACTCTCCAATGGAGGTTAGTCCATTTTTTTGAAATACTCAATGGACAGGTTGGAGGAATTAGGATATATGCTGAATAAAAAACAAATAAGAATCTGCTTAGATGAAATGAGAGAAATGTTTCCGGACGCCCATTGTGAGCTTCGTCATGAAAATCCGTTTGAACTTGTCATCGCTGTCCTTCTTTCAGCACAATGTACGGATGCCCTTGTAAATAAAGTGACAAAAAGCTTGTTTGAAAAATATAAACAGCCTGAAGATTATTTGAATGTCTCATTGGAAGAGCTTCAACAGGATATCCGCTCCATTGGTTTGTATCGGAATAAAGCAAAGAACATCCGTAAATTATGTGAAATCATACTCATGGAACATGGTGGAAACGTTCCTGAAAGTCATGAAGAATTAGTGAAATTGCCGGGGGTGGGAAGGAAAACAGCTAATGTCGTCGTCTCGGTCGCATTCGGCATACCAGCCATTGCCGTCGATACCCATGTAGAAAGGGTAAGTAAGCGACTGGGGATTTGCAGGTGGAAAGATAGCGTATTGGAAGTAGAGAAGACCTTAATGAAAAAGATCCCTGAAGAAGAGTGGTCTGAAACCCATCACAGGTTAATTTTCTTTGGAAGATACCATTGCAAGGCTCAATCCCCCCAATGCGAGGTTTGTCCACTTGTGGATTTATGCAGGGAAGGTCAAAAGAGGTTGAAGAAAAAGGGAGGATGATCAAGATGAACCTGCCCATTCCTCCACAGCTGAAAGATTCGTTTTTCTTTCCTGAAAATGCGGTAAAAGTGGATCCATCCCATCTGAATCCACATGCTCCTTTCTTTAATTATGAACTGATTTACTACAATAAAAAGACAGTTCATACGATTCCATGGAAGGAGCCGGAATCATTTATTGAAGACATTCTCGTGAGGTGGGGGAAAGAAAAGGAGCTTCTTGCTTCGTTATTTAAAGAGCGATCCATGGATACACTGGATGCTATGAAAAGAAGCATTGCATTATTTTATATGCTTTTGTACTGGAGCAATTCTCAACCGGTAAACCTGAATCAGGAGGATTCCCTTGATGACATTTCCATTAAGCCAGTAAATGTAATAGAACGAATGATGTTTATAAGGGATAATCCAACTCTATTTCATGCATACATTCAATTATCCCAATTATTCGAGGAACAGCATAAACAATATGCTAAGGCATTGGCACTTGAGAAGACTAAGAGAAAATTAAAAAGGCAATGAGAGGTTCTCATTGCCTTTACCATTAATCCTGATCTCTGCGGTTTTCTGATTGGATGAAAGGTTGATTCGTCGTACCTTCTCCGGTACCGCCGGTGCCTTCGCCTGTCCCGGAACCTTCACCGGTCCCGCCGGTATCTCCATCCCCGGAATCTTCATCTTCTGACGGTGGATTCGTTCCCTCGTCCTCACCGGTATCTTCACCTTCTTCACCGGTGTCTTCACCTTCTTCATCGGAATTGTCTTCATTCCCGTTATTATTTCCGTTACCCTGATTCTCATCAGTGTTTTCATCTGGTTCCTCCTGCTCTTCAGATGCTTTAACATCGACGTTCACTGTTGCAGGATTACTGCGCTGCTCTCCAGAGATAGCTACAACTTCGAAAGTGAAGGTACCTTCAGATTGAATGTTTTCAACATTTAATCCTTTCTTATCCGTGGTAGTCAACACTTGTTTCGCTTCACCATTGATGGAAACAGACACTTCAAACTGTATATCCTTCTCTTTTCCATAATCCCATGAAAGAGTGATGGTTTGATCTTTCTTGTTGAATTTTCCTTTCAGATTTGAAGGAGCCTCAATCTTATCGAATTCTTTTGAAACTTTTGATGGTTCTGTTCCCCTGACAAAGAGTTCGGTAATGACCCTGTCATCAGGTGTATACTTACTAGGAAGTCTAGGTGGATTGCTGCCCAATTCTACCTTGGATTCCACGACACTGTCAGGCTTGTTGAAATCAGGTGTGTCTACACCATCGTGAACATAGCTCATCAGATCACTGACGATATATTGTGAAACCCTGCGGTCAGTAGGGGATAGTGGGATCGATCGAGTCTTATATCCCGTCCAGACAGCAGCCGTATAGTTCGTGGTATAACCTACAAACCAGGAATCAGGGGCATCTGTCTTAGCGATTCCATATTTTTCACGTTCGTCCTGAGAATAGTTCGTCGTACCTGATTTTCCTGCCATAGAGAGACCTGGTACTTTGGCATACAGGCCTGTTCCCCTTGGATGGTCAATGACACTTTTCAGCATGTCTGAAATCATATATGCCGTATACTCTTTCATGGCTGGCTTTGGTTTATTATCGTTTTTGATTTCTGTTTCACCATCACGTAATACCACTTTCGATACCGTGTGAGGTTTGTTATAGATCCCTTCATTACCAAATGCAGCATAAGCACCTGCCATCTGTACGGAGTTCACTCCTGGGGACACACCTCCGATAGAGGCAGATTCATAATAATGATCGAACTTTAAGCCGAGTCCATTTACGAATTCCTCTGCTTTTTCAGGGCCTACTTCCTGGAACGCTTTTAGGGCAGTGATATTCCGGGAATCCCACAGCCCTTCACGTATTGTGATAGGACCTTTGAACTTGCCGTCATAGTTATTGAGTTCCGTTCCGTCAGAATAGCTGTAAGGTTCATCATCCAAAATATGATAGGTCGACCATTTTAAATGTTCAATGGCCGGAGCATAGTCGATTAAAGGCTTGATCGTTGATCCAGGCTGACGTTTTGTGTCAATGGCAAAGTTAAATCCACGTTGAACATTTGGATCCTGTTCTCTTCCTCCGCCGATCGCCCTGATTTCTCCGGTCTTCGTATCCATAAGGGTGACTCCCGCCTGAAGAGGCTCATCGGCACCTTCGGGATAAGAGAAGCTTGTATTTTCCCCTGCCAGAATTTCCTCCAAGCGTTTTTGGGCATCCGGGTCAACAGTTGTATAGACCTTTAAGCCGTCAGAAAACAGATTATAGTCTCCCATCTGTTGAACTTCGTCTATCACAGCATCTACAAATGCAGGATACTTATTCCCATTTTTCTTTTCAATCTCTTCTGCTGAAACAAGTCCTTCTGTGATTGGTATGGCTTGAGCTTCCTTCTTTTCACTTTCGGTAATTTTCCCATGCTGTTCCATTAAAGACAGGACGATGTTGCGTCGTTTTTCAGCTTTTTCAGGGTATTTAAAAGGGTTGTAATTGTTTGGACTCTGAGGGAGACCGGCAATCAGGGCAGCTTCATGCAGTTCAATGTCTTTTATATCTTTACCGTAATAATAATCTGCAGCTGTTGCCATGCCATTTATCCCGGCAGACATGTAGACTTTATTAAAGTACATTTCAAAGATTTCTTCTTTTGTATATTCCTGCTCGAGCTTAAGGGCAAGCCAAGCTTCCTGAGCCTTCCTCTTCAAGGTTTTCTCGGGACTCAGGAAAGAACCCTTGATCACCTGCTGGGTAATCGTAGAAGCACCTTCTGAGCCGAAGCCGCCTGTTACATTGGCGATGACGGCGCCCCCTAAGCGGATCAGATCAATTCCATTATGTTTATAGAATCGATTGTCTTCCGTTGCAAGTACTGCGTCTTGCATCATTTGAGGGATGTCATCGAAATTTGCGTACTCACGATTTTCTTTTCCGACAGTCGTAATCAATTCCCCGTTCATATCATAGATCTCTGATGCGATGGGATCCTTGAGTAATTTTTCATCAAGCTTTGGCGCACTGGAAGCATAATAAGCAAATAATCCAGCACCGGCAAGCATTCCGATTATACCGATAATGAATAAAGATATAATGACGCGTTTAACCATAGAGCCTTTTTTCTTGCTCTTATTGGATTTTGACTTTTGTTGGGCCAGGCGTTTTTCTTCCCTTGACTTATATTGACCAGCCATTTTGTTTCCTCGCTTTCAATCTTCTGTGTTTTTAGTATTGTCTAAGATTTAAAATATACTACTGATATTGAGATAAAGTATAGATTAACTCATTTTTCATGAACTAAAAATATATCTGATGAACTATTTTTAAATAATCAACCCTGGGATGAAGTCCCAAAGGGACAAGTACTCCCTTTTCTTCCATTTCTTCCCGCTTGATTGATTTCCGTCCTCCTTTGATCATTCGATCCCAATAAAACCTAAGGGCTTTGTAGGGAAGTAGGAACACTTCTTCAGAAGCAGAGAACCTTATTAGAACAAAAGTGATGCCATCTTGATTATGGACCCTTTCCATATGGACGATTTGGTGCTCGTGAAAGTTTTGAAGGGGGAAGGACGTTTTGTTTTTCGTCTCTTTCGCTTCAAAATCGATGTATCTTCCTCTGTACACACCGTTATAATCGGTTGTCGACGGCTGCTTAAAATAAGCTTCCTTAATGACAGCAGCACTTCTAGAAGGATAATGTACATCTACTATTTGAACGGGTGTGGGCTTTTTATGAATAACCGCTTTGTGAAACGTTAAGTAATATTGATTCGTTTCATTGATATCTTCCTCGAGTGTCATGCCTCGATTGCTATACGATAGTTGTTTCGGTTTCGCATTCGATTTTTTTGAGGGTAAAGATGCTTCCACATATTTCTTTCCATTGGGATAATGGAATTTCATGGTAATTCACCTCGCAGACTAATCTATATCATAACAGAAACCACTCCATTTTGTGTGAATAATTGTTTACAAATCTCCTCAATCTATTTCTAAAGGAGAAAGGGGGTAAGAAGGATGAAAGGAATCAACAATACTTATCGCTTTTTACCCTATATATCTGAACCTAAACGTACAAATGAGTGGATTAAAGAAGTAAATCAGCTAGTGGATTTATATAATCAAGATAATATAACAAGAACGATGGCTTATCAAAAATTTTTCCTGCTTCACCCTGAAATAAAGTGGGCGTTTCTTGCATCGGTTGTGTCAAGGAATGCGGGTTGGAATATGACTGATCTGAAGGGAGACATCTTTTCGTGCCTTTTGAATGGTCACACCGCTGATTTACTATTTAAGACGTATGAAAGAGCAAATTGGTCGATCTTTCAAGATGCTTTCCCTCAACTTCTCCTCTATCACTATTCGACGCTGTATAAGAGGAAAATGTTTCATTTAATGAATGAGTTCCATATTTCAAGCTTTATGGAAGAGGAGTGGAACCGGTTTTGGACAGAGAGGGATGAAGATAGACTGGTCCACTCTCTTATCATAAACGAACAAAACCTCATCCAAGAGCCTGTCATCAATCATGGGGTCTATAAGAAGAAAGTGTTTGGATCGCCCTTATTCCTACTAGAAGAACATCTGCATTTCAGTTCTGTTTTGTTTCCTACGTTGGATGGACAGCTATTTGGAGCGAGTGTACACGGATTCCGTAATCTTCACAATAGAATTGAATTAGGGAAACGATTATTTTGTTTATTATTTCATCCGGAGTATCATGCCTCTTTTTTAAAGTTTGCTTTAGCAGTCGGCCATACCGGGTCCAGAAGAGATTATGAGAAATTCTGCAAAGGAGCCCCCGAAACGAATACCCCGATGCTCCGTGAGGTTTATGGGAAAGTGGCTCATCATTGGGTGCGTTATACGGACTGGTCGAGGAACATCAATGTGGATGGGGCATGGTACACAGAGACTGACCTCCCAAAGGAGATCGAATTGACACAATGGTTTTTTCAAAAGCAAAGGCAGCTTGAAAAATTGGCAAAAATGAAAGGGGTTTTTAATAAATTCCTGAAGAGGAAAAAAGGACCTGCACGTTGAAACGTACAGGTCCTCTTAGGTCTAACGCACCAAGGTGTGTAGGTTCGCCATAAGCCAGTCGCCCTTAAGCGAGCCGCTTCCGCTTTTTATGAGTCCAGCTCCGGCGGCTAGGGCCTCGAGGTCATAGGTCAAACCCACCAAAAAGGCAAAAGACGCCTTTCCGGTGGATTCGCCCTATGCTTGTCGCCCCTTAAGCGAGCCGCCTCCGCTTTTTATGTTGCAGGGCGGTTTTCTCCTTGAAGTTTAGGGTTGCCTTTTGATGCTTTGGTTTCGACTGAATTTGTTGTCTGCTTGGTTTGTTTGTTTTTCTGATTTTTCATTAGAAACACCTCCATTTATAGTATTTTGAGTTCCTTCGTCTTTTATTCAAAGCTGTCGAAACTTACTTAGGAGAATGTCCTTTTTGCGCTTTCTTTGGCGAAACGCTTCTAGTTTTGTCAAGGGGGAAGGGAAAGGCAAATCAGCATAGAATTACTGTATTAATCCAAAAAAAAGGTGGGAGAATTCACATGCTTCCAAAACAAGATATTATGTTAAAGTTAGCTGAAATTGAAGAAAGCCTCAATCAATTAGAACAAAGTCTGCATGATCGAATCTCAATTGAAGAGGAAGAAGGATTGAGTAAGCTCTCGGATCAGATTCAAAAGATAGACAGTCAAATCAGCTTTGTTGAAAGAAAGACAGGCTCTAAAACGGTTCTTATGAATAATAGGGATAGCTCCTTTGTCTTACAAAAACTTGAATTATCCTTCAAGACGTCTTAAACTGACCTTATAAGAAAGTAGCAGAGTGCTACTTTTATTTTTTGTCTACATTTTGCATGGAGGGCTTTTTTTGAACGAATTGAAGATCGTAACAGAAGAGCTTCTCGTCCTGGCCGAGAAGATGATGAATGAATATAAAACAAGGCGTGAATCGGGTGAAAAAGGGGACTTTTACACGGAAGTGAAGCCTTTTGCCGATGAAGTGAAAGAGAAGAATGATGCCTGGAAAGAACTTTCCATGAGCTGGATTAAAGATTATAGGCCTAAACACCTTCATTTACCACAAATCATAAACACTTTTGACAATATCGAAATGCTGTCTGTTCATTGCTTTTTTCCTGAATCCAGTTATAACCGGTTCATTAGTCATTATCAATCAGTCTCGTACGTTCTTGGGACACAGTTGGATGAACTCAATGAATCGAGTAGGAGGGGGTGACTAACCCCCGACCTCTCACACCACCGTACGTACGGACCCGTATACGGCGGTTTCTTTAAGATTGACGTATGGTTGAATACCTTTCATACAAGCTTAGGAGCCCTAAATGCTTCCAAAAAGAATTGTTTAGGGTTCTTCCTAATATAGGGCTATTCGTTATTCTCCAGTATCCCTTTCGAGAGTTTGCCCATTCATGAGCTTTTCGGCGAGGGACCCCCAATTGAACGAGATTCCGTTTCCTTGCTTTTGGTATTTTCCAGTCCTTCCACATACACATTCTTAACCTTCTTCTAATCCATCCATCTAACTTTTGAAAGATACTGGCTGTATCAGCTAAGGCAAAGTATCCGCACCAGCCCATTAGATATTGGTTGAGTCGATTGATTCGATACGCCATCGACCAGCCTTTTGACCTTGAGGTCAATGCTCGAATGTTCTCTTTCAATTTCATTAGACTCCTATGATGGACTCGAACTCTCGGAATTTTATGTGGAGTGAATGAAAAACCCAGGAACTTTCTCTTCCATGGTCTGTCAACTGCTGACTTTTCTCGGTTCACTTTGAGTTTTAATTTCTTCTCAATAAAATCCGTTATCGAATTCTTGACCCGTTCACCAGCTTTCTTTGACTTTACATAGATATGAAAGTCGTCCGCATAGCGGACAAAACGGTGTCCTCTCTGTTCCAGTTCTTTGTCCAGTTCATCTAGGAGGATATTAGCTAACAGAGGACTTAATGGACCACCTTGTGGTGTCCCCATTTCAGTTCTTACAGAAACCCCATTCTCCATTACACCTGCTTGTAGGTATCGGTAAATAAGTTTAAGGAGGGTTTTATCCTTTATTTTCTTAGCTAATATACCCATTAATTTATCGTGATTCACTTTGTCAAAGAACTTCTCTAAGTCCATATCAATTACCCATCTATATCCTTCTCTTATATAGTATTTGGCTTGTCTTATTGCTTGGTGGGCCTGTTTGTTCGGCCTGAAACCAAAACTATATTTGGAAAACTCCGGGTCGTAGACCCTGGTTAATGTTTGGGCAATCGCTTGTTGGATGAATCGATCTACCACGGTAGGGATACCCAGTAACCTTATTCCTCCGTCTGGTTTCGGGATTTCGACTCGACGGACCGGAGAAGGTTTGTAGGTTCCCTCCTCTAATTGTTGACGTAAAGAATCCCACTGCTTCATGATATGACTTCGCAGGTTTTGTACGGGCATATCGTCCACACCGTGACTCCCTTTATTACGTTCAACACGTTTCAATGCTTGTATGAGGTTGTCCCGTGATAGTATTTGATTCATCATAAGATATCTCTCCTACGCGAGCGAATGGCTCTATTTCTTCCACTTTCTACTCCACACTCTCAAAGTCCCCCATGGACTTCACCATTTCCTCCTTTGAGTAGCCTCAAGGATGAGTTGTCTGTTTCATGATAGAAAGTGCCTCCCTAGGCATCGCTCTTTCTTAAAGATTCCGTCCTTCCCACCTCTCTCGAGTTAAGGTGGTACTATGACTTCTGCTGACTTCTGACAGTTCAGCTATTTATCACTAAATAGGTTGCCAAGTGTACTTGGCGTTCCGTCAGACCTCCCCGGGTAAGTGCACAAACTTCCTTTCCATGTACCCGCCTCATTTACTACATTCCCCTTTGGTCGTTGAACTTTGACTTGTTTTGCAGTCTCATTCAAGAAATGTAGCCTAGTATGAGATTCGTGTTCCTCGGGTCGGAAATTTGCTTACAGCTTCCTTCAGATTCCAGGTCACCCTGGACACCCTTGCCTTCAGCTAACGGCTACAACGACCTTCACCGTTCGGGACTTGAACCCTAAAGCGTGTGCACATGCCGGGCACACAAA
>NZ_JAAXCV010000023.1 GCF_012911895.1 Bacillus sp. RO3
ATTAAACCACAGATCGGACATTCATGGATTGGCGATGTGGAGCGATTGTGGGAGGTGTAGAGGGCCCTTTCTGAGGAAAATCGCCAATATCTATAAATATATTAAGATATTAATATTTTGGATGAAGTGTCCGGCAATGATTTTTGGAAATAGAGGTCCGTCCCTCAAAAAAAGAGCACTTCCCACAAGGGGAAGTGCCGTCCAAAGGTATTGTAATTTGTCGTTGAGTTTATTAAAACATAGATTTGAAATGTATGTATTGTCGGTCTGTGGTAGTGAGAGGGGATTTATGAGGATTTTTCTGAGATATTGAGTCTTTTTCTGCAGGAATATAAAAATATTAATATTTTATGGAGGTGAGGGTGTGGATTATTCAGTCATTGGAAAAAAGATAAGAGAGCTGAGAAAGGTCGTTGGATTGACCCAGGGAGAATTAGCTGATGGGATCTGCGCACAGGCCCTTGTCAGCCGAATGGAAAAGGGAGATATTTATCCCAGTGCAACAGCACTTTATCAAATTTCCAAGAAGCTGGGGGTAGATGTAAACTACTTCTTTGAAATCGGAACAACCCCTCGTTTGGACTATCTGAAGGAAGTTGAACGCCAATTGCGTCACCTGCGAAAAAAACACAGATATGAAGAAATGATAGAAATGGTGAGGGCAGAAGAAAAAAATCCGCTTTTTAAACAAAGGGAAAATCTTCAACTCCTATATTGGCATAAAGCAATACATATGTTTGAGGTTGAACATAAGTGGGAAGAAGCTTTTCTCCTCTTAAAGGAAGCTCTGTCCCTAACAGCAAACAGCAAAAAAGCCATTTCCGAAAGGGAAATGGAGATTCTCCTGACCCTTGGGGGATTTTATGCTGGTACTGAGGATTATTCCGAAGCACTGAAGCACTACGATCAAGTGAAAGGTGCTATCTATACCACTGGACAACTGAGCGATAAATCAATTAAAACCAGACTGCTCTATAATATTGCCAGAGTGTTGACACGATTAGGCAGGTACAAAGAATCAATCGATTATTGTGCATAGAAGAGGAACATCTGTATGGGTTAGCTCAACTTCACTATCATCTGGGCTATAACTTTGAATTGGAAAACGACGTAGAACAAGCGATTTTCTATATTGACAAATCGATATCGATTTTTGAAATACTCGAAAATGCCGATCATACGACCTTTCTCATGGATAGAATAAAACAGTTATCTCAAAAAAATCTTTCGTGATGGTCTCCCTTCTATTTTTCATGGTTTTTTCATACATGTAACATGTCCATCATATGAATGGTTATAGGTGAGGGAGTGTTGGAGCCATGAGAAGAAAAAGCCCGGTACCTCTATTGATTGGGGCAGTTGCTGCCATTTTGATAGTAGTGGCCTTATTCATGTTCATTGGAAAGAGTCGGGAATCCCATACACCAGAAGAAGTAATCGCTGCATTTTACCAATATGAACAAACCGGTGACTTTGGAAATGCATGGGAGTTGTTTCATCCAGAAATGCAGACCAAGTTTCCCAAATCCACTTATATCCAAACGAAGAACCATGTCTTCATGGGGCATATGGGAGTGGATGAATTCAAGGTGAAAGTGGGGAAGGTAGAAAAAGTAGATACGTTTACATTCAATCAGGAAGGTCTGACGTTTAAAAAAGTGAGAAAAGCAGATGTCGATTTATTTTTTGACAGTCAATTCGGTAAGCTCACCATCCGCCAAACCTGTTATGTTGCCCTGGAAGAGGATGAGTGGAAGGTTTTATGGGACTATCATTTCTGACCATGGAAAGGCCTCTGTAAAAGGGTAGGAAATTCTTTCTGTTGATTTGGTTTTATTTGACGTTTTCCGGGTATAAAGAAACTAATTATTTATAAAGGAGGGCCAAAGCTATGCCGTTACTCTACTTGAAAGCCCGTGAAGCATACGAGCTGGATGCGAAAGTCACCGAGTCGCAAGTGACGAGACTGAGGGAATATCGCAGAACAAAGCCCGCCCCCGTTGTCAAAAAAAGATAGTTTGGTGTCAGAATCCTACTCAGTCTAAATCCATTTAGACTGTTTTTTTTTGTGGATACGTAAAAAGTCAGGAATCATATGATTCCTGACTTTTTTACTCTAAATCTTCACCGATGATGCGGACTTCCCTTTCAAGCTCTACATCAAATCTTTCTTTCACTGTTTTTTGTACATGTTCGATCAGTGAAATGTAATCTGAAGCAGTCGCATTGTCTTTATTCACAATGAACCCGGCATGCTTTGTGGAAACCTCGGCACCCCCGAAATTTGTGCCTTGAAGCTCACTGTCCTGAATCAGCTTTCCGGCAAAGTATCCTGGAGGCCGTTTGAATACACTCCCACAGGATGGATATTCAAGGGGCTGCTTTGATTCCCTTTTATCGGTGAGGTCATCCATCACGGCTTTGATGTCTTCGTAGTCCCCAGGCTGTAAGCTGAACGTTGCCTCTAACACAATATCTCCTTTTTCAGAGATATTACTGTGGCGATAATCAAGCTCCAGTTCTGCAGCCGTCCGTTTCACCAGATTCCCTTCCCGGTCCACGACATAACAATAATCAAGAACATCTTTAATTTCACCGCCGTAAGCCCCGGCATTCATGAAGAGGGCACCGCCCACCGTACCCGGGATTCCGCAGGCGAATTCAAGCCCGGATAACTTCTCTGCTAACGCACGTCTGGATACGTCGATGATCGCCGCACCACTCTGGGCCACGATCAGTTGATCGTTGGCTTTGATGTCTTTAAAGTTTTTCAGGTGAAGGACGATCCCGCGGATACCTCCATCCTTCACAATCAAATTCGAGCCGTTTCCTAATAGTGTGAAAGGAACATCCACTTCGTTGGAAAGCTTCACGATGTTTTGAACTTCTTCAAACGTAGTCGGGGTCAGGAAGAAGTCTGCTTTTCCGCCCAGCTTCGTGTATAGATGATCTCTTAACAATTCGTCACGTTTGATATTGTCAGAATGCATCACCTTTGATAACTCTTCAAACACTTTTTCCTTATTGTACATTCTATATCAGTCCTATAAATAGTTTTTCATATGCTTTAAGATAAATCCTACCCCATCATTATATGATGAAAACCCATGAAAGTTAAATGGTTTCCGCTCCCAGGTGTGAATATCCGTCTATTGGAGGACGAATCAGGCTTCAGAAATAAGAAAAAGAACCCCCGCCATGGAGGTTCCCGACTCGTTCCTTATTTTAAGAAATGAAACGATTTAGCCACATTCGCTATGAAATTCGTCCTAAAATTGCGGCTTTCTTTCTTTTCCTGTCCTGGATTGACGGCGTCGCTCTGCTTGAATTTAATCGAGTATTTCGCAAACCCGGAGTCTTCTGTTCCGATGTATTTATAGGTTCTGGCATCTTTGATATATTGCCGTGCTTTAGGAGAGGTTTCAAATACAACATTGACATCCCCGCGGATAGGGGCGAAATTCCAATTTCCGTCGGCTTCAGGGTTAATGGTCCCTTTTTCCATGATGTAGTTGATGATAACATTCCGGTTTTCGTCCGGTGCCTGAATGATGATGTTGGAACCATCGATACCAGGAAAGTGCCCGCCGCCGCTTGCCCGGTAATTATTTGTGGCCACGATGAACTTTTGTTCCGGATCCATGGGCTTGCCCTCGAATGTAAGGTTCTTGATACGGTGGGAGTCTTCATTGGCAAGCTTGCCGTCCGTATGGTATCTTGCAGGTTTGGTTACATCGATTTCATACGTGACACCGTCAATCACATCAAAATTATACGATCGGAATGCCCCGTTGACCAATGGCTGCTCTTCTGAAGTACCGGTATCAATCTGGTTGAATTGACCCGCTGACATTTCAAGCCATTCTTTTACCTGGGCGCCGTCCACCAGCACTGCTTGTAACGTATTGGGATATAAGTACAGATCGGCAACATTTTTAATGGCAATCTCCCCTGCAGGAATATCCGTGTAGTAAGACGCGTCCCCGCGGGTACCCGCTTTAAAAGGTGCTCCGGCAGATAGAACCGGGATCCCTTCGTACTCAGTGCCTTGGATGTACTTTTCTACATACCATTTTTGTGCGTTTGTCACCACCTGAATCGATGGATCATCCTTCACCTGTGCAAAATAACTGTTGATAGGGGAAGTGGTTTCACCAACGGCGCTTCTCACCCAATCAACGGTGTGGTTATGATCTTCTTCAATGGCATGAAAGACCTCTTCATCACGGCTCACCAACGGATTTCCATCCTTGTCGGCAATCCCGCGGGTAGAGGTTTGGGAGTTTACGACCGTCCACTGGCCGTCCTTATGTTCCAACTCGAGATCCACAAGACCTAGATGACTGCCCCAATATCCAGGCATGACAGAAGGCACACCGTTAATCGTTCCTTTTTTTATATCTACACCCTCAATCCCTTCATAGGAGGGGGATGGGAAGGTACTGTGTGAATGACCGAAAAGGATGGTGTCGATTCCGTCCACTTTAGAGAGATCGTACGTTGCATTTTCTTCCATTCCATCATCGGTCACCGAACCGATTCCAGAATGAGGGATGGCCACGATGATATCCGCTCCTTCTGCTTTCATCCGGGGAACAAATTCATTCGCTGTTTCGACCATATCTTTGGCAATGACTTTTCCTTCAAGATGGGCCTTGTCCCACTGCATGATCTGGGGAGGGACAAAGCCGATCACCCCAACCTTGATGGTGTGCGTTTCACCGTCTTCATCTACGACTTCGCGATCAAGAATGAGATAAGGCTGAAAATAGTTCTGATCATCATTCGGATCGCTGTTTCCGTCATCTATAAAGACATTGGCGTTGATATAAGGGAATGTAGAGCCGGATAAAGAGGTGTCAAGGAAATCAAGGCCATAGTTAAATTCGTGGTTTCCGATATTCGCAGCATCATAATCCAGTAAATTCATGGCTTTATAGACAGGGTGTATCTCACCGGGCTGCAATGGGTCGACCTTTGCCACATAATCACCCAGGGGGTTCCCCTGCAGCAAATCCCCATTATCGAAAAGGAGGCTGTTCTTAGATTCGGCACGGGCTTGTTTAATGAGAGAAGCCGTCTTCACCAGTCCATATTTATGTGTCTCCATGTCCTGATAATAGTCATAGTTGGCGAGGTTTACATGAATGTCAGTGGTTTCAAGGATGCGAAGCTTTACAATATCCTGATCCATCACATCGGCATAGGTGACAGAAGGGGGGGCTTGGGGAATGAGGAGACCTAAAGCAATGGTGGTGCCGGCGACAACTTTCTTCTTGTTAAATGAGTTTTTCAACAGAATCTCTCCTATTTATGTATTTTATGTCAAACAATTACATGCTAGCATAGTACCTTTAAATAGGAATGGTGAAAAAGTATGATTTGTAAGAAAAATGTAAATGTTTTGCGGAAGGGCTGGCAGCCATCCAATTGAGTGTTTACTTTTAAAGGATTTATAAGATAGGATAGAGCTAAATATAGATGATATAGCATCTATTCATCTACTAAACTATACAATGTACACGTAAGGGAGGAGGAAGCGAGTTGGCCCGATTATACACCGCCTTACTTGGCTTAAGTCTGATCTGGGGGATGTCTTTCGTGTTTATCAAATGGCTGGTGGAACCTGCAGGAGTCTGGGGGACGGTATTCTTACGGTGTCTCGCCGGGGCACTCGTGCTTCTCCCCATCTTCTACATCCAAAGGAAAAAGGAAGGGAAGAAGCCGCTTCCTTTATGGAAGCTGTTTGTCGTAGGCATCGGGAATGCGGCTCTTCCCTGGACCCTGATTGCCCTAAGCGAAACACAGATCAACAGCAATACGGCTTCCATCCTGAATGCGACAACCCCCATATGGACGGGACTGGCAGGTTTTCTGTTCTTCTCCGTCGTATTGACGGGATATCAATGGATCGGAATCGTGGTGGGCTTCTTCGGTATCCTTGTGCTGATGAATTTCGAAGTGAGCGGAATCTTTTCGTCGGATTTTGTAGGAGTGGGAACGATGGTCCTTGCCACCATGAGCTATGCCTTTAGTTCCCAATACACGAAGAAATACCTGTCGGGAACGAGTGTGGTCGTGATCTCCACCTTCCAGTTATTGATCGGGGCAGGAGTCGGGTTTGCGGGGATGATGCTGACGAATCCCATCAGCATGGGGGATTTACGGTCAGCAGAAGTGATTCTGGCTATTTTAGGATTAGGCTGCCTCGGGTCTGGTGTGGCAACGCTCCTATACTTCTACATCATGACGAACGGGAGCCCGGAATTTGCTTCGACGGTGACGTATTTGATTCCAGGAACGGCGATGGTCTGGGGCTTCCTGTTTCTTCAGGAGCCGGTGACCCATCATCTCGTTCTGGGATTGCTCATCATCTTCGCAGGGGTATTCCTCTCTTCAAGGAAGTCGAAAAAATGGACGGCCTCCCTGTCCACTGGAACGAGGTAAGACGTTTAAACAAACGTTTGATTAGTAAGGTGAATGCCTTGTATATCATAGGTTCAGCTCGTTAAACAAACGTTTGGTTAAATGGAAGACACCATCCTTTTCCTGCTGTTGTTTTTATATACGAATCTATCTAACTTTTAAAAAGGGGAGATAAATCATGATCTACAGAAGAGATGAATCCTATCGTTTTGCATTCTCTCAGCCGATACCTTGTTCCTACACCATCGTAGGGATCGGGGGAACGGCCATCCAATCCAATACCGCCAATGGGGAAATCATGGATCTGAGCCCTCAGGGGTGCAGGCTCCAATCCTTACTGAATATTCATCTGGAGAAAGAAGTAACTCTGAAAGTGGAGTTCAAGCTTGATGAGGGTTTTGCCCAAATCATAACGACGGGAACGGTGAAATGGCAGAAACGTAAGGGACTGTCGCATTATCAGTACGGCATAGAATTTGTGAAGGATGATCGGTTGAAACATACCATTACAGAAGAATTAAAGAAGTATGTAAAAAGATGAACGGGTTCTTATTAGCCCTTGTCAGATCCAATGAAAGCATAGGTTGGATCACTTTTTAGCTATTCATTACTGAATAGGAAATACTTTTTCCCCTGAATATAATGCAAAAGAAGGTATATTCATATAAAATGGTTAGGATACATAGCTTAGAATAGACAAGTTAACGCATACTGAACGTTAAAATAAAAAATAAGGATGGTAATACTCTATGAAAACGGCAATTGTAACGGATAGTACTGCCTACATCCCGAAAGAATTGCGTGAACAGCTTGATATACATATGATTCCTCTCAGCGTCATTATCGGTGGGGAAACATATCAAGAAGAAGTTGATATTACGGCAAGTGAATTTTATGAAGAGGTCACCGCTCAGGAAAAACTCCCGACGACTTCCCAGCCTCCTGTCGGACAATTCGTGGAGTTATTCGAGAAGCTTTCAAAGGATTACGACGCCGTCATTTCCATTCATTTATCAAGCGGAATCAGCGGGACCTACCAGGGAGCCGTCCAAGCCGGCGAAATGGTCGAGAGCATAAAGGTTTATCCCTACGATTCAGAAATCAGCTGTATGATCCAGGGCTTCTATGCCCTTGAAGGGGCCAAACTTGCCCTTGAAGGGAAAAGTGCCGAAGACATCCTTGCACTACTCGATGAAATGAAACAGTCCGTTCAGGCTTACTTCATGGTGGATGACCTCGCCCATCTGCAGCGTGGCGGCCGGTTATCCCAGGCCCAGGCCATCATCGGGAGCCTGTTACAGGTCAAGCCGTTGCTGCACTTCGTCGATAAAGTGATCGTTCCCTTTGAAAAGATCCGTACCAAAAAGAAAGCATTGAAGCGGGTCGAGACCATCCTCGAAGAAGCGGTTGCATCCGGTGAAGGATTCCAGGCATCCATCATCCACGCCAACCGCGAACAAGATGCGGTGGAATGGAAAAACGAGCTGGAAGAAAAATACCCCAACGTCGAATTCAACGTCAGCTATTTCGGTCCCGTCATCGGCACCCATTTAGGTGAAGGATCCATGGGAATGGGCTGGGCCCGGAAAATCAGCCGGTCGTAAGGATGTATAAATTTAGCGCCAACTTTCCGGTGCCAGGTATCAAACGCTGTTTTGGTGCCTGGCGCCGTTTTTTTGATTTGGGTGTACCAGGTACAATGGGTTGGATTTGTACCTGGTAAAATCCGCTCTCCCTGGTACCAGCAGCAGGAATTTCCCGCCCCCACGCAGAATATGTCATTATCCAACTGAAGGAGTGATGCATTTGCGCTTTTCTTTAATGAATCAACAGCTAATTCCTGAGCCCCTTGTGAAAGACCACGATTCCATTCTCCAGAAGATATCAAACTTTCCTTCACTACCCCTCCAACCCCTTACCCCAACCTTTCCGTTTTCTCCAGAGCTTCAATCATTTCTTAGCGGACGTTCCCTATTGGTTGACGAGACCCCGTTTTCAATCGACACCATCCATGAACACTATGTGAACGGTTATATTGTCTATGAAAAAGGTGTGGACAAGGATCAGTGCTCCCGGTGTGGTAATAAGGATATACATTTATTCGCATCCTTCCATTGCGCGAGGTGCCACGATATATGCACATACTGCAGGAATTGCATCATGATGGGACGGGTGGCGGAGTGTTCCCCGCTTTTAGAATGGAGGGGGCCGGCGCCAACACCTGGCGATCCGCCCCTTTTCAATTGGTCAGGGACCTTGTCGGAAGCACAGATGGAGGCTTCGGAGCAGGTGATTGCTGCGATAAAAGAAAACAGGGATTTACTCGTTTGGGCAGTGTGCGGAGCGGGGAAGACCGAGGTCCTTTTCGAGGGCATCCATCAAGCTCTTCTCGAGAACAAACGTGTATGCATCGCGGCACCCCGTACCGACGTGATCCTTGAATTATCTCCACGACTAAAAAACGTTTTCCCGCACACATCCGTCACCACTCTGTACGGGGGCTCTGAAGAACGGCATACGTATGGACAGCTTGTCCTGACGACGACCCACCAGCTGTACAGGTTCCGTGACGCCTTTGACGTTATGATCATAGATGAAGTCGATGCCTTTCCCTATACGTGTGACCACTCTCTGCAATGGGCCGCTGAAAAAGCCCGGAAACCCCATTCTTCCATCATCTATCTCACCGCCACTCCCGATCAAAAGACTCAGCGGCAGTGTACCATGGGAAAACGTAGCTTCATCCAGATTCCAGCCCGTTACCATGGCCATTCGATTCCCCTGCCGAGATTTGCCTGGTGCGGACTCTGGAAAGAAGCGATTAAGAAAAAGCGGATTCCTCCTGCTTTGAAGAAGTGGACAGTGCTGAGACTCCGCCAAGCCAGGCAGGCACTCATTTTCTTTCCCACCGTCGACATCATGGAAAAAGCCCTGCCCCTCTTTCAAGAATTGAACCCCCTCATCGAATCCGTCCATGCGGAGGATCCTTGTCGAAAAGAAAAGGTGATGAAGATGAGGGATAAAGACATTCCCATCCTCCTGACCACGACGATTTTAGAAAGGGGAGTGACTATCCCTGATATCGATGTCGCCGTTCTCGGGGCGGAAGAAAAGATTTTTACGGAAAGCGCCCTTGTCCAAATTGCCGGGAGGGTGGGGAGAAGGGCAGACGCCCCGACAGGTGACATCGTATATTTCCACTACGGCCGGACGAGGGAAATGATCAAGGCTCTCCTTCATATCGACAGGATGAATAAAGAAGCCCGAAAAAGGGGGCTGATTCATGAAAACTAAATGCCTGTATTGTGAGGTAGAGATCAAGGAAGCAGTGACTTGGAGGGGATTGTTTTCAAGGGATCCTCAATTTTTATGTGTGGACTGTGAGGGGAGGTTGGAACTCATGAAAGGCAATCGCTGTGGAGGATGTTCAAGGTCATTGGAGGATCTTCCCCCGACTTTAAGACAAGGCGAGGTCTGTCTGGACTGTCACCGCTGGGAGGAAGATCCCCACTGGAAGGGAGTCCTCAAAGGGAACCACTCCCTATACCGCTACAATGACTTTCTTAAAGAGTACCTGGCAAGATACAAATATCGAGGGGACTACCTGTTGGCAAAAGCATTTTCCCACTCGATTCATTCCTATCTGGCCAAAGAGAAATATGACCTTCTTCTTCCCATCCCCCTCAGTGAAGAACGGCTCTATGAGAGAGGCTTCAATCAATCTGCGGCTCTCCTGGAGGAAGCGGAGGTCCGTCCCTCTGACCTTCTCACCCGTACCCATTCTGAAAAACAGTCGAAGAAAACCCGGGGGGAGCGTCTCAGACAGGAGCAGGTATTTCAGTTGACGGATGACGTGAGGGGGAAGTCGATTCTTTTGTTTGATGATATTTACACGACAGGGACCACGTTGAGACAGGCTGCCAGGCGGCTGAGGGAAGCGGGGGCGCGGGAAGTATCAGCCCTCACTCTCGCAAGGGGTTAAAGCAATCCCCTCTCCTGCCGATATAATCCATAAGAGAAGCTTTACCGGGAGGAAATGAATATGTCAGAAATCATCAATTGTCCACGCTGTAATGCCATTTTTATGAAAAATAAATTCCGTGATGTATGCGATGCATGCTATAAAGAAGAAGAGAATATGTACGAGACAGTCTACCAGTTTCTAAAGAAGCGTGAAAACCGTGCGGCAAGCATGAGCCGGGTCATTGAAGTGACGGGGGTTGACGAAGAACTACTATATAAATGGGTGAAAAAAGGCCGTATCCAGACGAAGCAATTTCCGAATATGGGTTATCCTTGTGACAAATGCGGGAAGATCATTGGGACGGGGAGGATTTGCGGTGATTGCTCCACTGAGCTTGTCAGGGAGCTGGAGAAGTACGATACAGAACAGGAATGGAAGAGCAAGGTGAAGGAATCCAATCAGCGTACCTATTACACTATGAGAGATAAGCACTAGATCCCTGCTGAAGGAAATCAGGAAGAACTAACCAGTTTCAATCACTAAACAAACAGCGTTTCTATCCGATATACTAGGTAGAAACCATGGACGTGATGAAAGCGAGGGAAGATGATGAAGATTAACAATATCGGAAATCATAATATGAATCCTTATAAGCGAAATTTTAACAAGATGGACCAGGTCGGAAAGACGGAAAAAACGGCCTCGGATAAAATTGAGATCTCTACTGCTGCGAAAGAGATGCAGGAGGTTTCAAAACTCGGCAAAGAGCGCCAGGCGAAGGTGGAAGCGTTAAAAGATCAGGTACAGAGCGGAAACTATACCATCGATGCGAAAGCGATTGCTAAAGGTCTGAAGAATTTCTATAACAGAAGCTAAGAAGGAGCGAACAAACATGTCAGCCACTGCTTTAATCACAACCTTAGAAAAATTATATAAGCTGCACAAAAGTTTGTTCGACCTTTCAGTGAATAAAACAGATGTGATCAAAAAAGGTGATATGGCCGAACTGGATCATGTGCTGAAGGGTGAGCAAAAGCACTTGGCAGCCATCAACACAGTCGAGGCTGAGAGGCAGCGTGAGTCTAGCAGCTATCTTCAATCCAAGGGAGTGCGTATGAACGAGGCCCCAACTATATCCCAGTGCATGGAGCACAGTTCACCTGAAGAGCAAAAAATGCTCGCTCATTGGCAAGGGAAACTGGTGGACATCATCGGAGAGTTGAAAGGTCAAAACGAACTGAACCAAAAGCTTGTCTATCAATCTCTTCAATTCGTGAATATGAATCTCTCAATGATGCAGCCACAGCCCGATCAGTCTACCTACTCACGTCCGAACGGTGAAAAGAAAGTACTATCCGGACGATCCATGTTCGATTCCAAAGCATAGCACTCAATACTTGAAACGGAGGCAACATCATGCGATCCACTTTTATGGGCCTTGAAACGGCGAAACGGGGCATGTATACCCAGCAGGGCGCCCTATATACTACGGGCCACAACATCTCCAATGCAAATACCCCTGGATATACCCGACAACGAGTCAACTTTGAGCAAACCGAACCGTATCCTGCTCCTTCCATGAACCGCCCGCAAATCCCAGGTCAAATCGGAACGGGAGTGGACGCCGGTTCCATTCAGCGTGTCCGTGACTCTTTCCTTGACATGCAATATAGAAGCGAAAATCAAAAGCTTGGCTACTGGGAAACCAAGATGGAAGCAATGAAGAAGATGGAAGAAGTCATGAACGAACCGTCGGATTCAGGCCTCTCGAAGACGATGGATATGTTCTGGCAGTCCCTTCAGGATTTAGCCGTCAACCCTACGAATTCAGGTGCCCGCTCTGTTGTCCGTCAACGTGGGATCGCCGTTGCGGAAACGTTTAATTACTTGTCATCATCTTTGACCAGCGTACGGAATGATTTGAAAAATGAACTATCTGTCAGCGAAAAGCAAATCAACTCCCTGACAAGACAGATCGACAATGTCAACAAACAAATAGCCGATGTTGAACCTCACGGCTATCTGCCGAATGACTTATATGATGAACGAGATCGACTCATCGATGAATTATCCAAACATGTTTCCATCCAAACAAGCTATCAATCAAATGGAGGTGCCTCTTCCCCAATCGCCGAGGGTGCCGTGACGGTGACATTGGTCGGGAAGGATGGCAACTTTGCCATGAAACTGGTTGGTAGAGAAGGTGCAAACGAGCTCAAACTCACCTATCAAGGAACTCAAAATACGGTTGATTCGGTTACGATCGGGAAGCAGACACTGAATATTAACGACTTTTTATCACAAGGCGAAGGCAAATTAAGAGCCCTTGTTGATACATACGGTTATCAAAATAAAGACGGCGCAGCAGAGGGCTCCTACATCAGCATGCTTAATGAACTGGACAGCATGGCCTATGAATTTGCCAAAGCATTCAATGAACAGCATCAAAAAGGAGTAACTCCTGAACAGATGAATGATCCAAACTTTGATCCAGATAACTTCACCCCTGATACTCCGAAGTTCTTCCAGGATGCAGAGGATGCTTCAGCCGATCTGGGCAGTGTGACAAAAGAAGGCTTCGCACAGCGGGTTCAGATAGCAGACGAAATGAATAACCTGGACAATATTGCAACAGCAGGGGCAGGTAACCCCACACTCGGAGATGCATCCAATGTTCTCTCGCTGTCTAACATCATTACCACGACGAAACTGCCATATGGTGAAAAAGAAGCTTCCTTCCAAGGTCATTTTGAATCCGTGATCGGAAAAATGGCAGTCGAATCCCAAGAATCCGTCCGTCTTGCAAGCAACTCCAATGTACTCAGGAGCGCGGTGGACGAACGCCGCATGAGCGTCGGCGGAGTGTCATTGGACGAAGAAATGACCGACATGATCAAATTCCAGCATGCCTACAACGCCTCTGCCAGAATGATCACACTACAGGACGAAATGCTCGATAAAATCATCAACGGCATGGGTACCGTTGGAAGATAGGGGGGTGAACACGGATGCGCGTAACACAAAGCATGTTAACGAATAACTCAATGAGAAATCTCAGTTCCTCGTATGGACGGATGGGTCAGCTCCAGGATCAGCTGGCAACAGGGAAAAAAATCACGAAGCCTTCAGATGATCCGGTCGTTGCCATGAAAGGGATGTTTTATCGTTCGAACCTTACAGGGATCGAGCAGTACAGGCGAAATCTATCGGAACTTTATTTGTGGATGGAGAATTCTGAATCAGGAATCGATCAAGCGAATCAAGGCTTGCAGCGTGTTCGTGAACTGACCATTCAGGGGAAAAATGGATCCTTAAGTCCTGAAGACCGTAAAGCGGTTGCCACTGAGATTGAACAGATCAAACAGGATTTGGTCAGTGTTGCTGAAACCAAAGTGGCAGGGCGATATATTTTTCATGGAACGGATGTAGGGAAATCTCCTATTAAAGAGGCATCCCCTCAAGACGGAAGTGCTCCGAAAGTTGCTGATAACCTGGGCGTTGGAGCCATCGACACGTACCCTATTGAAGTATCACAGGGAGTTTCTTTACAAGCGAACGTCAATCCAAATAATGTATTTAATCAGAAACTGTTTGATACTGTCCACAACATTCAAAAGGCCCTGGAATCCGGAAACATCGCTTCTCTGGATACTGAGCTTGAGAACCTGGACAATGTCATGAATACCTTATCAGCTGAGCGTTCGGAACTAGGTGCCCGCTATAATCGACTGGAGATGGTGGATAACCGTATCTCCCAACAGGAAGTAACAGCGAGCCGAATCCTCTCGGACAACGAAGATGCCGATATTGAACGGGTCATCACGGATTTGAAAACCCAGGAAAGCGTCCATCGGGCGGCACTGGGCGTCGGTGCCAGAATCATTCAGCCGACATTAATGGATTTTCTGCGATAAAAGCAAGGGGACTGACCCTTTAAGGTGTTTCGTCACCTTCGGTCAGTCCCTTTTTATATGGGAGGTGAAAGTGTGTGAATGTTCCTCGAATTAGACTGCAGTCCACATCTGCAGCGATTACCATTCGGACGACTCCAGGTCGCATGGACATTGAACAGCCGCCGGCACAATTGGATATCCAGCAGCCCCAGGCGAAGATGGAGATTGAACGGAAACCTTCTAAGCTAACCATCGATCAAACCGAGGCCCGTGCCGATATGGACCTGAAGTCTGCTCGCCGCCGGATCGAAGAATATTCCCGACAAGGATACGAAGACTGGTTGTCGGGACTAGCCCGGGTCGCCCAGGACGGTGATGAGCTCATGATGATTGAAAATGGCGGAGATGCCATTGCCGCTCAGGCTAAACGAAACAGCGAAGCTCCCATGTACGACTTCAACATCGGATGGATCCCGTCAGCAGGGAGCGTTAACATCAACTATGAACCTGGAAGTGTAAAAGTGAACGTGGAACCCCAGAAAGTGATCAACCATACACGTAAACAGAAACCGAATATCCATTATACACCCGCTCAAGTCGAAGTCAGTTTGAAGCGCTATGCCGACCTGCAGATTGATTTTGACCATTTGAGGCATGTGGGGATCAAGTATGAACAGGAAATTTAAAAGAAAAGGAATGGTAAGCATGAAAATCAATACAAGCTATCATGGATTAATTGATATCGATCAAAAAGAGGTTCTTCACTTTGAGCAATCGATCCCGGGGTTTCCCAATGAAACACAATTCATCCGATTGCCGCTTGAAGATAACCCCATCTTTGAAGTACTTCAATCCATCCAAACGCCGGAGCTGTCTTTTGTCATCTCAAATCCATTCCATTTTTTTAAGGACTATGATTTTTATTTAGAAAAAAGCACACTAGCACAGCTCGGATTAACCAGGGAAGAAGAGGTTCTCGTCTTTTCCATCCTGACCATTCAGAATCCATTTGAACAGTCAACAGCAAACCTCCAGGCACCCATCATCATCAACTCAAAAAACAATAAAGCAAAACAAGTCATCTTAAACGATACACCATACCAAACCAAGCATCTGTTTGTCACACCTCAAACAGAAGCAACAAAGGGGTGATGACATGCTCATGCTATCAAGGAAAATCGGAGAAGCCATCCAAATAGGGGAAGACATCGAAATTGTTGTAAAATCCATTTCCGGTGATCAAGTAAAACTTGGCATCCAGGCACCGAAAAATGTAGAAATACACCGAAAAGAAATCTACCTGGATATCCAGGCAGAGAATCAAAAAGCTTCACAAGGGGTTCAAGACCTGTTCTCGATCCTCAAAAAAAATAAAAAGGAATAAATTTCATAAAAACTATTAAACCTTTCATTCTTAAGACGATATTAATAGTGTAAGAAGGACTCACTAAAGACGGCCGCTTTAGCCTTCTGGACAAACTAAATACTTAACTGGCTCACAAGGACGTGAGCTGTATCTCAAGGAGGAGATTTTTGTTATGCGTATTAATCATAATATCGCGGCTTTGAATACTTATCGTCAGTTGAATAGTGCTTCGACTGCACAATCAAAATCTATGGAGAAATTGTCTTCTGGTCTTCGAATTAACAAGGCTGGGGATGACGCTGCTGGTTTAGCGATCTCTGAAAAAATGCGTGGTCAGATTCGTGGGTTGGATATGGCTTCAAAGAATGCTCAAGATGGTATTTCTTTGATTGCAACAGCTGAGGGAGCATTAAATGAAACTCATGATATCCTTCAACGTATGCGTGAATTGGCTGTTCAAGCTTCCAATGACACAAATACAACAACTGACCGAGAAGAAATTCAAAAAGAAATTAACCAAATGACATCAGAAATCAACCGTATTGGTAATACAACTGAGTTTAACACTCAGAAATTATTAAATGGTGAGAAGACGACTGCTAGTGCTGCACAAACTGGTTCAGTAGCACTTGATTCTGGTTCAGGAGTATTAACAATTACTGATGGAAGTGGTAGTTCAGATGCAAATGGAATAAAAATTGCCCTTACTACAGCTGCCGATGATAATTTAGCAGTTAATCAATCAGGTGATACTATTACGATAGCATTAGCTGATACTACAGCTGGAAATAATACAGCAGCGGCTATTCAAACGGCTTTACAGGGCCTTGGCACGGTAAATGGTGTAGATGTTTCAGATTGGACGGTCTCAGGTGATGCTACATGGACAGCTGGTGCGCCGATTTCTGCTAGTGTTGCAGCAACTAACTTGAGCGGTGGGGCCGATGCAGGTGCAGCATTAAACTTCCAAATTGGAGCAAATGAAAATCAAAGTTTATCTCTTGAAATTAATGATATGCGAGCAGTTGCTTTAGGTATTTCATCTGCAAATACTGCAGCTGATGCAAAGCTAGCTGTTACTGATGGAACAAGTAGTGCAACAGCTGAAGAAGCTCTTAGTGTCTTAACACATGCTGATGCTGCAGATACAGTAACAAAAATTCAAGCAGCGATCGACACGGTATCTGCTGAACGCTCTAAACTTGGAGCAAACCAAAACCGCTTAGAGCACACTATCAACAACTTAGGAACATCTTCTGAAAACCTAACTGCTGCGGAATCTCGTATCCGTGACGTAGACATGGCGAAAGAAATGATGAACCAAACAAAGAATTCCATTCTTTCTCAAGCAGCTCAAGCGATGCTTGCTCAAGCAAACCAACAGCCACAAGGTGTGCTTCAATTACTTCGTTAATAATTGGAAAATGCTTCTCCTTTTTGGAGAAGCATTTTTTATTTATCTATTTATTTTTCAAATACTTCCCCACGAACAATACTCACATCTCTAGGTGCCTCTATGGCTAGCCTCAATTTACGATCGTCACTTTGAACGATCTTTATCACAATACGCCCGTCAATGACGACGGACTCATTCAGTTTTCTCCCTAATACTAACATGGCCGCATCCTCCCTGATCCTGTTTCTAGAATAGTTTAATTCAAAGAAGGTTCGACAAGAAGTGACAAAAAGTAATAATAAAGTCATGATATTTATTACTTTTTTCAGAGATATTTTCTTAGTACATTCAGGGCGTCTTTTCGGTTTTTTACATTTAATTTATCGTAGATTTTACTGATGTAATTTTTCACTGTTCCATGACTTAAATTAAGATGGAGTGATATATCACTATTATCCAGGCCGTTGAGTAAGTATTCCGCAATTTCTTTTTCCCGCTGGGTGAAGTTAAGTTCTGGAGGGATATTGACTTTATGACCGGAATCCTTTTGATCGATCATGAAAGATTTCATGATCATGTAGTCGATTAGTTCTTTTGGGATTAAAACATGATCTTCTTTAACGGCCTTTAGCATGTCAACGATGACTTCTAAGTCCATTTTCTTGTGGATGATGCCGTTGCATCCTAATTCTAGTGCTCTCAGGCAAATAGATTTTTTTTGACAACTTCCAAGGAAGATTAATTTGGCGTGAGGGTCTGTGTGTATTAAATGGGTGACATCTTTATAGTCTTCCAGATTGATATGATCCAGATCCATCAAATACATATCAATGGATTTCTTTTTTAACTGTTCAATGATGGTCTCTTTCGTATGAATGACTGCGCTTACTTTGATTTCCGGGTCTTTATTCACTGCACTAGCCAGGGAGTAACTGAATAATGATGGAGAGAACGCTATGCCAACTCTAAGAAAACTGGTCAAGATCAGCACTCCTTTGAATAGTTATTTAGTATTTATTATAATACTAAATAACTAGTAACAAATATCATTTTTTTTTGAGAAAAATGATTTAAACAATTCAAAACTTCTGCCGATATAGATAATAAGAATAATTCATATAATGGAGCTCAAGGATGAGTCGATAGGACCTTTTTGTACGTGCAGGATGCGCGGAGGCAAAGAAGGTCTATTGACTCATCCTTTTTTGTTATCTTTCCATAATTCAAGGAGGAATTGCAATGTTAGTTCTTGGGAGGAAGCCGGGAGAGTACATCGTACTGAACGGTAATATTATTGTAAAAGTAGTGAAAAGTGACAGTGGACATCTACGCTTAGCCATCGATGCCCCAAAGGAAGTTTCCATCGTTAGAGGGGAATTATACGAGGAACAAGCCAACCAAAAAACTTCATAAACCAGGCAGCTCAAGGACGAGTGAATGAATGTAGATAAAAGAAAGCAGGAGGCAGCTTTTATCTACACTATTCACCCGTCTTTTTTTGTATTTGATCTTCTCATTCTAGATAGGAAGAGCGGATGCAGCCTGAAACAATATGGTGAAAACGGAAGTTCACCTCATACACATTCCAAGGAGGAAATTTAATCATGAGAATCAATCATAATATTGCGGCATTGAATACTTACCGTCAGTTGAACAGCGCTTCAACAGGACAAGCCAAATCAATGGAAAAACTATCATCTGGACTTCGGATCAACCGTGCAGGAGATGACGCTGCGGGTCTTGCCATTTCTGAAAAAATGCGTGGACAGATCCGTGGATTGGATCAAGCATCCCGTAACGCTCAAGATGGTATCTCTCTTATCCAAACGGCTGAAGGTGCGTTAAACGAAACACACTCCATCCTTCAACGTATGCGTGAACTGGCAGTTCAATCTTCCAACGATACGAATACCGATGCAGACCGTACTGAAATCCAAAAAGAAGTCAACCAATTAGCTGATGAAATGAACCGTATCGGAAACAATACGGAGTTCAATACGAAATCTTTACTTGATGGAAGTCTGAATAAGACCGAAGCAACTGCTGCTAAATTCATTGGGAATTCCGTTGCAGGTGGAAATATTGAAATCAGAAGTACCGCTACAAAAACATCCGCTTCAGGAGTGACCTTAACGCCTGCAGTCGACATTCACGGTGCAGAAGCAGGGAAGTTTACAAGTACGACAGCATATGCCACAGCTGCCGGTCCGAACGTGACGGCTGCTGATAATGAATTAACCGTGTCTGTAACGGCTGGTGGAACGACTGATAAAGTAACCATCAACCTTGCAGCGAAGAACTATGATGGAACAGCCGGGAATACAAAGTCAGACTTTGCCACTGACTTAGCTGCAGCCATCAATGCAGCCACTGGTACAAACGACGTTACAGTTGGCTTTGATGCGAACAACAAATTAGTTATTTCTACAAGTGCCACTGGTTCAGGTACATCAGTACGTATCGATGGTGGGAACATGGCCACTCATTTTGGTGCAGTGAGTAATGCCAATTATGCAGATGGAATTGCTGCCAATGACTCGTTATCCATTGACGTAGATGGTGTGACTAAAACGCATTCTCTTACGAATAAGGTTTACAATACAGTTGATGAATTAGTAACGGAATTAAATACTCAATTCACGGCAGACGGCATCACTTTCTCCAATGATAGCGGAAGCATTAAAGTAGAAAGCAATGTTGCCGGATCCACTTCAACCCTTGCGAATTTCACTGGTTCTGCGGCATCGGCACTTGGATTAACGAATGCAGCCGTAACGGATGGACAAGATGTTAACAATACGATCCAATTCAAAGTAGATGGATCTGGAGCATACACTGCTACGATTGCTGATGGTAACTATTCAAGCAGAGATGTTTTAGCGGCCACAATCCAAAATGCACTGAATAACGCTTCTACTGGCAGTGAGGCTGACGTAAGCGTAAAGGCTGACGGTGATCGCTTTGTATTGGATAGCGGTTCAACAGGAACGTCCAGTAAAATTGAAATTGTTGCAGCAAACGCCGATTTAGGTCTTGCAGCCAGAGCAGAAGCTGGGAACGATGGACAAAATGTTGAGCTGAACTTTGCTATTGGAGCAAATGAAGGGCAAAACTTAAAGCTGAGTATTGCGGATATGAGATCATCTGCTTTAGGTATCTCTGGAGCTGCTTCAGGAGCAGATACCTTTACGGGAGTGGACGGTTCTACAGTCGACGCTAACTATTCATCTAACAGCGTGGATAACAAAGGAACGGCTGAATATGTCATCAGCGTATCAACGGCTGAAGATGCTGAAAATGCGATTACAGTAATTGATAATGCAATCCAAACAGTATCCCAGGAACGCTCAAAACTGGGTGCTTACCAAAACCGTTTAGAGCACACTATCAACAACTTAGGAACATCTTCTGAAAACCTGACAGCGGCTGAATCACGTGTTAGAGACGTTGACATGGCGAAGGAAATGATGAACCAAACGAAGAATTCGATTCTTTCTCAAGCAGCACAAGCCATGCTGGCTCAAGCTAACCAACAACCACAAGGGGTTCTTCAGCTTCTTCGTTAATAATCCATTTAGATGAGAGACTCTAGTTTACTAGGGTCTCTTTTAACATGTAAATGGTTAATGTGTCGTTAAACTGCTAAACTTTCCCCACCACATTCCGATATAATCCATATAACCCTCAGGAGGTTCTAACGATGATTGATAAAGTGACAGGCGCAGTTTCAGGAGTACAATCATTTACTAGAGTAGAAAACCAACCCAATGAAGAAGTGAAACGCATTCAAGAACAGGAACGACACCATGAAGAAACCCAAGCGATAGACCCTGTCACCAAAGAAAAAATGGAAGATGTCGTTCACGGGATGAATGAGTTTATGGACACTTCGAATACCCATCTTAAATTTGAATTTCATGATAAATTGCAGGAATATTATGTGACGGTCGTTGATGATCGTACACAAGAGATCGTGAAGGAAATACCGGCAAAGAAGATTCTCGATATGCACGCGGCGATGACGGAATTCGTCGGTTTGCTGGTGGATAAGAAGATTTAGTGGAAGGAGATACATATGGCTGATATGCGTATTGGTGGACTTGCCAGTGGTATGGACACGGATCAAATCATCAAAGACTTGATGAAGGCAGAAAGAATCCCTTTAGATAAACTGGAACAGAAGAAGCAATACCTGGAGTGGCAGCGTGATGATTACCGGGACATGAATAAGATGATGTTCGATTTTAGTAATCTTATTTTTGACGGGGTAATGAAACAGGGGACGTATACCCAAAAGACCATCTCGGTTTCAAATCCCAATGAAGTATCCATCCGAAACATCAGCTCTACCTCTGATTTTAACGGTACCTTAAAAGTAGAGAAGTTAGCGACCGCTGCTACGATGTACAGTACTCCGATTACTCAGTCTGATGGTGGGGCATTTGATCCCAAAAAGAAGCTGAGTGATTCCTTTGGGCTGAGTGGAGAGCAAAGCATTAAAGTCAAAGCCATCAAAGCTGATGGAACGATGGAGGCTGATTTTACCGAAATCAAGTTCAATGCTGAAGACGAAACGTTGGACAGCTTAATCTCCAAGATCAATACTCAAACAGGCGTGACCATGTTCTACGACCAACACACGAAGCAAATGTCTGTCATGAGCAAGAATACGGGAAGTAATGCCAGCGGGGCTGAAATGGAGCTGCAGGGAGATCTGTTTACGACTCATTTAAAGTTGGATGCAGACAATGATACGGCCGTGGCAAACGCTCGCGGTTCAATTGGGGAAAACGCCAAGTTCACCTACAATGGCATGGCTACAGAACGTTCCTCGAACACATTCACCATTAATGGATTTGAGCTGACGCTTAAGAATGCATCCAATACGAATGTAACGTTTGCGTCCCAGCCCGATACGGATAAAATTTTAGAAAAAATCGTCAAATTCGTCGACGAATACAACAAACTCATTGAAAAAGTTAACGGGGAAGTAAACGAGAAGAAATATCGTGACTTTCAACCGCTGACCGCTGAACAGAAGGAGTCCATGGAAGAAAAAGAAATCGAATTATGGGAAGAAAAATCCCGTAGCGGGACTCTCAGAAATGACTCTGTTCTGACCTCTGGACTTAACAAAATGCGGACCGACTTGTACACACCGGTTACAGGCGGAACATCAGGCACTGACCAGCTCGCCCAGATCGGCATCAAAACATCCAGCAACTACCTGGACCGTGGAAAGCTGATCATTGATGAAAGTAAGCTGAAAGAAGCCATCTCTAAAGATCCCAATGCGATTTATGAAGTGTTTGCAAAGAGTGGGGCTGCTTCTGATGAACAAGGGATCGCCCGCCGTTTGCGGGATACATTGAAAAATACTATGGACAGCATTGAAAAGAAGGCCGGTAAAGCATCAAGTACCAACAATACATTTACCCTCGGCCGTTTACTGAACAATATGGACAGTCAAATGAATCGTTTCGAAGATCGCTTGATCCAAGTCGAAGACCGCTACTGGCGCCAATTCACCGCCATGGAAAAAGCCATTCAGCGTTCCAACGAACAATCCATGTTCCTTATGAACCAATTCGGCTAATCATACCAAAAGGAGTGTCACTATGGCCATCAACAACCCGTATGCAGCATACCAGAACAACTCGGTCAATACCGCTTCACCAGGTGAACTCACCCTTATGCTCTATAACGGAAGCCTAAAATTCATCCACATCGCAAAAAAAGCAATGGAAGAAAAGAATATCGAGCTGAAAAACACCAATATCCAAAAGACCCAAGCCATCGTGAACGAACTGATGGTTACCTTGAACACGGATCTGGAGGTTTCCAAAAACCTCATGTCCCTATATGACTACATCAATCACCGTTTAACAGAAGCCAATATCAAGAATGATGTTTCGATCCTGGATGAAGTAGAAGGTCTCATCACAGAGTTCCGTGATACGTGGAAAGAAGTCATTAAACTGAACCGCCAGAAACAGCATGCAGGACAAGGTGGACAGGCGTAATGAGCTCAGTCCTTCTTTGTTATACCATCACGAAGCAATTAAAAGAAGTGATGGATCAGGTGAATAGTGAAAACAGGGATGCTTCCATAGAGGAAATTCAATCTCTTTTAGAAAAAAGACAGAGTGTACTTGGTACCATCAAGCCACCGTATACACAAGAGGAGCAGTTCCTCGGTAAGGAAATGACCGAGTGGAACCAGCAAATCGACCGACAGCTCGCACAACTGCGTCTGGAAATCAAACGGGACATGAACGGTTTAACCAAGAAAAAAACGTCTGTCCAAAAATACTCAAACCCATATGAATCCCTACAATACGATGGGATGTTCTACGATAAAAAGAAATAGGTGTTGCTTTGCTGAAGATTCTAGACGAAAAACAGTACGAATTGGTTCTTCGTTTCGTCGATATGCTCGACACAATCGAAGAAGCACTGGAGTATGTAGAAGCAAGCTTCACGGATCTAAGCAAGACAGAAGGGGACCGTGTCCTTTCGGATGTCTTTATGGCACTGGGGCAGATCACAGAATGCCAATTCATTTTACATGAGATCTTTGAAGGTCGCGAAGGCATCCAGACTGCTATAACTCAATTTGACCATGTAACGGACGAGGCGTGGAAACTGGATGGACAATTAGAAAACACTTCTGTTAAACAAAATATCGTGAAAGAAAATCTTTCACCGGCTTTTTCTATGTGGAAAGCAGCAATGGACAACAAACTGAATCGTTATCTGGCGAACTAAGTCTCGAAACTCCGAGGCTTTTTTTCTATTCCCCCATGCTATAATAATAGAAAAACACTGGAGGCATCACGGGATGAAAAATAAGTTAGTAGATGATATAAGAAGCTTATGCACAACCTACCCTGAAGTCCATGAGCATATAGACGGATTCGGCCACACTTCTTTCCGTGTGAAGGACAAGCCCTTTGTTATCATTGGGGAAGAAAACAACGTCTCCCTCTCGATTAAAACCCTTCCCACCACACAAGAGATTCTCCTTGAGCAGCCGGGCTACACAAAGGCCCCTTACATAGGAAGACACGGCTGGGTGTTGGTGGACGTACAGGAAGCAGGGTGGAAAGCAATAGAAGCCCTCATTCAAGAAGGGTATCTGAGGGTAGCACCCAAAAAATTAGCCGATCGAGTTCGAAAGTGATGAAGTCCGATGATCAACTTACTCACCAATGAACTCATCAAACAGCTGATCCGTCCCCGCATGTGGGTCTCCCTTGGGATCATCGTATTCATCAACTCCATAGCATCCATTTTTGTCTACATGTTATTTGAAGGCATTCCATTCTCTTTCTGGGAATACATGCGGATCAGTTCAAACCTGATCATCGTCCTGCAGGTCTTCTGCCTCATCATAGCAGGCGATATCGTGTCCAGTGAGTTTTCATCAGGGACCATCAAGCTCCTGCTCATCCGTCCCGTCAATCGTCTGAAAATACTTCTCTCAAAATACGTAACGGTCATCGTCATGGCAACCATCCTTACCACTGTCCACTTCCTATTTTCAGCTGTACTGGGCATTCTATGGTTCTATGACAGCTTCTTCGAATTCAACGTGAACTTCTTCCTGGTCGCAGGTGCGTATACCCTGAGATTCCTTGAACTCATCGTCATCTGTTCCATGGCATTCACCCTATCAGCAGTGACGAGAAGCAGCTCCTTTGCCATTGGCTCCACCATCTTTCTCACATTCTCAACAGGGACATTCCTCATCTTCATGAACGAACGGGGAATGGAATGGGGGAGGTATCTCCTACTGGCCAACACCGATCTGCAGCAGTATTTCTTCGGGACGCCCCCGTTTGAAGGGATGACCTTTTGGTTTTCGGTTGGAGTGATTCTGGTTTATGCAGCAGCGTTCGCCGGGATGGCCGGGTGGGTTTTTGGCAGGGGGGATGTGGAGGTTTGATAGACTTGTTTTGAATGGTGGAGTAGTTTTTTGTTTGCCTGTTAAAATAAGAGGTTTTTTTGTCAGGTGAATTTTTTGGTTTTTTTCACAGTCAATCCCTCCCCCTTATTTACCTGTTGAATAATAGACACTACATTATTCAACAGGTAACGTGAGCAGTTAGCAGGATTTTTGTATAAGCATGTCGAAGAAATAAGAACTAAAGTAGAAAGGATGTTCATATGGCTAAAAGAAGAGAATGGTACCCTGGATATACCTATCATATTACTGCAAGAGGAAATCGTAGATATACCATTTTTCGCAACAAAGAAGACCGTCTTAAGTATTTGAAGATTGTAGAAGATGCAAAAGAAAAATTCCCCTTTATTCTTCACTCTTATTGCCTCATGACCAACCACGTCCATCTCCTGATCGAGACCATTAATGACCCTCCAGGCAAGATCATTCAATATATCCATTACCGTTATGCACGATACTTTAATAAGAGAAATGGCTTTGAAGGTCATCTTTTTCAGGGAAGATATATATCAGTCATCATTAGGAACAACAAGCAAATGGTAGACACAAGCTGCTATATACACTTAAATCCTGTAAGAACTGGTATTGCAGCTGGTCCTGAGAACTATCAATGGTCCAGTTATCGTTCCTTTATTTCAAATAGAGGGAATAAGCACGTGAATACCGAAAAGATTCTCTCATTAATGAATGGTGGATCGAAAGAATATTATAAATTTTATGTTGAAATTAGATTGAAGCAATTTAAACAGTAGGTTTTCCGCAGGCTATTTATTATTTATTGAATTTACCTGTTAAAAACGTGAGTTATTTTAACAGGTAAATTAGTTGATAAATTTAACAGGTAAACAAAGCATAATGTTCACCTGTCAAATTTCCTCGAATATTCAACAGGCAATCCCCCTTCACAAAACCGCCCCAAACCCTTCACAAATCCTCCAAATTCTCCACGTTTATTCCTCTCAAAAAGTGAGAAAATAATAGTAGAAAGAGTGAATGGTGAACCTTACATAAACGCAGCCATCACCTCGCTCTTACATTCTCTGATCCCAATGGTCTCCACACTTTCGACACCATGTTACAAGCTTTACGAAAAAGTGACAAAAAATTTTGAAAGTTTAAGGAGGATTTCTCAAGGGAAAGGAGAATATATAATTATAGCTTTATTTTTAAAAGGAGGAGTTTACATGTTGAACTACAACATTCGAGGCGAGAACATTGAGGTAACTCCAGCGATTCGCGAACACGTGGAGAAGAAGATTGGAAAGTTAGACCGTTACTTTAATGAAACTCCTGATGCAAATGTACATGTTAATTTAAAAGTGTATCCTGATAAAAATACGAAAACGGAAGTGACTATTCCAATGCCGCATTTAGTGTTACGAGCAGAGGAACGCAACACGGATATGTATGCGGCCATTGATCTTATAGTAGATAAATTGGAGCGTCAGATTCGCAAGCATAAAACACGGGTGAACCGGAAAATGCGTGAAAAGGGCAGCCCGAAGGAGTTCTTCGCGGCTCAGGAAGATTTGAATCATGTTTCTCCTAACGGGGCAGCTGCGGTTGAACTGGAGGAAGAGGACGATACGGAAGTAGTGAGAACGAAGCAGTTCAATCTGAAGCCGATGGACAGTGAAGAAGCGATCCTGCAAATGAACATGCTGGGTCACACATTCTTCATTTTCACAGACGCTGAGACCAATGCAACGAATATTGTGTACAAGCGCCGTGACGGAAAATACGGCCTGATTGAAACCAACTGATCATCGAAAATCCTGCGGTCATGGACCCGCAGGATTTTTTTATTTACGCAGGAGGTTTTTTCCAGTTATTGTCGAAGTTTGAAGGTAGACAAAAAATAGGGGGAAACCAGTTGAGAGATCCACGATTAGGGAAGTTGGCGGAAGTATTGCTGACGCATTCATTGAAAGTGAAAGAAGGGGAAAAGCTTTTGATTACGGGAGAGCATACGACGAAACCGCTTGTGAAGGAAGTTCTCCAGAAATCGTATGAAATGGGGGTGATCCCATATTTTGAACTCTCCGATCAGGAGTTGCTGCGTATCATGGTCACCCATGCAAAGCCGGAGCAGATGATGCTTCAAAATAAGTGGAATATGGAGAGGTACCGGGAGATCGATGCCTTTCTCAATATTTCCAGTGAAGAGAATGATGCTGAAATGAGTGAGGTTCCGGCTGAACAATGGCAGGTTCTTATGCCACATGTGAAAGAGTCCAATGATTATCTTATCCAACATAAGAAATGGGCTCTCTTGAACTATCCGAATCCTTCACTCGCACAAAAGGCGAAGATGAGTTATGACCGCTTTTTTGATTATCTACTGGAAGTATGTACAGTGGATTATAAACAGATGGAAGAGGCGCAGAAACCTCTTCAAGAGCTGATGGATAAGACTGACAGGGTGCGGATAACAGGAGAGGGGACGGACCTCTCGTTTTCCATAAAAGGTATCCCTTCCGTCATGTGCTTCGGGGAACGGAATATTCCGGATGGGGAAGTGTATACGGCTCCTGTGAAGGAGAGTGTGAACGGGACGATTACGTATAATACGCCTACACTTTATCGTGGTTTTTCATTTGACAATGTGTCCCTTACTTTTGAAAACGGGAAGATCATTCAAGCGGTGGCGGATAAAACAAAGGAATTGAACGATATTTTGGATACGGATGAAGGGGCCCGTTTCATCGGGGAGTTTGCCCTTGGTGTGAATCCGAAGATCAATGAGCCCATGCTTGATATTTTATTTGATGAAAAAATAAATGGTAGCTTTCATTTCACTCCAGGACAGGCCTATGAAGGGGCTGACAATGGAAACCGTTCAAATGTGCACTGGGATATGGTTTCTATCCAGCGACCGGAATATGGAGGGGGAGAAATCTATTTCGATGATGTTTTAATTCGCAAGGATGGGTTATTTGTAGTAGAGGAGCTAAAAGGATTGAATCCTGACGCATATATTTAAAGGAGGGCTTCACCATGACATATTCCATTGTAGGCTATGATCCGGAAGAAAAAGAGTGGGGAGTGGCAGTTCAGTCGAAATTTCTTGGAGTGGGCTCGGTCGTCCCTTTTGCCAAGGCGGGAGTCGGGGCTGTTGCGACCCAGTCGTATGCCAATACGGCATATGGGCCTCAGGCACTTCAATTAATGGAAGAAGGCAAGACGGCAGAGGAAGCGATGGACATCATCACGAAGGATGACCCGGAACGGCATTTGAGGCAGGTAGGGATAATGGATGCCGGTGGCAATTCGGCCACCTTTACGGGCGAAGGCTGCTATGAGTGGGCCGGTGGGATAGCCGGTACTCATTTTGCCGCCCAGGGAAATATTCTGGTAGACGGGAATACGGTTAAGGCCATGGCCGAAACCTTTGAATCTACCACAGGAACTCTTGCCGAACGGCTGCTTCATGCACTGGATGCCGGTCAAGAAGCGGGAGGGGATTCACGCGGCATGCAGTCGGCTGCCCTTTTGGTCGTAAAGGAAAACGAGGGATATGGCGGCTTCAATGATCGTTATATTGATCTGCGCGTCGATGATCACCCTTCTCCTATTAAGGAGTTAAAGCGGATATTTCTGATGCACCAGCTGTATTTCAAAGAATCTGATCCTGGTAGAGTCGTATTGTTGGAAGGTGATATTCAGGAGGAGGTGGAGCGGGAACTTACCCGCCTTGGATATGCCAAGGAAAGGAAGTCCCTTCATCAGAGTTTGAAGGATTACCTTCATACGGAGAACTTTGAGATGCGGGAGCAGGATGAGAATTATATTGATTTAGATGTGTTGGATTATATGAAGAAGCAGGGGAAATAGAGGTGAAAGAACCAGTCGGATCGGGACTGGTTCTTTTTTCTTGTTTTAAAACAGTTTAAGGAATCCAAGAAATGTTATATAATGAACATTTGTGTACGGGACTCAAGAAGTTGGAGGTAAATACAAACATGAGTACAGTCGGAAGAAATGAACCATGCCCATGCGGCAGTGGAAAAAAATATAAAAAATGCTGTGAAAAAGAAAATGTTGTGAATATAGATACATTGGTGAGCCAGGAGCTGGATGTGCTTCAGGCCCAGCTTTATGATTACATTGCTACGGCTCAGTCTCAGGAGATGGAAGAATACTATCATCATTACCTGTCTAAGATGGACCTGATGCAGGCAGATCCCGATATCTACGAGATGGCATTTGTCAGCTGGTATGGAGCGACCCAAAAGGATGCTGAAGGTGTTCGGTTGATTGAACGGTTTGTGGATAAGCAGTTGAGCACGGTGACCCGTCCTCAGACGGCTGAAGTGCTGGAATCTTGGAAAAATGTCCGTGCAACCGCCGGTACGGTTGAGAAGCTGGATGATCACACCTTGCGTGTGGAAGAAGCCATCACGGGAGATACTCTCGTTGTAACGGAAAAGTTCGGGAAGTTGGAAGAGGATAGTTTCTTCCTTGGGTTACTATTACCGAATGGGGACAAGTATCTGCCGTTTGCCCAATACTTCATATATCCTGCGATTGAAAAGGCAGCCCTTGAACTGGTGAAGATCCGCTTTGAGCAGGGGGAGTTTGAAACGCTTCATGACTATTTATCCGGTCAGTATCTTGAAATAGCAGATGTCGGTTTCGTTCTTTATAGTGCTGAGAAGAAGAAAGCCGGGAAAGCAGTGAACACTTCTCCCCGAGGGGATGTTGCTGGGAATGATTCAGAGGAGAGCTCTGATGATACGATGGAAGGAGTGGAAATCTGGAAAACGCCGGAATATGTTGAAGCGATCAAAGCGCTTCAAGCCTTCCTGACGGAAAAAGGAGAAGACCAGAAAGAAAGTGAGCTCCTAGTGGCCGTACTGGAAAAGTACTTCTACTCCGAGCGTCCGACGATCCGCAATCCGAAAATCTACTCGGGGGCACTGGTGGACATGGCGAAAAACATCGACGAAATCAGTATCCGCCACGTCCAAAAAGAACTGGCAGAATACTTCGATGTGTCCGCCAACAGCATCTCAAGACGAAGCAAACAAATCTGGGAAAGCTACCAGGACACTGTCTACGAATTACTAAAAGCTGGACAAAACGAAAAGACAAAACCCTAAAATAGAAATAACATCTAAACCGCCTATCCAGGCGGTTTTTTAAGGTCTTTTTTTAAGGGACGGACCTCCATCTCCAAGCAACAGGGCTTAAAATGCTGATATAGAAGCATTGATCCTCTATAGGATTGTCAACTGGAGGTCCGTCCCTCCTGCAGGTGTACTGGGGCTGATATACCACTCAAAAAGCTCTTTGAACCCATGCTGTGTCTAATCTTCCGCCCCACACAGTTCATGATCAGTTCATCAAAAGGGTGATGCAGTCAGGCACCTGAGCTTTGAAAGAGCTGAGATTGGGAGGTCCGTCCCTCCCTGAGTTGTAACCCATATAGGATAGTGGTAAGATTGATATGGAAAATATCGTGTTTTTAATGGGAGGATATTTGAGTTTTGTAGCGAATTTTAAGTAGAGTGATTGGGAAGGGATGAAGGTGGCTTTTTACATGGATTTTCTGTGTATCTCATCCAAATCTCATTTTATCCCGTTATACTGAAGACGTTCGGCTCTCATTTAAACACAGATAAAGGAGCGTTTATACATGCTTGGTCTATTAAACAAAGTGTTCGATGCGAATAAAAGAGAATTAAAGAGGCTGGAGAAACTGGCCGATCAAATAGAAGAACTTGGCCCCGATATGGAGCGTTTGACGGATGATGAAATCCGTGAAAGAACAGAGAGGTTCAAGGAGCGTTATCAAAAGGGTGAAGACCTTGAGGATATGCTCGTCGAAGCATTTGCCGTCGTACGGGAAGCGGCCCGCCGCGTACTCGGACTGTATCCTTACCGCGTCCAGCTGATGGGTGGTGCCTCCTTGCATGGCGGTAACATCTCCGAAATGAAAACCGGTGAAGGTAAAACATTGACGGCTACCATGCCTGTATACTTGAATGCCATTACAGGGAAAGGCGTTCACGTTATCACGGTCAATGAATACCTGGCGAGCCGTGATGCGGAGGAAATGGGCAAGCTGTATAATTTCCTCGGTTTGACTGTAGGACTGAACCTGAATTCCATGTCCAAGGACGAAAAGCGTGAAGCCTATAAAGCGGATATCACATACGGTACAAATAACGAATTCGGATTCGACTACCTTCGTGACAACATGGTCCTTTACAAGGATCAAATGGTGCAGCGTCCTCTTCATTTTGCCGTAATCGATGAGGTTGACTCGATTTTGATCGATGAAGCACGTACACCCCTGATCATTTCGGGGAATGCACAACGCACGCCTCAGCTTTACATCCAGGCCAATGCCGTCGTGCGTACCCTGAACAGAGACGAAGACTACACCTATGATGAAAAAACAAAGGGTGTCCAACTGACGGAAGATGGTATCAGCAAAGTGGAAAAATCCTTCCACATTGAGAATCTGTTTGATATTTCTCACGTAACCCTTAATCACCATATCAATCAGGCGTTAAAAGCCCATGTCAGCATGCACCGGGATGTGGATTATGTCGTTCAGGAAGGCGAAATCGTTATTGTCGACTCTTTCACAGGACGTCTGATGAAAGGCCGACGTTACAGTGACGGTCTTCACCAATCCATAGAGGCAAAAGAAGGTCTTGAAATCCAGAACGAAAGCATGACCATGGCAACGATTACGTTCCAGAACTACTTCCGTATGTACGAAAAGCTTTCCGGTATGACCGGTACGGCGAAAACGGAAGAGGAAGAGTTCCGTAATATCTATAATATGAATGTCATTGTCATTCCGACGAACAAACCGATCGTTCGTGATGACCGCGCCGATTTGATCTATGCTTCCATCCAAGGGAAATTCAATGCGGTTGTGGACGACATTAAAGAGCGCCACGAAAAAGGACAGCCTGTACTCGTTGGTACCGTGGCCGTTGAAACATCAGAACTGATCTCTAAGCTTCTGACGAAAAAAGGCGTGCGCCACAATGTCCTGAATGCGAAAAATCATGGCCGTGAAGCGGAAATCATTTTAGAAGCAGGTCAGCCAGGTGCTGTCACCATCGCCACAAACATGGCCGGTCGTGGTACGGATATCAAGCTCGGGGAAGGCGTCCTCGATCTGGGCGGTCTTGCGGTCATCGGTACAGAGCGTCACGAATCACGCCGTATCGATAACCAGCTTCGTGGACGTGCCGGTCGTCAAGGGGATCCTGGTGTGACTCAGTTCTATCTTTCCATGGAAGATGAATTGATGCGCCGTTTCGGTTCTGAAAATATGAGAAGCATGATGGAGCGACTAGGAATGGACGATAGCCAGCCGATCCAAAGTAAAATGGTGAGTCGTGCCGTTGAATCTGCACAGAAACGGGTGGAAGGAAACAACTTCGATGCCCGTAAGCAGCTTCTGCAATACGACGATGTCCTGCGCCAGCAGCGTGAAATCATTTATACACAGCGTTATGAAGTCATCGACTCCGATAACCTCCGTGAGATTGTCGAGGGTATGATCAAATCAGCCATCGAACGTCAAGTGGCAGCCCATACAGCCGAAGAGGACATGGAGAACTGGAATCTTCAAGGCATTGTGGACTATGTAAATGCCAACCTTCTTCCTGAAGAAGATGTGACAGTCGACGATCTTCGCGGAAAAGAGCCGGAAGAAATGATAGAGCTGATCTATGCAGATGTGAAGCACCGTTACGATGAAAAAGAAGCAGAACTCACGGCAGAGCAAATGCGCGAGTTTGAAAAAGTCATCCTGCTTCGTGCCGTAGATACGAAATGGATCGACCATATCGATGCCATGGATCAACTGCGCCAGGGTATCCACCTGCGTGCATACGGTCAGACCGACCCGCTGCGAGAATACCAGCATGAAGGATTTGCCATGTTCGAAAACATGGTACTCGCCATCGAAGAAGACGTTGCGAAATACGTCATGAAAGCTGAAATCCGCAACAACCTTGAGCGTCAGGAAGTAGCCAAGGGGCAGGCGGTGAACCCGAAAGAAGAAGGCGGAAAGGCCAAGAAAAAACCGGTCCGCAAGCAGGAAGACGTAGGACGCAATGAACCATGTCCGTGCGGAAGCGGCAAAAAGTACAAACACTGCCACGGCATAACCGGATAAATAGGAAGATGTTACCTGGTGCTTATTTTTGATAAAATGGGTGCCAGGTACTTTTCCGTTTTTTTGATGGGTGCCCGGGATGGCGGTTTAGTTGCTGTTTGTACCAGGTACATCCCATAACCCACATCCCACAACCCACAACCCAAACAATCAGCAACCCAAATAACTATAGAGGTGAATATTCATGGAACTATCAGAAATCAGAGCAGAGTTAGAAAAAACAGCTAAGACATTAGCGGACTTCAGGGGGTCTCTTTGACTTAGAAAACAAAGAGGCAAGAATTCAGGAATTGGATGAAATCATGGTTCAACCGGATTTCTGGGATGACCAGCAAAAAGCTCAAGGATTGATCAATGAAGGCAACGGCCTGAAGGACCTTGTGAATGAATACAAATCATTGGTTGAATCACAAGAAAACCTGGAGTTGACCCTTGAACTTGTAAAAGAAGAACCAGACGAAGAGCTGCAAAAGGATCTTGAAGAAGAGCTTGGAGATCTTGTTCAGCGATTGAATGACTACGAACTTCAGCTTCTATTAAGTGAAGAATATGATAAAAATAACGCGATCCTTGAACTGCATCCAGGTGCAGGTGGAACAGAGTCACAGGACTGGGGTTCCATGCTTCTTCGTATGTATACCCGTTGGGGGGAAAAGCGCGGTTTTAAAGTTGAAACCCTTGATTATCTTCCAGGGGATGAAGCGGGGATCAAGAGTGTAACCCTGGCGATTAAAGGTCACAATGCCTACGGTTACTTAAAGGCTGAAAAAGGCGTTCACCGACTTGTACGTATTTCACCATTCGACTCATCGGGCCGTCGTCACACATCCTTCGTATCCTGCGAAGTGATGCCTGAGTTCAATGAAGAAATCGAAATCGATATCCGCACGGAAGACCTTAAAATCGATACGTACCGTGCAAGTGGAGCCGGTGGACAGCATATCAACACGACGGACTCTGCCGTTCGTATCACTCACTTACCGACGAATGTCGTGGTAACGTGCCAATCTGAACGTTCCCAGATCAAGAACCGTGAATCGGCCATGAAAATGCTGAAAGCGAAGCTTTATCAAAGGAGAATCGAAGAGCAAGAGCAGGAGCTTGCTGAAATTCGGGGAGAGCAAAAAGAAATCGGATGGGGAAGCCAAATCCGTTCATACGTCTTCCATCCTTATTCCATGGTCAAAGACCACAGAACCAACACAGAATCCGGTAACGTCCAAGGCGTCATGGACGGAGACATCGACCCGTTCATCAACGCCTACCTTCGTTCCAAAATCAAATAAACATCCCAAGCTGAACCCGCCATTCCTTGGCAGGTTCAGCTTTTTTTGTTGAGGGACGGACCCCCTTAAAACCAGTTTCTTCCATAATATAGTCAACCTAAATGAATCCAACCCGCAGGCTACGTCCTACATGTCTAGTGTGATATAACTTCCTCCTATCTTCATATACGTTTTCGTCCACTTATAAACACACCACCCAAGGTCCGTCCCTCATCACTGTAAAACCAAACCACCCTGACTTATTAGTGCTTTACCACGGTATTGAGGTGTCATTTACACCTCAAGGTACCCATGCTATACTCTCAAAGGTTGATACAGTGCGTGTTTGGGGAATTGGATGGGTTTCCGTTTTTCCGTATAGACGTATGCTTTCAGCTATTTATTTTTACAAATCATGAACAATCTTTTTCTGGAGGGACCGGGACATGATGGATCATAGGTCCGTCCCTCATGATGCTCTGCATGAAAGGAAGAGGTTGAACTCATACTACTAATACATAGGATAAAGGAGTCGTAATGGATGGGTTTGAAGGAGAGGCGTCGCGGGCAGGCCGTTGATCCGCGGAGAGAGAAGTTGTTGGAGTATTTGTTTGTTGTGTTAGGGTCGACCATTGTGGCCATTGCGTTTAATGTGTTTTTGCTTCCCAATGAGGTGGCCTCAGGAGGGGTGAGCGGGATATCGACCATCCTGAAAGGGCTGTTTGATTGGAAACCTGCCTACGTTCAATGGGCCTTCAATATACCGTTGTTTATCGCTGGATTGATTTTTCTTGGTCTTCAGTTCGGCGTGAAAACCGCCATCGGTACAGTGTTCCTGCCGCTGGTCGTCTTCTTGACAGAGGACTGGCAGCCTTGGACCGAAGATCCCCTGCTTGGTGCTTTATTCGGGGGAATCGGTGTTGGCTTGGGATTGGGGATCGTCTTTCGGGGGAAAGCCTCCACAGGAGGGACGGACCTTGCAGCCCAGATCGTTAACAAATTCACAGGACTTTCTCTCGGTACATGTGTTGCCCTCATAGATGGAATGATCGTTCTATCTGCTGCCATCGTATTCGATATCGAGCGGGGGCTGTATGCACTGATCGGATTATATGTGACAAGTAAAACAATCGATCTGGTCCAGGTCGGCATCGGCCGCTCAAAAATGGCTCTGATCATCACGAATAGACAGGAAGAAGTCCGTGAAGGGATCCTGAATAAAATCGACCGGGGTGTGACAAAACTATCTGCATACGGCGGGTATACAGATGATGAGCGCCCGATCCTTATGTGTGTCGTCGACCAGACAGAATTCACAAAACTGAAACAACTGGTCAAAACCATTGACCCAACTGCGTTCGTCGTCACAATGGACGCTTCGGAGGTATTGGGGGAAGGTTTCAAACGGGTTTAACCTTGGTATAATTATGTAATAGAGGGACGGACGTCATCGTTAATCCCGTTACTCTTAATATGTGTTCCTAGGGGGAAGAAAAAATGAAGAAAAAGCTACTTGGAATTCTTTTTGGCGCTTCATTGGTACTTGCAGCCTGCGGTGGAGGCGGAGAAGAAAGTACAGAAACAAGCTCTGGCGGAGTAGACCCTGAAAAAATCGTAAACAATAAATGCACCAGCTGCCATGGTGGTAATCTGGAAGGCGGAATGGGTCCAGCCCTTGATAAAATCGGTGCGCAATTAAACAAAGATCAGATCCTTGAGATCATTCAGAATGGTCAAGGCCAAATGCCTGGAGGACTCGTTAAAGGCGAAGAAGCAGAAGCAGTGGCTGAATGGTTGGCGAATAAGAAATAGGTGACGAAGAAGAGTCCGATAAATGGATTCTTCTTTTTCTTTTACATCCCGACAGGCTCTTCTTTAAATCTATATTACAAAACGAAATCCAGTAAAAACGATTTGGAATATTCTCTTCAAACCTTCTTCATTATAACCAAGTAATCGAATCAGATTAGCTTTATCAGTGGATTCGTAAAGGACCCGGAATCGAACTTTTTGACTTCGTGATAGTACCAGGTTATAGGTATTTTTACCTATAATTTGATCAAAAAATAGGCGTAAACACCAGTGAAAAAGGTAAAAAATACACATTATTTCACGCATTGAAACGTAAATGTAATAATTTTTTTCCTTAACAATGATTAAAGTGATGGTATAATAATTTTCGGGAGAGCAATTCGAGGTTTTTCGCCATTTTGTGTCTAATTATGGTAAAAACATCAGTTCTACCTTGTACATATGTCGATAACAGCCAAGAGGTAACTCATAATACAAATTAGGTGATTTAATAATGATAGAAATGAAAGACGTATATAAACAGTACAGCAATGGTGTCATGGCTGCTAATGGTTTTAACGTCCACATTAAGCAAGGCGAGTTTGTGTATGTTGTGGGTCCAAGTGGCGCCGGGAAATCTACTTTTATTAAGATGATGTACCGTGAAGAAAAGCCTTCAAAAGGCGATATTATTGTAAATGGTATTAATCTGGCAAAATTAAAAAATAGCAGGGTTCCATACTTAAGAAGGAACGTTGGGGTCGTGTTTCAGGATTTTAAGCTGCTACCTTCGCTTACAATCTATGAAAACATTGCCTTTGCACTTGAAGTAATAGAAGAGCACCCAAAGCAGATCAAGAAGAGAGTCCTTGAAGTCCTTGATCTTGTAGGACTGAAGCATAAAGCGAGAATGCTCCCTGATGAACTGTCAGGCGGAGAGCAGCAGCGTGTATCGATTGCGAGATCCATCGTCAATACACCAAAGCTGGTCATCGCAGACGAGCCTACTGGGAATCTTGATCCTGAAACATCCTGGGATATCATGAACATCTTTGAAGAAATCAGCAACCGTGGAACAACGGTCATCATGGCCACTCATAACCGTGAAATTGTCAATACAATCAAGCATCGGGTAATTGCCATTGAGAATGGCCGAATTGTTCGTGACGAACAGCGAGGTGATTACGGTTATGAAAGCTAGAACGTATGGGCGACACCTTAGGGAAAGTTTTAAAAGCATCGGACGTAACGGCTGGATGACATTTGCGTCTGTGAGTGCCGTTACCGTGACATTACTGCTGGTCGGTGTGTTCATGGTCCTGATGTTGAACATGAACAAAGTGGCAACGGACATAGAGAAAGACGTGGAAGTCCGCGTACTGCTGGAGGTTGGTACTGATCAAGCTCAAGTAGATGAGATCGAAGGGAAGATCAATCAACTAAGCGGAGTCGAATCCGTGGAGTATTCTTCCAAAGAACAGGAGCTCCAGAATCTTGTGAAAGATCTGGGAGACGATTTCAGGTTGTTTGAACAGGATAATCCCCTATACGATGTCTTTATCGTCAAAGCAGAAGATCCCAGGGAAACAGGGAGAATCGCTGCAGAAATCAATAAGTATGACCATGTGAACGAAGCCTTGTATGGTGAAGCGAAAATCGAAAAATTATTTAACGTACTTGAAATGAGTCGAAATGTTGGATTTGTTCTGATCATCGGTCTCCTGTTTACCGCTATGTTCCTTATCTCCAACACAATTAAGATTACGATTGTCGCAAGAAGAAGGGAAATCGAGATAATGAAACTCGTGGGTGCAACCAACTGGTTTGTACGCTGGCCGTTTATCCTTGAAGGGTTATGGCTTGGAATCTTAGGTTCTATTATCCCGATCGCTCTTGTTACAACAGTTTATTACTATGCCTTTAATTTCATTGAACCAAAACTACAAAACCATTTTATTCAGATATTAGATTTTACCCCCTTTATCTACCAAGTAAACGGATTAATTCTATTAATGGGTTGCTTGATCGGGGCATGGGGAAGCTTTATGTCTGTCCGTAAATTCTTAAAAGTGTAAAATTTGATAGGTTGATAGAAGCTGAAAGGAGCATGCCGCTTGAACAAGAAGCATTTCGTAACATTGACCATTGCAGCAGCATTAACAATCGGAAGTCTACCAACGTTAGGAACAACTGCTAACGCCCATTCCTCTGTGGAGGACTTAAAGAAGCAGCAAGATGAGATTTCTTCTAAAAAAGAGGAGATCAACGGAAAAATTGATGAGAAAAAATCTGAAATAAATCAAAACATAAATAAGCAACAGGAACTCCAGAAACAAATTGCCGACATCAGCACCAAGCTGAAAGATACGGAAACAAAGATTACCGAGAAGACAAAAGAAATTGATGAAACAGTGGCGGAAATCAACAAACTTAAAGAAGAAATCACAGTATTAGAAAATAAGATTAAAGAACGCAACGAACTTTTAAAAGAACGTGCCCGTGCGATCCAGGAAAAAGGCGGCTCTGCCAATTATCTTGATGTCCTACTTGGTGCTGACAGCTTCGGAGACTTCATCAACCGTGTAACAGCAGTCAACACGATCGTAAGTGCCGATAAAAAGATCATGGACGAACAAAAACGTGATCAGGCAGAATTGGAAAAGAAAAAAGCGGAAGTAGAAGCCAAATTGGAAGAATTAGAATCTACTAAAGCAAGTCTTGAATCCCTGAAAAAGGATCTGGACAGTCAAAAAGCCAAAAAAGCAGACCTTTTTAAACAACTTGAAGCGCAACAAGCTGAACTTGAAATAGAGAAAAAAGATCTTCAAAATGAATCAGACGAGCTTTCCAAAATGGAACACCAGCTTGAAGGGGAAATCCAGGCTGAACAAGCCCGTCTGGCAGAACTTGCCCGTCAGCGTGAAATCGAGCGCAAGCGTCAAGCAGAAGCGGAAGCAGCTAAACGTGCAGCGGAACAGCAAAAGGCAGCAGCCAGCAGCAGTGGTTCATCTGCGGCACCTTCAACACCTGCTCCAAGTGCACCAGTGAGTGCCGGTGCCTGGACCACTCCTGCGTATGGAACAGTTACAACCAATTTCGGTTGGGACACGCTGAACGGTAAGCGACGTTACCACTATGGTATCGATGTTGCAGCGCGGGGAAGTGTTCCGATTTCTGCAGCCGCTGATGGATATGTCATTAAGAGCCACTACAGCTCAAGCTACGGGAACGTAGTCTACATCACTCACTCTATCAATGGTCAAACGTTCACAACGGTTTATGCTCACATGTCTTCTTCTGCTGTCAGTGCAGGACAAGCAGTCAACAAAGGGGATCGAATCGGTTACATGGGTAACACAGGATACTCCTTCGGACAGCATTTACACTTTGAACTTCACGCAGGCTCCTGGAATGCATCGAAATCAAATGCCGTGAACCCGCGTCAATATATTAACTTTTAATGAACAGAAAGCCCGCTTCCTTTGGAAGGGGGCTTTTTATGAAGATTCCTTCTTACTTAAATAGATCCACATGGAACCATAGGTAATCACTAATAGAAAGATCAATATTGGATGGGAAACCATTTTTCACTCACCTTATTTCATTGATAGGATTGGAAACGGGAATAATAGACTGAAAACAATGGCAATGGGAATGGATACCAGGATTGCGTAGAACGGCTTTTTATAGTGCAGGTACAAAACGGAGAATAAAATGATATTCAATCCGATATTATGCCCATTGCTCCATCCGTTTTCATATATAAACATGCCCTTCAATGAGAATAGATACTCCAATAGTGTGAAAAAGGCGATCCAGATGGAAAAGTAGAGTATTTTCAACTCTCTTTTCGACGGTATTCTCTGCAGGAATATGGTGAGAGCCGATGGACAGATGAAAAAAGTAAAAGCGGTATTAATAATCGTATGATTCAACCAATCTACCGTAATTCCCTCAAATCTCCATAAGGAGTGCTCATAATAGAAATAATTATAGGCAAAGTTAATGAACATAAAGAACAGGATGGTAGGGTATTGACGGTAGAATTGCTTCCAATCAATGAATCGATAAGAAAATAAGACCCATACTAATATGACAAATAATAAATACATAGAGGAGTCAGAACCCCTTTCAAAAGAATAGATAGTTTCCATTATGGACAAATTATTTATTATTAGTCAGTTAAAGAAATTATTTCCAGTAATGGAATGCAGTTTTCATCCTTTAATTCTTCTAGTATAATGACAAATATAATCAAACACACAATTGAAAAAGGCAAACTAATTGAAAAATTAGGACGCAAAGCCACGGGTCTTCTATTTTACTTAAAATAATGATCGCCGGGTTACCGAAAACAATGGATAACAATGAGAACTAATGGGAACGATTTTCCATTAGTATCATGGAGCCTGCCTTTTTGGTGGGCTGTTTTTGTCTAATCATTCGGTATGAATTTGTACTAAGGGTGAGGTAATTGGAATTATCAGATATCAAGAGGCAATTAAGAAGTTTTTGCAGAAGAAATCGGACGGCGCTGAAGAATACAGATATCGGCGAATTTACAGCCGAAGAGATCAGTGACATTCTCATCGAACGTCTGGGCGTGGAAGAGACAAAAAGAATCCTTATTGATATTGAAATCATTAACCGCCGTAGAGGGGACACAGTCAAATATTTCTTGCTGATTTTAGAAGGGTTAAAAGCAGCATGAGTCATAATACCGTATGTGGATCATCCCGCATTCGGTTTTTTTCTTTGCTTTTTTACATCATTCAAGGCTTTAATATAAAGTATAGGTGGATGATGAGAAGAGCTGGGGTTCGGCCAGGATTCCTAGTCTTTCTTTTAGACCAGCAAGATTCAAATAAAGATAAAGCATAAAAAATTCAAGGATTAGACACACACTGGTCCTTTTTATCTGTAATAATTCAATTACGGGTAAATAACTTACTTGTACTTAAAAGGTCTTAAGTTCTTCATACACAATGGAGGAATCTTATTCTCACAGCATTAATGCGGCAAAGCACCATGAAAGGAGGAATGCACCCTGACTGAGAAATGGTATTCCATCGGGTCTTTCACATTCCCTGCTTCTTGGGGAGCCATCATCCTCTCCTTCATTCTGACTTTCCTTCTGTTGTATTTCTGGAAAAGGAAGGCAGGGGAGTGGTATTCAAACAGTATTTTTACTTTTATCCTCGTTTGGAAGCTGAGTGTTGTGGTGGTGGACTTGCCAACGGTCATCAAGCATCCACTCACGATTCTGTATTTCAATGGGGGAGTGATCGGCTATTGGCTGGGGTTGTCAGCTGTCCTCTTATACATTCTGATTAAAAGAGTCGATTCTCCTTTCACTGTCATCGCTTCATGGATGGTCACAGTCCTTTTTTATGAGTCGGTGTTGCACTTCCTCCATGAACATACCCTTTTCGCATGTATCGGACTGGTCCTTAACATTATGATCGTGTCCTATTTTCATAAAAAAGTGAAGGGTTCCAGTGGTGAAATCTGGGCCGTTCAGTTATTGGTTATGTTTACGTTGATCCAATTACTTCTCAATGCCTTCATCGATGGCTTCCAATTCAACACCACCACCTGGACGTATCTGGTCATGATGACCTTTCTTATTTTTCTACACGTGAGGAGGAAACAAAATGAATAAACGGAATTTTGCCCTGGCCATCGTTGCTCTCCTGATCGGTATATTCTTGGTTAATCTGTTTCAGGATCAGCAGGAGAAGAAGGAGAGGGAAGAAGCTGCCCAATTAGCCAGTGAATCGATGGATCTTTCCGATGCCAAACAAGGGCTCGCGAAAGGGGATAGAGCCCCTGATTTTGAATTAACCACTTTAGAAGGTGAGACGATTAAGCTTTCAGATTATCAGGGCAAAAAGGTGATCCTGAACTTCTGGGCTACCTGGTGCCCGCCATGTAAAGCTGAAATGCCCCATATGGAGAGCTATTATGAGGATTATGCAGAAGAAGAAAACGTAGAAATCCTTGCCGTCAACCTCACGTCCATGGACGATGGGAAAAAAGCTGTCCAGCAATTTGTCGATGGCTATGAGCTTACCTTTCCCATCCCAATGGATGAAGAAGGGAAAGTCGGTGACGAATACCGCGTGTTCACCATTCCCACCACCTACATGATCGACACAGGGGGCATCATCCAGCACAAAATCGTCGGGCCCATGAACGAAGAAATGATGAGTAAAATGGTCGAAGGAATGGAATGATGGAGAGGGACGGACCTTATATAACGTTTCATGGTATACTCTATGAGGTATATAAGAAATGTAACCAACATTGAAGGAGGAGATGTGTTCATGTTCCATTACACGAAGGAAGTGACCATGAGTGTGAAAGAAGCGGTGGAAGCAGTCGAATCCAGTCTTAAAGACGAGAGCTTCGGGGTTCTGTGGAATCTTGATCTTGCCCGGAAGCTTCAGGATAAAGGGCTTGATTTCAACGAAGAGATCGTCGTATTGGAAGTATGTAATCCACATGAAGCAAAAAAAGTACTGGAGGAGAGCATGCTCGTAAGCTACTTCCTACCTTGTAAAGTGACCGTATATACAGAAGAAGGGACAACCAAGATCGGTATGGCCAGGCCTGGTAAGCTGATTGAAATGGTGGATAACGATGAACTGAAGAAACTGGCATTGGATATAGAAAACCGCCTCATCGGTTGTTTGGACAAAGTCCAATAAAAGTCAAAGTCACCTGTTGGGAAGCAGGTGGCTATTTTTATTTCACGCTCCCTCCTACTCCTCACAATCTTCTGAATATGATACACTTTTTAAAATACATAGATTCAGGAAGGATGAAGAATGATGAAATTCACCACCAAGGTCGTACATAGCGAGCTGAAAGGTACTGAGGAAATCCGCAGTAAGGCGACACCGATCTATCAGACGTCTGCTTTTTCTTTTGCCTCTTTAGAGGAGCTGGAGGGTTTTTATGAGGGGAAGTCCCCTTATCTTTACACGAGAACGGGAAACCCGAACACAGACGAGCTTGGTAAGATGATAGCGGACCTTGAGGAGGCTCCTGCAGGGGTTGCAACCTCTTCCGGGTTATCAGCCATCCTTGTCGGAATCCTCGCTGTTGTGAAAGCAGGCGATCATATCATAGCGGCTGAAGATTTATACGGCGGCACATTCCATATGCTAAAAGAAGAACTCACGTCGTTTGGGATCTCCACTTCTTTCGTTGATTTCACACGTGTAGAAGAAATCGAAGGTGCCATTACCCCCCAAACCAGGCTTCTATACAGTGAGACGGTCACAAATCCGTTCATGAGGGTGGAAGATATTCCGAAAATGGTGGAATTGGCTGAAAAACATCAGTTATTCACCATGATCGACAATACCTTTGCCACACCGTTTCTCCGTCAGCCTTTTCTCGAAGGGGTGGACCTGGTTGCTCACAGTGCCACGAAATATATCGGTGGGCACAGTGATATCACAGCTGGAGTCGTAGTCGGAAAAGAAGAGCTTGTGCAAAAGGCGAGAGAAAAAGTCGTGAACATGGGCTCAAACCTCAGTCCATTTGAAGCATGGCTGACATGTCGTGGTGCGAAGACACTCGCCCTTCGGATGGGAACCCAGGCACGGAACGGAGGAGTCCTGGCAGCACACCTACGCTCGAATGAGCACGTGAAGGAAGTCTATTATCCAACAGATTTATCCAATAAAGGGAATGGTGCCATCGTCACGATCGAACTGGCAGATACATGCGATATCAGCACCTTCTTTAAATCCCTGGGGTGGATCAAAATCATCCCGTCCTTAGCGGGGGTGGAAACGACGGTTTCTTATCCATTGGGAACGTCCCATCGTGCCCTCCCGAAAGAAGCCCAGGAAAAACTGGGAATCAACACACATGTCGTCCGCATATCGTTAGGTATCGAGGATGAAGGGGACATCGTCTCTCAATTCAACGAAGCCATCGACGCATCTGTAAAAAAGTAAATAATTAAAAAATTCAAAAAATACTCTTGACGTCAAGTGTCGCTACCCGTTATAATTCATCTCAACGCAACAATTTTCACATTGACAACTATATGCTCTTATCCAGAGAGGTGGAGGGACTAGGCCCGATGAAACCCGGCAACCTTCATGTACGCTGTCATAGCTGCATGAAAAGGTGCTAATTCCTGCAGGCGATCTGCCTGAAAGATAAGAGGAGGACCCTATTCAATTAGACCCTCTTCTTAGGAAGAGGGTTTTTTATTTTATCCTCTTCTACTTCCTTACTCATGGCAGAACTTGGTTCAAAGCTAGCGGGTGTCAGACAATGGAATTCACTGGAATGTTAACTGAAGAAATTGGGGTGGTTTTGAATAGTTAATGAACCGAATGTTTAACAGAGATCATCTTGATTTTAGCAGACAATTATTTACGGGAATTCAGAAGACAACCAAGTACACAACTTCGACAGCCATAAATCTTTAAACATCCATCAGGCGAACGACCACCCGTCAAACCGGCAACACCCAACCCAAACTATCACTCAGGAGGAATTCACAATGACCAAATCATTCGATTTCGACACTTTGCTTCTTCACGGAGGCCAGGAGCCTGATCCATCAACAGGTTCAAGAGCCGTACCCATCTATCAGACGACTTCCTATGTTTTCGACAGCAGTGATCATGCAGCAAAATTATTTGCCCTCGAGGAACCGGGGAATATTTATACCCGGATCATGAATCCGACAGTCGATGTATTGGAGAAGCGCCTTGCCCTTTTAGAAGGGGGGATCGGGGCACTTGGTGTTTCATCGGGGATGGCAGCCATTTCTCTATCGATCCTGAATATCGCCGGCGCTGGAGACGAAATCGTTGCAGCCACCAATCTTTATGGGGGAACGTATAACTTATTCTCTACGACTCTTCCGAAATACGGGATCAAGGTACATTTCGTAGATCCGACGGACCCGGAAAATTTCCGTCAAGCGATCACACCGAAGACGAAGGCCGTTTTCGCGGAAACCATCGGCAACCCAAGTCTGCATGTCCTGGATATCGAGGCGGTGGCAAAAGTGGCCCATGACCACCATCTCCCACTGATCATCGATAATACCTTTGCCACACCATATCTTTGCAAGCCCATCGAATGGGGGGCGGATATCGTCATCCATTCTGCTACAAAGTGGATCGGCGGGCACGGAACGGCCATCGGGGGAGTGGTGATCGACGGCGGGAAGTTCGATTGGAATCATGAGAAGTTCCCGGGCTTCACGGAAGAGGACCCGAGCTATAACGGACTTCGCTACGCCAGGGATGTAGGAGCGGCAGCCTTCATTACGAAGCTGAGAGTCCAGCTCCTTCGTGACCTGGGGGCGTGCTTAAGTCCCCAAAATGCGTTCTTATTACTGCAGGGATTGGAGACGCTGCATCTTCGGATCGAGCGTCATACAGAGAACGCCCTGAAGATTGCAGAGCACTTGAATCAGCATAAAGGGGTTGCCTGGGTATCCTATCCAGGTTTACCTCAACATCCGTCTCATTCACTTGCTCAAAAATACTTAAAAAATGGAGCCGGCTCCATCGTCGTCTTCGGAATTAAAGGTGGAAGGGATTCAGGACGGAAAGTCGTCGATCATATTTCCCTCTGGTCTCACGTTGCCAACGTCGGGGACGCGAAATCACTCATCATCCATCCAGCTTCTACGACCCACCAGCAATTAAACGACGAGGAAATCCGGGCGACGGGTGTAACCGAGGATCTGGTGAGACTGTCTGTAGGATTGGAGTCTGTGAAGGACCTGATCGAGGATTTGGATCATAGCATTGAAGTTGCGTTGGAAACATCACGGGTGTAATGGTATCTGTAGGATTACACCGTGGGAATGTGGAGTTTGGATACCATTGATAAGCTATCCCGGGGCTGTGAAGGGAGACCAGTGAACCAGTGGCCCTTCAATGAAATCTTAACGGCCATCTTTAAGAACAAGACAGAAATCAATATGCTACTCATACGGGGGAATCTTGATCCCCCCCACAACACCAAATAAAAGGAGGTGGAGGAGTGGAGAAGCCGCACACATATGAAGTGAACTCCATTACCATCCCATCCCTCACATTAGAGTCAGGCGTCACCTTGAGTAATGTAGAACTGTCATATGAGCGAACAGGTAATCACGAAGGTCCTTCCATCCTGGTGTGTCATGCCCTGACCGGAAACCACATCGTCAAAGGGACGACGGAAGACCGTGGATGGTGGGATGGATTGATTGGTCCCGGTTCTCCAATCGATACAGAAAAGTACCATGTAATTGCCTTCAATGTACTGGGGGGATGTGAGGGAAGCACAGGACCGGCGTCGACTAATCCTGATACGGGTGAACGGTACGGTCCATCCTTTCCTGCCATCACCATAAGGGACATGGTCCATGCCCAATATGAAGCACTACAGCTGCTTTCCGTGGAGCATCTTGAAGCGGTTATCGGAGGTTCCCTGGGGGGAATGCAGGCACTTGAATGGGGGGCTCTTTACCCGGAGTACATCAAGAAGGTATTTGCCCTCGCTGTCACCCCTGCCTTGAATGACTACGGTCTTGCATTTAATCATATCGGTATCACGGCAATTCAGGAGGACCCTGCCTTCCAAGGGGGGGACTATCCGCCTGGGGCCCTCTTGAAAGGATTGGAGATTGCCAGAATGGTAGGTATGGTCACATACCGGACCCAGAAACTGTTCAATCAGCGTTTTCAGCGCAGAGGGAAGAAAGGGCGGTATCATGTAGAGAGTTACCTTGATTATCAAGGGGAGAAGTTAGGGAAGCGTTTTGATCCGAACAGCTACCTTACCCTGTTAAAAGCCATGAACTCCCATGATATCGGGAGGGAACGAGGAGGTACAGAGGAGGCAGCCAAACATTATCCATGTGAGCTGATAACGATCAGTTATGAGGGGGATTCGATTTATTCCCCTCAGGATCAAAAGGAATTTACAGAACTTGTATCAAAGGGTAACCATTATTTCATCTCCACCAGTTTCGGGCATGATGGTTTCCTGGTCGAATTTGAAAAGTGGGGACCTATCATTGCATCCCATCTGCAAAATCAAAATCATCATGTCCCCAGGGTTTTTACAAGTATAAAATAGAAATCCCTTTATCATAACTCGTCCCCCTCCGGCATATAGTTAGATAAGCAAAGACATCGCACCGCCTAAAGCGCGTTTTTGTGTGGTGTCTTTTTCGTTGGATAAGACCGTTTACCGTGAGGCTGAAGCAGCCTGCAGCGCTCACGCTACACCTTATCTGTACCATAGATAAAACATGCTGGAGGGGAATATATGGAGTGGACGGGCAGGAAGCTCATCATCACAATCATCATTAGTATGCTGATCGGGGCCGGTGGGATGTACGGCGGCTTGGAGTGGAAAGACAAGTCAGGGGACGAGCTTGCTCAGTTTGACGGCAAAGGTGAACTAAATGACAAGCTTCACAAGGTGGAGGTTGCGTATGACCTGATCAGTGACAAGTTCTTTCAGGATGTGGACAAGGGGCAGCTGGTTGAAGGTGCCATTCAGGGAATGCTGAAGACCCTCGATGACCCTTATTCGGTTTACATGAATGCTGAAACCGCCTCTCAATTCAATGACGCACTGGATTCCTCTTTTGAAGGAATCGGAGCCGAAGTGACGATAATGGACGGAAAGCTGATCATTGTCGCCCCATTTAAGAATTCACCTGCGGAAGAAGCAGGACTGAAACCGAATGACCGGATCATCAAAGTTGATGGTAACAGCATTGAAGGTCTTGACCTGTACGAAGCTACTCTTAAAATCAGAGGAAAGAAAGGCACTAACGTTAAGCTGGAAATAACGAGAGAAGGGCTGACCAAGCCGATAGAGGTATCCGTGAAACGGGATGAAATCCCTGTTGAGACGGTCATCTCGGATGTGAAAGAAGTGAAAGGAAAGAAGACAGGGTATATCCAGGTCACGACGTTCTCAGAGAATACAGCCATGGATTTTAAAAAGCAGTTAGAGGATCTTGAAAAGAAAAAGGTAGAGGGCCTGATCCTTGATGTGCGAGGGAATCCAGGCGGTCTTCTTTCAAGTGTGGAGGACATTCTGAAAGAGTTCGTCACGGAGAAAAAGCCTTATGTGCAAATTCAGGAACGGAGCGGGGAAGTCATGAAGTCCTTCTCTAACGGCAAAGAAAGAAAAGCGTACCCTGTAGTGGTGTTGATAGATGAAGGGAGTGCCTCGGCCTCTGAAATCCTTGCAGGTGCCTTGAAAGAGGCGGAAGGATATCCTCTCATCGGTACAAAGAGCTTTGGTAAAGGGACGGTCCAGCAGGCCGTGCCAATGGGGGATGGCAGCAATATCAAGCTGACGATGTTTAAGTGGCTGACCCCGAACGGAAATTGGATTCACAAAAGGGGCATCAAACCGGATATCCCTGTCAGGCAGCCATCTTATTTCTATGCCCATCCACTGCAAGTGGAAAAACCCCTTCAAGAGGGAATGAACAATGAACAAATTCAAAACGCCCAGGAAATGCTACAGGGACTCGGCTTCAGGATAGACCGGACAGATGGATATTTCAGTAAGGAAACGGAAAGGGCTGTAAAGGATTTCCAAAGTCAGGAAAGCATCGATGTGACGGGAATCATTGATACGTTGACAGGGGAGCGATTACAGGAAGAGATCTTAGAAGCCGTTCAGAACGAGAATAATGACTTGCAGCTTCAGGCAGCTTTGGAATATATCGAACGGACAGCCAATCATGCAGAGAGAGAATAACTGTAGAAAAAGAAAGATTCGAACCTTGGATCTTTCTTTTTTATCTGAAAAATGAAAAAAAGAGGAAAATGGTGATGTGTGTAGAATTATATAACTTAATCGCCGCACAATCATCCTAAATACCTATGTTGGTTTTGAAAGGGGGAGGATAGTCTGATAGAAACGAATATATAGTCCTGCTCCTGAATATAGTAGATTCATATATTTCATAATGAGTATTCATATTTAGTGAGGTGAGGAATAGTGATCGAACAGAATAAGGTGAAAGAGAATGCTGTTGTCTTCGATCATCACGAGGTGGGAAATCATTTACAAAAGGTGAATATGAAGAGGATAATGGATGTTTCTATCAGTTTCATTTCCATTATTTTATTAAGCCCTGTATTTCTCATCATAACCCTGCTCATTCTCATCTTTGACGGTGGTCCCGTGCTGTTTACCCAAACCCGGTCAGGACTTCACCACAAACCATTCACCATTTACAAGTTCAGAACGATGAGGGAATCCAGTGAAGTGATATACAAGTGGAAGGAAAAAGTCCCAGATGACTTTGTGTTTAAAGGCCACATGAACCCGAACATCACCCCCTTGGGAAAGATACTCCGCAAAACCAGTTTGGATGAACTTCCTCAATTATTTAATGTGCTGGTAGGGAATATGAGTGTAGTAGGCCCGAGACCGGAAGTGCCTCAGATCACTCAATATTATGACGACCATCAAGAGCAGCGTTTATGTGTGAAACCTGGGATGACTGGATATGCACAAGTAAATGGCCGTTCGGATATGGACCACGCCCAGAAAATACACTATGATTTACATTATGTTTACAATCAATCTCTTCGATTGGACTTCAAGATCCTTTTCAAGACATTGATCACTGTTTTGCGGGCTAGGGGTTCTTATTAGAGAACAAAGGGAGGTTGAAAGGAGTGTAGGAGTGGAGCAGTCATTTAGCTATCAAACCATAATAAAAGAAATTAGAAACGGCTCAAAAACGATCGTATTCACAACATTTTTCACCACGATTATAGGGATTGTGATTTCATTCTTCTTGCTCTCTCCAGTGTATGAATCCAAGACAGATCTACTGGTCAATGGAACGATTGTAAAACAAAATGGTGAAGAATTATCACTGAGTGATGTTGAAATCAATATCCGACTAATCGAAACCTACAGCATCATGATTAAGAGTGACCGTATTTTGGACAAGGTACTGGATAAGCTTGAAAGTGATTTAGACAAAGAACAGTTGATCAAACAAACGAGGGTCCTCACCAATGAAAACTCCCAAATCATTACCATCATCGTAGAGAGCCTTGATTCCGAAGAAGCCGCGGAACTGGCCAATACAATAGCTACCACATTTAAAGAAGAGGTTAAGAAAGTCATGGACGTAGATAATGTTCATGTACTGTCATCAGCTGAGCAAAGCGATTCACCGGTCCGTCCCAATAAAGCCATCAACATCCTCGTATCTATGGTGATCGGGTTTATTTTGTCTGTTACATGGGTTCTTTATAGGAAACATTTTGATATGAAGTTCATTTCCATTCATGAAGTAGAAGATGCTTTATCCCTGCCTGTTTTAAGCGGTATACCATATAGCAAGCCGTCCACTAAGAAAGATTCCGTGTATTCTCATAATCTATTAAAAAAGGGAGAAGTTCATTCGCCCCTGGCAGAAGCCTATCGGTCATTAAGAACGATTATTCAGTATAAGACAAAAGGAAATGGTGCTTATTCACTAATGGTTACAAGTAAACATCCGAACGAAGGAAAGTCTTTAACTAGTGCAAACCTGGCTATCGTTATGGCATTGGATAACAAGAAGACCGTGTACGTCGATTGTGATTTAAGAAGACCCGATGGTCACTTCTTGTTCGGTGTCGGGAGCAGAAAAGGTGTGACATCCTATCTCGAAGGCTACTCAGACCTTAAGGATATTGTAACAGAGACACATATCCCCAATTTATCGGTCATTGTCGCAGGAATCATCCCACCTAATCCATCTGAGCTTCTTTCATCCGCAAAGATGGATCAATTACTGCATGAATTAAAGAAAGAATATGAATACATTATCATCGACAGCTCGCCTATGGTTGTTTCTGATTCTCTGGCTCTTGCGGATAAGGTAGATGGATGCATCTTTGTCGTTAATGCAAAAAGGTCAAAGCGAGACGATGTCACAGAAGGGATCCAACAACTCCAAAACGTCAGAACAGACATTTTAGGCATCGTACTAAATGAAATCGCACATTCCAAGAAAGTTCATTATTATTACTGAAAATAGGCAAAGGAGGAATCGTTGTGATAGTCGATATACACAACCACATATTGCATCGTGTAGATGATGGGCCGGCCAGTTTGGATGAATCCATTTTGATGGCTAAGCAGGCAGCGGAAGCAGGCATTACACATGTTATCGCTACCCCGCATCATGGGAATGGCATTTTTGACAACTCAAGTGACCGTATCATTCATCAAGTGATGGAACTGAACCAGGAGCTGCAGGCAAGGGACATCCCGGTAGAAATCTTGCCTGGAATGGAAATTCACTTATATGGAGAAGTGGCAGATGATTTACAGAAGATGGATTCCTCCCTTCTCACTTTGAACGAAACCAATAAATATGTCCTTATAGAGCTTCCGAACAGTCACTATCCCGCTTACACAGAACTTCTATTATATAAGCTTCAGTTAGTAGGTTATGTACCCATCATCGCCCATGTCGAGAGAAATGAAGAATTAAGGAAGAAACCCGAATTACTCTATGCATTGTTTCAAAAAGGTGCCCTATTCCAGGTGAATGCAGGCAGCATTTTGGGGATGTTTGGGAGGAACACCCAAAAGTTTGCTTACGAACTCATTAAATACAATCATGTCCACGTATTGGCATCAGATGCTCACAATCATCTTTCGAGAAGCTTTACATTGACTGAAGCTTACAGGCTGATTCAACAGGAGTTTCCACCTATGTATGTCAATCATCTCCGTGCCAATGCCATTTATATTGCCAATGGGATGGATTTCACAAGCTTTCATCCGGAGAAGATGAGAAAAAAGCAGAGGTTGATGGGCTATAAATAGAACCATTGACTGTACAGGTAAGCGAACAGGGATGAAGGTGGTTCGAGGAGATGAAACAGCTAAAATTGGCAAAAGATTTCATGATGAAAGGGAACTTCTTTACGAATGTCTCCATACTGGTTTCGGGCTCAGCACTTTCTCTCATCGTGATCTTGTTAACGACCCCTTTGTTGACAAGACTGTACACACCTGAAGAATTTGGTGGATATTCTATTTATGTATCCATTTTATATACGGCTTCGGTTATGGCATCCCTCCTGTATGAGTCGGCCATTCCTTTGCCCAAAGAGGAAGACGATGCTCTGAATCTCGTAAGTCTCTCTCTGGTGATTGTATTGGGAATGAGCCTTCTGACATTGGCAGGGGTTTGGCTGTTCAGACATTCAATCGCCGGACTTGTTAATATCTCAAACCTGGAAGACTATCTGTGGTTATTGCCTTTGAGTCTATTGGGCTTTGGTGTTTTTCAAGTATTGAATACATGGCTTATTCGTAAAGAAGCTTATCCATTCATGGTGAAAGGGAAATTATTTATGAATATAAGTCAAGTATTCTCCCAAATCAGTTTAGGTCTGTTACACTTCGGCCCGCTAGGATTAGTTGCTGGAGAAGTAACCGGGAGAATGGTGGGGAGTGGGACCGTTTTCCGGTTGTCGTGGAAATCGATGAAAACAATGGTTGGAAAGATCTCTCTTGATAAAATGAGGAGCTTGGCTTACCGGTATAAATACTTCCCTTTACTATCAAGCTGGTCGTCCATATTAAGTGTAGCAAGTGGTCATCTTCCTGTCTTCTTTATAGCAGCGTCATTCGGATCTAAAGCGGCAGGTCTTTATATGCTAGGGCAGCGGGTACTGTCGATACCGGATGCATTAATCGGGTTTTCCTTTAAACAGGTTTATTTCGCAAGTGCCACTAAGCAGGTTCGTTCCACTGAAACCCCATTAAATACATTATTCTGGCAAATGGTGTGGAAGTTATCGGGTATCAGCTTTATGATCCTCTTTATATTGATACTTGTAGCTCCTTGGACATTCGACCACGTTTTCGGGGTGGAATGGATAGAGTCCGTTTCGTATCTTCAAGTAATGGCCCTTTTATTTTTTTTCCAAATGGTGGTGGGGCCCATTTCGGCAAATTTTTATGTATTTGAGGCCCAACGCCTGCATCTTCTGGGAGAGTGCATTCGTTTTATCCTGTTGATTATATCCGTATTGGTGTCTACAGGATATCAATTTTCTCCTATTCCCACCCTTCTGTGTATGAGCATTTTTGGATCATTGGGATATGTGGTTCTGGCCTGTCTGGCATGGTATGCCATGAAAGCGAAAGGAAAGAAAAAAATAGAACGAGAGATAGGAGTGGAAGCCGTTGAAGCAAAATGATTCCACCGGAAAATGGCTGCTATCCTATCTTTATGTAACGCTGTCCCTCAGTTCGATTGTTCTCGTCGAACCATCACCCTATGATTTACTTCTACTCATCCTGATCTTACTTACATTGGGGAGGATGATCCCCTTTTCTTCAGGAGCACATGCTCCTGTCCTGTTGTTGATTTTATTCAGTACATGTAATTTGGTCTCCCTCTATTTTGCCAAAGATCCTGTGCACGGTCTTCATTACAGTATGATTACTTTTTACCTTATCGTCACATGGCTTAGCATCGGAAGTGTAGTGTACAGGTTTAAAGAACAAGCCATTGAGAAGATTCTTAACGGATACGTCATTGCTGCGATGGCTGCAGCTGTCATTGGCCTAGGCTCATTTTTTCATTTCTTTCCTTTTTCAGAAGTGTTTATGTGGGAAGGCAGAATAAAGTCACTATTTAAAGATCCTAACGTTTTCGGTCCCTTCATCATTCCGGCGGCCCTATTTTTGTTATTGAAGATCGAAATGGATGGGAATGGAGGAAAAGTTAAACTATTAATGTTCATCAACTTTATGATCCTGATTTTTGGCGTTTCCTTTAGTTTCTCACGGGCTGCCTGGGGGCATCTCGTCATCTCCCTATTTGTCTATTTGCAATTCTTCAGGGGGAATCTCAACAAACGGTTGGGGATCTTTATTCTTCTGTTGTTTTCGCTGATACCCATCCTCTTTTTTGTAACGGCATCTCAAGATTTAGTCGGTCTGTTTCAGGATCGGTTTGGTTATCAGGAATATGATAACACGCGGTTTGATAAGCAAAGGGAGTCGATGGAAACGGCCTTTGCTTTTCCACTGGGAATTGGCTCCGGACAGTCAGAGATGATGTTTAATCACTCCACCCATAGTTTATATGTGAGGATTATGACTGAAAATGGGCTCCTTGGCTTTTTGTCTTTCATGATATTTGTCGGATTGAGTGTAAGGAAATGCATACAGAATATGAGCAAGACAGAAGGAGAACAGCAAGGCTTCTTCGTCGTCATTCTTGCTTCCATCCTCGGTCTTCTTTTTAACAGTTTTTTTATTGATACCCTCCATTGGAGACATTTCTGGCTACTGCTTGCATTGCCGTGGTGCAATTTCCAGGGAAGTATTCATCATACATTTAGAAAGAAGGTGGAAAGCTCATGAGAATTCTTAAGCTGATTACCAGAATGGATGATATAGGTGGTGCACAAATCCATGTTCAGGATCTCTCTCTCAGCCTCAAAAGGTCCGGCCATGAAGTGATTATTCTTTCCAGGGGAACCGGGCCCGTTACAGATGTACTTCAAGAACAAGGTATCAGATGTGAACAATTGATCCATCTGAACCTTGCCATCAGCCCTTTTCACGATTTACTTGCACTAATGGAATTATGCAAATGGATTAAAGAGATAGACCCTGATATCCTTGCTGCCCATTCCTCCAAGGCCGGTATGCTGGGTCGGTTAGCAGGTAAAATCTGCGGTGTCCCAACTGTCTTTACCGCCCATGGCTGGGCATTTTCAGAGGGAGTTCCTGAGAGTAAGAGGAAAGTCTATCGTCTCTTAGAGCGTTGTGCAGGGTTCATTTCAAATGGAATCATAACCGTTTCTGATTACGATTATGACTTAGCATGTAAGAATAAAATTATCAATGGAGCCAAAATGAGAACGATCCATAACGGTGTACCTGATATTCCAGACAGCAACCGTAGAAAGAATCAAAGATCTCCACTCAGAATCATCATGGTGGCAAGGTTTGCATTCCCGAAAGAACAACCATTATTACTCCAGGCTCTCGAAAATATCGAGGAACCTGACTGGGAATTGGACCTTGTCGGGGACGGACCTCGGTTGAACGAATTGAAAGAAAAGGTTCAGAGAAGTTCCCTCTCCCATCGCATCCATTTCCTAGGGAACAGACGTGATGTACCGGAATTGCTGGCGAACGCACATATCTTTGTTCTAACTTCACAATATGAAGGACTGCCAATCAGCATCATTGAAGCCATGAGATGTGGACTACCCATTGTTGCGTCTGATGTAGGCGGAGTAGAGGAACTCGTGAAAGAGGGAGAAAATGGTTTCCTTATACCAAGGGGCGATGCAACACTCCTGACCAGCAAATTAAAAACATTAATGGCAAATCAACCTCTCATGGAGAAGATGGGTCAGGTCAGCAGACAACGATATGAGGCGAAATTCTCATTTGAGAAAATGAGGGACCAAACCTTACAGATGTACAGGGACATACTGGAATCGCAAGCCCAGAGCCCAAAAGTATTGCTGCCTGAAAAGAAGAGAGAGGTATAAGGACTTGTAAACATTTTCTATTACTCATTGGAAAATGGAATCAGGAGAAGTTCATTCGGATAATAGGAGGTACCATGAAACGGATCGAAGGAAAAGTAAATCCATTTATCAATAAGCGAAGAGGCACATTGATTATTTCCTTGGACTTTGAGCTTTATTGGGGGATGCAAGACCAACTTTCATTTAAAGATTATAAAAATCAATCAGAGGAAGCGCCTGAGAAAGTCGTGGAGTCAATATTGGACTGCTTTCATTCACATCGTATTCATGCAACATGGGCTGTGGTGGGCTTTATGTACTATAACACTTTCAAAGAGCTTTGCAGTGAGTTTCCTGCCAAACTGCCTAATTATCAAAATGCAGACCTGTCACCCTACCGGTACATCGACTCCATAAGACATGAAAAAGACCGTCGGGAATTTCACTTTTCACCTTCGCTAATTCAGGAGATTGCCAAAGGGGAGGGGCAGGAAATAGGTACTCATACCTTTTCCCATTACTACTGTTTAGAGGAAGGGCAGACAAAAGAGGCGTTTGAAGAGGACTTGAAGAAAGCACTGGAAGTCATGAAACGATCCGGACACTATCCCAGAAGTATCGTGTTCCCCCGGAACCAATTGAATGAGGAGTATATAAAATTGAGCAAAAGAAAGGGGATCACCTCATACAGAGGAACGGAAAAATCCTGGATATATGACTTGAAGACAGGAGAGTACAAGCGATATTTAAAAAGAGCCCTTCGCTTAGTAGACGCCTATATCAATCTGACAGGTCATAATACGTATTCACTAAAAAAGTCAGAGGCTGATATGCCCATCAATATTCCTTCAAGCCGTTTTCTTAGACCGGTTAATCCAAGATTGAAAAAATTTGAATCCCTGCGATTACAAAGGATAAAGGACGATTTGATTCATGCCGCAATACATGGAGAAGTCTATCATCTCTGGTGGCATCCTCATAATTTCAATATGAACCTAACCGAAAATATTCAATTTCTCAATCAGATTCTCACCACCTTTTCTTCCTTGAGAGAAGAGTATGGAATGAGGAGTCTAAACATGAACGAAATTCAGATGGAGTTTGAAGAAAGTAGGGGGATTTATGATGAAACCGATCTATTGGAAGAAATGGATGTTAAATATAACTGACCTGTACGGACATACCTGGATGGATGGACAAAGAAAGAAAACGGATATTACAATCGTGTCGCAATTACCAGAGGTTACTGAGGGGGAAAAATATCATATGTTAAAAAAGTTCAAGACCCTTCATATTGATCTCCGAAAGTCGAAAAAGGAATTGTTTTCAGACATGAACCGAACGACCAGGTATCAGATTAATAGAGCGGCAAAGGAGTCTCTGGAAGTCACGATTACAGATCATCCGTCCAATAATGAAATAGAAGATTTTGTGGAGTTCTTTGATCCATTCGCCAAAGAGAAAGGAATCGCATCTTGCAGTCACAGCAAACTGCTTTCTCTTCGAAATGAAGGAATGCTGGTCATTGCGAAAGTACTGGATAAAGAAGGAGAGAAACTGGCTTCACATGCTTACTCCCTAACGGGTGGAAAAGCATGTATGATTCATTCGTGTTCAGCCAGGTTCAAATTTGGAAATAATCAAGATCGAAATCGGATTGGCAGAGCCAATCGATACCTGCACTGGAATGACTGGTTATACTTTAAAGAAAAAGGGTTTATGACGTATGATTTTGTTGGATTAACCTGGGGTGAAAGAGATCCGGGCATGCAGAGCATATCGAATTTTAAAAGAGGATTCGGCGGTAAGGAAGTCATAGAGTACAAATACTATAAAGCCCACAGTTTAGCTGGTAAAGCGGTATTATTCTATTTAAGTAAAAAGTGGGAAAACAATCCGGATTTCGTAGAAGCCAGTTTTAAATGAAATCTTGTGAAAAAGGAATGAGCCTGAATAGGTTTATTCCTTTTCCTGTTTCTCTCGTTCTGTCCGTAACCTGAATTATGATCAAATCCGACAACATTTCCCGGGAAAATATGCAGAATGCCGTCGGAAATGAAATCGAATCGTAAAACAATCAAATGAAATTGCAATAGGTTTTAAGGAAGTATTTTGATAAAATAATAGATAATGCAAATTTTCGCAAAAGGGTGGTGACGGATCATTGATTGAGTTGTGGTTGCTTGAAATCGTTAAGGGATTTGGCGGGATGTTTCTTCATCCTGTAATTTATGTGTCTGTGTTTTTCGCTATTATGGCGGGCTATTATCGTGTGAAGAGGGAAAGAAGAGATTTCAATACGAGATTACTGGACGGTTATCATGATGCGAGGGTTTTATTTTCATATGGAGTCGTACTTGGGCTACTGTTTTCAATCTTAATCGTCGGAGCGGGAGTTGTGGTTCCTTTCGCCGGGATTATCCTGATAGGGCTGCTTTCCATCCTGGCGGCGTTGACGGGCCGCTTTCAGCTCTTGTCTGCGACCATAACAGTAGGATTCTCATACTTTATCCTTGTGATGTTGGATTATTTCCAATGGGATATCCCCTTTATGAATACATATATGGAAGACGTGAATAGAGGGATGTTCAGTTCCGTCGCAGTGCTTCTGGGAGTGTTAACGATGATGGAAGGGATCCTGATTCGATTGAACGGATGGAAGCATACGTCACCCCGGCTTCTCAAAAGTGCCAGAGGCCTGAAAGTAGGGGCTCACCAAGGTAAGAAGCTATGGCTGGTTCCAATGTTTGTATTGATCCCTACAGGACCGTTGACCCTGGCTGATTGGTGGCCGGTGTTTACAATGGGGACAGCATCCTATTCGCCCCTTTGTGTGCCGTTTCTCCTCGGCTTCCAGCAGCTTGTGAAAAGTACCTTGCCTGAGATTTCGATCAAGCATACAGGTTCACGTGTATTTTGGCTTGGAGCGTTCGTACTGACCCTTGCTGTAACAGGAGTATGGGCTCCTATGTTTTCAATCGGGGCAGCAGTTGCGGCAATATTAGGCCGGGCATGGATCACCTACCGTCACAGGTCGGCAGAGGATTCTAAGCCTTACTTCTTCAAAAGGCAGGCACAAGGCGTGATGATTCTGGGGATTCTTCCCGATTCTCCAGCAAGGAAGCTGACCCTTCAAGTAGGGGAAATCGTGCTGAAAGTGAACGGTGTCGAAGTAAACACGGAAAGAGCATTTTATGAAGCTCTTCAAAAAAACGGAGCCTATTGTAAACTTGAGGTGCTAGGAACAAACGGGGAAAATCGTTTTACTCAAGGATCTCTATACGAAGGGGATCATCACGAATTAGGCATCATTTTTGCAGATGAGTCATCAGGGTGGGAGCATCACCGGGTATCGTAGTGACGAGCTGCATCATAAATGGGAGAGATGTAAATCAACGATCGAAGGATTGAATATCTCTCATGAAGACTCCCTTATCAATGAAAGGATCATTGTAAGTATCGGAGCGGCCTGGGTCGTTCCGGATGAAGATGAAAAAGGGAGGAAGTTAATCCAGGCAGCGGATGAATGGTTGTATGAAGCCAAAGAAAAAGGAAGAAACCGCTTCTATATAAAAGACTTGCATTCAAGAGCTGTTGAATATACCGTGCAAATATCAAAAAACCAAGCTTGAAAACACTCAAGCTTGGTTTTTTGATTCTACTAGGCTTGTAGGGCATCTTTGTCTGCTTTCTCCGTCTTATCGATGATCGCTGTACCGACTAAGTCTCCCGTCACATTAAGAGCTGTACAGCCCATCCCAACGAGAGCGTCGATTGCCGTTAGTAGGGCAACGGTTTCCATTGGCAGGCCAAGCTGGGCGAAAACAGTGGCGATCATGATGATGCCTGCTCCAGGTACACCGGCTGTTCCGATGGATGCCAGTGTGCCGATGAGGACGACGACCAGCATGTCAGTCAAGCTTAACTGATCACCCATAACATTTGCGGCGAATACAGCAGATACGGCGATTCGTATCGCTGCACCATCCATATTGATGGTCGCCCCAAGAGGCAGGCTGAAACCGTAAAGGCTTTTCGGCAAGCCCAGGTTTTTCGCAGCATGTAACGTAAGAGGCAGGGTGCCTGAACTGCTCTGGGTAACAAATGCTGTAATCATCGGTGTCCTTGCATGTGCAAAGAACCTGCCTGGGCTGACCTTAAATACAAGCAAGGCCCCAACATAAATGGCGATTTGAATGAGCAAAGCGATGTAAAGAACAAAGATCATGTTTCCCAGTGACAACAAAGTATCCAATCCCTGCTTTCCTACAGTATCTGCCATGATGGCGAAGATCCCAATCGGGACATACTGAAGAATCACTTTCATGATGGCAAGTGTGGCTTCATTTAAGCCGTTCACAACTTTGTACACTTGCTCTCCGATCTCTCCATGTTCTTTGTGAGACCTTAAATAGGAAATGGCAATGCCGAACGCGATGGCGGTAAAGATGATTCCGAGAAGATTCATCTCCGTGAACGCCGTGACGATATTGTCCGGGATAATATTCAACAGAACGCTTGTCACACCGGGATTATCCGGTACTTCAAATGTTTCTTTCGTATCAAGGCTCATCCCCGTTCCAGGCTTGAAAATACTTGCTACCGAGATTCCGATGATGATGGCTAAAGCAGATGAGAATAAATAGTATAAGAACGTTTTGCCACCCATTCGACCAAGCTTACTTACATTTGTCTGATTTACGCCGACTATCAATGTAAATAAGATCAGTGGGATGATAAGAAATTTCAATAAGCGGATGAATATGTCCCCGAATGGTGAAAGGATAGACGCATCCTTTCCGAAAAACAGGCCGACGGCAATTCCCAGTACAAGGGCGACGGTGATTTTCATGATGAGGGATGTGTTGAGATAACCTCTCCAAAGTGACTTCATGCTGAGGGCTCCTTTTTCATTAGTAGTAGACTTACCTAAAAACACAAACATACCATTTATATAATTCTGATAGGTTTAGTAAGGATTCATTGTCATAAGATACATCAGAATGAAAAAAGTGTCAAAATTCATGCTTCCATCTTCGGAGTTGGGGTGGAAGAGGAAATAGTCAAAAAATCATGTGTAAGGATGGCCACATTAAAAAGAAGCCGCCAAGAGGCAGCTCCTTCCTTTATTAATAAATGCTCAGATGACGGTTCTTTCCTTTTAAGATTTGAAACACACCATATAGGAATAGCCCGACTGCTACGATCCCCAGCAACCATTGTCCAAAAGGCTGTTGAGCAATCTTGGATAATGCCCCATCCAGGCCTTTTGTTTTATCCGGGTCTGCTGTGATCGCCGTTTGGATAAAGAAATACCCGATCAGTAAAAACACGGTACCACGGGAGTACAAGCCGATCTTTCCTGTTTTTCTGCCGAGTTCCCATTCTTTCTCTGTCATTTCATGCCGTTTGAATTTGTCTGTGTATTTTTCGGTATAAGATTTATAGATTTCATAGAGTGCATATCCAATGATGATCAGTCCGACAATCCCGACGATCCATTGTCCGAATGGCTGAGATAACAATTTGGCTGAAAGCGTCTGTTTTGATCCTGACCCGGAACTCTTTGCGTGCATGGCTATGGCAAAGGCATTATAGGTCAATGATCCATAAGCTATACCGCTGATGAGGTTAGAAAGCCTTCTGAACGCTGATTTCCCTCCATTCCCGGCATGCTCGGGATCCTTTATCACTTGAATGATGCGCCAAAGAACGATGCCAATCAATCCCACGCCTAATATCCACAGCAGTACTTCTCCGAAAGGCTTGCTGGCCACTGCCGCGAATGCACCGCTTGAGTCGGATGTGCTCCCGCCCACTCCCAGTGCAGCCATGACCGATAATGCACCGATCAGCATATAAACAATCCCCCGTGAAATATATCCGATTCGTGCAAACCCTCTGATCCAGGGTTTTATATCATCTGATGAAACGGATGAACTCCTGTTTGATGTGCTGATGGATGAAATTCCAGACATATACACTTCTTCCTTTCTGGTTCTATTTTCATCATACTTACGTATGCTATTCCCTTGATGGGAGAAAAAGAAACCTATTCATGGAACAGTAAATACTGGATGGATTGCGACAATTTTGACTGTTTTTCTTTGACGGATTATTTATTAAAAAGATATTTACAACGTATGGGGAGAGGAGTAATATATCTATCATCAATTAAATATTCTTTATCGCTTAATTCATTTATTGAAGCGGGGGACCCGAGTGTTTTACAGGGGTGAATCCTTTCGTTTGAAAGGTAGGGTCACTTCCATGACCCGAATCCGTCAGCTAACCTCGTAAGCGTATTGGGAGAGGATGATACTTGTGATCGATTATGGATGACCACAGGCTTAGTTCCTGATGGTTTTTTTGCGTTCTATAGAAACGATAAATGTACTAGGGAGATAGTCTAAAAGAAGCTAAGGCTAAAGGCTCGGGGTCATAAGTCAAACCCGTCAAAAAGGCAAAGAACGCCTTTCCGTCAGGTTCGACATATGCCCGTCGCCTCTCTACGAGCCGCCTGTGCTTTTGATCGTCCAGCTCCGGCGGCAAGAGGCTCGGGGTCATAAGTCAAACCCGTCAAAAAGGCAAAGAACGCCTTTCCGTCAGGTTCGACATATGCCCGTCACCTCTGAACGAGCCGCCTGTGCTTTTGTGTAAAGAAGTACGAGATGGTTATGCTATTAAAAAGGTTTTGGAGGATTTCATCATGAAAAAACAGTTTGCCGTTATTGGATTGGGAAGATTCGGAGGAAATCTGGTTCAGGAATTGGCTGAACTGGATGTGGAAGTGTTGGCCATCGATATCCATCACGATGTTGTACAACATTATATCGATATTGCGACACATGCCGTACAGGCGAATGCAATGGATGAATCTGTGTTGAAGTCCCTTGGTCTAAGGAATTTTGATCATGTGATCGTATCCTTTGGAGATAATATCGAGGCAAGCATCCTTACGACATTACTCCTCAAGGAATTAGGGGTGAAAGAGGTATGGGTGAAGGCGTCAAATGCGTATCATCAGAAAGTGCTTGACCGCATCGGTGCGGATAAAGTCATTCACCCTGAACGGGATATGGCACGGAGAATCGCCCATCACATTACGTCGGAAAAAATCATCGATTATATCGAATTATCGAAAGAGCACAGTATTGTAGAGGTGTGTGGATCTAAAAAGGTCGCAGGCAAAACGTTGAACGATCTTGATGTCCGAGCTAAATTCGGCTGCAACATCATCGCCATCCACCGGGGGGAGGAAGTCATTGTCTCCCCTTCTGCTGAGGAAATCATTGAAATGGATGATTTACTGATTGTCATCGGTCATAACCGGGATATCAATCGATTTGAAAAAGAAGGTGTTTAATATATGAAGCATACGGTCATTCGGTTGAGCCCTCCTCAACTGCTCGTTGTGACGTTTCTATTCTTTATAATAGTAGGAATGGGGCTGCTTAAGCTTCCGTTCGCCACCACACAATCGATTACCTGGCTGGATGCTTTGTTCACAACTACTTCGGCGATGACGGTTACTGGGCTTGCCGTCGTGGATACAGGGGCGGCCTTCACCCTGTTCGGGGAAGTCGTCATTATGGGGTTGATTCAGATCGGCGGGCTTGGGATCATGTCCTTTGCCGTCTTGATTTTTTTGATGCTGGGGAAGAAGATCGGATTTAAAGAACGTCTCCTCGTTCAACAGGCATTGAATCAGACATCTGTCGGAGGGGTTATCAAGCTTGTAAAATATTTATTTATTTTCTCCTTCATTGTAGAGGGGTTCGCCGTGATCTTGCTGGCATCGGAATGGGTGCCTGAATATGGATGGGGGAGGGGGCTTTACGTCAGCTTATTTCATTCCATCTCTGCCTTTAACAATGCCGGCTTTTCACTTTGGTCAGACAGCTTAATGGGGTATGCAGGGAATCCCATGGTCAATATCACGATATCCTTCCTGTTCATCCTTGGGGGGATTGGGTTTACGGTTTTAGTGGACCTGTGGAAGCAGAAGACGATCCGAAAGCTGTCCCTCCATACTAAGATCATGATCGTGGGGACGTTTGTCATCAACACATTCGCGTTTATGATGATTTTTATCCTGGAGTATAACAATCCACATACATTGGCTCAATTACCTCTCATGGATAAAGTATTCGCTTCCTATTTTCAGGCGGTCACACCCCGTACGGCAGGGTTCAACACACTTGATTACGGCAGCATGGAACGCTCCACATTGCTTCTGACCATTTTATTGATGTTCATAGGGGCAGGCAGTGCTTCAACAGGCGGAGGGATCAAGCTTACGACCTTTGTTGTGATTTTATTGAGTGTGGTTGCCTTCTTGAAACAGAAAAAAGAGATTCGTATTCTTCGTCGCACCATTGATGAAACGTATATTTTTAAAGCACTGGCCGTTTCCATGATCAGTGTTCTCCTTGTATTTACAGCTCTTTTTTTCCTGAACATGACGGAAAAAGACTCTTCCTTCCTGTCCATTCTATTCGAGGTGGTATCCGCCTTTGGGACAGTGGGCTTGTCCATGGGGATCACGGCATCATTGACGGCCGTCGGGAAATGGATCCTGATCATCGTGATGTTCGTCGGGAAACTGGGGCCGCTGACTCTTGCCTTCTCACTATCACGACCGGACAAAGAAAAGATCCGTTATCCTAAGGAAGAGATCCTGACAGGTTAAAAGACAATCCGGCTTCCCTTCCCTTTTTTATAAGGGGACACGGGGAGCCGTTTTTTGTGTAATAGTAAAAACCACAAAGAATCAATCCATTTCCGCGCATGAGGCTAAAAACGGCACGATTAAGCGTTTTCATCATAAATTTTTCATATTGACTAAACCAATGGCCGGGATTATACTTTGGGAAAATTCTGAACTTTAGGCGGTGCTGTTGTTGAAGCGTGTGTATAATTTTTCTGCCGGTCCGGCTGTGTTACCAGAACCTGTTCTCGAGAAAGTCCAGGAAGAGTTACTGAATTATCGTGAAACGGGCATGTCTATCATGGAATTAAGTCATCGGTCGGCTCCTTTTCAAACTATAATAGAAGAAGCTCAAAGCTTATTACGCGACCTGCTCTCCATCCCTGATGATTATCATGTCCTGTTCATTCAAGGAGGGGCCTCCCTGCAATTTTCCATGATTCCCTTCAATCTGCTCCGATCAAATCAGGAAGCAGACTATATCCTGACTGGAAGCTGGTCAAAAAAAGCAGTCAAAGAAGCAGAGAAGATAGGGAAAGTCAGGACCCTGTCCCCACCCGAACCATTTGGGATCCCAGCCTACACATCGGAAGATTTTTCACCTCAGGCAGACTACGTACATATCACATCCAACAATACCATCGAAGGCACGCGTTATCATGAGTGGCCTGAAACTGGAGGGATCCCCCTTGTTGCCGATATGTCCTCCCATATTCTTTCAGAGAAAGTAGACATCTCGTCATTTGGGCTGATTTATGCAGGTGCCCAAAAGAATTTAGGACCATCGGGGGTAACCGTGGCCATCGTCCATAACAGTCTGGTTGGTCAGGCTCCGGATACGTGCCCGACGATGCTGGATTACGGGACATATGTAAAGCATGATTCCCTATTCAACACCCCGCCGACATTCTCCATCTATGTCCTAAAGCTTGTTCTGGAATGGGTGAAGGAAAATGGCGGAGTGGAAGGGATGCAGGTCCAAAATGAAAGGAAAGCGGGTCTTTTATACAAATGCATCGATGAATCGATCTTGTTTCATAACCCCGTCCCGGAAAAGAATCGTTCCCTGATGAACATCCCTTTTTCAACACAGGATGAAGCCCTGGACACCCTTTTCCTGAAAGAAGCCAAAGCGTCCGGATTGGAATTTCTGAAAGGTCATCGTTCTGTCGGCGGGATGAGAGCGAGTTTGTATAATGCCATGCCCCTTGAAGGTGTGGAAGCACTGGTCGGTTTCATGAAAAAATTCGAGTCGGATCAAGGAGGAAGAGAAAGATGATATCAATCAATACGTACAATGCCATCAGTCAAAGCGGACTATCCCTTATCGAGGATGACCTGAACTATCATTTGAATGGGAATGGCGACCCCGATGGCATTCTGGTCAGGTCAAAGAACCTGCATGATTATTCTTTCCCTGCATCCGTCAAGGCCATTGCAAGGGCAGGGGCAGGAGTCAATAATATCCCCATCGATCACTGTACGGAAAAAGGCATTGTCGTCTTTAATACGCCGGGTGCCAATGCAAATGCCGTGAAAGAACTCGTACTGGCAAATTTAATCGCGTCTTCCCGTAACCTGTATTCAGCAGTCGGCTGGACGAACTCGTTAAGGGAAACAAAGGAAGATGTTCCGAGTGTTGTGGAAGCAAAGAAAAAGGAATTCGTGGGCAGTGAAATCAAAGGGAAAAAGCTTGGTGTCGTAGGTCTCGGTGCCATAGGGGTCCTTGTGGCGAATGATGCTCTGGCCCTCGGAATGGATGTGGTCGCCTATGATCCGTTTATTTCAGTGGATGCAGCTTGGCGTTTATCCCAGGATGTGAAGCGGGCTCATCATATTGAAGAAGTATGGGGAGAGTGTGACTTTGTCACACTGCACATTCCTTTGACAGACAAAACCGCAGGCTTTGTAGGTGAGGAAGGCTTTGCGAAAATGAAAAAGGCCATGACGATCTTGAACTTCTCAAGGGGTGAGCTTGTTCAGGAAGATGCCCTGGAAACGGCCCTCAGTGCAGGGATTGTCCGGAAATATGTGACGGATTTCCCTAATAAGAAGGTATTGACCATGAGAAACGTCGTCCCGGTACCTCATCTCGGCGCATCTACAGTGGAATCAGAAGAAAACTGTGCCATCATGGCCACCAAGCAACTGAAAACCTATCTTGAAACAGGGAACATTAAGCATGCTGTGAACCTCCCTGATGTAGAACTGCCATACAGCGGGAAGATGAGAGTAACGGTCATGCACCAGAACATCCCGAACATGGTCAGCCAGATCGCCAATGTTCTCTCGGGAAATGCCGTCAACATTGCAGATATGATCAACAGAAGTAAAAATACGTGGGCCTATACCATGATCGACCTTGATCAGAAACTGGGAGAACACGAACAGCTTCAAGTGAAAAACAGAATGAAAGAAATACAAGGTGTGGTGTCCGTACGCCTCATCTGAACAATGTGACTAGAACTCCCTCAACCAGAGAACAATGAGTAGTATAATGGTTGAGGGAGGATTTCTTTATATGCCAAGTATCCGTTTTCACAATAGAGAAATATATTTCGATGATATTGGGAAGGGGACGCCCCTTATCCTGATACACCCACCAGGGATGGGGAGAATGACCTTTATCAAGCAGCATGTGCTTTCCAAACATTTCCGCCTCATCATTCCCGACTTAACAGGCCATGGGGATTCATTCACCCTCCAGAAGAATATCAGTATTGATGGGTTTGTAGAGGATATAAAAGCCATTGTTGATGACCTGGACCTCTCATCATGTGTGATACTAGGTTATTCAGCAGGGGGGATCGTGGGTCAGACTTTCGCTTGTACATACAGGGACCGGGTGTCCGCCTTGATATTGGTAGGGGGCTATCCGAAAGTCACGAACCCAAAGCTCAAGTGGATGCATCATATGGGCATGAAAATTGTCCGGGAACATCCTGAACGCCTTTCAAAGATTATTTCGAGAGTTCATTTCAAGGACAAGCTTGATCGGAAAAAACTCGAGGATCATATGAATAAGGCGAATCCGCATATATGGTATCGATTCTACGAACAATCACTATATTACGATGGAGTCCATCAAGTACAAGACCTCTCCATCCCACTCCTTTTAATTTATGGTGAAGAGTCGGATTGGATCAATTCACAGCTGAAACTATATAACGATTGCTATCCTAAGAAAATGTATATGATTCCAGGAGCCTCACACCAAATTCCCACACGCTTCCACGATGCTCTCAATACAATACTGGTAGGAGAAATGGAAAGGCTGACAGGACAGGGGTGAGAGGGTTATCTTTGCCCTTGTCCCTTTTACTTGATACTATTTTCATAAAGTAAAGTCAATCAACGAGAGGAGAAATCTATGGGTATCCATCATTATTTTAAAAGCTTATCCGATCTCGAAACCCTTACCCGTTGTCCTGGGCGGTTTAAGTATCATGAACATAATGTGGCCAGCCACTCGTTCAAGGTGACCAAAATTGCCCAGTTTTTAGGGACAGTGGAAGAACAGAACGGGAAAGAACTGAATTGGAAAGAACTCTACGAGAAAGCACTGAACCATGATTACGCAGAGCTTTTTACTGGAGATATAAAGACACCTGTAAAATATGCATCCGGTGAGCTGCGTGAGCTCTTTAGCCAGGTAGAGGAGCAGATGGTCAATAAATTCATCACAACCGAATTCCCCCCACAATTCCAGGAAGTATACAGAGCGAGGTTTAAAGAGGGGAAGGACGAAAGCCTTGAAGGAAGGATTTTATCCGTGGCGGACAAGATCGACCTTTTATATGAATCCTTTGGTGAAATTCAAAAAGGGAACCCTGAGCCATTATTCATTGAGATCTATCAGGAAGCGCTGTCCACGATTGTGAAATACAGGGATATGGAATGCGTCCAATACTTCCTGGACTTCATCCTGCCCGATATGCTTTCCGAGAAATTCATTCCCCATAGTGAGTTGAAGGACAGGACGAAGAAATTGGTCCAGCAGGGGGAAGAGTAGGAAAATCCTTTCCAGACAGGGGAAACTTCGATAAAATATGAATTATTCCCTTTTCTATCAAGGAGAGTTGAACGTGTCCAAAATCATTTTAGGAATTTTTTTACCAGGATTGCTTGTCGTTTTGTTCACAAGGGTGACATACAATCATTATGTCGGATTGATCTTGACCGTAGCCCTCATTGCCGCTTCCGTTTCAAAGGGGTATACAGATTCATGGTTGCTCATCGTCATAGACGCGGCTTCCTTGACAGCGGGTTTCTGGTATAGCGGTCGGATGATGAAAAAAGCACAGAGAAGTGCCTGATCCTGGTCACAAGTAGCCATATGAGAAAACAGGCTCTGTCATCTTTAGATGACAGAGCCTGTTTTGTTTGAGGAATAAAAACTTTAGTTGTGGATAAATGGACAATACTGTGAATAAATAAGGTGTTTTACAAGTTATTCACAATATGAATGCGCATTCATCAACATCTTACACAAGAATTTTGGCGAAATGTGTATAAGTTTAAGTATTTTCCACAGGGTAGAGAGGCTTATACACAAGCTTATGCACAGGTTGTGCATAGAAATGATCGGAAATTGTCGAAAAATCATAAAGAAGTCCTCGCCACTCTTTGAAATATGTCGAAAACGTACGTTTAGCTAATTCACCGTTGTATAAACATCGGTTATCCACAATCAAGGGTCGATATCGTCCTGTTCTCATAAACAGAACGAACTTTTGTTCGCTTATTGTTGGTTAATCCTCCATGAATTGTGGTAGAATGTGTATAGATGAATGGGTTGTGTTTAAGATGGGTATAAGTAGGTAAATACAAGGTAGCAGTCCTTTATACATAGGAGGTTTCACGGTGAAAGATCAATTCGAGCTCAAGTCTAAGTATAAGCCCGAGGGTGACCAGCCCCTGGCAATTGAGAAACTAGTCCAAGGCATAAATGAAGGGAAACGCCATCAGACCTTACTTGGAGCAACCGGAACAGGGAAAACATTTACTGTCTCCAATGTCATCCAGAAGGTTGAAAAGCCGACTCTCATCATTGCTCACAATAAAACGCTGGCAGGACAGCTGTACAGCGAATTTAAGGAGTTTTTCCCCGATAACGCCGTTGAATATTTTGTAAGTTACTATGACTACTATCAGCCGGAAGCGTACGTTCCACAAACCGATACCTTTATTGAAAAGGATGCAAGCATCAATGATGAGATCGATAAATTGAGACACTCTGCCACCTCGTCCTTATTCGAGCGGAAAGATGTCATCATCATTGCCAGTGTATCGTGCATTTACGGTTTGGGTAATCCGGAAGAATACCGCGAGCTTGTCCTTTCCCTCCGTACAGGTATGGAAATCGAGCGGAATCAACTGCTCAGGAAGCTTGTGGATATACAATATGAACGAAATGATATCGACTTTCAGCGTGGAACGTTCCGTGTCCGCGGGGATGTTGTGGAGATTTTCCCTGCGTCCCGGGACGAGCATTGTATGCGGGTGGAATTCTTTGGCGACGAAATTGACCGGATCCGTGAAGTGGATGCCCTGACAGGTGAAATCATGGGGGACCGGGAACATGTAGCGATCTTCCCTGCATCCCACTTCGTCACCCGAGAGGAAAAGATGCAGGTGGCGATTAAGAATATTGAAAAAGAGCTTGAAGAGCAGCTGGCCGTCATGAAAGAGGAGAATAAACTCCTTGAAGCCCAGCGTCTCGAGCAGCGGACCCGTTATGATCTTGAAATGATGAGGGAGATGGGCTTTTGTTCAGGGATCGAAAACTATTCCCGTCACTTGACATTAAGGCCTGCAGGTTCGACCCCCTATACTCTCCTGGACTATTTTCCAGATGATTTCCTGATCGTCGTGGACGAGTCTCATGTGACACTTCCCCAGATCAGGGGGATGTTCAACGGGGACCAGGCACGTAAAAAGGTGCTTGTGGATCACGGATTCCGCCTGCCATCAGCCATGGACAATCGTCCCCTCCGCTTTGAAGAGTTTGAAAAGAAAACCCGACAGCTCTTATATGTATCCGCTACGCCGGGTCCATATGAATTGGAGCACACTCCGGAAATGGTCGAGCAGATCATCCGTCCAACCGGACTGTTGGATCCAATCATCGAAGTGCGTCCCATCGAGGGCCAGATCGATGACCTACTGGGAGAAATCAATGAGCGGATCGAGAAAAATGAACGTGTACTGGTCACGACACTAACAAAGAAAATGTCCGAGGATCTTACGGCATACTTAAAGGAAATGGGCATCAAGGTTCAATACCTGCACTCGGAGATCAAGACACTGGAACGGATCGAGATCATCCGGGATCTGCGCTTAGGAAAATATGACGTGTTAGTGGGGATCAATTTACTCAGGGAAGGCCTGGACATCCCGGAAGTATCACTCGTCACCATCCTGGATGCCGACAAAGAAGGCTTCCTGCGATCTGAACGTTCCCTCATTCAGACGATTGGCCGTGCAGCCCGTAACAGTAACGGTAAAGTCATCATGTATGCGGATAAAATCACGGACTCCATGCAGAAGGCACTCGATGAAACCCAGCGCCGACGTACGATGCAGGAGCAATACAATGAAACACACGGAGTCACCCCGATGACCATCCAGAAAGAGATCCGGGATGTCATCCGGGCGACCCATGCTGCAGAAGAAGCGGGGGTTTATGAGGGAGAACAGACAAAAGTGTCCAAAATGTCTAAACCGGAGCGACAAAAACTTATTGCTAGCTTGGAAGTGGAAATGAAGGAAGCAGCCAAGGCACTGGACTTTGAGCGCGCTGCACAGCTTCGTGACACGATTCTTGAGCTGAAGGCGGAAGGATGAACCAATTATGGCGCAAGAGCAGATTATCGTACAAGGGGCCAGAGCCCATAACTTAAAAAATATAGATATCAAGATACCACGGGATAAACTGGTTGTACTGACCGGCTTATCGGGATCCGGGAAGTCTTCCCTTGCCTTTGACACCATCTACGCAGAAGGACAAAGGCGTTATGTGGAATCCCTGTCTGCCTATGCCCGTCAATTTCTGGGGCAGATGGATAAACCGGATGTCGATGCCATCGAGGGGCTTTCCCCGGCGATTTCCATCGACCAAAAAACAACCAGCCGCAATCCCCGTTCAACAGTGGGGACCGTGACGGAAATTTACGATTACCTCAGATTGTTGTTCGCCAGAGTAGGAAAGCCGATCTGTCCCAATCACGGAATCGAAATTACCTCCCAGACGATTGAACAGATGGTTGACCGGATTCTTGAGTACCCCGAAAGAACAAAGCTTCAAGTACTGGCACCGGTTGTGTCAGGGCGTAAAGGAACCCATGCCAAGACCCTTGAGGAAATTAAGAAACAAGGGTTTGTCCGGGTTCGGATCAATGGGGAGGTCCAAGATCTTGGTGAAGAAATTACATTAGAGAAAAATAAAAAGCATTCCATTGAAGTCATCATCGACCGGATCGTCGTAAAAGAAGGAGTGGCTGCACGTCTCTCCGATTCACTTGAAACAGCGCTGAGACTCGCGGATGGACAGGTCATCATCGATGTCATGGGAGAAGACGAGCTTTTATTCAGTGAGCATCACGCTTGTCCTTACTGCGGTTTCTCCATTACAGAACTTGAGCCGAGAATGTTTTCATTCAACAGTCCGTATGGTGCCTGCTCAAGCTGTGACGGATTAGGAACAAAGCTCGAGGTGGATAAGGAACTGATCATCCCGAATTGGGACCGCTCCCTCGACGAGCACGCCATCGCTCCATGGGAACCGACAAGTTCCCAATACTATCCGTCCCTCCTGAAAGCCGTATGTGAACATTACGGGATTCCTACGGATATCCCCGTAAAGGATATCCCAAAACATCAGATGGATAAAGTCCTCTATGGATCAGGTAAGGACGAAATTTACTTCCGTTATGAGAACGACTTTGGTCAGGTCAGGGAAAACTATCTTCGCTTCGAAGGAGTCATCCCGAATGTGGAGCGCCGCTATCGTGAAACGAGCTCCGATTATATCCGGGAACAAATGGAGAAATATATGGCCCAGCAAGATTGCCCTGCCTGTAAAGGTCATCGTTTAAAGGAAGAAAGTCTGGCTGTGAAAGTCGACTCCCTTCATATAGGGGAAGTAACGGCCTTTTCAATTGAAGAAGCAGACCGTTTCTTCCGAAGTCTGGAATTATCTGAAAAAGATATGAAGATTGCCAATCTGATATTGAGGGAAATCCGGGAGCGTCTTGGCTTTCTGGTCAATGTAGGACTTGAATACCTCACTCTGAGCCGGGCAGCCGGGACGTTATCCGGTGGAGAGGCTCAGCGGATCCGTCTGGCCACTCAAATCGGTTCCCGTTTGACAGGTGTTCTCTACATCCTCGATGAGCCGTCCATCGGATTGCATCAGCGGGATAATGACCGCCTCATCGACACCTTAAAGAACATGCGTGAGATCGGAAACACCTTGATCGTCGTCGAGCATGATGAAGATACGATGATGGCTGCGGACTATCTCATCGATATCGGACCGGGAGCGGGTGTGCATGGGGGAGAAGTGGTTTCCGCCGGGACGCCCCAGCAAGTAATGGATGATCCGAATTCCCTGACAGGTCAGTATTTGTCAGGGAAGAAATTCATTCCACTGCCTCAGGAAAGAAGGAAGCCGGATGGCCGTTACCTTGAAATCGTGGGAGCGAAGGAAAATAACCTGAACAATGTAAAAGTGAAAATTCCTTTGGGGATCTTTACAGCCGTGACCGGAGTGTCAGGATCAGGAAAAAGTACTCTCATCAATGAGATCCTCCATAAATCCCTTGCTCAAAAGCTTCATAATGCGAAATTGAAACCTGGTGAGCATAAAGAAGTGAAGGGAATGGAAAATCTCGATAAGGTCATCGATATCGATCAATCACCGATCGGCCGTACACCAAGATCCAATCCGGCTACTTATACGGGTGTATTCGATGATATCCGTGATGTGTTTGCCACCACCAATGAAGCGAAAGTGCGAGGCTATAAAAAAGGCAGATTCAGCTTTAATGTGAAGGGTGGCCGATGTGAGGCATGCCGTGGGGACGGGATCATCAAGATCGAAATGCATTTCCTCCCTGACGTGTATGTCCCATGCGAGGTGTGCCACGGGAAACGGTACAACCGGGAAACACTCGAAGTAAAATACAAAGACAAAAACATATCCGATGTCCTGGAGATGACAGTGGAAGACGCAGTGACATTCTTTGAAAACATCCCGAAAATCAAGCGTAAGCTCCAAACCATCTATGATGTAGGATTAGGGTATATCACGTTAGGGCAGCCTGCCACTACATTATCAGGAGGAGAAGCCCAGCGTGTGAAGCTGGCGTCGGAATTACACCGCCGTTCAACTGGTCGCTCCCTCTATATACTGGATGAGCCGACAACCGGCCTTCATGTTGATGACATCGCCCGTCTCCTGGTCGTGCTTCAACGACTTGTTGAAAATGGGGACTCAGTCCTTGTCATTGAACACAATCTCGACGTCATCAAGGCAGCCGATTACCTCGTGGACCTTGGACCGGAAGGCGGAGACAAGGGAGGAACCATCGTCGCAAGCGGGACACCTGAAAAAGTCGCGGAAGTGCAAGGCTCCTATACGGGTAAATACCTGAAACCGGTACTCGAACGGGATCGCGAACGGATGAAGAAGAAAATCAGGGAAAAAGAAGAAGTGACCAATTAATTTCAAGGGAGATGCCTGATGCATCTCCTTTTTGTCTTAAGTAAAAAGAGAATTTGAATCCCCCACTCAAAAACACCTCTCCATACCTATCCATAATCAGCCTCAAGATGGATGGAAGGAAAACGTCCCTGTGTAAAAATAGATGATAAACAAATGCATTGAAACCTTTTGCCTCACGTATCGTAAATAATAGTAAAGGAGAGGATGGTATGGAGACCAATAAGGTATTATCAGCCCTATGCTATTTTAGTATTTTCTTTGCAGGGTTCCTGTTTCCGCTGATTGTCTATTTTGTATCTGATCATCCATATGTGAAAAAGGATGCAAAATCTGCATTTCTCTCACATTTGTTACCGGTCATTGCCGTTCCCCTTGTCTTTGGAGGGTTATTTTTGGATATGGGTGTCTTCGCCAGTGGGAGTGGGATTCCGATCTTCACCTTCATCATGATCGGTCTGGCCATATTACTCAGTGTTGTCGTCGTCATTTGGAATGTGTATAAGGGTATCAAAGTACTTTTATAATCTACAAAGGGGATGAAAGAGTATGAATGAAGAACGTAAGCGCATTTTGGATATGTTGGAAAATGGAACGATTTCGGCTCAGGAAGCATTGGCATTACTGGAAGCCCTGGAAAAAAAGCCAAACACCTCAAAGTCAAAGGAGAAGGATTTCCTTGATGAATTTGTGTCCATATTCCAAGATGGAAAAAATGATGGGAAAAACCAGGGAGCACAGCCGAAAGATAAAGTGATGGATTTTATGAACACGGCGTTGAACAAGATCAAGAACTTTGACTTCGACTTTCAATGGAACCAATCGGTGGAATTGTCACATGTCTTTCAACAGCCCGACACCTCATTCGACAGGATTGATGTGGATGTGGCCAATGGAAAAGTGGAACTGATTCCTTGGGATGGAGAGGAAGTCAGGGTGGAATGTGAGGCGAAGGTCTATCGGACAGAAGATCAAGAAGCAGCCAAAAAGCAGTTCATGGAGAATACCTCCTTTGCTGTAGAGGGAAATACACTGTATTACTCCACGCAGTTAAAGTGGATGAAGGTGGATTCCAAGCTCTATATCCCGAAGCATTCTTATAAAAGGATTACGGTCCGTTTGTTTAATGGAGGATTGACAGCAGCTCAGTTAGAGGTGGAGGACCTTCGTGCGAAGGCGGCAAATGGCAAGATTGAATTCGATCATTTGACAACGAAGAAAGCGGAAGTGGAAACATCCATCGGTGCCATTTCGATTTTGAATGCAAAAGCCGACCATATTGAAGCGGAATCCATTAATGGTAAGGTGCATGTAGAAGGGGATATCACCTATTCTGATGTGCAGTCCCTCAATGGAAACATCGTATGTGCCTTAACGGGTGAAAAGGCTGACACACTTCATGCCAAAAGCGTAAGCGGGAACATCGATCTGTATGTTCCTGAAAAAATCAATATTTCAGGAGAGGCAAAATCCAACTTCGGTAGTTTTAAACTGGAGCTTCCGGGTATTGATGTACTGGAAGAGAAAAATGAAGTGGTTCAAAAATCGATCCGCTTCACCCGGAAAACCGACTCATCAGATAAGCTTCATCTTTTTGCGGATACAAAAGCAGGATCTGTCCTCATAAAAAAGCATGATCGGAAGAATGTTAATAAGGACAACGCATAAGATGAGAAAGAAGGAATGAACATGAAAAAACAATTAGCACGGGCAAGGTCAGACAGAAAACTTTCAGGGGTCATCGGGGGGTTGTCCCGATACGTGGGAGTGGATTCAACCATTCTAAGGGTGATCTTCATCATCCTCCTCATTCCTACCGGTTTTTTTCCTCTGATCGTCGTATATGGTTTATTGGCCTTCGTGCTGCCACATGAGGAGGAAACCATCAGATAATGAGATGGATAATTGGTATTTTAATTAATGCAGTCATTTTTATTGCATTAGCGGGATTTTTCGAAGGGTTCGAAGTTTCCGGAATTTCAGCTGCCATAGGAGCGAGCTTCATACTTTCCATTCTGAATGTGCTCGTGAAACCTCTATTGATCATCCTGACGCTTCCGGTGACCATTTTATCATTGGGGTTGTTCCTATTCGTCATCAATGCGATTACATTGCTCCTGACTGATGGTCTGATGGGGAGCAGCTTTGAATTGTCCGGTTTCGGCATGGCCTTACTGGCATCGATCATTTTATCACTGGCCAACCTGGTGATCCAAAAAACGGTGCTTGAACCCATGAAAGAGAAGTAAACAGAAAGACACTCCGGCTTAAGTGAGCCGGAGTTTTTTTGTGTATGAAAAAAGGGGATTTTTATATCAGAATAGAAATACTTGGAAAGGAGAGAAGAGACTTATGAATATCACATCTGATTTTGTAAAAGGTTATCGGGATATGGATGTTCCATACACATTGTTACAGAATGAAGAAAAGGCTGTTGGAATCGCCGTCCTCTTACCGGGATTAGGCTATACGACTCAGGCTCCTTGCTTCACTACACGACGGGGATTTACCTGAATGGACATTTCGATGTCCTGCAAATCAACTATCAATATACAAGACAGGAATATGAAGACTTAACAGTCGAAGAAATGGATGAAGCATTGAAGCATGATGTCCGTCTCGTTCTCCACCGTATCCTGGAAGATGGACGGTATTCCCACATCCACCTCGTCGCTAAATCTTTTGGAACCATCGCATTGTGTAGTGAGCTGGAGAGGGATGGCTTTCAAGGTGCGAAGGTGATCTGGCTGACTCCCCTGGTGAAAGAAGATGAGGTATTTCAGTCCATGTTAAACAGTAAGCAGGAGGGATTATGTATAATCGGAGACCAGGATCGTCATTTTGATCGTGACCGCTTTAAGGATCTTGAAAAGAAACCGGGTCTTGAAGTGCATGTGTTGAAGGGGCTTAATCATAGTTTGGAGCATGATTTCCATGTATTGGATTCCATCTCTGCTCACAAAGAGATCATGACCATTATGAAAGCATTTAAAGAAGCGTAGCCTCGGCTGGGCTTCTTTTCTTTGGAACCATGCTAATTGGTAGATAAGAAAGCTCATAAACTCTTCTACCTTGATCATAATTCCATACACTTCCATGTTGATGTCTTAAGAGATATGGAGTGAAAAGGAACGGACCTTCCCATTTCGCCAAGCACCCTAATCGCCCCTGTCCTTTCTCCCAAGTAAGCTGCCTTGCGCTTTTCTCTATAATTGCTAAAATAGGTTAGAGTAAGAAACGTTTATACACGATGAAGCGTGTGAAAGGTGAAGGAGGAGCTATTTATGGCAAAAGTTCGCACGAAAGATATTGTCGATAAGTTTAACTTGGAGCTTGTCGGTGGAGAAGAAGGATTACATAGACCGATCACAACCAGTGACATATCACGTCCAGGCCTGGAGATGGCCGGTTATTTCAATTACTATCCTGCAGAGCGTATACAGTTATTGGGGAAGACCGAGCTATCTTTCCTGGAACTATTGGATGATGCCGAACGTAAACGCCGTATGGAAGCTCTTTGTACAGATATCACCCCTGGTATCATCATTTCCAGAGACCTGGAGATCCCTTCTGAGCTCGTAGACGCAGCGGATCGTTATGATGTACCCGTCATGCGTTCCTCGATGAAAACAACGCGTTTCTCGTCAAGGCTCACCAATTACCTGGAAAGCAAGCTTGCCCCGACAACGGCCATCCACGGTGTATTGGTCGACATCTATGGAGTGGGAGTGTTGATCACAGGGAAAAGCGGTGTAGGTAAGAGTGAAACCGCTTTGGAACTTGTGAAGAGAGGACACCGCCTCGTAGCGGATGATTGTGTAGAAATCCGTCAGGAAGATATGGATACGCTGATCGGCAGCTCTCCTGAGTTGATCGAACACTTATTGGAGATCCGGGGACTCGGCATCATCAATGTGATGACACTGTTCGGTGCAGGTGCTGTACGAAGCTATAAACGCATTACCCTCTGTATCAATCTCGAATTGTGGGATAAAGGGAAGCAGTACGATCGTCTTGGACTCGATGAAGAAAAGATGAGAATCATCGATACGGATATTACAAAACTGACCGTACCTGTCCGACCTGGACGAAATCTGGCGGTCATCATTGAAGTGGCAGCCATGAACTTCCGTCTGAAGCGTATGGGTGTCAATGCAGCCGAACAATTTACAAACCGTTTGTCTGATGTGATAGAAGATGGAGAGAATGAAGATATCTGATCTTTACATAAAACGGGATTCTTGACTATTCTAATGGAAAAAAAGGAGAGACAAAATGAACGAGAACATTACGCCAATCGATCCCATTGCCATTTCCCTTGGACCGATCCAGGTACACTGGTACGGTGTCATCATCGGGCTTGGGATTGCCTTGGGACTCTATTTAGTTATTCGTGAAAGCAAACGGTTAGGGCTTCATCCGGATACATTCATCGATTTACTCGTTTGGGCCATTCCCATCGCCATCATTTCAGCCCGCATTTATTATGTCATCTTTGAATGGAATGATTATTATGCCGCCAATCCCGGGGATATCATTAAGATATGGAATGGCGGAATCGCCATCCATGGTGCGTTGATCGGATCTGTCCTTACCACGATTGTGTTCGCCAAGATAAAGGGGCTTTCATTCTGGAAACTTGCAGATATTGCAGCACCGAGTATCATTCTCGGTCAGGCCATCGGACGCTGGGGGAATTTCATCAATCAGGAGGCACATGGGGGAGAAGTATCCCGGTCATTCCTTGAAAACCTCATGATGCCTGACTTTATCATTAATCAAATGTACATCAACGGAGCGTACTATCACCCGACGTTCCTATATGAATCTCTTTGGAGCTTCGCAGGACTGATCCTTCTTCTCGTATTGAGAAGGAAAGCCGCTTTCCTTCGCCGTGGGGAACTGTTCTTGACATATGTGATCTGGTACTCCATCGGTCGTTTCTTTATAGAAGGACTGAGAACGGACAGCCTGATGCTCGGATCATTGCGTTTTGCCCAAGTGATATCCATCGTCCTCATTATCGGGGCTCTCGCGGTATTCACTTACAGAAGAAAAGCAGGACTTGCCAATAAGGCGTATGATGAGAAGTCGGAAAGCGTAAACGCATAGTAAAAGGGGAGTAGGAAGTATGTGGATGTCATCTTTGAAAAATGGCGGTCTCGTTGGCTTAAAAACAACGTGGTCATTGGGGAAAGTCATCTTTCCCATCACGCTGTTGGTGTACTTGCTTCAATACACACCTGTCCTTCCATGGGTGATGGAGAAGATTTCTCCATTGATGAAGCTGCTAGGTCTCTCAGGTGACGCGGCTATTCCTCTCGTCTTGGGGAATTTCCTCAACCTGTATGCCGGAATCGGGGGGATCCTCTCCCTTGATCTTACGGTTAAAGAAGTGTTCATCATCGCGGTGATGCTTTCCTTCTCACATAACTTGTTCATCGAATCTACGGTAGCTGCCAAGGTTGGCGTGAAAATATGGCTGATCGTAGCTGTAAGGATCGGGTTGGCGTTGATATCTGCTGCTGTGATCAACCTTGTTTGGAAAGGCGGATCTGAAATGGCCAAGTATGGAATGATGCCGCCGAGGGAAGCCGAGCCGGATGGTTGGGGAGAAATCATTGTTTTGGGACTTGAAAAAGCAGGGTTCGGTGTCCTGCAATTAGCTCTTATCGTCATTCCCCTCATGATGATCATCCAGGTCATGAAAGATTTGAAGTGGATGGATGTATTTACACGCTGGATGTCTCCAGCTACAAGGGCCCTCGGCATGAATGCGAATACATCATCCACGATGGTGGCGGGACTTGTCATCGGTCTTGCATACGGTGCAGGTGTCATGATCCAGGCGGTGAAAGAGGACGGAGTGAGCAGGAAAGATGTAACGATCGCTTTCATCTTCCTGGTCTCATGTCATGCAGTGGTGGAAGATACGTTAATCTTCATCCCCCTGGGCATACCGGTCCTGCCGCTTCTCATCATCAGACTAGTCACGGCGATCCTGTTGACTATGGCGGTTGCATACGTCTGGAACAGGGTCGATGCTAAGAAAGAAAAGGAGAGACATTATGAGAAGGATTACAACAATATTATTTGATTTAGACGGAACATTGATCAATACCAATGATTTAATCATTTCATCGTTCTTGCATACATTGAATCATTATTATCCAGGACAGTACGGGGAAAAGGACGTTCATCCTTTTATGGGTCCGCCTTTAGAAGAGTCTTTCGGCGAATTGGATCCCGACCGTATGGAAGAAATGTGTGCACACTACCGGGAATACAATCATGAGCATCACGATGCCCTTGTGACGGAGTTTGAAGGGGTGTATGAAACCGTTCAAACCCTTTATGAAAATGGGTACAAATTAGCCATCGTCTCAACCAAGATCCGGGATGTTGTCCTAAAAGGATTGGATCTTATGAATCTTCGCCCATTTTTTGAAGTCATCATTACACTGGATGAAGTGGAGAATGCGAAACCTCATCCTGAACCGATTGAAAAGGCCCTTGTCGCATTGGAATCTTCCCCTGAAGAGGCGATCATGATAGGCGATAATCACCACGACATTTTAGCCGGGAAAAATGCAGGAGTATTGTCGGCAGGAGTGGCGTGGAGTGCGAAGGGCAGAGAGCACCTCGCTCACTATGAGCCGGACTTCATGCTTGAGAATATGAAGGACTTATTACAGATCGTAGGGGTCCAGAATACATGAGACGAACGACCCGCTACCCTGTAGACGGAGCAAATTCCCTATGGCATGTGTATAAAACCGTACCTTTCGGGAAGGTCGTTAAAAACTTCATCGTCATTCAACTTGCGAGGTACACACCCTTTTTGGGGATGAAAAACTGGCTGTACAAGACGTTTCTAAAGATGAAGATCGGTGAACACACATCATTCGCTCTGATGGTGATGCTCGACGTGATGTTTCCAGAGAAAATATCGGTGGGGCGTAACACGGTGATCGGATACAATACGACGATCCTTGCCCATGAATATTTAATCAAGGAATACCGATTGGGTGATGTGGAAATAGGGTCGGAAGTGATGATCGGTGCCAACACCACGATCTTACCGGGGGTGAAGATCGGTGACGGGGCCATCGTATCAGCGGGAACCCTCGTACATAAAGACGTCCCGGCAGGAGCCTTCGTGGGCGGAAATCCCATGGGGATCATCTACACCAAAGAAGAACTGGCCGAACGCTGGCAAGAAGATGCCATCTACGGATTGAAAAGAGAAGAATAAGGGAAAAGGCAAAAATAGATTGTGATCTATTTTTGCCTTTTTTGTTTTTGTAGATGAATGGATTTTTAGAATAGCAGCCATGTGTACGGCTAAAGATTTTTATATGTATGAATTGAACAATACAACGTAGTGAGCACGACACTGAAATCATCCATCTCATTAAAAAACCTATCAAACGGTTGACGAATAAAAAAAGAAACGCTAAACTACAAATAACTTTATTTTATTAGCACATTAGCGAACTAAAGGATTTCTGAATAATCGAGAATTAGTAGCAATCCCTGTATCGGGGAAAAATAGATGAATTAATACGCCAAAGGTGGTTCTTATGACAAAGTTATTTATGTTCGAGAAGCCATTGGGAATGAGAGATACATTTCCTGATTTGTACGAAATCAAAGATCAGACAAAAAAGAAAATGGAACAGGGAATGAAGCTGTGGGGATACAGATTCATTGAAACTCCAAGTCTTGAGTATTATGAAACCGTGGGTGAGGCATCGGCGATACTGGATCAGCAGCTATTCAAGCTTCTCGATCAACAGGGGCATACCCTTGTGTTGAGACCGGATATGACAGCGCCCATCGCCCGGATTGCCGCCTCGAAATTATTAAAACAAGAAGCGCCCCTCCGGCTGGCCTACTCAAATTCAGTATTCAGGGCACAGCAGCGGGAAGGCGGACGTCCTGCCGAATTCGAACAGGTCGGTGTAGAGTGTATCGGTGATGATTCCGTCAGTGCAGATGCAGAAGTGATCGCGCTTATGGTATCTGTTTTAAAACAAGCAGGATTGGATAACTTTAAGATTTCCATCGGACATATTGGATTTGTTCAGGACCTTTTCACACAAATCGTCGGAACAGAAGAGCGTGCAAATACACTGCGAAGATTTCTATATGAGAAAAATTATGTAGGGTATCGTCAGCATGTTCATGAACTGGCCCTATCGTCCATCGATAAAGAGCGGCTTTTCCGTTTCCTCCAATTAAGGGGGCCTGAAAACGTATTGTCAGAAGCCCATTCTCTCTTAGAAGGTGAAAAAGGATTTCACGCCCTTGATCAGCTCCAGGAGCTCTGGAATATTTTAAAGGATTACGAAGTGGAGCAATACGTGAAGTTCGACTTGAGCCTTGTGAGCCACATGAGCTATTATTCCGGGATTCTGTTTGAAGTGTACGGAGAAAATGTCGGATTTGCGATTGGAAATGGAGGACGCTATAACAAGCTCCTTGAGAAGTTTGGGAAGAATTCCGGTGCCACAGGTTTTGGACTGCGTCTTGATTACGTGCTGGAAGCGATGCAGGTACAGCTGGCTTCATCTCTGCAGCAATGCGTGCTATTCAGTGATGAAAGAAGGAAAGAAGCCATCGGTCTTGCCAGGGAACTCCGTAGTGAGGGAGTCGAGGTCGTTCTTCAGAACTGGAAGGGCGTCGGGGACGTGGATGAGTTCACGAAGGGGTTCAGCCATGTTCATTTCGTGGTGGGACAGGACCGGAAAGGCGGTGAAACTTCATGAGCGCGTTAACCATTGCCATGCCCAAGGGCAGGATTTTCGAGGAAGCGGTAGAATTATTGAGGAAGGCAGATTATCAATTGCCTCCTGAATTCGATGATTCGAGAAAGCTGATCATCGAGGTTCCAGAGGAGAATTTACGATTCATCCTGGCAAAGCCCATGGATGTTCCCACTTATGTAGAGCATGGAGTCGCGGATCTCGGGATTGCCGGGAAGGACGTTATGCTTGAAGAAGAACGGGATGTGTACGAGCTGTTGGATTTACGGATCAGTGGCTGTTATCTGGCTGTAGCCGGATTGCCGAACACAAAAATGAGCGATGTGGCACCGAAAATTGCAACGAAGTATCCGAATGTGGCATCATCCTATTTCCGCGAGCAGGGGGAGCAGGTCGAGATCATCAAGCTGAACGGTTCCATTGAACTGGCTCCATTGATCGGACTTGCCGATCGCATCGTCGATATCGTTTCCACGGGACGGACCTTGAAGGAAAATGGCCTGGTGGAATACGAAACCATCGTTAACATCACATCCAGACTCATCGTTAACCCAGTAAGCTACCGCATGAAAGACGAAAAAATCGAAGATCTCGTCACCCGTCTGACGCGCATCATCGGGTGAAGGGGACGGACCTTGCCAGGAGCAGGTCAATAAAGGGGTAAAAGGGGACGGACCTTGCCAGAAGCAGGTCAATAAAGGAATATCAACGCGATTAACGAGAAAGGGAGGGTCGGAAAGCTTGCTTTAACCGGGCAAGGTCCGTCCCTCCAGCTAAAGATTACATAGGGAATGGGGCATCTGCAGTTGAATGCAGGTCCGTCCCTCTCAAAAGGCTGGTGAATATGGGATGAAGATCATTAAGGATATTAGGGGGGCGTCGATAAAGCGTTCGGTGGATAGTGGTACTGAGGAGCAGCTGAAAGCAGTTCAGGGGATCATTTCTTCTGTTAAGGAACGTGGAGACGCCGCCGTACATGGGTATACAGAGAAATTTGACGGCGTCCGGTTGGAGAATTTGAAGGTTTCACAGACGGAGATCGAGGAGGCATTCGCTTCTCTGGACTCAGAGATGATCTCGATCATTGAGGAAGCAGCGGAGAATATCCGTGACTTTCATGAGAAGCAGAAAAGGTCCTCTTGGTTTACTACACATGAGGATGGAACGATGCTTGGTCAAAAGATGACGCCCCTTGATTCGGTTGGGGTGTATGTGCCGGGGGGGACGGCTGCCTATCCTTCCTCCGTGTTGATGAATGTCCTGCCTGCTAAAGTGGCGGGAGTCAGACGAATCACGATGGTTTCTCCTCCTGATCAGGACGGTAAGCTGTCGGCCGGCGTGCTGGTGGCGGCTAAAACAGCCGGAGTGGAAGATATTTATAAAGTGGGCGGCGCCCAGGCAGTAGCAGCACTTGCCTATGGTACGGAATCCATTCCCCCGGTGGACAAGATAACAGGTCCGGGTAATATCTATGTGGCCCTGGCCAAACGGGAAGTATTCGGGGATGTTGATATTGATATGATTGCAGGTCCCAGTGAAATCGTAATCCTGGCCGATGAAGATCAGCGTGCAGATGAAATCGCCGCCGACCTCTTGTCACAGGCTGAGCACGATGTTTTTGCGTCTGCGGTCCTTGTGACCCACTCCAGTGCACTTGCCGAAGCGGTTTCTATAGAAGTTGAACGTCAGCTGGATCTTCTACCACGGAAAGACATTGCCCGCCGATCCATCCATGATTACGGAGCGATCTACGTGACTAGGGATATGGGGGAAGCCATCGATGTGGTCAATGAGCTTGCTGCGGAGCATTTGGAGATCCTGACAGAGAAGCCATTTGAAACGATGGCAAAAATCCGTCATGCAGGTGCGATCTTCCTTGGACGCTACAGCTCTGAGCCGGTGGGGGACTATTTTGCCGGTCCGAATCACGTTCTGCCGACGAATGGGACAGCCCGCTTCTCGAGTCCGTTGAATGTGGATGAATTTATGAAAAAGACGAGTGTCATTTCCTATAGCGAAACCGCACTGAAGCAAAACTATCAAAAAATCGCGAAACTTGCCCGCCTGGAGGGACTGGAAGCCCACGCAAGGGCAGTGGAAATTCGATTCCATAAAGAAGAGAAATAAGGATGAGGGACGGACCTCTGGCAGGTCCGCCCCTCCAGGATAAAGGAGGACATCACGGTGAGAAGTGCAGAGATTGTGCGAAAGACGAATGAGACCGATATCCGGTTGAGTTTCGGGATTGATGGAGAGGGAAACGCGGAGATTGAGACGGGTGTTCCGTTTATGAGTCATATGCTGGATCTCTTTACGAAGCATGGACAGTTTGATTGTACGATTGACGCGAATGGGGATATTGAGGTCGATGACCATCACACAACGGAAGATATCGGGATTTGCCTGGGACAGGCATTACTTGAATCCCTTGGCGATAAAAGAGGAATCAAGCGTTACGGATCGGCCATGGTTCCCATGGATGAAGCCCTTGCCCAGGTTGTGGTGGATCTGAGTAACAGGCCCCACCTTGAATTCCGCGCTGAACTTCCAAGTCAGAAGGTCGGGACCTTCGATACGGAGCTTGTTCATGAATTTCTATGGAAGCTTGCCCTTGAAGCCCGGATGAATCTGCATGTCATCGTTCATTACGGACATAACACACACCATATCATTGAAGCGATCTTTAAAGCACTGGGCCGTGCCCTTGATGAGGCGACTACCATCGATCCCCGTGTCAAAGGGGTTCCGTCAACGAAAGGAATGTTATAATTCATGATCGGTATCGTAGATTATGGAATGGGAAATCTGTTCAGTGTCAGCAAAGCACTTGAACGCCTGAACGTTCCCTACTTCATCAGTGATCAACAGAAGGAATTATTGGATGCAGATGGATTGATTTTACCAGGGGTAGGAGCATTCAAGGATGCCATGAAGCTGCTTGAAAACACTCATTTAAAAGAAACCATCCTCACGTTCGCCGAAAGTGGGAAGCCTCTTTTAGGCATCTGCCTGGGCATGCAGCTCTTATTTGAAAAAAGCAGGGAGAATGGGGAAACGAAAGGGCTCGCCCTTTTACCCGGTGAAGTGGTTCGCATCCCAAAACAGGACAGTCAGGGAATCTCCTATAAGGTTCCTCACATGGGATGGAATCTTCTCAGTTATCAAAAGGATTCCCTCCTTTTAAAAGGGTTGACAGAAGGCTATGTATACTTCGTTCACTCTTACTATGTCCAAGAAGGGTCTAAAGACGTGACTGTGGCAAGCGCAGGATATGCAGGAGTTGACATTCCGGCAGTCGTGAGTCGGGATAATATATATGGCATGCAGTTTCACCCTGAAAAGAGCGGTGAACTTGGAATGAAGCTGTTAGAAAACTTTACAAAACGAGTGAAGGAGAGGGTCTCATGAGCTTTACAATCTATCCTGCCATTGATATGAGGGGCGGCAAGTGTGTACGTCTCGTTCAAGGTGACTATAATCAGGAAACGATTTATGGAGACTCTCCGTTTGAAATGGCCAAAAAGTTCGCCGAAGAAGGAGCCGAGTGGATCCATATGGTAGATCTTGATGGGGCAAAGGAAGGCTCCCGGATCAATGATGAATTCGTCATTGCCGTTGCTGAAAAGCTTGATGCCAAGGTGCAAATCGGCGGCGGCATCCGTTCCAGAGAAGATATCGAACACTATCTGAACCGGGGGGTGGATCGTGTCATCATCGGCAGTATCGCTGTTTCCAACACAGCTTTAGTAAAGGAATGGCTTGCAGAATATGGAGAAAAAATTGCCATAGGACTTGATGCCAAAGATGGTTATGTCGCCACACACGGTTGGCTGGAAACCTCGTCCCGGAAAGCTGTCGACCTTGGAAAGGAGCTGGCAGACGCAGGGGCCGAGACGTTCATATTCACCGATATCGCCACAGACGGAATGCTGACTGGTCCCAACGTGGAAGCGGTCGTGGAGATGGCCGAACAAACGGGTAAATCAGTCATTGCGTCTGGAGGGATCAGTTCTCTTGAGGACTTGGAAACGTTGAAAAAATATGAGAACAGAGGAGTTTCCGGAGCGATTTGCGGTAAAGCCCTTTATACAGGAAAGTTCACGGTGAGAGAGGCAGTAAATGAGGTGAAGTCATGTTAACAAAACGGATCGTCCCGTGTTTGGATGTAAAGGATGGACGTGTGGTAAAAGGCATTCAATTTGTGGAGCTGCGGGATGCGGGCGACCCAGTGGAGCTTGCCAAAGTATATGATGAACAGGGAGCGGATGAGCTCGTATTCCTGGATATTTCCGCGTCCCATGAAGGGCGGAAGACCATGGTTGAAGTCGTCCGGCATGTGGCAGCTGAACTTGCGATTCCCTTTACAGTAGGTGGCGGGATCCATTCAGTCGAAGACATGAAAGCCCTCCTCCGGGCTGGTGCAGACAAGGTGTCTCTTAATACTGCTGCCGTTCTGCGCCCCAAGCTTGTCCGTGAAGGGGCGGATTACTTCGGTTCTCAATGCATCGTGGTGGCAATCGATGCCAAGTATGACGAAGAGAGTGGTGGCTTCAAGGTGTACACTCATGGAGGCCGAAAGCTGAAAGATCTGGATGCAGTCGAATGGGCGAAAGAAGTGGAATCCCTTGGGGCTGGAGAACTATTACTGACCAGCATGGACAGTGACGGGGAGAAGCAGGGATTTAACCTTGCCCTTACGAAGGCCGTCAGCGAAGCCGTATCGATTCCCGTCATTGCTTCAGGCGGTGCTGGAAATGCCGGTCATTTCAAAGAAGTCTTTACAGAAGGCAAAGCCGATGCTGCCCTCGCAGCCTCCATTTTTCATTATAAAGAAACGAGTGTAGAAGAAGTGAAAAGCTACCTAAGAGAGCAGGAGGTGCATGTGCGATGAAAGATGTCGATTGGATTTCATCCGTGAAGTACGATGACAAAGGCCTGGTGCCTGCCATCGTTCAGGACGTTCGCACAAAAGAAGTGTTAACACTGGCTTATATGAATGAAGTATCCCTCAAGAAAACAGTGGAGACAGGGGAAACATGGTTTTATTCCCGTTCACGGCAGGAATTGTGGCATAAAGGAGAAACAAGCGGGAACACCCAATCGGTCCGAAACATCACATGGGACTGCGACAAAGATGCCCTCCTCCTCCTTGTGGATAAAAAGGGACCTGCCTGTCACACAGGTAAGGAAAGCTGCTTCCACGAAAGAGTATTTGGTGAAAGAGAATCATCAACCGAAAATATCCTGCTCACTCTGGAGAAGCTCATTGAAGAGCGCGAAATCCACCGTCCTGAGGGAGCGTATACAACGTACCTGTTCGAAGAAGGAGTAGACAAAATCCTTAAAAAAGTGGGCGAAGAAGCGTCAGAAGTGATCATTGCCGCGAAGAACAGGGATCAAGAGGAACTGAAATGGGAAGTCGCAGACCTCTTCTACCACATCCTCGTCCTATTAAGAGAACAAAAACTTCCACTTCAGGATATCTTAGGCGTCCTCGTGGAACGTCATAATAAATAACTCACAGAGGGACGGACCTTTGCGCACGTGGGCGCAAAGGTCCGTCCCTCAAAATATGGTAGTTTAGTACAGGGGTGTTGTATGATATACTACTGTAGTTATACTATGAACGTTTCGGAGGACTTTGATGAGAAAAGGGTCAAAACTAGGAAGTGAAGAAGCGAAAGTGTTGTCTTTTGTCCCGACTGGCGAGTATTACTACAACAAAGGGATGAAAGCTTATCAACGTCGAGAGCTTAAGAAATCATTAAAATATTTAAATAGAGCATATCAATTGGAGCCGATAGAACCGATGATTGCCTGTCAATTATCGATGGTGTATACAGAGCTTGGTGAATACAAGCGTTCCAATGATTTATTGCATCAGATTTTAGATGGACTCGATCCCCATATGTCTGAATGTCATTACTTTTTAGCTAATAATTATGCCCATTTAGGCTTATTTAAAGAGGCGTACGAACAGGTTTCAGCCTATCTTGACAAAGAAGAGTACGGTGAATTCGTCGAGGACGCAGAAGACTTGTTAGAGCTGCTGGAACTGGATTCCGATCTGATTGTGGACGATTTATACGAGCATGATGAGCTGATCGTCCAACAGGAAAAGGCACGAGAGCTCCTGGAGTCAGGGAATTTTCAAAAAGCTGTCGATACACTGCAGAAGGTGATTCAGGATTATCCTGAATTCTGGTCCGCCTATAATAATCTGGCACTTGCCTACTTCTATTTAGGGGAAGTCGAGCAAGCTGCTGCTACGTTAGAAGAGGTGCTCGAGAAGAACCCCGGTAATCTGCATGCCCTATGCAATACGGCTGTTTTCTATTTCTACCAGAAGCGCCATGACGAGCTGGATGAACTGATAAAGGGGCTTGAGAAGGTCCGTCCCTTACTTCATGAGCATCGTTACAAGCTGGGGGCGACATTTGCCCTGATCGGCCATTCGAAGCGGGCGTATGAGTGGTTGAAGTCCCTTCAGAAGATCGGTTTCGAAGGAGATGCGAGCTTCTATTACTGGTTGTCTTATTCTGCTTATGAAACAGGTCATGATGATACGGCCCGCAATGCGTGGAAAAAGCTGTTGGAAATCAATCCTGAAAAAGAGGGACTCGAGCCATGGAATGATCAACAGGCAGAGGGTTTCGAAAATCATGTCACCTCGATTCTGAAGAAGTTGCAGAGTGAGTATACGGAAGAGAAATTATTTGGTCTGTTTTTAACCTCGATTTCTGATCAGCAAAGGGTCATCCTCACCCATGCCGATTTCTGTGATGTGGAGGATCTGTCCATTGTCGAGAAGGTTTATTTAGCCCAGGTGTTAAATAGTAACGGAAACAGCTCGATAAAGGTGAATCAGGAGATCGAGAATATGCACCAGGTTGCCCTTTACCTGTATGGGAATCACCGTCCCATCACGAGTGTGGAGTCCGGATTGTTCCTTACCTGGTTTACCATTGCTTACAGGGGCATTAAGGAAAGGGAAACGTTTAAAAATGCGAAGGCATTTGCAGCGGCAACGGAATACGTCTGGAATCGACTGAGAAACGAAAAGATCACCAAGAAACAGCTTTGTGACCGGTTTGATGTGTCTGCAAGTACCCTGACTAAATACATTGCTGTGGTGGAAAGCTACCTTCCATGAGCATATTTTTGGACGATATGACCCTGTTTTTTATAGGATAGGTGTAGGAAGTTAATACTATGGTGGAAGAAACGGCACCATCGCGTCCACAATCCATAGTATTTAAATAAACAATTTGTTTACGACAGTTTCGGAAGGAGAATGTCATTATGTCTGAAGAAAAAATTTATGATGTAATCATTGTAGGTGCAGGGCCTGCAGGTATGACTGCAGCTGTTTATACATCCCGTGCGAGCCTTTCAACATTAATGCTTGAAAGAGGAGTGCCCGGTGGACAGATGGCGAATACGGAAGAAGTGGAAAATTATCCAGGCTTCGACCATATTCTGGGACCTGATCTTTCTAATAAAATGTTTGACCATGCCAAGAAATTCGGTGCGGAATACGCATATGGAGATATTAAAGAAATCGTAGACGGAGAAGAATATAAAATCGTCAAAACCGGTTCAAAAGAATTCAAAGCCCGTGCCGTGATCATCACAACGGGAGCGGAATATAAGAAAATCGGTGTACCTGGTGAAAAAGAGCTGGGCGGACGAGGAGTATCTTACTGTGCCGTATGTGACGGAGCATTCTTTAAAGGAAAAGACCTTGTAGTCGTCGGTGGAGGGGACTCTGCAGTAGAAGAAGGGGTGTACCTGACGAGATTCGCCAATAAAGTGACGATCGTTCACCGCCGTGACGAGCTTCGTGCTCAGAAGATCCTTCAACAGCGTGCCTTTGATAACGATAAAGTGGATTTCATCTGGAACCACACGGTGAAAGAAATCAATGACAAAGACGGTAAAGTAGGAAGTGTGACCCTTGTGTCCACTGAGAACGGAGAAGAGACTGACTTCCAGACTGACGGTGTCTTCATCTACATCGGTATGCTTCCGTTGACGAAGCCGTTTGCCAACCTTGGAATCATCAATTCTGAAGGATATATTGAAACCAATGAACAGATGGAAACAAAGGTTCCTGGAATCTTTGCTGCCGGCGATGTCCGTGAAAAGCAACTGCGCCAAATCGTGACAGCAACCGGTGACGGCAGTATCGCTGCCCAAACAGCTCAACATTATATCGAAGAGCTGAAAGAAAAAGTCAAGAACGGTTAATAAAGAGAAAGCCTTACGGAAGGGAATCCTTCCGTAAGGCTTTTTTTGTAAGCAATAAGCCTTTTTCTACTATAAGTTGTTCACTGCTTCCCTAAATAAAGAGAGCCATATGTTCCATGTAAAGCTCACCCTATGCGTCTTTCCCTCTTATGCTTTTTAAACACATACACCAACTCTGACAGTGTAAGCTTCTTCAATCCTTCATCACATGCTTGATAAACACCTGCTTCTACTAACCGACGAATGTACTGCTGCCTTTCTCTTTCAACGGCTTCACGTAAAAAGGGCATTCATGTTCACTCCTTTTGAGTTCTTGTGAAAAGTGTAAAGGGAAGGGAGCTGAAAATCTTCTACTGTGTTAAGTTTTCTTCCAATTTAGAATTCTTTGTAAGGTTTTCTAACATAATAGTCCAAATGATGAATGATGGCATGTATAATCAAGGTATTCCCTGCTTAGGAGGATGAGGCTACCGTGGACAATGAACCTTCCTATAAGGATAAAAAAGTGATATCGATCGGTGTCGTGAGTGAATTGACCGGATTGACCGAAAGGAAGATCCGCTATTACGAAGAGAAGAATTTAATCTTCCCACAACGTTCCAATCGCGGCTATCGGAAATACTCCTTCTCCGATGTAGAGCGATTAATGGATATCGCAGACCAGCGGGAAGAAGGGGTCACCACCAAAGAAATCAAACATGAGCTTTCCAGGAAAGAGAGAAAAGAAGCGAAGCAAAAAATGATAAGAGGTCAACTGAATGCACAATTTGGGGTTCAGAAGAAATAGAGGAGGGGAGATCATTCAATCCGTTCAAAACTTCCAAAAATAAACAGGATTACAACCCTTATAAAAGGGAAAAAAGCCTACTATGAAAGACATCACAGTTTATTTCGGAAGGTTGGATCAAGAATGACAGTACGGAAAATGGTGCCCATCGTCGCCCTTTTTGCCCTCATCCCCCTTGTGTATTTCTATTTTTTTGCCGATGAAACACAATCCCAGTCAAAAAAGCGTGTGATTGCTTTAGGGGATTCCCTGACCTATGGATATGGTGATAAAAAGGAATCCGGCTATATCGGACGTTTGGAAGAAAGAGTAAATGAAAAGCATACCAAGATCTCCTATACGTTTCAAAACCTCGGCGTACCGGGACAGCAGTCGGATGAGCTGTTGAGGCAGATTGTTAAACCGGAGGTAGCGGAAGACTTGAGTGAAGCGGACGTATATATCATAAATATCGGGACCAATGATTTAATTAAGAATAATGGCGGGGATCTTTTTCCTTTGCATCATGAGAAAATCATGGAGGCCAAAAAGGATTATCTTGACCACTTGGATAAAATCCTGAATATCACCGGGACTGCAGGGGAAGAAGCCGATATCATCGTATTGGGTCTATACAATCCCTACCCTGATAAAGACAGTGATAAAATAGAAGCATACGTGGATGACTGGAATGAATCCATCATGAAAGAAGCGGAGAAGCACGAAAATGTGAAGGTTGTCTCAACGAATCCATTATTTAAAGGGAAGTCCAAAGAAGACTACTTCCACGATTCCCTTCATCCGAACAGCAGGGGATATGACTTGATTGCCGATAAGATTTTGAAAACCTATGACTTTTAAGATCATATTCTTAGACATGGAAGGAAAGACAGATGGATATGACACATTTCAACAGTATCCAAGGAGTTTCGCATTAAGTATACAATTTATTAATCATTCCGTAATACCGTTTTAAATCTGTTGTAACACTAGTGAAACAATTTTCGGGTAATATAGAAAATAAGAAATTGACCCCCTTTTAAGTAATAAATCCCTTAGACGACACAGGACTCGCCTGTGTCTATTTTTTTTGCTTTTTTTCCTGTTATAGTCATCGGCGGCTTCCTGTACCTGTTATGTACATCTTCTCATTCGGGTGGAACATCTTTCGATATTAATCGACAATTTCAAAGAGCAAGCCCAGACATTGTAGCTTGTGTACAATCATAGTATAATATAAGGAAACAGAATGACTGAAAGTGGGATAAATGATTCCCCCTGATCATCAAGATTGAGGTGAAGGAAGTGCAACGTGTCACAAATTGTTTATACCTGGATGGAGACAAGGTGCTCCTTCTCCAAAAGCCGCGAAGGAATTGGTGGGTCGCTCCAGGAGGGAAAATGGAATCAGGCGAATCAATCCGGGATGCTGTCATTCGCGAGTATCGCGAGGAAACGGGGATTTATTTAAAGAATCCCGATCTAAAAGGCGTCTTTACGTTCATCATCAAAGATGGAGATAAAATTGTATCGGAGTGGATGATGTTCTCTTTCTTCGCAACCGAAGCGGATGGTGTCAATCTTCAGGAATCGGAAGAAGGAAAGATTAAATGGCATCCGATCGAGGCCATCAAGGACCTGCCAATGGCTGAGGGGGATTACCATATTCTGGACTACCTTCTGCACGGAAAGAATACGATTTATGGGACGTTTACCTACACTCCTGACTTTTCGTTATTATCTTATCGATTAGATCCAAGTTAACCAACTTTCAAATAGAACATTACGATAAATGGGGGAAGAGTATGAGTACAGGTTCTACAAACGATGTTCAATTAGTAATCATAACAGGGATGTCCGGAGCCGGTAAAACCGTGGCCATACAGAGCTTCGAGGATTTAGGGTTCTTCTGCGTGGACAATCTGCCGCCGACTCTTCTGCCTAAATTTTTGGAACTAATGAAAGAGTCCGGTAATAAAATGAATAAGGTAGCCCTTGTCATGGACCTCAGGGGAAGGGAATTCTTCGATCATCTGTTTAAAGCACTGGATGACCTGGCGGAAACCTCCTGGGTTACGCCGCAGGTATTATACCTTGATGCAGATGATTCTTCCCTTGTCAGAAGATACAAGGAAACGCGCCGCTCCCATCCCCTTGCTCCTTCAGGCTTACCCCTTGAAGGAATTCGTCAGGAGAGAGAGCTCCTTGAAGAGTTAAAAGGACGTGCGCAGTTGATTTATACAACTTCCACCATGAAGCCAAGAGAGCTTCGTGAAAAAATTCTAACAGAATTCTCGGTGAATAAGAAAACGATTTTCACGGTGAATGTCGTATCTTTCGGTTTCAAGCACGGTCTCCCAATCGATGCTGATTTAGTGTTTGATGTGAGATTCCTGCCGAACCCTCACTACATCGATCACATGCGTCCTAAAACGGGATTGGACGAAGAAGTGTCCACGTATGTATTGAAATGGAATGAAACGAATAAATTCATCGAGAAAGTGACCGATCTCTTGTCGTTCATGCTTCCTCAATACAAACGGGAAGGGAAGAGCCAGCTTGTGGTGGCGATAGGATGTACAGGCGGACAGCATCGGTCGGTTGCTTTGGCTGAGTATCTTGGCCATCATTTCGAAGCAGATTATCATACAAAAATTTCTCATCGGGATATTCAGAAGAGAAAGGGTCTAACAACATGACACATACACCCAAGGTCGTCGTGATCGGAGGAGGAACGGGTTTGTCCGTCCTTCTTCGCGGGTTAAAACGGCACCCTATCGATATATCGGCCATTGTCACCGTCGCTGATGACGGCGGCAGCTCCGGCCGACTGCGTGACAGCCTGGATATACCACCCCCAGGGGATATACGGAATGTCCTTGCTGCCCTTTCAGAAGTGGAGCCACTGGTTGAACAAATGTTTCAACATCGTTTTGAAACTACAAATGAACTGTCTGGTCATGCATTAGGAAATTTGATCATTGCTGCCCTGGCTTCCATCACGGGTGATTTCGTGCATGCCATCCAGGAAATGAGCAGAGTGTTGAACGTAAAAGGGAAGGTCCTTCCTTCTGCGAATCAAAGTGTCGTCTTGAAGGCGGAGATGGAGGACGGGACGGTCGTCACGGGTGAGTCGGCCATACCTAAAGCCGGCAAGACGATCAAGCGTGTCTTCCTGAAGCCCGACAGCATCAAGCCCCTTGGTGAAACGCTTCGTGCCATCAAGGAAGCCGACTTGATTGTGATGGGGCCTGGAAGCTTATATACAAGCATCCTGCCAAATCTTCTTGTTCCCGGGATCGGAGAAGCAGTATGCAGGGCGAAAGCAAAGAAAATGTATATCTGCAATATCATGACCCAGGCAGGAGAAACCCTGAATTATTCAGCAAGCGACCATGTAAAGGCATTATTTGATCACTTGGAAACGCCGAGCATCGATTATATCTTAGTCAACAAAAAGCAGGTACCCGAAGAAGTGCAGGCAAGATATAATGAAGAACAAGCAAGTCCCGTCCACTTTGATGTGGACCGATTAAAATCCATGGGCATGGAAGTGATCGCCGAAGAGATTCTTTCGTATGACAACAACTTGGTCCGTCATAACACGGAGAAGGTCGCTGATATTATATATTCTTATCTTAAGAAATCAACCGAAGCATAATACAATAGGAAAATTTCTTTTGTATAAGGTTGTGCAAGCGTTTGCTAGGAGGTGATGGGGATGTCGTTTGCGTCGGAAACAAAAAAAGAGTTAACCAATATTGAAGTCAAGGATTGCTGTTCCAATGCAGAATTATCCGCATTGATCCGAATGAATGGTTCATTGTCATTCTCGAATCAAAAGCTCGTCGTCAATATCCAAACCGAAAACGCCGCCATTGCCAGAAGAATCTATACATTGATCAAAAAGGGGTACGACACCCCTGTAGAGCTTCTGGTACGGAAGAAAATGCGTTTGAAGAAAAACAATGTCTACATTGTAAGAATTAAAGAAGATACAAAAATGATTCTTGAAGATTTGAAAATTCTCGGTGAACAGTTCACCTTTATCCATAATATTTCCGAAGACCTGATTAAGAAAAAGTGCTGCAGGCGCTCATATTTAAGAGGTGCGTTCCTGGCAGGTGGTTCTGTCAACAATCCCGAAACGTCATCCTATCATTTAGAAGTTTTTTCACTTTATTCTGAACACAACGAAGCGTTGTCAGAATTGATGAATACCTTCGGCCTGAATAGTAAGACCCTTGAACGGAAAAAAGGATTCATTACGTATTTGAAGGAAGCGGAGAAGATTACGGAATTCTTGAATATCATCGGGGCGCACAATGCCCTGCTCCGATTTGAGGATGTTAGAATTGTAAGGGATATGAGAAATTCCGTTAACCGTCTGGTGAATTGCGAGACAGCTAACTTGAATAAGACGATCGGCGCTGCTTTAAGACAGGTCGAAAACATTAAGTTTATTGAAAAACATGTAGGGTTACAGGTTTTACCCGATAAATTAAGAGAGATAGCTGAACTGCGAGTGAATTATCAAGATGTTACATTGAAAGAACTGGGGGAAATGGTGTCAGGGGGAACCATCAGTAAATCTGGCATTAATCACCGCCTGCGGAAAATTGATCAGCTTGCAGAGAAACTAAGAGCGGGTGAGAAGATCCAATAACAAGGGCAAAGGGGAGAGAAAGATCATGGTGGAAAAACAAGTAGAAGTGAAATTGAAGACAGGTCTACAAGCAAGGCCGGCGGCATTATTCGTTCAGGAGGCAAACAGATTCTCATCTGAAATATTCTTAGAAAAGGATGGGAAGAAAGTCAATGCGAAAAGCATCATGGGCTTGATGAGTTTAGCCATATCCACAGGCTCCGCCATCACATTGGTGGCAAACGGAAGTGACGAAGAAGAGGCCCTCGTTGCTCTTGAAGGATTCGTTCAAAGAGAAGCGTAAGATCAACTCAATTTATATGGAAAGCTGATGACCAGTGAGAGGTTCATCAGCTTTTTTCTGTTTCTGAGATTCCATGTTAATCAGAATGAGTTGGAACAGCAGCTCTCCCTTTGCACAGGTAACCAGCTGTCAAAACAGCCACAGACGTTTCGGGAAAAGACGAAACCGAATCTATGAGATCTCTTTTTCCTTCTCCTTCTGTCTTTATTGATGGAAGTCAGTCAGTTTTTTTGTTACATTGTACCTTTCAGGAAATGTAAAAGAATAGCCAAAAAGGCGCATCATATGAGAAGCCCTCCCCTATTAAACTGGTAGAGACGAGAGTATAATAAACTATGTTTGATGCAGATATATATCCATATCCAAAGCGTGAAAAGAATGGATTCGAAGTTTACGATAAAGGAAGACGATGCAGAATGGAAAAATATACAAAGCATTTCTTTGATAATATTCGATTGAAGCTGCAAGATTGGGAATCAGCAGCTGTCATTCCCCATGAAGAAGTTTACAGGTTCATCCATTCCATGGCAGGGACGGCTTCTGTCCTTGGTTTACATAAAATCGGGAACCGAGCCAGTGAATTGATGGATCAGCATCATGAAAAGGACGAGAGGACTTGGACGACTGCAGAAGTAAAAGAAGAACTTTTTGATATCATTCAATACTGTTATCAATATGAAGAAGTATCGATTGAGGTGTATCCCGGTAAGCAAAGCAGAAAAGGGGAAGAACCGGTTGTGTTGATTATTGATGACGACACATCCTTTCTTATGTACATGAAGGAAGAGTTGGAGAAGATCGGATGGTATGTCGTCCCCATAGCCAATCCTGAAAAGGCCATTATGTCGTATTACGATGTGAGGCCGGATTGCGCGATCATCGATATCCATATGGAAGGGACGAATGGATTCGAAGTCCTAGAATTTTTCAAGAAGAAGCTGAAGCAACAGTTCATTCCAACCGTCATGGTGAGCGCAGAAGATAGTAAAGAAGCCAGGAAGAAAAGCTACCAAATGGGGGCGGATGATTTTATCGGCAAGCCATTCGAACTGGACGAGTTCATTGTACGGGTAGAGAGACAGATGGAACGAAAGAAACAAATAGAAGAACTTGTGTTAATTGATGAATTGACACGGGTGTATAATCGTAAATATTTAAGCCAGGCATATGCCCAGGTGAAAAGTGGCTGGTCACACATGGAAGATTCATATTGTGTGGCGGTCCTTGATATTGATTATTTCAAACAAGTGAACGACAAATACGGACACCTGACGGGTGACAGGGTGCTGAAGGAATTTGCTGCCTACCTAAAATCAGAAACGAGAATGCAGGACATCGTCTTTCGATTCGGAGGAGAAGAATTTGTCATTCTTCTCCCAAATACGCCTATAAAAAAATCGTTTGCACTGGTCGATGAAATCCGTGAGGGATTCAGCCGATTTGCGTTCGGGACGGACCCTGCCTTTTCCTGTACCTTTTCAGCAGGCGTGGCGGAAATCGCTGATCCCACAAAGCCGTTTGAGACGTGGCTAAAGCGTGCTGACAATGCCCTTTATGAAGCGAAAAGAAACGGCAGGAACCTCGTGAGAATGGATGGAAATGCCTATGAACACACACCTCATAAACGGATGAAGATCGGGATAGTAGATGATGATCCGATTATCCGGACCGTCATGAAAGACCTCCTTTCAAAGCTGCCATCTGAACAGCATATTCAGTACGATATACAGACGTTTAAAGATGGACCGGCCTTCATAGAGTCAAGCTGGCATGAAGGATATCCCTGCCTTGTCATTTTGGATGGGGTGATGCCAGGGATGGACGGCCTGGAAGTATTGGAGAAGCTCCGGAAGAGAAGAGATACAGACCGCTACAAAGTGTTGATGCTTACATCCCGTAAGAGTGAACGGGACATCTCGAGATCCCTGCAGCTCGGAGCGGATGATTATATGACAAAACCGTTCAAGCTACTTGAGCTAGAAGCACGCATTGGGCAGATACTGAAAAGGATGAAGTAAACCGGTCTCATCCTGTCAACGTTGATAACCATGTAAGGTTTTTCCGGTGAACATTCGAGCTTTATAAATCCGAACCTCAATCAGAGGATGGAAAGTATGATTCTATATCCGATATAAATCATATACCCATGTAAGATGAATGGAAAGAAGCTTTAGAGAAAGAAGGGGAGTAACAAATGGCAAGAATATTAATTGCGGAAGATGAAGAAGTTCTTAGGATGCTGATGGTCGACACACTGGAGGATGAAGGTCATGAGCTTGACGAAGCAGCAGACGGACAGGAAGCTATCCATCAAATAATGGAGAATGAGTATGACCTCATCCTTCTTGATTACATGATGCCTCTTTTTACTGGTCTAGAAGTGATCGAGAAAGTAAGGAACTCACCTGAAAAGAGCGGAGTGAAAATCATGATGGTTTCGGCAAAGAACCAGCAATCTGATAAGGACCTCGTGATGGAGTCCGGTGCAGATTACTTCATCTCTAAGCCTTACAGTCCAGCAGAACTTGTCCAAAAGATTGAAGGCATATTACATGAAGAGGCTTAGGGAATTCTTTCAAACCAGTCTAAGAAATCAATTCATTGGGCTGATGAGCAGCTTTATCTTTCTGTTCTTCATAGGGGCGGCCTGTTTATTCCTCTATGATCAGTCTATTACCAATCAATATCAAATACAGAAAGATCAGCTCAATGAAAAAGAAGATGTGGCAGAAAAGTTGGATAGAGAGTTCCAACAGGCTTTCTTTGATGCAAGGGGTTACCTTGCATTCGGCAGGCAGACATTCAAAGACAGCATCTTCAAGCAGGAGGAAAAAGTGAATGAAGCCATCTCGGAATTAAGAGGGGCAGCTACAAATCCTGAAGATCAGCTGTTCATAAGAGATGCCGAAGAATTCTCCATGGTCTATTTCAAGGAGTTGGTGCCAGGGGTCATCGCGGACTTTGAAAAAGGAAACATGGAGGAAGTCAAGAATGCCTCAGCCAATGGGGGGACCGCTACACTCCAAACGTTTCAGAAACAGCTGAACACATATGTCAATTCCATAGAAGAAAATAAACGGGACGCCTATGATGAAGTGAACCGAAAGGAATCCTTCAGCCAGGGAGCGTTCGTTCTGTTCGTATTCCTCATGCTTCTTGTTTTGATGCGGCTCATGAGAATGATTGCGAAACAAATCGGTCAGCCTCTTAATCTGGTGGCTTCAGCGGCAGAGCAGATAGCCGATCAGGAAACCTATCAGCAATGGTCCTTCGAGAATAAGCGTAAAGATGAAATCGGGAAAATGTCCAGGGCCTTCGAAAAAATGATCTATAAAATCCAACAGAAGGAAGAAGACCTTCTTGCCCAGAATGAAGAGTTGGTGGCACAGCAGGACGAACTTGAATCTCAGCAAACAGAGCTTGAGCATCTGCTGATGATGACGAAGAACCGTGAGAAGCATCTGCAGCATCGGAACGAATTCATTCACGGCATCTCGAATTCCCTTAACAAGCAGGAAGTCCTAGACAGCATCGTCGAAAGCATGTGTCATGTCATGGATGCTTCACGCGGCATGATCGTGTTGATGGACGATGAGAAGTCCCATTCTGCTTTTGGTATTTCAGAACAGGGTACTCAGCAGTTCATAAGCTATCTTTTTAACGGACTGCATCAACGACTCTTTACCGGAAAAAAACCTTTTTCCATCAAGCGTGAACTCATCGACTCAGAAAAGGGGTACCATCAGGAAACTCTGTATTGCTATGACTTGTTCATTCCTATCGTCTCTATTGAAAATGAAATCGAGGCAATCATGGTGCTGAGCCGATTCGGCGAGGATTACTCAGAAGAGGAACAGGAAGTATATGACAGTCTGGCTAAACAGATATCGTTATCTTTACAGAAGATTTATTTGTTTGAAGAGTCAGAGAAGAACCGATACCTTACTGAAGACATCCTTAATAATATTCAAGAAGGTATCCAGCTTGTCGATATTGATGGGAACAACTTGTTAATGAATACGAAATATTCACAGATCCTCAATCAGGACGCAAATATTCAGGACGAACGTTTTGATACCTGGAAACAAGCATTCCTAAGCCAAGTTGAAAATCATGGAGAGGTCGAAGACTACCTGGAAATGGTCGTGAAAGGAAATCGAACAGGGAAGCATCTCCTTACGTATCATCTCAAAAACGGGCATGAAGTATTTCAAGTGTACTCAGAATCTCTTTATAGGGGCAATGAACAGGTGGGAACGATTTTTGTTCACCGTGACATCACCAAGGAGTTCGAGGTCGACCAAATGAAATCGGAATTTGTCAGCACGGTCAGTCATGAACTCCGCACCCCTCTCTCAAGTGTGCTCGGGTTTACAGAATTGATGCTGACTAAAGAGCTAAAACCAGAAAGAACGAAGAAATATTTAACGACGATCTATCAAGAAGCGAAAAGATTGACGTCCCTCATCAACGATTTCCTTGATGTCCAGCGAATGGAGTCGGGCCGTCAAACCTTCGAGAAAAAGTATGAGGATGTCACTCCGATCATTCAACAAGTGATCGATAATCAAAAAGTGAACGCACCCAACCATTCTTTCAATCTTGCAAGGGATACGGATTATACCATCGTTCTCGGTGATAAAGACAAGCTGTCACAGGCTTTCACCAATCTGATCAGCAATGCCATCAAGTATTCTCCTGATGGGGGGACCATCACTGTCCTCTTCAGGGAGGGGGAGGAAAGCATCTTCATTGAAGTCCGGGATGAAGGTCTCGGCATCCCACAGGATGCTATTCCCAACCTCTTCACAAAGTTCTACCGCGTTGACAACTCCGACCGGAGAAGAATTGGCGGTACCGGTTTAGGCTTAACGATTGTAAAAGAGATCATTGAAACCCATGACGGTGAAATCAGCGTCTCTTCAGAAGTAGGGAAAGGAAGTGTGTTCACCGTCCGGCTACCTATGGTAACTCTCGAAACCTTCAAGGAAGATGAGCACTGTGGGGATGGCATGAACATCATTGTCATAGAAGATGATATTAATCTGGCATCCTTGCTGAAGGCAGAGCTGTCCGATAGTGGTTTCAAGGTACAGCACACTCCGTCAGGTCCTGAGGCCCTCCTGAGAATGGAGCAGGAAATACCAGATGCCGTCGTCCTCGATATTATGCTCGAAGGAAGCATGTCGGGATGGGATGTGTTAGAAAAGATGAAAGCGGACGAAGCGCTTGCCCATATCCCGATCATTGTATCTTCAGCACTCGATGAGAAAGAAAAGGGGCTTACTCTTGGAGCCAATGATTATCTGGTGAAACCCTATCATCCGAGCAGACTATCGAAAACCATCTTACATCTCCTGTTGAAAAACGGGGTGAAAGGTGAAATTCTTGTGCCTGTAAAGGAAGATAAAACTGAAGATAAGTAGTGGAGAGAGGCTTCCGGTGACGGAAGCCTCTTATTCTTGAAGAATGAAATGATTGTATAATTAAAATGAAAAAGCCTCCTGCAGACTGCTGCGGGAGGCTTTTTCAACGTCTTACTTATTATTCATTTCGTTGCGAGTGATGATACGATCGATTAATCCATATTCAAGAGCTCTCTCGGCTGTCATGAAGTTATCACGATCCGTATCCTTCGAAATCACTTCAAGTGGTTGACCAGTGCGATCAGCCAGGATTTGATTCAGTTTTTCACGAAGGAATAGAATACGCTTCGCAGCGATTTCGATTTCCGTTGCCTGTCCCTGTGCTCCACCAAGCGGCTGGTGAATCATCACTTCAGCGTTAGGAAGGGCAAGTCGCTTCCCTTTTGCACCTGCTGCAAGAAGGAACGCACCCATTGAAGCAGCCATTCCGATACAGATGGTTTGAACATCAGGCTTGATGTACTGGATCGTATCGTAAATCGCCATTCCCGCCGTGATGCTTCCGCCAGGAGAGTTGATATAGATGGAGATATCTTTTTCCGGGTTTTCAGATTCAAGGAAAAGAAGTTGTGCTACAATGGAATTTGCCACATTGTCATCAATGCCGCTTCCAAGCATAATCACACGGTCTTTCAATAAACGTGAATAAATGTCATACGCACGTTCACCGCGGTTTGTTTGTTCAATTACTGTAGGGATTAAATTCATCCTCGTTCCTCCTTAAAAATCCTTTTTATTTTTTTATCATTACATATTCACTTTGTACTGTAATCATACACCCATGGTCAATAAAGGTCAAACTAAACGCTTCCTATATTAACCTTTAATTAAATCCTTTCTACATGATACCCATTCATTCCTTTTTTAAACAGAGGTCTTTTGGTGAGTTTGTTGATATTTTAGTCGGTGGAAAGCAGGGAACAACTTTTCTGTTACTGGTAAAAAAACCTGAGTCCAGCTTAGAATGAATGACAGACCATTCGTTTTTGCTGCAGGCACTTGCTTATCTCTGAGGAGGAAGCCTTTTCTTGCTTTTCCCTGCGGCGCCCCGATTTCCCCATAAGTCAACTGCATTCCATTCCGATCCACTCTGTGTGACGATTTTAGTCTGTTGAGTAAAGAGGTAAAACCTTTCTTTCTTCAGAGAATGCCACTTACACTAAAAAAGGAATTAGTAGGAAAGCTAAAAAACATAATCTATAATATCTATTGCAAACAAGCAATATCTGCCTTATAATATATATTCGTGACGGTTATTTATTATCTGCCCTCGTGGTGCAACGGATAGCACGTAAGATTCCGGTTCTTAAAATGGGGGTTCGATTCCCTCCGAGGGCGTACCAGAGACCTTGTGTTTGTTGAGTTATCAGCAGGCATGGGGTCTTTTTTTGTTTGGTTTGATTTGTGCTTTTCAATTTTTTCGTAAAGAGAGGGACAACCACCCCCCCAACCGTTTCAAGGAAGGTTATGGGCGACTTTAAACGTTGAAAAAGATGTTTTAATTGTCAAATAGTCAATTAAACTTCCTTATCCACTTACTTTACGCATCCAAAACTCAATCGGCCCTCTATTGAATATCTTTCGCCAATGTGTTGATAGGATGGTAGAGACAAGAAAGAAAATGACAGCCACCGTGATCGCAAATGGCAGGGTGTTATCCACTAAACCTCCAAACATAGAAAAGACAACCAAAACAAGAAAATGTCCCACATAGAGTGTAAGGGCAACCTGGCCTGTGTAAACAAGTGCATGGACTATGGAACTTTCATGGAATCTTTCAGATAAGTAGATACATATAAGGATAGCGATGATGGCAGTACTGGTGCTGGAAATCATGTAAAACATTGTTGGGGGCATCGGTTTGGTGGCGAATAAATAGGACGCGACTTCAGGTCCTGCCATTGAGTTGAAAGTTTGATCAGTGTGAAGGACGCCGCTTCCACTAACAAAAAGGTGATGATTGTTCCGATCAACAGGTTGTTTCGGAATTTTTTGCGTTGGTAATCGAATCTTCCTAGCCACATACCTATGAATACGAATGCTACCCATGGGAAAATGGGGTGATATCCGTTAAAGAACAGGTTGCTTATAAATCCATTCGCTGTCCAAAATTTTTCATAATGTTGAAACGATGTATCCCATCCATACTCATAATTCAGTAGGAGCTGAAAAGCTTGTGAAGTAAGGACTGTAACAAGAGCTGCCAATAACAGCGTCCTCGAGGAAACGACGATAAAGAACGAAGCGATGAACATATAAAAGGCATAATAATGCAGAATGTCTGCGCTCCACTCCATGAGGAACAGGCACATGCCCAGAACGAATAAGAATCCTGACCGCCTCTAAATCATCCTTCGATAGTCTTTAGAGAAAGCAGGATGTAGACATGCTTTTTTCGTCATATGAAAGCCATATAAGAACAGGATTGAAGGAAACTCCTTCGTTCGAATAATGATCTCGCCCGCCTACTATCAACGTTAAAAATTCTGTATCTTATCATTTTGTAACGGAAGATTATTCAGTCTCAGGCTTGCTGTATCACCAAGTAATTGGTAATATCCCATGACCAGAACAAGTGCTTACCACATCGGTGAATGGAATGAGAAGATAGCCCGATACCAGTAGCTGCTAGTCTTAATAAGCGAATCTAAATAGCAGACGTGCAGGTCAATTCAGGGTATGATGATAATGAACCCAAAAACGAAGATCTATTGTAGGTGAAAAATATGTTTTTAAAAAGAATCACACTGTTACGTGAGAATATCGGATCTACTACTGTCTATCCTTTTTCCATTCCCACAATCAGAAATTTCCATCAAATCAATTTAACAAGCAGAGTGACATTTTTCGTGGGAGAGAATGGTTCAGGAAAATCTACACTCTTAGAAGCAATTGCTGATAAATGCGAATTTAACACGGCAGGGGGAGGTCGAAATAACACGTATGATCTGAATTCGTCTGAATCAGCGCTTGGAGAGTATATCAGGCTTTCATGGATGCCTAAAGTCTCTAAAGGTTTCTTTCTTCGGGCTGAGTCCTTTTATAACTTCGCTTCCCATATTGATGAGGTGGGAGCTCAGGAAGCTTATGGAGGGCGTTCTTTACACCACCAATCTCATGGAGAGTCCTTTTTCTCTCTCTTTACAAACCGATTTAAGGGAAGAGCCATCTATTTATTAGATGAACCAGAGGCAGCATTATCTCCTCAACGGCAGCTCTCATTTTTAAAGATCATACACGATTTGACGTTGTCTGGTGATTGTCAGTTTATTATCGCAACCCATTCCCCCATTCTGTTGGGCTTTCCAAACTCAACCATCCTTAGCTTTGATAACGGCACCATTCGTGAGGTGCAGTATGAAGAAACAGACCACTATCAAATTACGAAGTATTATTTAGAAAATCGAGAAAAGTTTATGAAACAAATCTTAGATGATTAGGAGTGTTCTCTAATCAGGAACGTCCAGAAGCGGGTGCGTTAATGCAGTTCGGATATACATGGTATAACCATACATCGATATAGAAGGCGGGTATCCCTCTCCGAAATACATTTCTAATCTATGACAATACATGAGAAATGTATTCTCGCCGGATTCTGTATATGGAATGAGCATTGGCGTTTTCCTTGCTTACATATGTAACCCAGTAAATTCCCATTAAGGACAAAACAGAAGACATTCTAGCGGTCTGTAAGCAAAGATTGGCTTCCATTAAAGTCAATTTATTAGAAAGGTCGTTCTGGGAATATTATCCTTTTAATGCTGTTATATGATAAGATTTAGTTATCTGAAAATTCTCTTGTGCTTTTTAGGTCAATAATTTATACAGGAAAACAAAGGGCCTAACTGATTTATAATCCCTCAACCTAAAAGGGGAAAATCATTTGAACCAAGCATTACCTTAACAATGAGAGTTTCCTGAGCCCTTATCTTATTGGAACTCTAGCTATGAGAAATGAAATGTTGCGAGTAAGGGCCAAATCGTGCTGAATATGTTCTGTGGAGGATTTGCCTAAAAAAAATAGTTTTATGCAATATCGGATGCATATGTAGATTAGTGGTCCATTTTAGAATTAGAATATCAAAAAAATTTGTAGAAGCAGCATTTCTTTATATTTTACTTCTCTTAACTAATTCGTAATAAAGAACTGTAGTTGTTTGTACTATTAGAAAAACGATTACTGAAAATTTAATACTGTAACCATTTTGATACTCGATTACTTCCACTAGAGTAGATATCTTTTCCATTATTAAACCTACTAATGTCCAAACTATAATATATGGGATGAAGCATGTTTTATTGATTTTGAATTTTTGGTAGAAGTATACAAAGAAATAGCTAAAAAATGCAAAAATAAAATATGTTAACAAATCGAATAATTCGTATTTATTTGAATCATTAACCTTGTAAAAATCAATAAGGCCTCCACCAATCGTAAAATCGAATAATAAAGATATTGTAAACCCCCATGTTAAAAATAGTATTGTAGTTCTTCTGCAGAGGTTTCTTGGCAAAAACATAAAGGTACCAAAGGCAAACACGAGCGCAACAACGATGTAAATTTCATTCTTGTTAAATGATTCCCACAATATCATTTTTATCTCACCGCATTCTTTGTTAATTTATAAAAAATTTCATAAGAAATAATAGCGATTATAAAAAGTAACAAGTAGTATATAGCGCTATAACTATAATTCCAATTAATCTTTTCAGTTATATTAAGAACTTCAATTGTTACACTTAGACATAATAATAATATTAAGGATGAAGTAATGATTAGCCCTTTTTCAACGAATGTTTTAGCCTCTATAAAAAAGTTCAGATGAACCAGAATAAGAAGTGGAGTAATGATACTTCGATTTAGAAGGTATGCTGTATAAGGTAAAACTTTCTGAGTAACAGTTAATAACTCCATCTCATCAATAACAATCCATGAAAAGTTAATATTTACTATAAGTGTTATTAGAAAAACAAATGTGTTCTCGAAAATATCGAGTCTTTTTTTTATTACGAAAAAAAAGGAAATAACTAACCATGTGAGGGAGAAAAACACTACAAGTTCCATATGAATCTCCTTTTATTTTTACTTATAGTATTTAACTTTCGATCTAAAAAATACGGATATGTTAGTTATTTTGATTGAAAATATTAAGTTTGTAACAATTATAAATAATTGTTACAAAAGAAATTGGATTAGTTCAAGGAAATATTAAAATGTATCTAATAACTATGGCTCTTAAGTAGACCAGGTTGTGTTGTTATGTAGTTAAGTTTGAAAAAGATATCTAACGTATCTGTATTTTGGGATAAATAAAAAAATCCACTTTGAAATTAGCTTAATCAAAATGGATTCTCTCATAGCAGATTTAAGAATGTTGTTTTTTAAAAATTTGATCATTTTTCACTTGTGTTTCTGTTCAAGCAATCCCTTAAAGCAATAGGGTTTGATAATTAAAGTATCAGTTTCATACCTACATGACTCGCCAAAAATGTTGGTCGATAGTAAAACGATGGACAATGTAACGTTACTTATCGGTTGTCAATTGCAAAAGACCCAATCCCTTAGTTTTTGCGATTGCAATCTCTTCTTTAAGCAAGGCTTCTCCTACCCTTTCCGCGCTAGCCCCGGTCTACACTAACTACAGCAAGTCTGACACATAATTTTTCAGAAGCCATTTTACTATTGCTTTTCATACAAAGTTCCTCACCAGGTATTATAGTGTCCTGGAACGATTTAACTTTGGGATCAATCATCATCCTAGAAAGTTTTAGAGGAGGACTTATCATCCATTAAACAAATATCAGGAAACGAGTGAATTATAGTCTTCATCACAATGCTCCCTCCCACCCAGGGTATATGTGAGAAGAGTAAATACTTATATGAAGGCTAATTGCTCTATATTCCAAATGAAATTACATAGTACGTTTCTAGACATTTCTAAGTTGAATAATCTGGATCTTCCACTGGGAGTTCTTTACTGCAAAGGGAAATAGTCGACTGTTAATAATCCTACCGCGTTTTGCAATGACTATTTCCTACAAGGATAATATTATTCGTGTTAGTCACTAAGTCTAGCTTAATTAATGTATTTCAATTTTAGTCAATGGATTTTTCCAACATTGTTGAATAAGTATCCCAACATTTAAGAGCTGATTCATGATCATTCAGAATGGAATAAACCTTACTCAACTTTACAAGCACCTCCTTTTGTATAGGGGAATCACTTGTGATAGTTAACGCATTTCTATAAGCCCTAATAGCATCAGCATGCTCTCCTTCTTCACAAAAAGTGCTCCCTAATAGAAGTAAGAATTTACCATGAAGCTTTTGGGTGGAAGATTGTGAAGCTTTTAGGAAATCAGCATATAATCTTTGAACGTCTTTATATTTCTCTAAATGGAAGGAGGTTAAAGCCATCTCGTAAAGAGTATTTAATAGACCTTTGCTATCATGAATTTCATCGTAGAGTTGGTTTGCTTTTTTCAGAAGCATCAATGAGTCTATGAACTCGTTCTGAAACCTTTTAAGAATTCCTAAATTGGTATAGGTTCCTGCAATATTCAATACATCATCTGAACCCTCAAAAAATAACAGTGCCTTATTGTAAGATGAGATGGCACTTTCGTATTTTGCTGTTCTTCTTTGACAGAGACCTAGTACCATATATGCTCTACCTGTATGATAATAAATATTTGATTTACTAGTAATGGTAATAGCTTGCTTTAAAAATCTAATAGCAGAATAGTATTCTCCAAGTTTAGCATGAGCAATACCCAAATTGATTAATAAAGAAATCTTTTCAATCCCATAAATTCGATAAATTACCGATTCATCGTAAGCATTATCAAGTATCCTAAAGGCTTCATGAACTCGATTTTTTTCAAGAAGAATATGAACTAAATGATTTATGCTTCTTAAGCGTTCATCCATCATTTTAGTTTGTGAATATAATTCACAACTCAATTTGTAAGATTCAATCGCATTATCATCTTGCTGTTCTAATTTTCCTTTACAGAAATAATAAAGTGCTTGTTCTGATCGAGTTAGATTATCAACATATGGCTCAATCACATTTATCTCGATTTTAGCTTCTTTTACCTCTTCATTTATAACTAAATATTCTAAAGAGGCTAATGTTTTTTGTAAATCTAACTTATATGAAGGTGTCTCTCTTTCCTCAATAAAATCATTTACATCACAATTTAGGCGGTCACTAAGTTTTTTCAGTAATTTAAATGAAGGTTGAACAGAGCCTTTTTCTATTTGGCTAATATAACTACGATTCACTATTCCTTTCGCTAGCTCACTTTGAGTAAGTTTATTTTTGGTGCGAATTTGTTTGATTTTCATTCCTATAGAGTTTATTTCTACCACCCTTTCCATAAATAGGTTGACAGTAAGTGACAAACTGTTTATATTGGTTTTGTGAGTAAATTATAACATTTATTATAAAATGTTAAAATGTTAAAAAAAATAACAAAGGAAGTGTTCGTGTGAAAAAAACAAAATATTTAATCTATTCTTTAATTATGGGGATACTCATTTTTGGTGCCTGCAGTTCTGTAACATCTGATAGCTTTGCTGATGAAGAGTGGCCAAGAAGCAGTGTGAAAATAGATTCGAAGTTATAAAAATATCATTGAAGGTTAGTGATTAGTATACAGAAAACTACTTCACGAATATCCCGCAACATTACTTACTTCATAAAACCTTTCCTCTACCATTTAATATGTTGAAAATACAAACACGTTAAATGATCGTCAAAAAATATTTAATATTTGTATAGATCGATTCTATTATCAATACAAATACTTATATAAGGTGATGTAAATGATAAAAGAAATGTCAAAAATGACGAGCTTTGAAGAAGTACTCCTGGATTTCGCAAAAGCAAAATCAGATAAGTATGGAATTGTTAAGTTTGATGATGACTCAGATTACCATTATATCATTGTCATAGAATCGAAAGATATTGACCATTATACGATAGAGTTAATCGACCTTTATGGCTATCCAGTTCCAATAGCTTGGTTTGAACCAGGAAGATACAAGACATTTGAACAGTGTGGTTTATTTGAATGTCATACAGTAGAACCCCAATTAAAATCACTGGCTGCAGTCGTAGATTTACATTTAGGTACAAGACATTATTTTGAGTGAGGTACGAGTCATTGATCAACCAATCCTATCTAATAAAGCCTGAAATTAATAAAATATACGAACAAGTTGAATATGGTAAAGGCGTGTATCTTTATACAAATGAAGGAAAGAAAGTTTTAGATGCATGTTCAGGTGCCATTGTTGCAAACATAGGGCACGGAGTTGAAGAGATAGCAATGGTAGCATATGAACAGGCAAAAAAAGTTTCCTTTACGTACCGTACACAATTCACGACGGAACCAGCAGAAAAACTGGCTGAAAAGCTTGTAAATAAAGCTGAAGGGATGGATTATGCTTTTTTTGTAAATAGTGGGTCCGAGGCAACTGAGATGGCGTGCAGATTAGCCATACAACATTGGCAGGAAAAAGGTCAGCCTTTTAAACAAAAAATCCTATCTCGAAAGATCAGTTATCACGGTACTACTTTGGGAGCACTATCGATATCGGGGCATTTCCCTAGAAGGGCACGGTTCAATTATTTATTGAAGGATTTCCCGTCTGTTCCTACTCCCTATTGTCATCAGTGTCCATTTGGGTTGAACTATGAAGCCTGTGGAATGAGATGTGCATATGAATTAGAGAAATGTATCAATGAATTTGGTAGTGAAAGTATCGCTGCATTTATCGTAGAGCCTATCATTGGAGCTTCAGGGGCAGCTATCACCCCTCCAGATGGGTACTACCAAGTGATAAAAAGTATTTGTGAGAAATACGACATTTTACTTATTACTGATGAAGTGATGACTGGTCTGGGAAGAACGGGTAAATGGTTTGCTATTGACCACTGGGGAGTTTCTCCAGATATAGTAGTTATTGGAAAAGGGATAAGTGCAGGATACTCCCCCATTGCTGGAATATTGACCACAGAAAAGGTAATGGAACCGATTAAAGATGGAAGCGGTGTCAACGTTTTTGGTCATACTTATAGTGGTAACCCGCTTTCAACAAGCATATCACTTGCTGTTCTGGAATATATGGAAAAGCACTCTCTATTGGATAACGTGAATAGGATGGAGCCTCTATTAGACAACTATTTAATGAAATTAAAGAAGAAGTTTAACATAATAGCAGATGTCCGTGGAAAAGGCTTGTTAAAAGGTATTGAATTTGATGAGGAACGTTATAAAGATAGAAATATTACAAAAGAAGTAGTAGATGAAGCTTATCGGCAAGGTCTTTTGATTTATCCCGCTAAAGGAATTTCGACGATCCATAATGGGCAGGCCATTATTATTGCCCCACCTTTAACGATCTCAGAAGTTGAATTAGAAGAACTAATGGTGTTATTAGAAAAATCATTTGATTCGGTCATGGCTAAATATGAGGAGGAAGTTTATGAATTTTAATTGGAATGAAGAACAATTATTGATACGAAATAGATTTTCTATACTGTCTGCCACAATAAACCGAAATTATAAGGAGTGCTATTCCCGCAATCAATTTGATGGTGAATCATGGGAAGTGATTACCAATGAAGGAATTTGGAAATATCCTGTACCTGAAAAATATGGAGGGTTTGGAAAGTCATGGTGGGAATTTGCAGCCGCTTTAGAAGGGTTAGCATCAACCTCCAAGGATTTAGGCTTTTTACTTTCCATGATTGCGCACATCGGATGTTTAAGAGTCCTAATGAAACATGGAACAGAAGAGCAAAAACATTATTATTTAGATTTATTAATGAATGGAAAAGTAGGTGCTACGGCTATTACGGAAACATCAGGAGGTTCAGATGTAGCCCGCATATCTACAAGCGCCGCTTATAATAACTTAAACCTTTTAGAACTTAATGGTCATAAGAGCCATATTACAAATGCTCCGATTTCGGACATTGTTGTCATGGTAGGTCGAATACCGGAATTAGGAAAAAGAGATATCACTCTGTTTATTCTTGAGAAAGAGATGGATGGACTTACCTTTGGAGATAGAGAGAGTATGTTTGGAAATAGGACCAGTCCTACTGGAGATATCTACTTAAGAAATGTTCAAATCCATAAGGAGAATATCCTTGGGACACCAGGTGATGGACTTAATACACTCTATAATATGATTTCACTTGATCGATTACTTTATGGTTTGATTGCAGCTTCCTATATCGAACCATTATTAAACAAAAGTCTAATATTCTCGAATGATAGGACAGCATTTAAAACGCCGATTTCTAACCATCAATATATTCAGAAAAAATTGACAGACATGAAGATGAACATTGAGAAATCACGCTGGATTTCCTATGCAGCTTTAGATCGACTCATAACTGGTCATGAAGAAGCTTCACTTCTATGTTCTATTGCCAAATTCACTGGAACGGAGGCTCTTGTTGAAACAGCACAGGATTTAATGCTGATCCATGGCCATCAAGGGTATATGGAAGGAGAAATATCACAACTTTTACAGGATGCTGTTGGAACCAGAATTGCAGGGGGGACAAGCGATATACAAAGGGTAAATATATTTAATCAATTACAAAAACTACATTCCGTGGCCCGGGAGGTTGTTTCATGAATGCGTCTGTTGGAAAGTCAGTTATCATAACTCACATTGTAGAAGAAACGGACTTGGCAACAAATTGGCAGAATGATGTTCCGGTACTTGCGACTCCTATTTTGCTATGGTTATCAGAGATTGCGTGTATGAAGGCAGTTGAACAAGAGTTATCTTCTGACATGATGACAGTAGGGTATTCTCATCATTCTAGGCATGTTGCAGCCAGCATATTAGGTGAAAAGGTGAAAATCACTGCCACTTTAAACCGCGTGGAGAACAAAAAGCTTTTTTTTAATGTAGTGGCTCATGATACCAATGGGGAAGTCTTTAAAGGAGAACATGAGAGAATTATCATAGATAAAAATAAGTTTCTAGAGAAGTTATCCGATAAGGAAAAAGTAAATGGATAGTTCAATAAGACTTCCGCTTTTCATAAAGGTCCTTCTCGGGTCAGCATTTATGATGAATGCCGGAACATTTATGGTTATACCATTCTTAGTGGTCTACCTTTCTAAAATTCTACAGTTTAACCATGTGGAAGTAGCTACTATATTGTCAGCGAATTTAGTATTTGGTCGTTTATTGCCTTTTATTACAGGATTAATTGGAGACAGAATCAGCCATCGAGTTACCTTGATAATTGGGGTGTTTTTGAGAGGTATTGGATTTTTTGGATTTGCTATATTCGATTCATTTATTGGATTGTTTGTGACTTCTGCCCTGATAGGGATAGGGGGCGCTTTCTATGACCCTTCTGTTATGACCATCTTTGCAAGTCAAAAAGAAAAAGAAAGAAAACAATCATTAACCTATTTAAATCAGGCTCTAAATGCAGGTGCAATATTGGGCCCACTATTTGCAGCGGGGCTCCTTTTGTTAGATCCCGCTGTTCCTTTCTTAGTAAGTGGAGTCATCCTCTTAGCCATTGCAATGGTGTTAGGTTATTTTTCAAAACACATTCACACGAATAAAAGTAAAAACACATTATTTGGAAGCATCAAACAAATCATAGGGAACCGAAAGTATCTTTTTTACTTAGTAATCATGTCCTTCTATTGGATGGCATTTTCGCAACTTTCAGTGTCAATACCGTTATATGTATTTGATCTCACAAAGGATGAAAAGATGATCAGTTTGGTATTTACAGTGAATGGAGTCACGGGATTGATAATGATGTTCTTCTTAAGAAATGTATTTACGAAATATACAACTATGACGTTGATTCAAAAAGGGGCATTAATAAGTGGAATAAGCTTTTTGTTCCTTCCACTTGTGAATAGTTTCCCGTGGCTTTTATTTATGATATTTATTTTCACAGTTGGTGAGACTTTGATTCTCCCTAGTTCTGATATGGCCATCGCTGATTTCAGTAATGATGAAAATACAGGCGGTTATTATGGTCTGTTTGAGCTTTCCTTTGCAGGAGGGACGATCATTGGAAATTATCTTGGAACGTTCTTTATGGGGATAAATTCAGTTTACCCGTGGTTTATATATGGTGGAATGTGTATGGTAACGTTTTTCCTTATGAAATTACTTGCAAGACATTCTTCCCAAGTAAATATTAGTAAAATGAATAAAATGGAGGTTTGAATATGAATAAGTTATTAACTAAGGAACTGCCTTCTGATGTGTCAATCGGTCAGAACAATTCAAGAAAAATAATTATTGGAAATGTCGACGGCGAGTCTCTTGTAGGTGATATTTCAAGACATACCCCAGAAATGTTTGCAGCTGCATCAATCATTGCTAATCGATTAATCTGGTTTGTGGAAGATCATGATATCCTTCTTCTTCCTTATCCAGTGTCTTCCGAATTCCTGAACTATTTATGCCGGCTTATGAAAGTGGATCCAGGAACAGTAAAGCACGTTTTACCTCCTAAGAGAGACCCCTATGAAACAAAATTACTACGATATGATGTCCTATCAAATCATGAGTTACTTGCTGAACTTCAACACCTCACAAATGAATATAAGGAGTGGGGGGTACTGGCTTATTATCATGATCGAGCTGTGGCTGAATTGACAGAAAGCATAAGTACAAGAATTCATCCGAATGTAAATGAGTTTTTACTACAGGGCGGTTCAGAAGTATTAAATAGCAAAACGGAATTTAGAAGGATAGCGGCTTCTCATGGGATTCCGGTTCCTCCTGGTTACAATTGCTATTCTCAAAGTGAATTATTCAAACTAATTTCAGACTGGATTGACCAAACAGGCTCCGTCATTGTAAAGCAAGATGTGAATGCAGGAGGAGACGGGAATATTGTTGTGACCAAAGATACATCCATTAAGAACTCTAAAGGAGCGACTGAAACTCTTCATATTACAGAAGAAAATTGTATCGAAGATATCACGCGGTATTTATGGGAACGTTTAATAGGATATAGAAATAATTCACTAGTCGTTGAAGTGTATTACCAAACTCTAGCGGTTTTCTATTCTGAATATCATATTGGAAGGCGGGAACTTAAGCCAACCCTCCTGAACTTTGGTGACATGAGAATGGAGCCGGTTTGGAATGGATTTGAAATACCTACTGTATCGATGAACGCCTATAGTCTGGGAGAATTCATTTCTAATTCCACCATATTAGCAGACATTGCAAGAGAAAGAGGATACGAGGGAAATATCAACATTGATGCGTTTCTTACCATAGATGGCCAGTTACTTTTCAGTGAAATTAATGGAAGAAATGGTGGGTGTAGTCATATTCACCATGTAGCTCAGAAGCTTTATGGAGTGAATTATGCTGATCACTATATGATTCTTACCAGGAATAAAATAAAAGTTGGTCCCGACTTTCAAGTGCTTTTGAGGATGTTAGAAGATGAATGCCTGCTTGTACAGGGAAGGGAGCAAGAGGGAGTCATTATCCTGGCAGAAGATATCGGAAGGACCGATACTATCGAATATATGGTGGTCGGGAAAGGTAAGGAAAGGGCCCTGGCTCTTGAAGAGAGAGCTCTTGTTGTATTTGATAGGAGCGTGGAGTCATGTTGATTGGTATTCTAGGATGGGATCATGAAGAATTTGAATCCGTTCAATTAGGAAAGGTTTCAAAAGAACTGGGGTATGACACCTTACTGTTTTCTTTACAAGATATCGAAATGGACATTTCAGCGTCCCATAAGAGCATTCATGTCTTCGGTACAGACCTTAAAGAGTTTGATGTTATTATTTCAAGAGCGCAACTTAGAAAGGATTACTATCAAGAAGACTTACAGGTACTTTATAGCTTAAATGAATATGTAGACTGTTTAATTGACCATTATTCTTCGTTTACTTTATCCGAAAGTAAACTATTAACTTACCAAAAGCTGGCCAATCATGGTTTCACAGTTCCGGATACATTCTTATGTAAGGATGTTGGATCTATTAGAAGGATTTTTGATCATTACTCCCAAATCGTCATTAAGCCATCTTTCGGCTATGCTGGTCAAGATGTTGAAAAGATAGAAAAAAGTTTTGAACAGAATGAAAAGTTAATAGAAACATTACTTCATAAATATGGATCGGTCCTCGTGCAGGAATTTATCCCACATCCAGATGGAGATATTCGTGTTACCACGCTTGGAGATGACGCAATCGTATGCTTCAATCGACTTCCCAACGATAAAACATGGAAAGCAAACGTAGGAATGGGTGCTACCATTGAGCGTATCACTCCTCCACAAGAAGTAGTAGATTTAGGAATAGAAGCAGCAAAATGTATAGGATTGCAAATATCAGGGGTTGATATTGTAAGAAGTAAGGGAAAATACTATATATTTGAGGTCAATAATTGTCCAGGATGGTATCCATTGCAGGAAGATGGGGAAGAAGTAGCTCGGGAAATCATTCGCTATTGCGTAAATAAAGTAAAGCCAAAGGAACGTGTCTTATGAAAATAAATGAGACTGAATCCCATCCATCCTTTATTCACAGGCTGACAGAAGAAGAAATAATCAGTATTCAAAAAGGTTTATCTAGTAGAGTAGAGAAGAGTCATCTATTTCAATATGAGAAAGATATCAATGTATACAGCATTCCGATATTGATGTCTAAAGAAGAACATGAATCCCTCTCGGAAGACTGTTCAGAGATATTGAATCTTATCATGAAGATACCAGGCACTTTATTTGAAAATGATATAGAAGCCTATTTAGACTTACTTGGCTATGATAGTGGAGAGAAGCAGTTACTCATGTCCTTTCATGACTTTTCATCATCGGACTGCTGGTTTTCCAGGGCGGATCTAATTGAATCCGAGGAAGGTTTTAAGCTGATTGAGTTTAATGTGGATAGCAGTGTTGGAGGGATGGAAACTGGTCAATTAAGCAGGATCATTCAAGGATTATATGAACAGAAGTTGAAAGATTATCACTTCCTCGATCCTTATGAAGGAATGATAAAAGAGTTTGAGGAGTTATTTTCTAAATTAGGATGGAAAAAAGAAGAAAAGACAATAGGGATCATTGACTGGTATCCCGATATGCTGGAGTATCTACAAGACCATAAGAACTTGGCGAGGATCTTAATGGAGAATGGATTTAATCCAGTGATATGCCATCAAGAGAATATGATTAAAAAGGGGAATGAACTCTATTTAGGTGATAGGAAAATAGATATATTATACAAATTCTTCTTGCTATCTGATGCTAAAAAGAGTATCTCTCACTTGACTGATCTTTTACATCCGGTTCACACCAGTGATGTTAGAATGATCAATAGCTTATATACAGATATTTACAGCAATAAAGGTAACTTGGCCTTGTTATGGGATGCACGCTACTTCAAGACCTTACCAGTTGTACAACAGAATCTGGTTAAAAGGTATATTCCGTGGACAAATTTCTTCACACCGAAATCCACTATTGTCCATAGAGGAAGTCTAATTTCTTTAAAAGATTTTGTGTGTAATAATAAGGACTCACTAGTTTTGAAACCGATTAAGGGATATGGGGGGAATGGTGTTATTCTAGGTTGGACAGTATCACCAGAAGAGTGGAAAGCGGAAATTGAAATCATCATGAACAGGGATGAACCGTATATCGTACAGGAAAGAGTGGAATCTATACCAAAAGAATTACCCTATGTAAAAGATGAAAAGGTTGAATGGTTAGATACTGATTTAAATTTTGGTCTTCTTTTATGTAAGAATGCACCGAATGGATTATTTGTAAGAGGAGTACCTAAAGAGGCAAATACTCTTACAAACATTAATAAAGGAGCAAGCATTGGAACAGCATTAATAAAGAAAATATAAATTTGATTTTTTTTAATGTTAATGGGCTCCAAAATTAAAATGGAAATCCTTGAATACTCTTTGAACGTTTTGAGCTATAAGTGGTTCTTCTTATAGTTATTATGAGAAATAAAGGCTGACAGTCTGATCTCAGATTATGCACAAGTTTCAAAATATAGTTGAACCTCGTTCATCAGCTCTACTAATTGAACAAGGTTCAACTGAATATATATTTTGAAGCAAAAGAAGAAGGATGATATTTCTATTCCCTTCTAATTATTGTTCTCTTACATATTTACTTATGGAAATAATAATAGTTAGCTACTATTTTTTGTTACGGTATGTATCTACGTTAGTCAACTTACCATTTTTATTGTTTATGTTGTAACAAAAATGTTCGTTTTTGTTATAAAGAGAACAGAACTTTAAAGCAAGGTTTAAACTTAAAAATTCACGAAATACTTTCACCCTAGTTACACTTGTATGAGTTACTTTTTTTTGTAAATGTACTTGTATCCTGTGAAAATAATTAGAATAACTATCATTGAGACTACAAGCTCTTCGGTAGATATTCAATTTAATCGTCTACACAATGTCGGTTTGAAATTAAAAGTCTCTTCATCCAAATAACCCCTTTTCCATTTTATTAACAAAGAATTATTGTTTTAACATTAATTCTATATTTTTTAAGTGCTTTTTTAATAGATTTCTGTGTCTGTCCTCACCAATATTTGTTGCATTTCCCTTAATTACAGTAACGTAATTATTGGACCATATTAACAAAATGCTCTTTTTTCCTAAGAGAATTTCCGACAGGAAGCCCTCTTAAAAGGGGTTCATTTTTAAATCCATCAATAATGTCCATCACAGCTTAATTTTGGCCCTTCCCACGCTTTTTTTAAAGACGAAATATGGAAAGACTCCTAGACTGGTGGTAACAGTGAAAGGAGTGAAGAAGTGCATGATTATGTTATTATTCTTGACTGGCGGATTTATGATGGTGTTATTCAGAATCCGAACGATAAATTTATAAGTTAATAATACAGGTAACATAAATGTGCATTATACAATAACGTTATTGTATAATGTATTTTAATAGAGGAGGTGGTAAATAATGGCGAACCTCATCATTCATTTGCCAGAATTTGAAACGGCTCATGCAAAGCCTGCTATGGGAAAGGCGATACTTTGTATGGGATGGACGCTCATCTAATCGCCTGATAGCATGGTTTTGCGCCTTATTTTATAAATCGATTAAAATAAGGAGCTGAACTGAATTGAACGAAGCAAAACCATTCATGAGACCTGATCAATATAACTTTATCCGTGCACAGGTCCGGAATTTAGTAGGAGCGCATGCGTCAGTCAAAGATCAGGATGTTATCAAAGCATTGAAATATGGTGCATTTGAAAAGTCGCTGGGCATCTTTGGCTCTATGGATGAAAAAGTGGATCCCCTCTTAAAACGGATGATGGAAATCGAAGAATCGAAGGAAGCGGAGAAGTTCCTAGACGAATTACATGTGTATGTCATTCCATTTCGGAATCTATCGGAAAAAGCTGTACAGAAATTGTTTCCGAAAGTAAAAAAGCTTAAAGTGCCTTCGCTTAAGGAAATTGACTTGAAGGAACTCACTTATCTAGGGTGGTATGATATCCGATCAAATCGCAAGTATCTGATTGTGGAGGTCAATGGCAAACTCAAGGGGATTCAAGGAACCTTCCAGGGAAGCAATCGAAAAAGCATATGTACATTGTGTGGTGGGCATGAAGAAGTCGGTCTATTCATGTGCAAAGTGAAAAGTGGGAAAGAAACATATCTGAGCAGAGGTAACTACATCTGTAAGGATAGTCAAACTTGTAATTCCAATCTCATCACTAGGCGAAAGCTTGATGATTTTGTGGATATGTTAGAAATCTGAGGGGTTTTCCCCCTCGGTTTTTTTATGAAGAGGATTCCGTGAAATAATAATTAACGCAACTAACAAAAAAATAAAGAACGCCGGGGAACCTTAATATAAAAGGATTCTTGGCGTTTTTCATTGAACCCATCGTTACCCAGTAAATTCCCATTAACGAACCACTGATTTTATTGTAGAATAAAGGAATGGGAGGTTACGAATCATGAATTTGAAAGCAGGATTATTTCAAAATCAACAATTAAAACTACAAATGACGCAACAGCTCTCACAAGCCATCACCATCCTCCAATATTCTTCGATGGAATTGAATGCTTACTTAGAAGCAAAGCAATTAGAGAATCCCCTTATTCAACTGGAATCACCAAAGCCCGACCCCCTTCATCAAAGAGAACCTCTTACGTCTAAACGGACCGCCGGCAGTAATACGGAACATACTGTGGATTGGTATGAATATGTATCTGTGCCGAAGGGATCCATATCAGATGCTCTAACTGTTCAATTAAATTTGAAATCGCTTACTTTATTAGACAGGAAGATCATGGAAGAGTTGATATACAGTTTGGATGATAATGGTTACTTAAGAATCGACGAAGATTCTTTTACCGGAAAACACGGGATTGAAAGCGATCGACTGGAAAGCTATATATTGATCCTGCAGCAAATGGAACCTGCTGGGATTGGGGCCAGGTCATTGCAGGAATGCATCTCTCTCCAACTGCAGCGAAAGGCAAACGTTCCTCCCATTGTTCCTGCGATTGTCGACAATTATTTCCAAGCGTTTGCCGATAAGAAGTGGAAAAAGATCGCAAAGGAACTGTGTGTTGAGATGAAAGATATACAGCAGGCTGCTGATTATATTCAGCAATGTAATCCGCGCCCGGGAGCTAAGTATGTTCATCATATATCTGAATACATCATCCCCGAGCTTGTGGTAAAGGTCCAGGGTGATCATACGGTTACCGTCTCACTGAATGACGGGACGACGATAAACGTCACCTATAATGAAGAATACAAAGAATTACTCCAATTCCATCCAGATCAAGAAGTCCAGTCTTATCTACAGGAAAAGGAGCAGGACTTCCAGTGGTTACTGCAAAGCTTACGGCAGCGGAAACAAACAATCCTGAAAGTGGGCAGGATGCTAGCTGAAAAGCAGAAAGCCTTCTTTTTAAATGGACCTTCTGCCATCCAGCCACTTACCTTAAAGCAGGTGGCCGATGAAATCGATGTTCATGAATCCACCATCAGCCGCGCCGTCAAGGGGAAATATATGCAGACCCCATATGGAATATTTGAGTTGAAGTATTTCTTCTCGTCCGCAGTAAAATCGGTGAAGCTGGAAGACTCAGAGATTGCATCAGCCACAACGGTGAAGAGTGAGCTGCAGAAGCTGATTGAAGAAGAAGACAAAAAGAAACCCCTATCAGACCAGAAAATTGTTAATCTATTATTGGATAAGGGGTATGATGTATCAAGAAGGACCATTGCGAAGTACCGCGATCAGTTGGGGATTGCATCGTCTACGATGAGGAAGAGGTATGAATAGAAGCTTGGTTGAGTGGTTGTACCAGGTACAGGATGGGGTTTTTGTACCAGGTACATCCAACTACACCCACCCCAACCCAAACAAACACGCTACCTACAACTAAACAAAGCGAGGCAACAACATGAACCCTGTCAATTTCTATACACGAACACAATGCGGTCTATGTGAAGACGCAAAAATTACGTTAAAACTCCTTCAGGAAGAGATGGGATTTCGTATAAACGAAATCGACATCGATGGAAGTGACGATCTGACAGAGCGCTTTGGACTGATGATTCCTGTCGTGGAAGTGGCTGGAGACATCATTCAGTATGGGCAGATTGATTATTTTACGCTCAGCAAGCGTTTACATGAAAAAACCTGATGGTTTCTAGTTGAATTACTTTTCATACCCTGCTAGAATTGAATTTGAAAGCAGGGATGAATTTTTTTTGAAGGTAGTGGGACATAATATGTCTATGTGGGACTTTTTTAGTCCATCATACCCACGGACTTCATTTGAAGGAGCTTTTAACATGGAATCTTTAATAGACATACAAAAGCGATTATTACCTGACCTGCTTGAAGTTATGCAAAAAAGGCATCAAATTCTTCGTTCCATCCGGTTCATGCAGCCTGTGGGACGCAGGAGTCTGGCCCAGAATATGGGACTGACGGAACGCGTTCTCAGAAGTGAAGTGGAATTTCTGAACAATCAGGATCTCATAGATATTAAAACCTCGGGAATGATCATGACAGAGGAAGGTATCCAGCTTTTAGAGAGGCTTGAAAGCATGATGAGGGAGATTTCAGGAATCAACGCAATGGAGCAAGAATTAAAATCTTTACTTAATCTTCATGAAATTGTAATCGTTCCGGGGAATAGTGATGAGTCTCCTTGGGTAAAAGAAGAATTAGGGCGTGCATCAGCTTCCAGTATGAAACGCCGGCTTAAGGGGAATACTATCATCGCTGTGACTGGAGGTTCGACGATGGCAGCCGTGGCAGAAAGGCTACCTGATTTCTCTGACGATACCCTGTTTGTTCCTGCACGGGGTGGAATAGGAGAAGACGTTAAAAACCAGGCAAACACCATATGTGCCAAGATGGCTGAGCATACTGGGACACGACATCGTGTTTTATATGTGCCGGATCAGGTTAGTAAAGAGGTGTATAAGTCCTTCTTGAAAGAACCGATGATTAAAGAAGTTCTGAATCTGATCAAATCTGCCAACATGGTTCTCCATGGAATTGGGGATGCTATCACAATGGCCGAAAGGCGGAAGACCAGTGATGAGGACTTTGAGAAGATCACAGGCGGCCATGCAGTTGGGGAAGCATTCGGGTATTATTTTAACGAAGCGGGTGAAGTGGTACATAAGGTGCCAACGATCGGCCTGCAATTAGAGGATTTAAGTCATATCGAACATGTCATTGCCGTCGCTGGCGGCAGCTCGAAGGCGAAAGCGATCCGGGCGTATATGAAGAGTGCTCCACCAGCCACCGTTCTCATAACGGATGAGGGAGCCGCGAGAGAGCTTTTAAAAGGGTAAGCCCTTTTGAAATATAAAAAAATCATCCTTAACCATCTAAAGGAGGAAATTATTCATGGCAACAAAAATTGGTATTAACGGATTTGGACGTATCGGACGTAATGTATTCCGTGCGGCACTTAAAAATAACGACGTAGAGGTAGTAGCAGTTAATGACTTAACTGATGCAAACATGCTTGCTCACCTTTTACAATATGATACAGTTCACGGAACTCTTCAAGAGAAAGTAACTGTTGACGGTGACTACCTTGTAGTTGGCGGCAAGAAAGTAAAGGTACTTGCTGAGCGCGATCCTGCTCAACTTGGTTGGGGAGATCTTGGTGTAGATATCGTGGTTGAATCTACTGGGCGTTTCACAAAGCGTGCTGACGCTGCGAAACACATCGAAGCTGGTGCGAAGAAAGTCATCATCTCTGCTCCTGCATCTGATGAAGATATCACAGTGGTTATGGGTGTTAACGAAGATAAATACGACGCGGCTAGCCACGACGTTATCTCTAACGCATCTTGTACAACGAACTGCTTAGCGCCATTCGCGAAAGTACTTAACGATAAATTCGGAATCAAGCGTGGAATGATGACAACCATCCACTCTTACACAAACGACCAACAAATCTTAGACTTACCACATAAAGATTACCGTCGTGCCCGTGCAGCTGCTGAGAACATGATCCCAACAACTACAGGTGCTGCAAAAGCTGTATCTCTAGTTCTTCCTGAGCTTAAAGGGAAACTGAACGGTGGAGCGGTTCGTGTTCCAACTCCAAACGTTTCTCTAGTAGACTTAGTTGCTGAACTTGACAAAAACGTAACGGCTGAAGATGTAAATGCGGCGCTTAAAGAAGCTGCTGAAGGCGATCTTAAAGGAATCCTTGCTTACAGCGAAGAGCCTTTAGTATCAACTGATTACAACGGTAGCCCTGCTTCTTCTACAATCGATGCACTTTCTACTATGGTTCTAGAAGACAACATGGTAAAAGTAATCTCTTGGTATGATAACGAGAGCGGATACTCTAACCGTGTAGTAGACTTGGCTGGTTATATCGCTTCTAAAGGACTTTAATCCTTAAAGTTTTGTAAATTGACATCATTAGCATGGTGATTGATGGATAAATTTTGTCCCACCATCTATAATGAAGATGTGTTGAAGGGGAGCGGGGAAGATTCCCCTCTCCCCTTTCTTATTGTTGTTTCTATTTATTTGAAAAACATGAAGAAATTGAGAAATGAAGGAGGCCTTTACGATGAACAAAAAGTCGATCAAAGATGTCGATGTAAGAGGGAAACGCGTATTTTGCCGTGTAGACTTCAACGTACCAATGTCTGAAGGCAAGATCACAGATGAAACCCGTATCCAGGCTGCACTGCCTACGATCAAGTACTTGGTGGATGGCGGAGCGAAGGTCATTTTGGCAAGTCACTTAGGCCGTCCTAAAGGTGAAGTAGTGGAAGAACTGCGTCTGACGCCGGTAGCCGAAAGACTTTCAGAACTTCTTGGGAAACATGTAGCCAAAGCGGATGAAGCGCATGGTGAAGCTGTTCAATCCAAGATCAGCGACATGACTGAAGGGGACGTTCTTGTATTGGAAAATGTTCGCTTCTACCCTGGCGAAACGAAAAATGATCCTGAGCTTGCAAAAGAATTTGCAGCCCTTGCGGATCTTTATGTCAATGATGCATTCGGTGCTGCCCACCGTGCACATGCTTCAACTGAAGGAATTGCGAAGCATCTTCCTGCTGTAGGCGGCCTTCTGATGGAAAAGGAGCTTGAAGTATTAGGAAAAGCCCTTTCCAATCCGGAACGCCCATTCACAGCCATCGTCGGTGGAGCGAAGGTAAAAGATAAAATCGGTGTCATTGACAACCTCTTAGATAAAGTGGACAACCTCATCATCGGTGGCGGACTTGCTTACACATTCGTGAAAGCCCAAGGCCATGAAGTCGGGAAATCCCTTCTTGAGGAAGACAAGATCGATTTAGCGAAGCAATTCATGAAGAAAGCAGAAGAAAAAGGCGTTAAATTCCTTATGCCTGTTGATGTAGTCGTTGCTGATGACTTCTCAAATGATGCAAATACGAAGGAAGTGGACATCGATTCGATTCCTTCTGATTGGGAAGCACTTGATATCGGTCCTAAGACTAGAGCGTTATTCCAAGACACGATTAAAAGCTCCAAGCTTGTGATTTGGAACGGACCTATGGGTGTATTCGAATTAGAAACATTTGCAAATGGAACGAAAGCCGTGGCAGAGGCGTTAGCCGATGCAGCAGATACATATTCTGTTATCGGTGGCGGTGACTCTGCAGCAGCCGTTGAGAAATTCGGTTATGCTGATAAGATGAGTCATATTTCTACAGGTGGTGGAGCTTCTCTTGAGTTCATGGAAGGAAAAGAACTTCCTGGAGTCGTAGCTCTTAACGATAAATAATCGCATTCCCAAAGACCAACACTTAAGGAAACGATTATAAACCAGAAAGGATGAGTACAATGCGTAAACCGATTATTGCGGGTAACTGGAAGATGAATAAAACGTTATCGGAAGCAAGATCTTTTACTGAAGAAGTACAAGGGTTAGTTCCTGATCAAGAAGTGGTTGATTCAGTTATTTGTTCTCCAGCCCTATTTCTAGAAAGCTTAGTAAGTTTAACGAAGGATTCAAAGGTGGCAGTCGGTGCTCAAAACATGCACTTTGAAGAAAATGGAGCGTTCACGGGAGAGGTAAGTCCTGTAGCCCTTGCTGACCTGGGAGTGCAATATGTCATCCTTGGCCACTCAGAACGCCGTGAAATGTTCAATGAAACGGACGAGTCAGTGAATCAAAAGACTCTTGCTGCTTTCAAACATGGCTTAACGCCAATCGTGTGTGTAGGTGAGACCCTCGAACAGCGCGAGAATAACGAAACAAAAGCCCTTGTAGGGGATCAGGTGAAAAAAGCACTTGCAGGTCTTTCAGCAGATCAAGTGAAGAATACCGTCATTGCATATGAACCAATCTGGGCCATCGGAACGGGTAAATCGTCTACAGCTGAAGATGCGAACGAAGTATGTGCTCATATCCGTCAAGTCGTTGCAGGAGAATTTTCTCAAGAAGCGGCAGACGCAGTGAGAATTCAATACGGCGGAAGTGTAAAACCGGCCAATATTAAAGAATATATGGCTCAATCAGATATCGATGGTGCCCTTGTAGGTGGAGCAAGTCTTGAAGCACAAAGCTTCCTGCAGCTTTTAGAAGGGGCAAGCACACATGAGTAAATCACCAGTGGCGTTAATCATCTTAGATGGTTTTGCTTGCCGTAACACAACAGAAGGAAACGCTGTAGCCCAGGCGAACAAACCGAATTTTGACCGTCTGTGGAATCAGTACCCTCATAATCAGCTGACTGCAAGTGGCGAAGCAGTAGGACTTCCTGAAGGACAAATGGGGAATTCAGAAGTCGGCCACTTGAATATCGGTGCAGGACGAATCGTGTACCAAAGTTTGACCCGCGTGAACCTGGCCATCCGTGAAGGGGAATTCGAACAGAATACCACTTTCCTTGATGCCATCAATCACGCAAAGGAAAAAGGAACGAATCTTCATATCTTCGGACTCCTATCCGATGGCGGAGTGCACAGCCATATCGAGCATCTTTATGCCCTTCTTGGTTTAGCAGCTAAAGAAGGAATCAAAGATGTGTATGTCCACGCCTTCCTTGACGGTCGAGACGTCGGCCCTCAAACGGCGAAGAAGTACATTGAAGAGGCAGAAGCCAAAATGAAAGAAATCGGTGTCGGTCAATTCGCCACGATTTCTGGTCGTTACTATTCCATGGACCGCGACAAGCGCTGGGAACGTGTGGAGAAATCCTATCGAGCCATGGTTTACGGTGAAGGCCCAAGCTACCATGATCCAATGGAGCTTGTGAAAGATTCATACGAAAATGGAATCTACGATGAATTCGTCATTCCATCTGTCATGACGAAAGAAAACGGAGAGCCGGTTGCAACGATCAAAGACGAGGATGCTGTAATCTTCTACAATTTCCGTCCAGATCGTGCGATTCAAATCTCCAATACATTTGCCAATGCAGACTTCCGGTCATTCGATCGTGGAGACAAATCCCCGAAAGGCCTTCACTTTGTCTGCTTGACGCGGTTCAGTGAAACGGTGGACGGATTTGTGGCATTCAAGCCAACCAACCTTGATAACACACTTGGTGAAGTCCTTTCACAAAATGGACTGAAGCAGCTGCGTATTGCCGAGACGGAAAAATATCCTCACGTGACATTCTTTATGAGTGGCGGACGTGAAGATGAATTCCCTGGTGAGAAACGGATCCTGATCGATTCTCCTAAAGTGGCAACGTATGACTTAAAGCCTGAAATGAGCGCGTATGAAGTGACGGATGCCTTACTCGAAGAAATTCGTGAAGACCGTCAGGATGCCATTATCCTGAACTTCGCAAATCCGGATATGGTCGGACATTCAGGAATGCTTGAGCCAACGATCAAAGCGGTGGAAACAGTGGATGAATGTCTTGGAAAGATCATTGACCTCATCACTGAAAAAGGTGGAACAGCCATCATCACAGCAGACCACGGGAATGCAGATGAAGTTCTAACCGAAGAAGGCAAGCCTATGACGGCACACACTACGAATCCGGTCCCTGTCATCGTAACGAAAGAAGGAATCGAGCTTCGTGAAGGTGGAAAGTTAGGAGACCTTGCTCCAACTATGCTAGATTTATTAAATGTCAATCAACCAGCTGAAATGACTGGACAATCACTAATTAAAAAATAAGGAGAGATTCTAAATGCCATTTATTACAGACGTATACGCTCGTGAAGTATTGGATTCACGCGGTAACCCAACCATTGAAGTAGAAGTTTACACACAATCAGGTGCTTTCGGACGCGCGCTTGTTCCATCTGGAGCATCAACTGGTGAGTACGAAGCAGTTGAACTTCGTGACGGCGAAAAAGGCCGCTACCTTGGTAAAGGGGTACAAAAAGCAGTCGATAACGTAAACAACGAAATCGCTGAAGAATTGATCGGATATGACGTAACTGAGCAAGTAGCAATCGATCAGGCCATGATCGCTCTTGACGGAACAGAAAACAAAGGTAAATTAGGTGCCAATGCTATCCTGGGTGTTTCCATGGCAGTCGCTCGTGCCGCAGCTGACTTCTTCGGAGTGGAGTTATACCAATACCTTGGAGGATTCAACTCAAAGCAGCTTCCAGTACCAATGATGAACATCGTTAACGGTGGAGAGCACGCTGACAACAACGTGGACATCCAAGAATTCATGATCATGCCTGTAGGAGCTTCTACTTTTAAAGAGGGTCTGCGCATGGGTACAGAAATCTTCCACAGCCTGAAATCAGTACTGAAAGATAAAGGGTATAACACGGCAGTAGGTGACGAAGGTGGATTCGCTCCAAACCTTAAGTCTAATGAAGAAGCACTTTCTACTATCATTGAAGCAATCGAAAAAGCGGGTTACAAGCCAGGAGAAGAAGTCCTTCTTGCAATGGACGTAGCCGCTTCTGAAATCTACAACAAAGAAGACGGTAAATACCATCTTTCTGGCGAAGGCGTCGTTCGCTCTTCTGCTGAAATGGTTGACTGGTATGAAGAGATGTGTAACAAATATCCAATCATCTCCATCGAAGACGGTCTTGACGAAAACGACTGGGACGGCTTCAAGCTTCTAACGGACCGCATCGGTAAGAAAGTTCAGTTAGTAGGGGACGACTTATTCGTTACAAACACGACGAAACTTTCTCAAGGTATCGAGCAGGGAATCGGTAACTCCATCCTGATCAAAGTAAACCAAATCGGTACACTGACTGAAACATTCGACGCAATCGAAATGGCGAAACGCGCAGGCTACACGGCAGTCATCTCTCACCGTTCAGGTGAAACAGAAGACAGCACAATCGCTGACATCGCTGTTGCAACAAACGCTGGTCAAATCAAAACGGGTGCACCATCACGTACAGACCGCGTAGCGAAATACAATCAACTTCTTCGCATCGAAGATCAATTGGCTCACACAGCTCAATATCTTGGAGCGAAAACATTCTATAACGTAAACCGCTAATTCAGTAGTTGAAAAGGCAGCTCCGTCAACAGACGGGGCTGCTTTTTTTCCAATAGTCACTGGATTCTCTGTCACTCCAGCCGAACATGCACTCATCAACCAACTCTTTCCACAATTCAAACAATATTACCTTGTCCCCTCCATCTTTCCTATGGTAAACTAGAAGTAATGTTATGTTCGTATCAGGAGGTGGGACTCATGCACACAATACTCGTCACTTTACTTATTATCGTATCAATCGCACTTATTGCCATTGTATTACTTCAGTCAGGTAAAAGTGCTGGACTTTCAGGGGCCATCTCTGGTGGTGCAGAACAACTTTTCGGGAAACAAAAAGCACGTGGAATTGATTTAGTACTTCACAGAATCACCATCGTACTATCAGTACTCTTCTTTGTACTAACCATTGCCATCGTAGCTATCTAATACGGATGAAAACCTGATCATTAAGGTCAGGTTTTTTTATTTCAATCAGATATCTCTCGTTAGAATGATAAGATCTGTAGAGCAACGACCGAGGAGGCTTAGCTCGAAACCCCGGGGTAAGCAATTCACCGAAGCGGAAATGAACCAGCCCTCGTTTTAGTAGCTGTACATTCACCAATAAGCGTTGAAATAAAACGAGACGGCTTTTCAAGCGAAATATTGGATTGTCTGACCAATGTTTGCTAAAAATAGAGAAGAAGAGTGGACTAAACGATCGTTTAATAGGATGGAGCCAGTAATATCAAGGTTTCCAGTTATTAATCAAACGTTTGTTTAATACACCAACACTATATATTTGATTACATACACCATCAATCGGGTCCTATATACCCGGTTTTAGAATGAATTGAGATAAAAGGAGTCATGAGAGATGAAGACTGTATTGCCGAAACCATTTACATTTGAAGCAGGTCCACGTGCGGTTCTATTGCTTCATGGATTCACCGGGAATTCTGCTGACGTTAGAATGCTAGGTCGTTACCTGGAAAAGAAGGGCTATTCATCCCACGCCCCTCACTACAAGGGGCACGGTGTCCCGCCTGAAGAATTGGTCCACACAGGTCCTGAAGATTGGTGGAAGGACGTCTTGGACGGATATGAGCATTTAAAGAGCAAAGGGTATGAAGAGATTGCGGTTGCAGGACTGTCGCTCGGAGGGGTATTTTCTCTTAAATTAGGTTACACTGTACCTGTAAAGGGTATTGTCCCTATGTGTGCGCCTATGTATATAAAAAGTGAAGAAGTGATGTATAAGGGGGTAGTGGAATACGCCCGTGAATTTAAGAAATTTGAAGGAAAACCGGAAGATCAAATTGAAAAGGAAATAGAAGAGTTCAAGAAAACGCCGATGAATACGTTGAAGGCTCTGCAGGAATTGATTGCAGACGTCCGCCAAAACGTGGATATGATCTATTCGCCGACGTTTGTGGTACAGGCAAGACATGACCATATGATCAATACAGATTCCGCCAATATCATTTATGACAATGTGGAGTCCCATGAGAAGGACATTAAGTGGTATGAAGAGTCCGGTCATGTCATTACACTGGATAAAGAAAAAGAACAGCTTCATGAAGACGTCTACGATTTCCTTGAGAAATTGGACTGGACGGTTTGATGAATTCGATGATCAGGAGGGATTGTCATGGACGAAAAGATTAAAGAGCATGTGGATAAGCTCCTTTCCTACATGAAGGAAGAAGCATACAAGCCATTGACGGTACAGGAGCTTGAGGAAGCATTCGGAATTGAAGGATCCACGAATTTCAAGGAATTCGTAAAGGCCCTTGTCGTAATGGAAGAGAAAGGATTGGTTGTACGCACAAGAAGCAATCGCTACGGCCTGCCTGAAAAAATGAACTTGGTAAGAGGGAAAGTATCCGCTCATGCAAAAGGATTTGCGTTTGTGATACCTGAAGAAGCAGGAATGGACGATATCTTCATCCCTCCTAATGAAACGAATAACGCTATGCACGGAGATATTGTATTAGTAAGGGTTTCCACTTCCTCTTCAGGTTCACGGAGAGAAGGAACCGTTGTCAGGATCGTGGAGCGAGGTGTGGACCAAATCGTCGGGACGTTCACGGAAAGCAAGCATTTCGGCTTTGTCATTCCTGATGATAAGAAGTTTGCCAGTGATATCTTCATCCCGAAATCCGCTCAAATGGGTGCGACAGAAGGACACAAGGTGGTTGTGAAATTGACGTCCTACCCAGAAGGGCGAAAGAGTGCCGAGGGAGAAGTCATTGAGATCCTTGGACATAAAAATGATCCGGGTGTCGATATTCTCTCTATTATCCATAAGCACGGGATCGATATTGAATTTCCTGAAGAGGTCATGGATCAGGCGAATAATGTGCCAAGTGAAATCGACGAATCGGAAATTCCTAACCGAAAAGACCTGCGTGATCAGACCATCGTCACCATTGACGGCGCTGACGCCAAGGACCTGGATGATGCCGTGACAGTCACGAAGCTCGACAATGGTCACTACAAGCTGGGGGTACATATTGCAGACGTTACGTATTACGTGAAAGAAAGCTCCCCCATTGATGAAGAAGCTTTTGACAGGGGTACATCAGTATACTTAGTCGACCGGGTCATCCCCATGATTCCCCATCGCTTGTCAAACGGGATCTGTTCCCTTAATCCTAAAGTGGATCGTTTGACGTTATCATGTGATATGGAGATTTCACCTGATGGCGATGTGGTAAAGCACGAGATCTTCCAAAGTGTCATTAAGACAACAGAGCGAATGACCTATTCCGATGTGAACAAGATCCTTGTCGATAAAGATGAAGAACTCCGAAAGAAATATGAGCCGTTGGTTCCGATGTTCGAGGAAATGGAAGAGCTGGCTCAGGTACTTCGTACGAAGCGTATGAAGCGCGGAGCCATCGACTTTGATTTCAAAGAAGCGAAAGTGCTGGTTGATGATGAGGGGGAACCGACGGAGGTGGTCCTTCGTGAACGTTCCGTTGCCGAAAAGCTGATCGAAGAGTTCATGCTGGTGGCGAACGAAACCGTGGCTGAGCATTTCCACTGGATGGATGTACCGTTCATCTATCGTATCCATGAAGATCCGAAAGAAGATAAGCTTCAGCGCTTCTTCGAGTTCATCACGAACTTTGGACTAATCGTCAAGGGAACCGCCAACAGCATCCATCCCCGTGCCCTTCAGGAGATAATTGAAGACGTACAGGGGGAACCGGAAGAAATGGTTGTATCGACGATGATGCTCCGTTCCATGCAGCAGGCGAAATACGATCCTGAAAGCCTGGGTCACTTCGGGCTCGCAACGGAATTCTATACTCATTTCACCTCTCCGATCCGTCGTTATCCTGACTTGATCGTACACCGTTTGATCAGAACCTACCTCATCGAAGGGAAGCTTGATCAGGCTACCCGTGAAAAGTGGGGTGCCCAAATGGGTCACATCGCTGAGCATACATCCAGTCGTGAGCGCCGAGCAGTGGATGCGGAACGTGAAACCGATGAGCTGAAAAAAGCAGAATATATGGAAGACAAGGTAGGAGAGGAATACGATGGAATCATCAGTTCCGTCACGAATTTCGGACTGTTTGTCGAATTGCCTAATACCATTGAAGGTCTTGTCCACGTGAGTTATATGACGGACGATTACTACCGATTTGATGAGCGTCACCTTGCCATGATCGGCGAACGTACCGCCAACGTGTTCAGGATCGGTGATGAAATCACGGTCCGTGTCGTCAGTGTCAATAAAGACGAACGAGCCATCGACTTCGAAATCGTTGGAATGAAAAACAATCGCAAAGAGCGCGAAGACCGAGTCCGCTCAGTCCGATCGGATAAAGGAAAATCAGACCGTGGGAAATCGAATCGATCCTCTTCCCATAAAAAGGACGGAGAATGGTCTACACGCCCACCGAAAAACAACAAGAAGAAAAAGACGAATAAGAAACACTTTGAAAATGCACCTAGAAGCAAACGTAAAAAGAAGAAATAACAGGTCAGGAGCATTGGGAAATCCTTTGCTCCTTTTCTTTTTCATGTGTAAGAATACAATTTCTCACGAAAATATGAGATAATAATGAGTAAAACAACGGAAATGACTAGGGGGATTCTTATGCCAAAGGGAGAAGGCAAGCTTATTGCCCAAAATAAAAAAGCGCGACATGATTATGCCGTAGAAGAAACCTATGAAGCGGGTCTTGTGCTGCAGGGAACGGAAATTAAATCGATCCGGGGTGGCCGCGTGAATCTGAAGGATTCTTTCGCACGTGTACAAAATGGGGAAATCTTCATTCACAATATGCATATCAGTCCATATGAACAGGGAAACCGATTCAATCATGAACCTCTCAGAACACGTAAGCTGCTGCTTCATAAAAAGCAGATCAATAAATTGATCGGTGATTCCAAGGAAGCAGGATATTCCATCGTCCCATTAAAGCTGTACATCAAAAATGGTGTAGCCAAGCTTCTGATCGGCCTTGCACGAGGAAAGAAAAAGTATGATAAACGTGAAGACCTAAAGCGCAAAGAAGCCAACCGTTCCATCCAGCGGGAACTTGCCCAGCGTCAAAAAGGAATGTGATCGTACAGGTTTCCGGAATATGGTATTTGCAAATTCCACAGAATTTGTTATACTAATATATGTCGCGAGGTAATCACGCGGCTGCAAGAACAATTGAATAAGTGACTTACACGCTGAACTTATTCTTTCCCGTTCTTCCCTTTCTATCATGGGGACGTTACGGATTCGACAGGGATAGTTCGAGCTTGGGTTGCGAGCCGTAGGGGTCGTCTACGATAAAACGCCAAAGCCAATAATAACTGGCAAAACTAACAATAACTTAGCTTTAGCTGCGTAATAGCACTTTAGCTGTTCCTCCCTCCATCGCCTATGTGGTAGGGTAAGGGACTCACTCTTAGTAGGCTACGCCGGAGTCCACCGTCTGAGGACAAAGGAAGAGATTAATCAGGCTAGCTGCACGGACGCCCGTCGATAGGCAGAAGCTGTAGCGAATTTGCGAATATATCGACTACGCTCGTAGACGCTTAAGTGGCGATGTTTCTGGACGTGGGTTCGATTCCCACCGTCTCCACCAAATACATATTTGGTGGTTTTTTATTTGTCATTTTGTGACGTAAAGCATAAGATTTCCGTTTGGAAAGCTTATGCATTATTTTATTTTAGGAAATGTTATGCTTTATTATAATGAAAGCGGTCTCTCTAGTTGCTCTATGGATCTTTATAAAGATGTACCTTTTTGTACTTTTAAAATTATATCTCATTATCCTGTCCATTATGTAACTTAAAGCAGCATAAATCTTCCGAGATGAGATTTATGCTGCTTTAAAAATTATATCTTTTTCAATTTTCTAGTATTTCGATTAAATTTTTGACCCTTAAAAATAATTCATCAAATGAGAACCTCTTGGTATGATAAGAGTGTCCTGTGCTGGCCAGCAAAAAGGACAAAATCATATCACCAGGAGGCCTTCAATATGAATCATAACCAAAATGAAAAGATTGCTCAAATTACTTCTCAAACACTAATTATAGGGGGTAGACATTGCGAAATTCAAGCATGTCGCGCGTGCTCAAGACTTCAGGGGATTGGAGTTTGGAGCCCCTTGCAACTTTGAAAACCCACACGCTCACTTCGATCTATTCTTAACCTGGATCAAGGAGCTGATGGACCAAAACAAGATGGACAAGTTGATTATAGACATGGAACCAACAGGACATTACTGGCTAAACTTAGCTCACTACCTTAAGGGGTTCCTTTTATATGAAAGGTCTATAATAAAAAAGTCGTCCATCTCTTTTGTGAAGATCAACTCGAGAAAATTGTTTACGGAATGAAAGAAGCACTTAGAGACTTTTATTTTATTAGATAAAGGCAACCAACACTTTATCTTTAAAAAAAGCTATATTAAACTTACAATGCTTGTAGTTTGAGAATATTTACCAAATAGGAATGAGCGATAATGAAAAATAAAATGATCTTGCTATTATTAGTAGTACTAGGTTTATTTTTTACTTATAAGGCCCTTATAAGTAACGGGAAATTAGACATTCATATAGGTTATTTATTTGTTGCTTTGGTTGCTTTTGTCGAGTCTTACATAGTTTTCAAAAAAAAATAAATTTCTATATTTTCCATAAATGCAGTAAATGAGGTGATCCTATTTGTCAAAGGATCATCTTTTTTTATCTTCTTCCATGTTGGACTTCATGAAAGGAAGGAACATAAAAAAATACAAATCAATCAGTTGACTAAAATCGATTACAATTGTAAACTAAAATAGTAAAGTGATTACAAATGTAAACGAAAAGGAGGGAATCCTTTGCCCGAAGAAGATAAGCCGGAAATCACGAATTCTGAATGGGAAGTCATGAGGGTCGTCTGGACGCTTAAAGAAGTGACCAGTAAAGAAATTAGCTCCGTACTGCAGGAAAAGAAAGAATGGAAGCCTGCTACGACTAAAACGTTTATTGGTCGGCTGGTCAAAAAAGGAATGCTGACAACCGAGAAAATCGGCAACCGGTTCATTTACAGGGCAGGAGTCAGTGAGGAAGAAAGTCTAAAAACGTTGAAGTCGGGATTATTCACTCATATTTGCAGCCGGGCTGTAGGAAAGACGATTGCCGACTTGATAGAAGAAGCGACCCTGAGTCATGATGACATCAGCCTCCTTGAGCAGGTCCTGGAAATGAAGAAGCAGGAAGCTGTCGACAGGATCGAATGCAATTGTGTACCGGGTCAGTGTACGTGTAAAAAAGATCATGGCAAAAACTGCCAACATTAAATAATTGAAGGAGTGTTTAAAGTGGAAAAAACATTATTGAAAGTATCCGGGATGACGTGTGGAAATTGTGTGAAAAAAGTAGAAGCGACGCTGAATGAACTGGACGGAGTGGAAAAAGCAAAAGTAGATCTCGATAATGGAGCGGCCAAGGTCAAGTACGACGAATCCAAGCAATCACCGGAGAGTTTGAGTAAAGCAGTATCGGATGCGGGATACGAAACAGAACCTAAAAAATGATAAAAGGTGGTCGGCACAAATGACGGACAAAGCAGTAAGCATTGATGGGATGACCTGTGCCTCTTGTTCTCAGGCTGTTGAGAAAGCCACCAAGAAATTGCCCGGTGTTCAACAAGCATGTGTTAACCTGGCAACGGAGAAGTTGAATATTTCGTATGATGAAAGTGAACTTTCCCTGGAAGATATCAAGAAAGCCGTGGCAGAAGCAGGATATAGTGTGGTCACTGAAATGGAAAGAAAGACGTTCAGTGTAACAGGGATGACTTGTGCATCCTGCGTCCAATCCGTTGAGAAGGCGACAAATAAGCTTGATGGGGTCAAAGAATCAAGTGTCAACATGGCAACCGAGAAGATGGTCATTGAGTACGATCCAGCCGTCGTCTCGGTTGCCGACATCCAGCATGCGGTTTCAGATGCTGGCTATGAAGTCCATGAAGACATAGAGGAAGAAGATTCAAGGGATGAAGACAGAGACAAGAAAGAACAGCATATTAAGCGCATGTGGAAACGCTTCTGGGTTTCAGCTGTTTTTACGGTACCCTTGCTTCTGGTTTCCATGGGTCATATGTTCGGCATGCCTCTTCCCCGGGCCATCGATCCGATGATGAATGCTTCAGGGTTTGCACTATTCCAACTTGTGCTCACGATTCCTGTCATGTATATGGGTAAACCCTTTTTCACCGTAGGGTTTAAAACCCTGGCCAAAAGACACCCCAATATGGATTCCCTTGTGGCACTGGGGACGAGCGCCGCGTTTTTCTACAGTTTGTTCGCAACCATCTTCATAATGGCAGGAAATGAAAGCTATGCTCAGGATTTATATTATGAATCTGCAGCGGTTATCCTGACCCTCATTACGTTGGGAAAATATTTCGAAGCCCTTTCAAAAGGAAAGACCTCTGAAGCGATCAAAAAGCTGATGGGCCTGGCACCCAAAACAGCCACCGTCGTCAGGGACGGAAAAGAGGTCGAAATCTCAGTCGAAAGTGTGGAACCAGGAGATATCATCATTGTTAAACCCGGGGAGAAGATGCCTGTGGATGGAATTGTACTAGAAGGGAAAACGTCTGTAGATGAAGCGATGCTGACAGGAGAAAGCATACCTGTTGAAAAGACACCTGGATCAACGGTCATCGGGGCGAGTATCAATCAAAACGGCACCATCCGATACGAGGCAACCAAAGTCGGTAAAGATACGGCATTATCCCAAATCATCAAATTGGTGGAAGAAGCTCAGGGGTCAAAGGCACCGATCGCAAAAATGGCGGATATCATTTCAGGTTATTTTGTTCCCATCGTGATCGTCCTTTCCATTCTTTCGGGCCTTGCCTGGTATATGGCAGGGGAATCCGGGCTCTTCGCCTTTACGATAGCCATCTCGATTCTGGTCATCGCCTGCCCGTGTGCTTTAGGACTGGCGACACCGACAGCAATCATGGTAGGTACAGGAAAGGGAGCTGAAAACGGTGTCCTGATTAAAAGCGGAGGTGCCCTTGAAACAACACATAAAGTAGAAACCGTCGTGTTTGATAAAACAGGGACCATCACAGAAGGAAAACCTAGGGTGACAGACATCGTGACCGTAGAAGAGGTGTCTGAAGAGGAGCTCCTCACTGTTGCAGCCTCAGCGGAAAAGGGTTCTGAGCATCCCCTTGGAGAAGCAATTGTCAGGGAGGCGGATGAGAGGGGACTTCCCCTCCGCAAAACCGACTTTTTCAATGCGGTAACAGGACATGGAATTGAAGTCACGATCGAGGGAGAAGATGTTCTCCTCGGTAATCGCAGGCACATGGATGATAATGATGTTGAATTGGGAGAATGGACTGAAATCTCCGACCGTTTGGCAGCAGAGGGAAAAACACCGATGTACATCGCCGTTGAAGAAGAAATCAAGGGTATCATTGCAGTGGCGGATACGGTGAAAGAAACGAGTTTTAAAGCCATTGAAAAGCTTCACAGAATGGGGATCGAAGTGGCGATGATCACAGGAGACAACAAGCGTACTGCAGAAGCCATCGCCAAGCAGGTTGGCATCGACCGTGTACTGAGTGAAGTATTGCCGGAAGATAAAGCAAATGAAGTGAAGAAGCTCCAGGAAGAGGGCAGGAAAGTCGCCATGGTGGGTGACGGGATCAATGACGCCCCTGCCCTTGCGCAGGCGGATATCGGGATTGCCATCGGCTCAGGTACGGATGTGGCCATGGAGTCGGCAGACATCGTCCTCATGAGAAGTGACCTCATGGACGTACCGACAGCCGTCGAACTAAGTAAAGCCACCATCCGCAATATCAAGCAGAATCTTTTCTGGGCATTTGCCTATAACATCCTTGGGATCCCGATTGCCATGGGCATCCTGTATCTGTTCGGCGGTCCCCTGTTGAATCCGATGATCGCAGGGGCTGCTATGAGCTTCAGTTCCGTATCTGTTCTTTTGAACGCTCTTCGCCTCAAAGGTTTTAAACCTTCAGGGGCTTAGTCCAGGGGAGGAACAATCATGCTAAGGTGCTTACTCCATCACTTTTCAAACTGAGAAAGTACTGCTGTCAGGATTCATTGATTGGGATATGGAAGCTCAACGAGGCTATCCTTCTCAAATGAAAGGGCTTGAAGCGTATTGCGTATGACTGAAATCGCCCTGTGGGTTCCCCACAGGGCTTTTTTTGTTTCACAAATATAGATTTTTCTGGTTTTTAAACCATTTGCAGCCGTATGATCATTCACTCCTCAATAACTTCGTCTAAATCTTATGTGTGAACGAATATTCACTAAAGTGATTTGAGACCCGATATATATAATAATGGAGAAAACAACAGAAATTTGGTAGTTTGCTCTTTAGTATATTTATAGTAATGTTTATATTGGATTAAATGTATTTACTAAGATATTCATCACAGTATAAAATAAGTTATTTACGAATTTAAGCAGTTTATAAAAAGGATGAAGAATGATGGAACGATTGCAAAGGGGTTCGACGGGACCCGTTGAAACGAAATATGTGAATAGTAGAGCAGGAGACACAAAAGACAGTGACTTTGGTAGTGAAAAAGCAAACTCTCAAATTGGCCGGGAGCCTAAGTTCGGATTTTTTGACAGTTTGTCAGATTATGTAAGTAAATTACAACGAGGGGAACAAATATGAACGAACATCTGATTTACACACAGTCTCAGAAATGGAAAATATTTATTGAAATGGCGGCCGTATTCGCAGTTTTCATGATGCTGAATGTGTTCAACTTCTTTTCTCAAATGGCTTCCTCTGTTCTGTTGGTTCTTGTTTTCCTATTTGGGATTCGATACGGTTTATTGTATGGAGTGACCGCAGTCATAGCGGGCATTTCGTCGACAGTCGGAATGGAATGGCTAAATGGGTCAGACATCGTTCTCTTATTGTATGATGGTCCATTGTTGAAATCAGTGTCATTGATGGTTGTGATCGGTGTGACCAGCGGGTTATTTCGATCTAGTTTAAATGAACGCTATCAGGATCTTTTATTTGAGAAAAATGAAATAGACAGTGAACGAAATGACATTCTCACGACCCTCACTCTTTTCAAAACAGCGAATGAACAACTAAAACGGAAAGTGCTGGAAAGTGAAAATAATTTAGCCACCGTATACTCAATGACCAAGATGTTAAAGAAAGATCAGTCTGAAAGAGTACTCGATGAAGCGGTTGGGATTATCCGGGATCATTACGGAGCAGAAGTGTTTGGTCTTTATCACGTCGATTCCTCTCATCGAGTCCTTCGTCTTAAGATCCAGATGACTTCTGAAGGAAGGTCCATGTCTCAATCCGTATTTTATGAAAATTTCCCTGAGATGTTTCAAAGGGTAATACAAGAAAAATCAATATTCTTTAAAGAATTGGATGGAACAGACTCAGACCATCCCCTCATTTCTGCTCCCATTATCATTGATCAAGAGGTAAGATATGTATTGCTTATTCAAAACGTTGATTTTTATCGATTGTCCACAGACGGTGTAGAGATTCTAAAGTGGATTCTTTTGTTTATTTCAGACCCACTTGCTCAAACGCTGAAGAGGGAAAAAGAGAGCATAACGACCGTATTGGTTCCCGGCACTGGATTTTATACCCCGGAGTATTTCAGGGAAATCGTCGAGATACAAAAGGAACGAAAGAAACAACTTTCGCAGTCGTTTGCTCTTTTCAGCCTTACCTTATCTATGAAGCATAGGCAGAGAGAGAAAATAGCATTCCTGGATGAATTTTTTAAAAAGGAATTACGAGAAATTGATGTCATTGGATTTGATGAAGGGAAGGGGATGTTTCACTTTCTGCTGCCAGGAACCGATCCTGTTCATGCGAGGAAGATTGAAGACAGGATTCGTACTTCATTAAAGAGTAAGGTGAAATCTATTGAATAACCTATTGATCGTCTTATACTTATTGTACGTATGCGCTATCCTCCTCCTTACCTATATAGTGAAAAAGAGGGTAAATGAGTCCCATAAAGGGATCGTGGAATGGTTTACGATTCTTTCGATTATCGTACCCATCATCGGTTTATTGGCCAGTGTGGGACTCTACCGTTTTGCAATCAGGAAAAACAGTGTCAATCTGTCCGACTATGAAGACTATCTACACTTTACTGTAACGCCCTATTATGAGTGGAGAAATCAAGCAAGGGAATCCCTGAATGTGATGCCTATCGAAGTAAGTATTAAAAGTGATAATTATGAGATCAACAGGGAGCTTATGATCAAGCATCTAAATGTATTAGAAGGAAATCACGGTATGTATTTGAAAAAAGCGATATCAGGGGAAGATGCTGAAATTTCTCATTATGCAGCCACCACCTACAATCTTCTCAAAGACCGTTATGAAAAAAGGATTAAAACGATTACGCATTCTGAATATGAACACGATAAACTGTATTTAATTGAACTTTCCTCTGCTTATGAAGAATATTGGAAGAGTGATCTGCTCACTTCCAAAGAGAAAAGGGAAATGATGCAGAAACATAAAGAGATTTTAGAGCGGCTTGTGAAAGAGTATCCTTTGGAAGAAGCAGCTTATGAAGATTTAGGAGAATTACTCATCAAATGGAATAAAAAAGGGAAAGAAGTGACGGATCATTATCAGAAGTGTATTGAACGATTCCCTGATTCTGTTTCATTTTACGAAACGCTTATCGAAGTGTTTGTTTCCACGGGAAATTTAGATCAGGCTTATTCTGTACTGAACCGATTGTTAAACAGACATTCAATCGAGGAAACATCTGCTTCGTTTCAGGAGGTTATTAGAAATATATGGAAACAAGAAGCAACAAGTTAGTGCACATGTTAATCGGTATATCTTTAGTCTTTCTTTTCATCATTCTTGTGGTCCAAATCTTTCGGACGAGTCCCGGGAAGATCACACCGGTTATGGAAACGGGAAGGGACGAGGGTGTCAGGCTCCTTTCAGGAGAGGATTCACCTTCCCCCTCGGCTCAAGAACCACATTATTATGTGATAAAAGCTAAAGATGAAATGGAGCTGCAATTTAGGCAGATTACGCATGCTCTTCAATACGCTAAATTGGGATATACGGTGATAGAAGAAAGGGAGGTTGCCACACTTGCCCCCTCACCATTCACCTTTGTGATTACAACGTCTGAACAAATGGACAATCAGTATCTTCCTGACTTCCAAAGATTTGTAGAAGGAGGAGGAAATCTCTACATTAGTAAGCGATTCCTTGATCCACAATGGAACTCTCTCGTAGGCATTGAAGAAACGGCCGGCTTTGAAGAGGAGAACCGTTATGGAATGACTTCAGTGGGAGATTGGAACTTTATCTATGAAGAACTGGATTCTAAGAATGATTTTTTTGTTAATTACAGTTTAGATGTATCGTTGAAGGACAACAGTGAAGTATTTCTAACCTCAGAAGGTGCTCCTCTCTTTTGGACTTATGAGTATGGAGAAGGGAACGTCGGTTATTGGAATGGAACGTGGCTCGCTTCCAAATCGTCCAGGGGGTTGTTTCTGCAAACCCTTGGCTTATTACCTGAACGAATGGTCAGTGGTATCGCCGGTATAAAAACCTTCTTTATCGATGATTTCCCTGCTCCCTTCATCCAGGAATGGGGGGAGAAGAATAATGAGATGGAAGAAACGTACAGGATGCCCCCTCCTCAATTTTATAAAGAGGTATGGTGGCAGGACATGAAAGAAATCGCCAAGACCCATGACCTTTTATATACAAATGTGATGATCGGTTCTTATGAGGATGCTGTGAACTATAACAGCAGCGAATTGGTTAATAAAAATAGCAAAGAGCTCTTGTATTATGCCAGGGATTCGATCCAACATAACCACGAATTAGGGTTGCATGGGTACAATCATCAATCCCTGGTCACGGCCGATGAAAAAATTGACCGAGATCTTGGCTATATTCCTTGGAAAAATAAACAGGAAATGAAAAATAGCTTAAAAATCATGAATGATCTCCTTCATGCCTATTTTCCATCCAGTGATTATCATACGTATGTCCCGCCATCCAATGTACTGAAAAAAACCGGACTTCAGGCGGTTCAAGAGGCTCTTCCATCCATTGAGGTTCTTGCATCGGTGTACGATGGTGGAATAATAGGAAGCTATGTACAGGAAATAGGGACAGATCCCGATTATCCACAAATGTTTCACTTACCCAGATTCTCCAGTGGATATCACCAGTCCGATGCGACACGTTATGGAGCAAACGATGCATTGGCCAACTTAGGGATGATTAATCATTTTGTTCATCCTGATGACCTTCTTGACATGGAGCGATCCGACAATAAAAGCTGGAATGTATTAAAAGAGGAATTCGAACGTTTCCTCATGGATAAAGAAGAAGCTTTCCCTGTTCTAAAACCCTATACAGCTAAAGACGCAGCTAAGTACATGAAAGCGTATCTTGCCGGAGAACTCCGGGTCAATCATCTTGTCGATTCCATCATCATAGAAGGAGACAGGCTTCCTTCTCCTTCCAGACTATTTATCCGACTGAATAGTGGCGAACGAATAAAGGAAGAAAAGACAGACGATTATACCATTTATCCCATTGGAGAATCTTCGAATGTGTATCAGGTTTCCATCGAGACTTTACCGGTGGAGATACACTTAGAAAGATAAAAGAAAGGGGGGATGTCATGAGGATCGGTATAGTATGTGAAGGGAGTTACCCTTACGTGAGTGGAGGGGTTTCATCCTGGGTGCATTCAATCATCAAGGGAATGCCCGAACACGAATTTATTATTTTGGCCATTGTGCCTGCGTCTCAAAAAAGGATCCTGCAATACAGTCTTCCGGATAATGTGATCCAAATCATAGAGATCCCTGTCTTTTATGAAGAACAGGGGTCTCAAAAAAGAGTGAATAAACATATGTCGTCTGAGGATTTTGATGAATTGTTGTCATTTTTCCAGATGAAGACCAATTCTGGAACGGCCCTCAGAATTCTTCATTCCCTTTCAAAATCCAAAGATCCGAACATCTTTTTTCGTTCAAAAGCCTTTTTCGAAATTGCCAAACAGTGCAGCGAAGAAGAAGATAACGTGAATTTTATTGAGTTCTTTTATATGCTGAAAGGAATGTATCTTCCGATATTATCTGTTCTTAAAACAGACATTCCTCCCCTGGATTGTATCCATTCGGTATCAACAGGATATGCAGGACTTCTCTCGGCACGTATTGAACATGAGCAGGGTATACCGTTTGTGCTAACCGAGCATGGGATTTATACACGTGAACGTGAAGAAGAAATCCTTGTCAGTGATTGGATCCCAGCTGTCTTTAAGAAAAGGTGGATGAGTTTTTTTCATCATATTGCCCACATTGCCTATGATCACGCTGATCGAATCATCAGTCTGTTTGAGAAGAATTCACATATCCAGAAGATGAACGGTGCAGATCCAGGGAAATTGGACATTATTCCTAATGGGGTCTATCTTCCTGACCGTCTGGAAAGGGAGGATTCTAAAAAGGAAGTATTCCATATCGGTTCTGTTATCCGGGTTGTCCCGATAAAAGACGTAAAAACAATGATGTATGCCGCGAAGGAATTAAAGGAGAGGGGACTGCGCTTCACATGGTCAATACTCGGGCCAATGGAAGAAGATGATCGCTATGCAAAGGAATGTCTGGAACTTCAAAAACACTTGAAGCTCGAAGAAGAAGTGAGCTTCGTAGGAAAGGTCAGTGTGAAGGATTATTACCCCTTATTCGATGTTATGGTCCTTTCCAGTTTATCAGAGGGTCAGCCCCTTTCTATTTTGGAGGCATTTTCATACAGGGTTCCCTGCATTGCCACAAATGTAGGGGCATGTCAGGAATTAATCAATGGATCATCCAACGATCAGACCGGGAAAGCGGGATTTGTAGTGAGTCCCACCGCATCTTTAGAGCTGGCAGACCGGCTGGTATGGATGGCAGAACACGAAAAGGAAAGAAAAGAAATGGGTGAAATTGGATTTAAGAGAGTGGAAGAGCATTATCAGCAGGAGGATGTACTTGCCGCTTACAGGTCGATCTACCATTCAGGAGGAAAGCATGCATGGCGGGAATAGGATTTCAACTTCAAAAACTGTTTAAAGAGGATTACTTTTCTTCAAGAGTGAAGGCGTATGGTTTCTCCGTCATGGTGACATCCGGGCCTTGGCTGATCATCATTGTCTCACTTGCCATGTCCCAATGGATGATCGGCAATCTCCTATCCGTCCCAGTTGAGGTAAGAGAACTTCTTAATATTACCCTTGCGTACTGTTTTATCTTTTCTCAGCTTGTTTTCAGTATTCAACAATTGACCGTCACCCGCTATGTGGCGGATGAGCTGTATGAAAAATCGTATGAAAGGGTGTTTCCTGCATTTTTGGGATTATCCAAATCATCTAGTATCTTAGGTGCTGTTTTCATCCTTCTGTTCCTATGGATGTCTCCTCTTCCTCTATACTATGAGTGGATCGTTATTGTTTTTTATTTGATTATGTTGATGAACTGGAACTGCTTTTTGTTTGTTTCCGCTTTGAAGGATTATAAAAAAGTGACGTATTCCTTTCTGATTGGAGGAGTCTTGATCGTATTAGGGATTTTTGGAGCCATCACCTTTGTGGATTTTGGGGGATGGGATGTCTTTCAGGTTGCCTCCATGCTGCTGATCCCATTCATTGCCGGGATGCTCACAACATTATTGTCATTATTTATGATCTTATCCCGATCTTTCTTATCAAGAACGAACAATGAAACATTTCAATATTTAAGGTACTTAGACTATTTCCCAAAGTTCATAATCATCGGATTCTTCTATACTGCTGGATTATGGGTTGCCAACTGGGTGATTTGGTTTGGGGAAGGTGCTGAACAATTGTTTGGTTTTTTCCGTTATCACCCTGTCTATGATGCAGCTGTGTTTTGGTCTTATTTATCAATTGTTCCTACGCTTATGTTTTTTGTCATATCAGTAGAAACCCGATTTTACCCCAGATACCGAAGTTTCTACGGTTATATTAACGAAGGTGGAAGTCTTCAGCAAATTCAGCAATCCAAACGAAGAATGCAGGAAGTATTGAAAGAGGAGTTGTTTAGACTGCTCAGGAATCAGGCAGTCTTTACCCTCTTGTTCATCCTATTGGCCGGCTGGTTTGGAGAACTGATCCATGCTCATTTTCAATTTGTACCTATCTTCCGGTTAACCCTGATCGGGGCATTTGCCAATGCGATGATTCTTGTATTCCAATTATTGATGCTCTATTTTGAGGATCAAAAAGGAGCCATGTATACATCTATCCTGTTTTTCTCGAGCATACTGATATTAAGTCTATTATTTCTGCCGATGGGTATGAACGGTTACGGACTCAGCTTCAGTATTGGTTCGTTGTTAACGTTTCTATTTGCCGCATTCAGATTGTATTCCTATCTAGGTGATTTGGACTACTATGCTTTCACACAGGGGAACGTGAAATCGACGAAACGCTTTTTTTCTCATCTGGTTAAAAAGTTGTATGATAAATAACCTATTTCATTCTGGTCAAAAAGATAGTGCAGGTATATAATAGAAACAAAGGAAATAATTGAACGTCGTAGTGGGGTGGTGAAGGGCAAACCTGTTGAAAGACAGGGACGCAAAGGCATGGGTCGTCGATACTCTAAGTATACCGATTGCCAGTCTACCAACCTCCCATCCCCTGCTAACCAATAGGAGGGTCTTTTTGTGTTTAAACGAATCGGTATAGTCGCCGTACTGCTTTCTTTGTGTCTATTATCTATGTCTCCTTATCATTCTTCTGCAGGGAGTGATCCAATGTCTCCTTTGAAAGGTATTTCTTCTTACAAAGTTTTTTACGATATGCCCACGAAAAAAGTAATAAACCAAATGAAAAAGTATGAAGTGGTCATTGTCGAACCTCAATATTACTCTAAAGAATTAGTCCACCAGATCCAATCCAATGGTACAAAACTATATGGATATGTTTCCATTATGGAATCTGACAGCTGGAATGATGATAGAATGTCTTCCATACATGAAGAAGACTATTATTATGAAAATGGAGACAAAGTCCATTTTGCCGAATGGGATTCTTATTTAATGGATCTGACATCGAGCCATTATCGCTCCGTCCTTCTTGATGAAATCGGGGAGCAAATAGTAGAAAAAGGGTTTACAGGCGTGTTTTTTGATACGGTTGGTGATATTGATGACCAATTCCTGGGGGATCACACGACCTATGAAGCCCAATCAAACGCTTTTGTTGCATTCTTAGATTCCATTCACCATACATACGGAGATCTTTCCATGATCCAAAATTGGGGAATCGAATTATTCAAGAATTATACGTACACTTATATGGACGCCATCATGTGGGAAAACTTTGATTACCGTGTCGTCTCAAAAGATAAGTGGTCCCAGAATCAAATTAAAAGTTTAAAAGCCTACCAGGCTTCTCACTCATTTGAAGTGATGACACTCTCTTTTTCGCAAAAGAACCCGAGCATCAGGTATTCGAAGAATTTAGGATTCATCCATTATCATGAAAAAAATCACTTTAATAAATGGTAGGACAATGAGCCATGGAGAAATGTTTTCTCTGTGGCTTTTTTTATTTGGCTGTTTTTCTCGCTTCTGGAGGCTTATGAAAAGCCCCCGTGGAAAACCGCAGTCAAGATGTGGTAAGCAAGATCCTCTTCCTTGCTCAAAATAACCATGTAATCACACAAATTTCTATCATTTTTCTTTTCTGACTGGGAAAGAACGGAAGAAGTGGCATGCCTGATTCAACCTTCGAAGAAAGTTTCTGCCAGCCATGATCGATCTTTCTTTGAGTTATGAGAAATTCTTTCCAACATTGTTACCGTTCTGTGAATAAACTTCGACAAAATTTCAAACTTCTGTTTTAAGTGATGTTAAACAAGGGTACCTTTTAATAGAATTTGATAGTATATGTCTACAGTGATAAATCTCACATAAAGGAGGGTAATTTCCCTATGTTTAATAAATTCAAGCCATACCTGATTGTATTGATCAGTTTGGTTTCTTTATTCTTCATCATTATTTTCAGTTCAGGAAGCGAAATGATCATTCTTGATCCAAAAGGCCCCGTGGGTGCCATCCAGAAAGACCTGATCATGTTGTCGATCTACTATATGCTTGGGATCATGGTCGTCGTCCTGTCATTCTTTACTTTCATACTATTAAAGTATCGCAGCAGCAGGAAGGACAGTGATTATAAGCCTGAAATGCACGGCAGTACGAAACTGGAAATCATTTGGACCCTCATACCTGTATTGATCGTTATTGCCTTATCGATCCCAAATACAAAGGCATTATATGAGTTGAAGGAAGCTCCAAAAGCAACTGCCCATAAAGATCCCATTGTCATCCATGCCACAGCTGCTGATTGGAAATGGATCTTCAGTTATCCAGAGGAAAGCATTGAAACCGTTAATTATGTCAATGTTCCTGAAGATCACCCTATTCTCTTCAAAGTAACAGCTGCTGATTCCATGGCTTCATTCTGGGTTCCGCAAATCGGCGGGCAGATCTACGGCATGCCTGGAATGGTAAATGACTTATACTTACAGGCTGATGAACCGGGTACGTATGATGGAAGAAACTCCAACTTTACCGGTGAAGGAATGACCCATCAAACCTTTGATTTTGTTGCGTTGGAAGAAGATGAATATGAAAAGTGGGTAAAAGAGTCTCAAACGAACGAGCCAAAGCTGACGGAAGAGACGTATGAACAGCTCCTGCTCCCTGGGACGGTAGATAAAATGACCTTCTCATCGACCCACTTATCCATCGTGGATCATGGAAAGAACTCAGAGTATGCCATGGCGATCCGTGAGAAATATGGTGTGGAAGCATCTTCTCACGGTGCAGATAAAAATGCCGAGTCTAATCATGGACATCATGGTGGTCATGGAGATAAAGAAGACCATGGACAACATGGTGACAAAGAACAGAAAGAAGACAAGGAAGGTCATGAAAATCATGACGATAACAAGCATGAAAACCATGAAGGACATGCCCATTAGGAAAGGAGGACTCTAGATGTTTGAATTTATTAAAGATAATTTGATCCTCAATGATCCGTTGATTCTTGGAGCCAATATTTCCATTGTTTTCACCGTCATTGCCATCGTCGCGACCCTTACGTATTTTAAAAAATGGAAGTGGCTTTGGAACGACTGGATCACGAGTGTTGATCATAAGAAAATAGGGATCATGTATATCATCGCAGCATTGATCATGCTCTTCCGGGGCGGGGTCGATGCATTACTCATGAGGGCTCAATTGACTGTGCCCGACAATGAATTTTTATCATCACAGCATTACAATGAAATTTTTACAACACATGGTACGATCATGATCCTCTTCATGGCCATGCCATTTTTGCTTGGATTAATGAACGTCGTAGTCCCCCTCCAAATCGGGGCAAGGGACGTTGCGTTCCCATTCCTGAATAACCTGAGTTTCTGGTCATTCATGTTTGGTGCGATTCTTTTCAATATGTCTTTCGTATTCGGTGGATCACCGGATGCAGGGTGGACCAACTATGCACCCCTTGCAATCGAAGGAAGTCCGGGACCAGGGATCAACTACTACTTACTGGGCTTGCAGATTTCCGGGATTGGTACATTGTTGACGGGGATCAACTTTGTCGTCACGATCATTAAAATGCGGGCACCGGGAATGACGCTTCTGCGCATGCCGATGTTCACCTGGACGACACTGATTACAGCATTCATCATCGTGTTTGCGTTCCCTATCTTAACGGTGACACTGGCATTGATGACATTTGATCGACTGTTTGGTACGCATTTCTTTACGCTGACATCCGGCGGGAATCCAATGCTATGGTCGAATTTATTCTGGTTATGGGGACATCCGGAAGTTTATATCGTGATCTTGCCAGCTTTCGGTATTTTCTCAGAAATCATTGCCACATTTGCAAGGAAGACATTGTTCGGTTATAAATCGATGATCATCTCACTTGTTGCCATCTCTGGGCTGAGCTTCGTTGTATGGGTTCATCACTTCTTTACAATGGGAGGCAGCGCTGCAGTTAACAGTGTGTTCTCGATTTCTACGATGGCCATCGCTATTCCAACCGGTATCAAGATATTCAACTGGCTGGGTACCCTTTATAAAGGACGCATAGAATTTACAGTGGCCATGATGTGGTCGGTTGCATTCATTCCGACATTCCTGATCGGTGGAGTGACCGGGGTCATGCTTGGTATGGCTGCCGCTGACTTCCAGTATCACAACAACTATTTCCTAGTGGCTCACTTCCACTATACACTGATTGCAGGTGTCGTATTTGCCTGCTTCGCCGGTCTCGTATACTGGTATCCAAAAATGTTCGGTCTTAAGATGAACGAACGAATCGGGAAATGGGCTTTCTGGTTCTTCTCGATCGGTTTCAATGTGTGCTTCCTTCCACAGTTCGTGTTAGGATTTGCAGGGATGCCACGTCGTGTCTACACATATGGACCTGAAGACGGCTGGACAGCATTGAACGTCATCTCATCTGTTGGAGCATTCGGAATGGGTGTCGGTTTTATGATCATCGTCTATAACGTTTACTACAGCTATCGTTTTGCAAAACGTGAACTTTCAGGTGATGCATGGGACGGACGTACTCTTGAATGGGCAACAAGCTCGAGCATCCCGCCGCATTATAACTTTGCCCATGTTCCTGAGGTGAAGAGTGCGGATGCCTTCTATTATATGAAACAAGAAAAAAATGAATCTACCAAGCCTGAAAACATTGAATATAAGCCGATTCATATGCCAAGTAATGCAGGGACACCGTTTATCATGTCGGCATTCTTCTTTGTTGCAGGATTCGGTCTGGTATTTGAATTATGGTGGATGGCCATCCTGGCCCTTGCCGGTATCCTTGGATGCATGGCATACCGTTCACTCGGTTCACATAAGCAAGATGAAGGTTACTATGTGAGCGTGGAAGAGATAGAAAAGACGGAAAATCCGTATAAGAGGGAGGCGTGAACATGGCACAAAGCACGAATATAGATCCAAACACGCCGCTTGAGTATCAGTCGGAAATCGGCAAACTGAATATTTTCGGATTCTGGGTTTTCCTGGGTGCGGAAGTAGCTCTGTTCGCCACCATTTTCGCTACCTTCTTCGCCCTTGAAAGCGGAACGGTCGGAGGTCCGCTTCCAAGCGAAGTGTTTGATCTGAAAAATACAATCATCATGACGATGTTATTATTGATAAGCAGTTTCACATCCGGTTTATCAATCAATGAATTAAGAAGAAGAAATGTGAAAGGAATGATGATCTGGCTGATCATCACACTGCTGTTCGGAGCAGGATTCCTTTACATGGAAATCATGGAGTTCCTTCATCTGATACACGAAGGAGCCTCTATGGGAACCAATGCTTACTGGTCTTCATTCTATCTGCTGACCGGGACGCATGGTCTGCACGTATCATTAGGTATTCTATGGATCTTACTTGTGATGTTCCAAGTGAAGAGACAGGGTCTGAATCCGGATACCGCTAAAAAACTATTCGTATCCAGCTTGTACTGGCACTTCCTTGACTTTGTCTGGATCTTCGTGTTCACAAGCGTTTACTTATTAGGGATGGTGGGATAATGGAACACAATACAGCAAATCAAAGTCGGATTCCGTGGACTCAGATCATTGGGTTTGTCTTGTCCATCGCCTTGACATTCCTGGCCGTCTGGTTCGGACTTTACGCAGGTCTGGCATACAATGTTATGGTCTCACTGATTTTTGTGTTAGCATTTATCCAGGCTGCAATCCAGTTATTCATGTTCATGCACGTGAATGAAGGAGAAGGCAGATGGCAGGTTGGTAAAATGATGTCATCAGCATTCATCGCTCTCGTCATTGTACTTGGATCGATTTGGGTATTGAGCAATATGCATTAACGCTATATGGGAAAGGCTGCTGAAATGGTTTTCAGCAGCTTTTTTTTGACTCTTTTTGAAAAGCGCACTGGTTACTCAAAGAGTATACATAGGTCAAAAGGTTGGTTGACAAGTGTAATCCCATATTCATATAATATCTATGTGTATGATAATGATAATCATTATCATTTTGGATGAATGAATAGGGGGTCAGACCGTGTTACATACAGTCAATGAAACAGAATTCTTTATCATAGACGGGGATAAAGTAGATAATTTTTTGTTCCGTCCGGTTGATTTCGAGGAGGATATTTCCACTCTCCATGAATGGATGCACCAACCTCATATTGCTCCATTCTGGAAGTTGAATCTTCCCATGCCGGAATTTAAACAATGGTTGAAGCAGTCTATCGAATCAGATCATAAAGATATTTACATAGGATCCATCAACGGGGAGCCGGTATGCTATTTGATCGCCTATTCCATTGAAAAGGATCCAATCAAAGAATATTATGAGTATCAAAATGGGGATTTAGGCATGCACTTACTGATTGGTCCCAGATCACATTTAAATAGAGAGGATGGAATTTCAATCATTAGATCCATGATCCTTTTCTTATTTGATCACTATAAGGGAGCAAGGCGAATAATAGGAGAACCGGATATCCGCAATCGGATTGTGATACCAATATTGAAGAAATTGGGAGGGAACGTCATAAGCCAAGTTCATCTGGAGAATAAAAAAGCTACATTGATTGTAGGAGAGAAAGATAGTGTCATATCGAAAATGAAAGAATGTGATATTAGGGCAGAGTGGTTGAAATCGATGAATTCGCAAAGGAATGAATTAGTGTGATGAAAGTGAAGAAAGCAGTTAATCCTCAAGTAAGTGATCTATTGCAGAAGATAAGTGAAAAGATGATAGAACTCAAGCATCCCCCCCTGTCTATTCTGACTCCAAAGCAATCCAGAGAATATTATAAGAAGGCGAGAGAATTCTTCACCTTTATTTCCATCGATGATATTATGGTTGAAGATACCTTTGTTCCTTCAGAAGAGGGGCATACCATCCCGGTTCGCATCTATACACCTAATGGGAAAGGTCCTTATCCTGTCCTCATATACTCCCATGGGGGAGGGTGGGTTTTTGGAGACCTGGATAGCGCTGATAACTTATGCAGGTATTTTTCTAAACACGCTAATATGATAGTCGTTTCAGTCGGATATCGTCTCGCTCCTGAGCATAAATATCCTTCAGCGTTCAAGGATGTCATAGAAGCAATCAAATGGACATTCGCAAACGGGGAAAGATTGAATGGGGACATCAAGAGAATCGCCGTTGGAGGTGAAAGCTCGGGAGGAAATTTAGCAGCGGCAGCTTCGATCTATTTCAGGGATTCTGATGAATATAAGTTGTCCCTTCAAGTCCTTATTACCCCCGTTATGGACTATAACTTTGATACCTTATCCTACAGAGAAAATTTTACATACAATCTCACCAATGAAAAAATGAAATGGTTTTGGGGACATTATTTAAATGATCCTTCTGAAGGGTCGGAAGTATATGCATCCCCTCTAAAAGTAGACTCTATGGCGGGACTGCCGGATACGCTTCTTGTTACAGCTGAACTGGATCCTCTTAGAGAAGAAGGATTCACTTTCGGCAAGCGTCTTGAAGAGTCTTCAATACACGTTGAAATGCTGCATTATGAAGATTTGGTCCATAGCTTCATTAACATGACAGGCACGGTAGATGAAGCGAAACATGCACTGGATGACATTACACAAAAGCTTAAAGCCATGATAACGACTGTCTAAGTCTACCGATTGAGGAAGGTCACAGAGTCTTTATGAACATAAGTTTCTAAGGCCAGAATTTTTGTAAGGTAAAGTCGTTAAGATGACAACACGCTCTTTTTCAGGTTAACAGTAACTGTCCCAAACGTACTCCTGTATCTCCTGAAGACGAGACCTGCCTTTTTCTCTTCTTTCTTAACCACCATTCCTTTTTTATGGTCAGACTTGTTCAATCAAATACAGAAGCATTTTTTTCTGCGTATTTCTTTTGAAGTACGTTTTTTTATATGGTTCGGTTGGAATTATTCGAGTTCCGGCATTAATCGTTGCCTACTGTGGCCTTAATTGATAGAATCATCAATTGAGTAGCTGTAATTCGAATATAGGGAGAAGAGAAATGATAAAAGTCGCTAGCAGATTTAGAATAGAAAAAGATTTCCTGGGGGAAAAAGAAGTACCTGAAGAAGTTTACTATGGAATTCAAACTTTGCGTGCAGTGGAAAACTTTCCTGTCACAGGGTATAAAATTCATAAAGAGATGATCGATGCCCTGGCCGTTGTCAAGAAAGCGGCAGCCCTGGCCAATATGGAAACCACGCGCCTTTATGAAGGGATAGGTCAAGCCATCGTGCAGGCTTGTGACGAAATACTGGAAGGGAAGCTGCATGATTACTTCATCGTCGACCCGATACAGGGAGGGGCAGGCACGTCCATCAATATGAATGCCAATGAAGTCATTGCCAATCGCGCATTGGAACTCATGTCCCATCGTAAAGGGGAATACGGAAAGGTGAGTCCGAACAGTCATGTGAACATGTCCCAGTCAACCAATGATGTATTCCCGACGGTGATCCATATTTCTACTTTGAAACTATTGGAGAAGCTGCTGTTCACCATGGAAGAGATGCTTCTTGCCTTCAAACAGAAAGCCAGGGAGTTTGATCACGTCATTAAAATGGGGCGCACCCATCTTCAGGATGCTGTTCCGATTCGCCTCGGCCAGGAATTTGAGGCCTATAGCAGAGTGGTGGAGCGTGACATTAAACGCATCGGAAGAACAAGGGATCACCTCTATGAAGTAAATATGGGGGCCACCGCAGTCGGGACTGGATTGAACGCGGATCCTGTTTATATTGAAAATGTTGTAAAGCATCTGGCTGACATCAGTGGATTACCTCTGACGGGAGCGGAACATCTGGTTGATGCTACTCAGAATACTGATGCCTATACGGAAGTATCGGCTGCGTTAAAGGTCTGCATGGTCAATATGTCCAAAATCGCCAATGACCTGCGTATGATGGCTTCAGGACCCCGGGCGGGACTTGGCGAAATTTCATTGCCGGCAAGACAGCCTGGTTCCTCCATTATGCCCGGTAAAGTGAACCCGGTCATGCCGGAACTCATCAATCAAGTAGCCTTCCAGGTCATGGGAAATGATCAGACCATTTCATTGGCTTCGGAAGCGGGCCAGCTGGAACTGAATGTGATGGAACCTGTACTCGTATTCAACCTCCTTCAGTCCATCAGTATCATGAACAATGCCTTCAGAAGCTTTACGGAAAATTGTCTCGTTGGAATTGAAGCGAATGAGACACGAATGAGGGAATATGTAGAAAACAGTGTGGGAATTATTACGGCAGTCAATCCTCACTTAGGGTATGAAGTGGTATCACGGATTGCCAGGGAAGCCATTATAAAAGGGAAGTCTGTGAGAGAGCTTTGTTTGGAGTATGATGTTCTGACAGAGGAAGAGCTGGATTTGATCCTGAACCCCTATGAAATGACGAATCCAGGGATTGCCGGCCGTGCACTCTTTGATCGGCAATAATAAAGCGTTCATCCATGAAGGAGTTGTTGGGTTTGCAGGAAACGGGTTGTTTCTCTGCAAAACCCTTTTTTAAACTGAATAGAATGAGAAAAAGGAGGAAGACCCTGGATGTGAGCAATCGCTTCTTTCACCTTATTTCTTTTTTCGCCGATATAGATCCAGAGACTTATAGCCTTCAGACAAGATTTCGATCATCTGCCGGGTTCTTTTGTCACGGGTGGCTTGTTGTTTGGCGGAAAAGATTTGCCTCGCCCAGTCTTTTTGATAACCAGGCGTCAGGTTCTGATAGAAGTGTAACGTTGCCGGATGGTCTTTTAGCAATGCTTCCACATCCTTAATATTATCCTCATAATCTGCTACACACTGACTCGGAGCAGGTGTCTTCGCTACTTTCTTCTTTTCCCGCTTCATGCCGACAACCGTAAAGACATCGTCCATGCTCACCATCCGGGAAAACTTGATATCGCTGTCTCCGATGTATCCGTCTTCTCCTACGTTTAAGGCAGGAAACATGTCATCTCGGTGAATATAGGTGTCATAACGGGTATTCCCTTTCTTAGGATAGGCGAAAAACACATAACCTTTTGGCAGAAGGGCATTTTCTTTCTGGAGAATCAGGTTTACATGTTCCTTCATCTCGTCAATGGTCTTAACGAATATAAAGATGGCATCGTGATTCTCGGAAAGAGACGTCGACATCCCGGTAAAGATCGAGTAATCATCGGGCTGATGAAGGACAGCCATGTTCTGATATTTAGTTAATTTCAATTTGTCTATTATAGTGGCCATATGGAACCCCTCCAAGAATTTGCGTAAAGTGAATATGTTTTAATGAGCGATGGAATGATTCATTTCTGGATCGAATCAACCTTTCACAAAGGATAAAACCACTTTTCCCCTGGATGAAAATCGACACTAGGAAACGGAATATATCATTCTTACCCTCCTATTCCTTATTATAGAATACAGTTTCTCATTGTAAAGAAATGGAGGGATATTCTTATCGGTCCTATAAACGGTTTATCTATTTTCATTTGCGGATGGATAGAATTTCTCTTCTATTCTTTTGTATTCGTCAAGCTGCCTGGTTACCCGGGCCAGCTTATGTACCTCTTGAAGCAGGAAGGTTTTATCCAGCTCATAGATCACTTCTCTTTCAATGTGATCGATGGTATTGCAGGCGAATTCCCAAATGGCTTTATGTTTAGAGTGATCAATGCACTCTGCAATAAGGGCGAGTGCCTTAACGATATCAGTAATGATGAGATGGTTGTCTTTTGCATAATGCCTGATATAGCCAAATCCCCGGTAGAGATAATAGTCAAATCCTTCTGTCTGGAGAATGATTCGAATTCTTTCTTCCTCATCCATTAAATAAGGGCTGAAGGACAAGTGTTCTTCCACTGTAATCATAAGGTCGGCCATTTGATCGATTGTATTGGAGGCGGTTTTAGGATCATCATTCCCAAGCGATTTAATCGCAACTTCTGCAAGCTTGTGAATCCCCATCTGAAGATCTTGAATCTCCGTTTCTTTGTGCCCCATTTCAATGAAATTAAGATAGACACTCGTCGGAATGTCCTCCGTTTCCGGTCCCCATATGCTCACGATTTCATTGCCCGCCAATAGATAATCCCCCACTTTATAATGGAGCTGGATGACAAGGTTATCAGCTTTTGCCTGTTGAATCATCCCGTTAAAATTGATTAATTGAATATACCCCGATGTTCGTGCCTTTACGTGAATCCTGTTCTGTTTATATTGCTCCATCACGTCGCCATTTTCCAATGTCCGATGGGCTTCTAAATCTCTTTTAAGACTCTTGTTGATTATGACCTCCGACACCTGTTTCATATTGTAGGTAATATTATGGACCTGCATCCAGGTCGATGCATGGTTGATGAAAAAGATGAAGGTGATGGCAGAGAGGAACGCAAGACCCGTCGTCATCAAAGGTGCCGCGACAAACATCTCGTTCTTCGAATGTCCTATAAAGAGGAAGAGAAGAAGAACGTAAACAAAGCTGCCATTGAAAATTCCAAGGGCATGCTGTGTTTGCTTGTCAGATATGAAATCCAGAAGCATTCTTGGCGAGAATTGTCCACTGAACATCGTCAATACCACAAGAAGGGAGTTGAGGGTGAAGGCGCTGAGTGTGAGAATGCCTCCGATAAGTGTACTTACCAGTATTCGGGTGATCGAGGCGTCCATACTTAACCAACCAAACATATACTGAGAAAGTTCCAGATAAAGATCTAAATAGAGCGTTAAGGCTACGAATAGAATGGATAGGCATATGTAAAAAAAAGGCATATACCATATCGTATGCTTTATTTCATGTTCTCGCTGCCGTTTGGACATGAGCAGATATTTCCTGAGGGATAATGGAAGGATTTTTTTCATCATGAATAAAGTCCCCTTCAAGTCATTGGATATGGACTAGTTTTCCCTCCCGGAGAGAGTTAAAACATTCTGAGACAAAAAGTTTGGCAGTTTCGGGCAAACCAGCCAGACCCTTAAGAAGACAGCTTTCAAAGAAGTAAATCAATAGAGTACATAGACAAAGTGAAGGTATGTAAGAATTTTTAGAAAATAACAAAAATAGTATTGACTAAGGATGGAATCCCTTATATAATCCAATTCATACTCAGAAAGCGGATAATGAAAAAGAACGTGATATCTCTTATCAAGAGCGGCGGAGGGAGAGGCCCGATGAAGCCCGGCAACCTGCAGGATCAATCTGCAAAGGTGCCAATTCCTGCAGATTTCGTTGAAATCTGAAGATAAGGGGAGGAGCATGATCATCAAGCCCTCTTCATACAGGAAGGGGGCTTTCGCATATCCTCTTCTTTCAAATCAATTGCACCCTCACAAGACCTTATGGGAAGGGAAACACTCCATAATAAGGGAACTGCTCTTCATTTGATCTTATAACAAGTTTCTCTTGCAATCAGGATGTAACGCAGCAGAACCTTACCAATTGACAAAAATTTCTTACAGAAAGTAGGGGTATCGTTGAGTATCATTGTTCAAAAGTTTGGAGGGACCTCAGTCGGTTCTTCAGACCGCATTAAGAAGGCGGTTACCAATATCCTTAAGGAAAAAGAAAAGGGTCATGATGTTGTAGTGGTCGTTTCTGCCATGAATAAAACGACGGATCGTCTTGTACGTTTGGCGTCGGAACTCTCAGCAGAGCCAAGTAAGAGAGAGATGGATATGCTCTTGAGCACCGGTGAGCAGGTGACGATTTCCCTTCTGACAATGGCCCTCAAGCATAAAGGAATAGATGCTGTGTCACTGACAGGGAGGCAGGCAGGGATCCAAACCGATGGAGTCTTCGGGAATGCGAAGATCCTTTCCATTGATACCCGGAGAATGAAAATGGAATTAGAGAACGGACGAATCGTCGTAGTCGCCGGCTTTCAAGGGGTAACCAAAGATGGGGAGGTCACCACATTAGGCAGAGGGGGATCGGATACGACGGCTGCTGCTATTGCATCGGCATTGAAAGCTGAGAGGTGCGATATCTACACGGATGTAGACGGAGTCTATACGTCGGATCCCCGGGTTGTACCCCGTGCATCGAAAATCGCTTCCCTTTCATATGGGGAGATGCTTCGTTTAGCCATGATGGGAGCCGGTGTCCTGCACCCAAGATCGATTAAGCATGCCAGGGAACAGGACGTCCCCCTTGTTGTTCGTTCCAGTCTGCATGAGGGAAGGGGAACCTTGATCAGCGGAAGGCTCCAACGAAATGCCCCTATAGTCGGGGTTGCACACCAGGCAGACATTTCCGTTCTCACCATCCATGATTGCCGTGGAGGAGAGTCCTTGATTCTATATGATCTTGATTCACACCATCTGGAGACGGAAATCTTCAAACACGGGGAGGATCTTGTCCTCATTGTGAAGGAACAGGACTCGAAAGCCGTAATGGAAATGTTAGAACCGTATAACGGGGCCTATTCCCATATCGAACAAAATGAAAGGTTGGCGAAAGTATCAGTAATTGGACAGATCGATTCATCACGTGAAGTGAAAGAGAAGGTGACCAACGTATTCCATGATTATCATATTGGAAAGATATCAGTGTGGGAATCTTCAGTCGGATTAAGTGCTCTTGTCGATAGGGAGCACGTAGAAAAAGCGGCCAGAGTCCTTCATATGCATTTCGGTTTGGATTATGTAGAATCGAGAAGGGCCGTGTTGTAAAGGTTTCGCCATGCATCCTAATCAGAAAAGTGTATAGGCTAGCCTATACACTTCCTTCTATGGGCGAATGAGTACGGGTGTACCGATTGGAATGATGCCTGCTAATTCCTCTACGTCTTTGTTATACATCCGTATACATCCCCTGGACACGGCTTTCCCGATTGAGCTTGGATCGTTGGTCCCGTGGATTCCATAGCTTTCTTTCGATAGACTCATCCACATCGTTCCAAAAGGACCGCCTGGATTCGGTGCTTTGTTGATGATGATGTATTCCCCAATGGGGGTTTCAAATAGAACTCTTCCTACTGCTATGGGGTATTGTTTCATTTGAACCCCGTCTTTGAATAACCTCAGCCAGCGGTTGTTTACAGAAACTTGAATGCGGTAGGGGTTATTGGTGGCATCGGGAATCCCAGGGACAGTAATCGTCTGCCCTGGATAAATGATATCAGGATTGATGCCGGGATTGGCATTGAGTATGGCAGGCAACGGGGTCCTGTAATCCTTTGATATTTGACTGAGAGTCTCTCCCACTTTGACTGTATGAATCATCTTACACACTCCCAAAAATTCACTATCCTTCTATCCTATGTGAATGTCATAAAGGCGTTCAAGGTGGTGTGTAAGAGAAATGAAAGAAGCTGCCTCCTTGAGGAGACAGCCTACAGTTGTTCATGCAGCATTATTGAGGCATATTGGTCTGCGGGACCGTCGTGTAACGTTGGAGCATCTGAGTCATGTCCCGGTCATTTAATTGCGGTACCTGATAATAACCGTGCTTATTCTGATAAAGGAAAATTTCATAGCTCATTTCAATGAAATTCGGCACGCTGTCAGCAACGACACGTCGAAGAACAGGGTTTGTCATCTCGAGAGCTGTCATGGCAAGAAGCATGGCCAACGATTTGGTTTGTCCCAGCATATAAGCAGACAAGCCATTATCGGAAAGGTCGTTGACCGACTGATTTGGTTTCTTGGGAGCTCCAGGCTTGATACCGTAGGTGGTGATGTTGGTTTGAGTCATGTTGTATTGTTGAGTTGGGACCATGGGATCATGACCTGTTGAAAAGCTTTCCACAATCGTATTGTACATAGTCGTGACAAATATTGATTGACGCTTGAGGATATCCTTCAGCTCTGAATCCTTTATGTGTTGATCGTACATTTGATACTGATCGAGCATACTGATGATCCCGGCAATGATTTCATGGGCATCAAATAATTCATGTCCACCATGGTTATGACTCTCAGTGTTCATCTTATTGGGTGGCAGCTGTTGAGCGGGCGGTGTTATACCCTGTTGTTCTCCTTGATTTTGCATCCATTTTCCCTCCTTGAAAATTACATCGATGATTAGAATCTCCTTATTAAACCTAATTATGTATTTAATGTTTATACTAAGCGGCCTGTCCGAATACAATAGGAAGAAGTCCATTTGAAGGTGGTTGAAGATGAGTATATTTATTAGCTACATCATATTGGGGTTATCACTCTCTGCGCCAATGGGGCCGATCAATGCAGCACAATTGGACAAGGGGATCCGGTTCGGATTCATCCATGCCTGGCTTGTAGGTTTAGGGGGAATGGCAGCGGACGGTATCTTCATGCTTCTCATTTATTTCGGGGTCTCCCAGTTCATTGATACGCCGGTTATTAAGTTGTTCTTGTGGGGGTTCGGATTCTTTGTATTGACTTATACGGGGATCGAAAGCATCCTGAAATCCGAATCCATTACAAAAGCCTCTCATCATCATCAGATTGAAACCAAAGGGAAATCCTTTCGCACAGGATTCTTTATGGCCATTTCCAATCCATTGAGCATACTATTCTGGCTCGGCATCTATGGTTCGATTTTAGCTCAGACATCGAGCTCTTTTGAAGGGGGACAGATCCTCCTTTATAGCATGGGAATCTTTCTGGGCATTACGCTCTGGGACCTGACAATGGCAGGTGTTGCTACCGGAGCGAGAAAGCTTGTCAGTCCAAGGATTCTACGATTCATTTCAATCTTTTCCGGTCTGATTTTGATGGGTTTCGGGATTTATTTCGGAGTCCAGGCCTGCCGGTTATTATTCGGCTAGACAGACACCCACAAAGCTCTCTCCTAATAGGATAAATGTGTACTATTTAGGAGGGATCGGCTATATGTTATGGTCTAAAAGGTTGATCGATGAACAGGGGGAGGAACTTTCTCTTTGGCAGAAAGAAGCGTACCGGCATTTCTCTGCTCTTATGTGCGATGAAGAACACCCCTACCCATGTGTACCTGGGAAGCAGGGATTTCAGACAGATACACTCCGTTTCGGTTTTGCAGACGATCCGAGAAGCAAAGGAGCCTCATTAGAGCTTTCGGACCTGCTCAAACAGTACGGTAAAATATCACGGGATACAGGAAAGTATGCATCTCTTGTCGTCTTCTTTCATTCAGATGAAAGAGAGGAAGAGAAGCCATCGATAGAGGATTATCGGGATATGTTTTGGACATTATTGAATCGAACCCATGAATTGGATGAAGGGCCGTGGCCTGAAGGGATAGCAGAGGACCCACACCACCATACGTGGGAATTTTGTTTTGACGGTGAACCCTATTTCGCTTTCTGTGCAACCCCTGCCCATACTGTGAGGAAAAGTCGTCACTTCCCTTATTTCCTCCTGGCCTTCCAGCCAAGATGGGTATTTGATGAAATCAATGCTTCCACCTCCTTCGGTCAGAAATTAAAGAAAGTCATACGAAAGCGGCTCATCGAATACGATGAAAGAGAAGCCCATCCGAGTCTTAAATGGTATGGGCAGGAAGACAATCATGAGTGGAAGCAGTATTATATAAGTGATGATGATTCTTCCCCGTCTAAATGTCCGTTCATGAATATGCAAAAAAACCTAAAGAGTTGAAGCGTTCAGGCTTTGCCTCTTTTTTCTTTGATGAAAGTGGCGATTGAAATCAGACTGATGAACCCGATGCTCACAAAAAAACCGATGCGGCTCACTGAATCAAGAAGTGTTCCGCTGATGGCCAATAAGATGAGTATGAACGGGACGATGGTTTGAATACGGTCCCAATGTGTCCTGCCCATCAGCCTGTGAAAGGAAGCGAGGATGAACATCCATGTATACAGGAGCATCAGTCCTGCAGCAGTAGTGACATATTCAAATAATTTATCAGGCAGGAGCATGGCGATTAGAATCGAAGCGGCTACCACAAACGTAGTCAGCCCGAAAGCTGGGAGTGGAACCTTCATCTTCCCTTTTTTTGAGAAGACTCTCGGGGCATCCCCTTCTTCCGCCAATGTTACCAGCATGGTCGTGACAGCGTATAAGGACGCGACCATGGTGGAGAATCCTGCAATAATGAGTACGGCATTGAATACATGGGGTACCCAGGGAAGGTCGTATTGCTTAAGGGCTGTTAGAAAAGGACTTTCATTAGGGTTGATGTTATCAGTGGGTACAAGCTTCAATACGAGATAAATAGACAGTAAGTAAAGAGTGGTGAGGATGATGATCATACTATTCCCTGACTTCGGTGCATCTTTCGGTTCCTTGAGTTCCTGAGCCATTAACCCCATCACTTCTATTCCCCCAAATCCATAAAAGGCAAAAAGAAGGGCAATCCACAACCCTTTTCCATCGAGTGGCAGCATCTGTTTCATAGGGGAGTTAAGATGCTGGCCGGAAGAACCGGCCCCTACCCATCCGAACATGGCGACTCCAGCAATGATGACAAACATCACGATGGCAGCTATTTTCATGATTCCAAACAGGTTCTCCATCTGTTCCACTTTCTGTACGCCCATCAGGATGACCAATAACCCAAGCCCTGCAAATCCTGCAGTGAACATCCAAAGCGGAATGGAAGGAAACCAAAATTGAGAAAAGAGAGCAAGAGCGGTTAGCTGACTCCCCATGATGAGCATTTCTGCCGACCAATAAACCCATCCGTTACTGAATCCTGCCCAGGACCCGTAAGCCTGCTTTGCATACGTGCGGAAAGACCCTTTTTCCGGGTGTCGGGCTGTTAATTTTGCAAGGGCCTGAAACACCATCCATGTACCGATACCGGCCACTAAATAGGCGATCAAAACAGAGGAACCCGCCATTTGAATGGGGATGGCCGATCCAAGAAAATAACCCGTTCCTATGATACAGCCCACACCGATAAAAGAAAGCTGCCACCATGTAAGATGTGTCTCACTCGTGCTTTTCCTCATTTCTTTTTTCACCTGTCCTTTCCCTTTAATAGTTTGACGTTTGCGTCTTTAAATTATGTGAAGGGCACAGAATGATTTTCACTGGGAAAGGAAAAAGTAAAATGGACTGATTGTAAGGAGGCTCGCCCATGGAAAAGATACTACCGAATTGCTGGAGTGAACATGGAGAATTAAAAACAGTGATGGTGTGCTCACCTTCATCATTGGACATTCCCGATCAGAGGACGGCGGATTATGTTGGCTGGGAAAAGCCCGTGAACCAGGAGAAAGCGAAAGAAGATCATGAAAGAATGAAAAGGGCAATGGAAGACAAAGGAGTAACAGTCGTTGATTACTCCCACTTCTTAACCGAAGATAAAGCTGAACTGAATCATCAACTCATCAACAGGGTATTTGTCAGGGACCTGGCCTGTGTATACGGGAATACTGTGATTCCCGGAGACGCGGGGATTACCATGAGGGCACCGGAGTATGTTCATAGTCATGAACTGTTTCAAGCATGGTTTGATGAAAAGACGTTTTCAATAACAGATAATAACAGGTTGAAAGCATTGGAAAATGGAGATGTATTCATATTGAATAAAGATGCGGTCTTTATTAATACAGGAATGAGGACAAGTATTGAAAGCATAGAAGAGATACAACAGGAGATCTTTCAGGCCGGATTTTCGGAAATAGGGATCATTGACTTGCCCCGGACCGGGGAAACCTTGCATCTTGATATGAACTGCAACGTAGCAGGATCAGATCTTCTCATTGCGAAAAGCTACATGAGGCTTTTCCCAGTTCAAATCATAACCGGTAAGGGTGGCCGGTACGTAATGATGGAGGAATTCATCCAACGTCATGGGTTTGATATTTTATGGACAGATGCTGTAAACCATACGGTTGCGGATATCAATTTCTTAAACCTGGACCCTGAGACCCTGTTAGTGAGCACGAAAGCCAATAAGAAGATACTAAAAGATCATCCGAGATTGCGGGGGAAGAATCTTCTGGAAGTCGACGTGAATGAACTTGAGAAAGGTGGAGGCGGAATAAGGTGCATGACCTTGCCTTTTGAAAGAATATGATACAGGAAGAAACCTGGAAAAACAGGCTGGGACAAAACTATAACAACTTCGCATAAACACGAACAATTTCAGTCATGCTTCTTTATGCCGCTAATGATTTCTGTACAAGACTCCGCTTTCCGCGGGTAGCCTGTGAATCCTCCAGGAAGGAAAGATAGACAGGCCTCACATAAGCTGCTCTTCCCGCAGGGGTCTCCGTCTTGCACTCCAATCAAGAACTCAAAAACCCGAACTATTCTACCTTTTATAAGGTGTTATAGTTCGGGTTTTGTTTAGGTGTACATCCTTTTGTCCCAGCCTCTTTTTTTGATTACCCAGTGGAAATGAACAGGTTGGCAACGTTCTCATTTAGATTTAGATTTAGATTTTTGGGTCTTTTATCCTTATTTTAATTACGGGTCCATAGACCTGTTTATCTCATATTCCGTAAATAAGTAATAAGATAAAAGAAATGATTTATCGAAGAGAACCCTTCGTCTAAATAAGCAGACCAATGCTGGCGGCAGACGATCCGTTTGCGATCCGAAATGACTAGTGGTAGGACAAAACGATTGAGAATAGTTATCAATTACTATTGACATTGATAATCATTATCAATTAATATGACGTTGGATGATAACCAATTAATGACGAAGGGATGTTTGGATGATGTCTATACAAAGTGCCATTTCAAATAGAGAATTACTGGAACAACAAGAAAGAAGGGAATCGAATGCGAGATCCTATCCTAGAAGGATTCCACTGGCCATAAGTGAAGCTGAGGGAATCTATGTAACGGACATGGAAGGAAATAAATACTTGGACTGTTTAGCGGGAGCCGGGACATTGGCACTTGGACACAATCACCCGGTGGTCATCGATGCCATGGAGCAGGTGATCCGTGATAAGCGGCCATTACATACGTTAGATATTACGACGCCAGTGAAAGAGGAGTTTGTAAATGAGTTATTTTCCTCTTTACCGGAAGGGTTCCGTGATCGTGCGAAGATCCAATTTTGTGGACCTACTGGCGGTGATGCCATTGAGGCCGCGTTGAAATTAGTGAAGACTGCAACCGGAAGACAGAGTATCCTTACCTTCCAAGGCGCATATCACGGTGCGACACACGGAACGATGTCAATCAGCGGAAACTTGGGTCCAAAAAAGAACGTTCAGGGATTGATTCCGGATACTCACTTTTTACCTTATCCTTACACATACCGCTGCCCGTTCGGGATAGGAGGAGAGGAAAGTCACCGTATCAGCAGTCAATATATCGAAAATCTGCTGGATGATCCCGAGAGTGGAATATTGCCACCTGCTGCCATGATCTTCGAAACGGTACAAGGTGAAGGTGGTTCCATACCGGCACCGATTGAATGGATCCAGGAAATGAGAAGAATCACGAAAGAAAGAGGGATCCCCCTCATCATTGATGAAGTACAGACGGGAATCGGACGTACAGGAGAACTATTCTCCTTTGAGCATGCAGGAATTGTACCGGATGTGTTGGTCCTTTCAAAGGCAATCGGTGGAAGTCTTCCTTTATCCGTCGTGATATATGATCGTGACCTGGATGCCTGGGAACCTGGGGCACATATCGGTACATTCAGAGGAAACCAGATGGCCATGGCGGCAGGGACTGCAACGTTAAAGTTTATTAAGGAAAATCACCTGGCTGCCCATGCCGGCGTAATGGGAGAAAGACTTCTTCAGTCCTTACATGGGCTCCAACAGGAATTTTCAGAGATAGGGGATGTAAGGGGAAGAGGGCTGATGGTAGGTGTAGAGATCATTAATCCCACTAAACCCCGATCAGCAAGTGGAAGCCAGCCGGCTGATTCTGGTTTAGCAAGTAGAATTCAGCGTGAATGCTTTAAACGGGGATTAATCCTTGAAGTAGGAGGAAGACATGGGGCAGTGGTCCGTTTCCTCCCGCCACTGATCATTACAAAGGAGCAAGTGGATGAAGTGGTGGCGATTTTCAGAGAGGCTTTAGCAGCTTCTCTTGCGGAGTAGCATCATGAAAGTGAAAACAATCGATAAAGTATCCAACAAGATCATGGACTCCTTCTTCCTTCATCAAGGGGAAGAAGGAATCCGGGCATTTAATGAACTGATAGATGGGGTAAAGAGGAAGCTTCAAAAGCTGTATGAAGGGATCGGTGATCCTTTTCTCGGAAAATTGCCCGGCGCTATACAGGAAGAAATTAAACCAATCATGACGTTTACTCCTGAAGGGAAATCCTTTGAAGACGTCCTCGATGAAATCGATGGGCCGATTTTGAAGAACAGTCTTCATATTTCCCATCAAAAGAGTATGGCTCATTTACATTGTCCACCTCTTCTTCCAGGGATCGCGGCGGAATTGATCATCGCAACCCTCAACCAATCAATGGACTCCTGGGACCAGAGTACAGCTGCCACTTATGTAGAAGCAGAAATGGTCAAATGGTTGACTGAAAAAACAAACCTTCCGGAATCATCTGGCGGAGTCTTTACAAGTGGCGGAACACAATCCAATTATATGGGACTCTTGTTGGCGCGTGATGCTTTCTGTCAGGCGAAATGGGGACATAATGTACAGCGGGATGGTTTACCAGAAGGCTTTAACCGGTTAAGGATTCTTTGTTCTGAAGAAGCCCATTTCACTGTGAAGAAAGCGGCTTCCCAGCTTGGGTTAGGAGAACAGGCGGTTATAACGATTGAAACGGACAAAGATCATCGAATGAACGTCATGAAAGTGAAGGAAACCCTGGAGAGACTTGAAGTGGAGAACGTATGGCCCTTTGCCATTGTTGCTACGTGCGGTACGACAGATTTCGGAAGCATTGATCCAATGGAGGAACTGGCAGAAATCGCCCATAAGCAGGGACTGTGGTTCCACGTCGATGCAGCATACGGCAGCGGGCTGATGCTGAGTCATACTCATCAGAACAAACTGAAGGGGTTGGCCTATGCTGATTCCATTACGGTAGATTTTCATAAGCTATTCTATCAGCCCATCAGCTGCGGAGCGTTCCTGGTAAAAGATGAGGTCCATTTCCGTTATCTTTCTTATCATGCTGATTATTTGAATCCCGTGAAGGACGATGAAGAGGGCATATTGAACCTTGTGAACAAGTCGGTCCAGACAACGAGAAGATTTGACGCGTTAAAACTGTATCTGTCATTAAAGACAGTAGGGACCGATCTATTCGGTGACATGATTGATGAAACGTTAAAGCTTGCCAGGTACACAGCTTCTTATATGGAAGATTTACAGGATATTGTGGTTCGAAATCCAATTCCTGAAATCAACACAGTCATCTTTCGCTACCAGCCAAAAAGGATGGAAGGAAGGGCTCTTGAGCTCAATCAGTTGAACCGATCGATTCAACAAACCCTCCTTTATAAAGGGAAAGGGGTTATCGCGAAAACAGTAATCGAAGGTCATACTTTCTTGAAATTAACACTATTAAATCCAAGAACAAAGCCGGAAGATATTCATTCCCTTCTGTCGGAGATTGAAGAAATCGGGGCTGAATTTGTAAATGGAGGGGTTTTACATTGATACATTCTAAGGAAATCGCTGAACAAGCAACGATGCAAAGCTTTTTAAATTGTTATTTAAGGGAAACAGGGAATTACACCGAGGAAACGCACTATAAGAATCATCCAACACTGGGCAGGTTCGAGAAAGTCATCGTCTCTCATTTGATCCTGCAGCAGATTGAGTTGATCATACCTGTCACTTACTGGTCTCTTACCGAGCGCCATCTTTTCGGCTTCCCCCTCTATTACCGGATTGGAGAAGGTGAGTTGAACCCTCTTGATTACGTTACTCTTACTTCATTGATTGTGAAAGAATTTCTCCTTGATAAGAGCCAAAGTGGATCAGAGGATGAACTTCTCCTAAGAGTGATATTAAGCTGCAGAAGCATCAAGAGCTATGTTGAAAGCAGGGTTCATGACAGCGGGGCACTTACCGGCGAAGATTTTGAGTATATAGAGGCTGAGCAGTCCCTCTTATTCGGGCATTTGCTGCATCCGACTCCGAAAAGCAAACAAGGACTGACGGAACTGGAGGATCATATGTATTCTCCTGAGTATAAAGGGGAGTTTCAACTTCACTACTTCAGTGCGGAGAAATCGTTGGTGCAGCAGGATTCGAGTGCTCCTGAATCGGCAGCTTCCATTGTGTTGAATGAGTTAAAAAATGACGCTGAGGTTGATCAGAACTGGTTACACAATCGGCTTGAAGAGAGAGAACATCTCTTCATTCCTGTTCACCCTCTTCAAGTGAAGGCAGTACTGGAAAAGAGGAAAGTACATGACCTGATGGCGGAAGGACGACTGGAATACATCGGTCCGTTAGGGAAGCGCTTCACGGCTACCTCATCATTTAGAACCGTCTATAGCAAGGATTCCCGATACATGTATAAATTTTCTGTCCCTGTCAAAATCACAAACTCCCTTCGGATGAATCTGAAAAAAGAGCTGGCAAGGGGAGTGGAGGTTTCCAGATTGCTCCATACAGAAGTGGGGAACAGCCTTGCTTCCGAGTTTCCAAAATTCAAGGTAATCCAAGATCCTGCATACATAGACTTGGACTTGAACGAAGAAGTTTCCGGGTTCGAGCTGGTCATCAGGGAAAATCCTTTCTATGAAAACAGTCAGGGGAGCAGCTTGATTGCAGCCCTATGCCAGGACCATGCTTATGGAGGGAAAGCCAGGATTCATTCCATCATTTCTGGAATTGCCCAGAGGGAAAAACGAAGCCTAGAAGAAGTGAGCCTGGATTGGTTCGACCGATATTTATCCATGACACTGGACCCGATGATGTGGTTGTTCCATACATATGGGATCGCTCTTGAAGCCCATCAGCAGAACTCCGTGATCCAGCTGAGAAATGGCTATCCGGAAACCTTTTATTATAGGGATAATCAAGGATACTACTACAGTGAATCGAAAGTGGAGAAACTCAAAAAGATACTGCCTGAATTAAATCAGGTGAGTGACACGATTTGTGCGGATGAAGTCGCCGAGGAACGTTTACGTTATTATTTCTTCTTTAACCATTTATTCGGTTTGATCAATGGTTTCGGGACAAGCGGGCTCATAGATGAAGAAAGACTGATGAATCTTGTAAAGGATCGTCTTGAGAAGCATGAACAGCAATGGGGAGAGGATACCAATCTACTGAGCAGTTTACTATATCAACCGGTCCTGCCATGTAAAGCGAACCTATTGACCCGTTTCTATGACATGGATGAACTCGTCGGACCAATGGAGTCTCAATCCGTTTACACGATGGTGAAAAATCCCCTTGCCAAAGAGGTGGAAATCCATCATGTCCTTTGATTATGAAGTATTTGATAATGACATCCAAAAGAAAATACAATTCAAAAAAATAGACTTAGATCGTGATGGGAAACGTATTCATCGATGGATGATGGAGGACCATGTCCATCCATTCTGGAATCTAAATATCTCTTTGGAAAAATTTCAAGACCATTTGAGAAATGCTTTGGCCGATCGTCATCAAACCCTTTACGCAGGGTACCTTGACGGTGTGCCTATGAGCTATTGGGAGGCTTACTGGGTAAAAGGCGACGTGGTGGAGGAAACGTATACTCCTGCTCCTTTTGATCAGGGAGTGCATCTGTTAATAGGAGAGAGGGAGTATCTTGGTAAAGGACTTTCTCTCCCCTTACTGCGAGCGATGGTTTCCTATCAATTTCAAGAGAAGAAGACGACTAAAGTTGTAGCAGAGCCGGATGTGCGAAATGACAAAATGATCCATGTTTTCGAGAAATGCGGCTTTGAGAAAGTAAAGCCGGTTACACTTCCGGATAAAACCGGACTGCTGATGTTTTGTGAAAGAAGCGAATTTGAAAAGAGGTGGCAGAATGAAGGATTCATCACTGATATCAACTGAATTGTATGACGTCATCGGTATCGGATTGGGACCATTCAATCTCGGGTTAGCCGCTTTATTGGACTCGGTACCCGAAGTGAAAAGCATGTTTTTGGAAAAGAAGAAAGCCTTCAATTGGCATCCGGGCATGCTGATTGAAGGAACGACTTTACAAGTGCCATTCTTTGCCGACTTGGTCAGTATGGCAGATGTACGTAGTGATTATAGCTTCCTGCGTTACCTGGAAGCCCATAACCGTTTGTATCACTTTTATTTTCTGGAGAAATTTCATATCCCTCGAAAAGAATATAACCATTATTGTCAATGGGTGAGTAAGCAGTTGGATACGTGCCGATTCGGAATGGATGTTCAACGGGTCGTTCCGCTCCAATTGGGAAGTGGGGACAGTGTGTACGAAGTTACCTTATGGAATGATAACCTTCAACAAACTGAGACCTTGTTTACGAAACACCTTGTACTCGGAATCGGTTCGGTTCCTTCCGTACCTGAAGCATTTGAGCATATGCTTGGAAAAAACGTTTTTCATAGTGCGGATTACTTATCCAATAAAGAGATGTTAGGGAAAGCTCATTCCATCGCCGTGATCGGTTCCGGCCAAAGTGCAGCCGAAGTGTTTCTTGATGTAGCGAAAGAGCAGGAGAATCATGGCTATTCCCTTCAATGGTTTACCCGTTCGAAAGGATTCTTCCCGATGGAATATTCAAAGCTGGGTCTTGAATATTTCTCACCCGATTACACCCGGTTCTTTTACCAGCTTCCACAGGAAAAGAAAGATCAACTCCTAAAGGAACAAGATCTTCTAAATAAAGGCATCAGTGCAGAGACGATCGCTGATATCTATGATTATTTATACGATCGATCCGTAGGGAACGAGGAGCCTGACATCGCTTTACAGGCCATGACAGAGATCGTTGGGATCGAAAAAAATGAAACATCCTTTGAACTTCATGGATTCCACCGGATCGAAGAGGAACATTTCGTAGATCAGGCAGATATCATCATCCTTGGCACAGGATACAAGCCTGCCTTGCCGGGATTCCTAACGAACATGAAACAGTGGATTGCGTGGGATGAGAATGATAGATACAAAGTGAAAGAAGATTATCGATTAGAGACCCATGTAGAAGGTCCGTGTGAAATCTTTATACAGAATGGCGAGATGCATACGCATGGAGTTGGTGCTCCTGACCTTGGCCTCGGTGCCCACAGAAATGCGATCATCATCAATACGATTACAGGAAGAGAGGTTTATCCGGTTCAGACCAAAAATGTGTTTCAAACCTTTGGGACGAAAGCGGCGGCCATTCCTGTTTCTCTCTGAAGGAAAAACGGCATAAACTAAGTGGAAGAAGGGATCATATGTTATTTAGCGAAGAGATTCAACGTGTTTTTACGCGTGAAAGCTGGACGAAAGTAAACAAGAAGCTGATGGGGAAAATGCTGTCTGAGTATATGTATGAAAACATGATCCATCCTGAAATTCTTTCTCAAGAAGGAGAAGATATTGAATATTCCCTTGGGGTCTCTGAGACAAAACACTATCACTATATTGCACAAAAAAGATTGTTTGATAGTTTCGATGTGAAATGGACGACGGTGTATATATTAGAAAATGGAAATAGAAAGGAGGCCCATAGTGCAATTGAGCTGCTGATCGATCTCCAGGAGGTCATCGGAATGTCGTCCGAGACGGCGGGTCATTTAATCAAAGAAATGAACAGTACATTGATTGCGGATGCCCATCTTCTTGATAAAGAAGGGAAGACATCCGACGAACTGATTCATGAAGACTATGCCACCCTTGAAGGGTATATGACAGGGCACCCATGGATTACATATAACAAAGGAAGAATCGGGTTTGGATATGATGATTACCTGGCCTTCTCTCCTGAACAGCAAAAGGAGGTCCGGCTCTCGTGGATTGCCGTACATAAGGAACTTGCATCGTTCCAATCAATAGAAGGGTTGGATTATGAAACGTTGATTGCCAACGAACTGAGCAAGGAAGATCGTATCCGTTTTGAAGAGGTCGTCAAACAAAATGGCTGTGAACCATCGGACTTTTATTATATGCCCGTGCACGAGTGGCAATGGAAGAACACGCTGATTCAGAATTTCCCAGAAGAGCTGGCCATGGGTCGGATCATTCCGCTGGGAGAGGGGGAAGACTGCTATCTGCCCCAGCAGTCCATCCGCACATTTGTGAATCGAACGAACAAAGATAAACATCATGTGAAACTTCCCATGAGTATATTGAACACCCTAGTTTATCGGGGACTGCCATCTGAACGTACTGTGATTGCTCCTAAAGTGACAGAGTTCATTAAAGGATTGGCCGAAAAGGATCCATTCCTAAAAGATGAATGCCGCGTCATTCTGCCTGGTGAAAATGCGAGTATGAATGTAAACCACCATTACTATTCGCACTTAAAACAGGCGCCTTATCAATACCTGGAGATGCTTGGAACCATTTGGCGGGAAAGCATTTATACGTATTTGGAAGAAGGGGAACAAGCGATTACCCTTGCTGCCTTATTGTATGAAGATCATAACCGTAAACCGTATGTTGCCAGTTTGATCGAGGAATCAGGGGTGGACACAGAACAATGGATGAAGCAATTTTTCTCCGTCGTGATGAACCCTCTGCTTCATTACCTATACCAGTATGGAACAGTATTTTCTCCTCATGGACAGAATACGATTGTCGTCCTGAAAGACGCAAAGCCTCACCGTTTAGCAATAAAAGACTTTGTTGATGACGTGAACATTTCAGATCAGGAATTCCCTGAGCTACAAGGGTTGTCCCCTGAATTTAAAGCGGTCCTACGAACAGAACCGCCTGAGGGATTGACTCAGTTCATCTTCACTGGTCTCTTTATTTGTCATCTTAGATACTTGAGCAACCTGTTGAAGAACAATGACATGATGGAAGAGGAAACATTCTGGCGTCTCCTTGCCGATTCCATTCTCAACTATCAGGAAAAATTCCCGGAATTACAGGAACGCTTCAAGCTTTTCGACTTTTTCAAGCCGGAGCTGACAAAGCTATGCCTCAATCGGAACAGGATGGTGGACTACGGATACTCTGATGACGATGACCGGCCGCATGCTTCCGAATTCGGGAAAGTCACAAATGCTTTGGCTACATTTAATCGAAACCGGACTGTTGGGTCAATCTGATCATTCAATCTCGATCGTTAATTCTTAAACAGAAAGAAGGATCATCATTTGAGTACAATCGTTCAAAAATTCGGTGGAACCTCTGTAGGTTCCGTTGACAGAATAAAAAAGATGGCAGACAGAGTGATAGAAGAAAAGAAAAAAGGCCATGACGTCGTTGTGGTGGTTTCTGCTATGGGAAAGACGACTGATACACTGGTGAAGCTAGTGAGCGACATCACAAGTGAACCAAGTAAACGTGAGATGGATATGCTGTTGTCAACGGGTGAACAAGTGACCATTTCCCTGCTTACAATGTCTCTTCAGCAGAAGGGTGTGGAGGCGGTCTCATTCACTGGATGGCAGGCTGGCATTCAAACGGACTCCATACTAGGTAATGCTCATATTCAATCGATAGATTCACGGCGGATCTTGAACGAATTGAATAAGGGAAGAGTAGTCGTGGTGGCTGGTTTCCAAGGGATAACGGAAGATGGGACGATTTCCACTTTAGGGAGAGGAGGGTCCGATATTACGGCAGCCGCTCTTGCATCTGCGTTAAAGGCGGATCGGTGTGATATCTATACGGATGTCGATGGGGTATACACTTCAGATCCAAGGTTTGTACAGAAAGCATCGAAAATTTCTTCGCTTTCCTTTGACGATATGCAGAGCTTGGCATCCATGGGTGCAGGTGTATTACATCCGAGGGCGGTTAAACACGCGAAAAAACACGGGATTCCTATTATTGTAAAATCAAGCTTTGAAAAGGGGAGTGGGACCCTTATTCATGGAAAATCAAAGCAGATGGGGTATCTCCCTGTGCTCGGTGTGACATTTGAAGAACATATTATTCGATTAGAGATCTTGAAATGCGAAGATACAGGAGGACTAAAAGAGACGTTAATGCGTGAACTTGCCTCTCATCATATTCAGGCAGACATATATTTACAAAGCTGTAGAGGATCGGTATCTTTATTGATTAAAGAGCAAGATCTTCAAGAGGTGATCTCTATCGTCAATTTGGAAAAGGGGAATTGGAAATACTCAGGAATAGAACGGAAGGAAGGTCTGTCAAAGGTCTCCGTAGTCGGTCAGGATATCAAATCCCAGCCGGCCATTAAACTGAACATGTGCAAATTATTATTGGAAAATGCCGTGAGAGTGAAACTGGTAGGTGAATCTGCCATTAGTGTCACAGCAGTTGTGGAGAAAAGCCAGGTCCATCTTGCTGCAAACCGCCTGCATACCGGTTTTGGATTGGATTATGAAGCAATGATGAAGGCTTCTGTGTAAAACAGGAAAGGCAGCGGTTAGAATCATAGAGGGAATGAAACGATTAATAGGAGAAAAGAGTCGGATATACGTTATTCGATTCTTTTCTCCTTTTTTCATTGAAAGAACAAAATGTACCATCATTTCCTGGGAAACGTTGCAGAACATTGTCAATTGATGGCCTGAACCATTTGAAAATCACATACTTTATTCCGCCCTGTACGTTTAGCAAGATAGAGTGCTTTATCGGCTTGCTCAAAGATTTCTTCATCATCTGGAAAAACCGTATCAGGGAAGGTTGAAACGCCAATTGAAACGGTGATGAAGAGTTCTTGTTGAGTATGAATGGGAAATGGATGGTGTTCCACCGCTTTACGGATCCTTTCAGCAATTTCCATGGCATGAAGATGGGGACAATCAAGCAAGAGAATACTGAATTCCTCTCCTCCATTTCTTGATACAATATCAAACGGTCTTGAGTGACGGGGTAATACTTTCCCCAGCTCTTTCAATACGTCATCCCCTGCCTGGTGACCGAACGTATCATTCACTGATTTAAAGTGATCAATATCAATCAACAGAAACGAAAGCTTTTCACTCCGCTCCTTTGCATGTTGTAGTGCTTCATTATAGCTAACGTCGAATTGGCGCACATTGTTAAGGTTCGTCAGAAAGTCTTTCGTCGCATTCTGTTCCATCTTTTGGTATTGCGCGTTGGATCGTCTCATCTGCTCCGCGATGAAATAGGCAATAAAGCCCACCGACAGCGAAGTTAATAAATGGGAAGGAAAGACTTTCAATGTGTCATAGAAACCTACATTTCGTAACAAGACAAAAAAGATAACGAATAAACTGACTATGTTCATCATTTGGAGCTTTGTCAAATTCCGAAATGGAAGGCGGGTCATGAAGCTGCATATGATTCCGATTGCCACCATGCCAATACCAGCCACTACAGCCTGAGAACTTAGACCAAACATCAAGATCCTGCCTGATGTGATGATGATGGCCGACAGCAGGGCAGGAAGCCAGCCGACGTATACTGCAGCTGTCACAGTGGCCAAATGCCTGAGATCGACGATGGTATTGTTCGTAAGAGGGATGGTGAAATTCATGAGTACCAATCCCAGCACCCCGGTGAAGACGCCCATTCCAAATAGAAGGGGGAGGGACCATTTTCGTGAATTTCTTAGGATCATCCCAGCAAAGTATAAAAATGAGATAAAGATGCATACGTTTATGAATATGAGTTCCAGCATGAACATCCCTCCTTTATAAACAGTAGGTTATGTGCCATTGTACCTATATTTATTATATCGGATAAAGGAGAATTTTGGTTAAAAGATTTCAATGTTTTTACACGATCTTTGTGAATGAAAAAAAGCCGTCCTGTTAAAGACGGCTTAAAGTATAAGACGAAAATTGTGAATTAATTGACGCCAACAGCATCCCAGGCTGCTTTCACGGAATTGTAAGTTGAGCTTCCACTTCCGTAAAGGTCTGCTGCCGATTGAAGAAGAGCGGCACGTGCATAACTGAAATTACTTGTCGGTGTTAAGTAGACAGTAAGGGCACGGTAGTAAATCTTTTCTGCTTTCGTTTTCCCGATACTTGAGATCGTATTGTAAGCGGCTTTATTAGGAATACCAGAGTTAATATGAACCCCTCCGTTATCGGAAGATGTGTTCACATAGTTGTTCATATGATCGGGTTGACCATATTTAGTAGGATTCGAGAGACTGCGGAGGGCGTCTCCTGAAATCCCAGGTGTGTAGACATCTTCACCCAATAAGTAATCGCCCGGATCTAGGAAATAACCGAAAACATCCGCAAATGATTCATTCAAGGCACCGGATTGATATTGATACTGCAATCCTGCCGTACGCTCAATCACGGCATGTGTCAGTTCATGGGCGACAACATCTAGTGAACCTGAAAGGGATGTGAAGGTCGTACCGTCCCCGTCACCGTAGACCATTTGGGAACCGTTCCAGAATGCGTTGTTGTAATTAGAGCCGTAATGAACAGTCGAACGGATGGTGGCACCATTATTATCATAACTGTTACGATTATGAGTATTCTTATAATAGTCGTAAACCTGGCCTGCATAGGCATGGGCATCCACCTCAGCCGCTTGTGAGTAAGCGGTCCATGCGTTGTTACTGTCCACCGTATAGCTTCCAGGAAGGCTTGATCCGTTTTGAGCCGTACGCGTTTCGATGACACCATTCATCGGCTTGGTGACATCATATAAGTAATAAGTACCGTTTGCATAATAAGTATTGAGAGATTTATAGTCGTCCAGTACCCCATATCCATAACCTGTTGAAGCGGCATCCGTTACGGCATTGAATGATTCCACGATAGACCCGTCCTTTGCATCAACAAAGATCTGCCAATTGGCTCCATAAGGTTGGATGAATTGAAGCTGTACTTTGTAGGCAAGGGTGAATTTCCCGTCTTTTTCATGAATGACAAGGTCATTTTTTTCGCTGGTGTTTTCAACTTCACTTTCTTTATGAGCGTCAAGTCCATGCTCACTGTGAGTTTCCGCCACTGTATCTTCTTTGGAAAGACCGATATGTTTCCATGCCAGGTCCGTAGCTGATTTTTGATTGACCTTTGTTTTGGTATCCGTCACTTTTTTGGAAGCGTCTTTAAATAATTGACCTGTCGTAGCAGTCACTTCATTTTGTTTGTTCGTATGAACGATGAAGATGGCACCATCCACAGGAACACCCTTTACGGTTTGTGTGAATTTATAATGTGACATGCCCAGATCATCTGTCGTTTTTTCAAGCAGTGTCAATTCAGAGTGTGGATTGATGGCAAAGAGTCCTTTATTGTCTTTAAGGAACTTCTTAACATCTTTATCACTCTTCACGACTTCTTTTGATAGTTTACCTGATAAGAAGCTAGGCCCTTTTTTATCTATGTTCATGACCTTTTGATGAATGTCCATTTTCGAAGTAATAGAGTCTGAAGACTGAGCGAATGTGGTGGCACCTGTAAAGGATGCACTGAAAACAAGAGAAGTACCTAGTGCTAAACTAACGAGTTTCTTTTTCGACATAATTACAATTTCCCCTTTTGAAAAAAATTTGAGAAATAGCTATTTCTTTTGACCCCGGCGGCTAATTAGAAGTCTAGTAAAAAATGGGAGATTGCACAATGAAAAAAATGGTAATTATCAGTAAATTTAAACTATTGAAAATTTTACAGTTGTCAAATTACACAAAAATGGCGGGAATTTCTACAGTTTTCTATCCATTTCGAGGAAAACTATTATTTTGGGAATATACCACGATTTTTGTAGGAAGGGGAGTTTCGGACTATGTTTAAGAAAGTGAGGAAATTTGTTAAGATTATGTAAAAATCCAGAGGAAGAGTCTCATTTTGCACAACAGGTGTTTCAGAGTGAACAGAAGAGGGCCTGCCTATCATGACAGGTCCTCATTCACGTTTTTCCATGAAATCATATGTCGTCCAGCATCTGTTCATGGCAATTCCTTTCTGTTCTGCATACTCATCTCCCCATTTACACATTTCAAAAAGAGTGGTTTGGAGCTTTTTCCCCATTTCAGTCGTTGAGTACTCGACTCTTGGAGGGACCTCCTTGTATTCCTTGCGTAGTACAAGACCATGTTCCTCTAACTCACGAAGCTGCTGGGTCAACATTTTCTGGGTGATATGGGGAAGTGAGCGCTTCAATTCATTAAATCTTTTAGACCCCTCATTTAGATTCCACAGGATCAACACTTTCCATTTCCCGCCGATGATGTCAATGACAAGGTCGATGGAACATGAGTATTCTGGATTAAGTTGTTTCATATAAAAAACCTCCTTGGTACCTGTGATAAATTACGGAAAATGAACGTAGTACCAGGTTACCGAATGGTAACTAGGATACCAAATAGTGCCTACTTGTACTTCATTCTCGCAGTATATATTATATACCATGAGAACGAAGAAATGATGCTTCAAGGAGATGATTGGATATGAAAGCATTGGTTTTAAAAGATAAAGGGTTATGGAAAGACATGAGAGTGGAGGAAGTGGAAACACCATCACCACAAAAAGGGGAGTTACTCGTAAAGGTCCACGCTGTCGGTTTGAATCCCGTAGATTATAAAACAGCAACAAACGGAATGGCAGCCTGGTCCTACCCGCATATCCTCGGTCTTGACGTAGCCGGGGTGGTAGTAGAAGCAGGGGAAGGGGTCATCGGTTGGCAAAAAGGTGACCGTGTCGTGTACCATGGGGATTTCACCAAAAAAGGCGGCTATGCGGAATATGCCATCATCACTGCCCATACCGCTTCCCGTATTCCGGAAAGTGTTTCGTTTGAAGATGCAGCAGCTCTCCCGACTGCAGGATACACAGCATATCAGGCGCTACACCGTAAGCTGCCAATGAATCAAATGGAAACAATCCTGATCCACGGGGGGGCAGGAGGCGTAGGCGGGTTTGGTGTCCAGCTTGCCAAACTTGCAGGGAAAACGGTGATTTCCACCGCTTCCTCCCATAATCATGATGATGTAAAAGCACTTGGAGCAGATTACGTGATCGACTATCGGGAAGAAGACGTAAATGCAAGAGTGTTGGAGATAACAAATGGACGAGGTGTGGACGCCGTTGTGGATGCAGTGAGCAGACAAAGTGCCACAGACTCATTAGAGGCACTTGCGTACATGGGTCACATGGTCTACATTGCAGGAGCTCCTGATTTTACGAAAATAAAACCGTTTACCAAGGTGGTATCCTTTCATGAAATCGCCCTGGCAGCTGCGCACCAATCAACTGACATGGATGCCCAAAGGGATTTCGCCGTCATGGGGGACGAAATGCTTTCCTTATTAGCGGCAGGGAAACTAGATGCCATGGTAAAAGAAGTTGTAAATCTGGAAGAGGTGCCCGAAGCACTGAGCCGATTATCAGAACGTCATGTAAAAGGAAAGATCGTAGCCAAATTATCATAATGATGAAAAAGGAGAGCCGGTGTGACAGGCTCTCCTTTTCTATTTTTTCAAGCTGTGATGAAGATACACCAAATGATTTCAAAAAGGAAAATGCCTTTAACTGAGAATGTTTTTCAATTAAGTATTGACATCTAACACTAAAGTTTGTATGGTAAATTTATAATGATAATGATAATTATTATCAATTAGCTACACGACGGAGGCAAACGATGACCAATAAAATAATCATGATCTATGCAAGCATGAGTGGAAATACAGAAGAAATGGCGACGGCGATCGAAACAGGAGTGAAGGAATTCGGAGCTGAAATCGATGTAATGGATATAAATGATTGTCCGGATGTTCAGGTTCTCGAGGGATATGCAGGAATCCTATTGGGTGCCTATACCTGGGGGGATGGAGAACTTCCTTATGAATTCGAAGAATTTTACGATGATATGGACACCGTGGATTTAACGTCTAAGGTGGCGGCAAGCTTCGGATCCTGTGACTCTTTTTATCCTAAGTACGGGGCAGCGGTGGATTTGTTAGATGAGAAATTGCAGGAGAGAGGAGCCCGTTTGATCCAAGCTGGTTTGAAAGTGGAGTTAACACCAGAGGATGAGGATGTGGTGGCGTGCAAAGAATTTGGGCGGGCACTTGCCAGTGAGGTTTTGTTCAGTAAACAAGAGGGCTAGAGAAGGGAGAGGCACTTGTGAACTATTCGCTTTCGATTAAAACATTATCCGATATACATCTCAAAGAATTCATCAATTGTCCCCATAAATTTTACTATCACTATATACAGCGTGAAGAAGCGGGTAAAGTCGAATGGAAAAAGGTTATGCAGTTCATTGTGAACAGAGTAGTAAAGGACTTCTTTATGCTTCCTATCAATAGGAGGACTCCCCTTCATGCACTTGAAATCATTGATAAACACCTTGCCTCCATCAAAACGACCATTTTTGAATCCAAGGTCGATTATTACTTGGTGGTGGCGAAAGTGACGGATTACTTAATGCAGGACTTAACACAAAATTATGGGACATTGCCACCTCTATTTATAAACGAAAAGTTTCGACAATACTTTGAAGAGCTTGAGACCCATTTGTCTCTCACGATAGAAGTGGCAGAATGGGAACAAGACTCGTTCACCGTCACCAAGTACCTTGTTGATACAAATCATGAAATGATTACCCTGTATTATTATTTAACGGTGGTTTTCTGTGAACGATCCTTTGGAAGACTTCCTTCCTCGATTAGAATCATTTCCCTGTTAAATGGAGAAGAATTCGCCCATTCTCCTTCCGAGACAGACATGAAGAAAGGGTTGCATTACATAGAAAGATTAAAAGATATGTTGTCTGCACCACTGACATCCAGTACCAAACCGAATGGGGAAGTATGTTTGAGCTGTCCCTTTGTCGAGGTTTGTGCTAATAATGAGATAGAGTTTCTTTTTCAAAAGAAGCATTAAAGAGTCTGGGACAAAACTATAACAACCTCACATAAACACGAACCATTTCAGTGATGCTTCTTTATGCCGTTAATGATTTTCGTGTAAGAATCCGCTTTCCGCGGGTAGCTTTTGAGCCTCCTCGGCAAGCCGCCGGGAAGGAAAGCGGAAGGGCTTTGCTCGAGAGGCTTTTGATATATGGCATGGCCTCTAAGCCCTAGAGCTGAACAGGTCTCGCATAAGCCTGCAGGAGTCTCCGTCTTCCACTCCAATCAACCGATGGATATAATTAACATCTTAGGTATATTTCAATAATTGAAAAACCCGAACTATTTCACCTGTTTTCAGGCAAAATAGTTCGGTTTTTATTTGGGTATAAATCCGTTTGTTCCAGCATCTCTTTTCATTCCATTAATGCGGATGCTGACTGTTTATCAAAATTGATTCGGGCGACTTTTTTCTCGTTTTTAAACAATATATAATGGGCCGTGGCAATTTTTTCTTCAACATAATCAATCGAGAACGTTCCTGATGGATCGGTAAGACTTCCGATGGCACGGGATAAATGATCAATCACATGTTTTAGGTGATCGGGCCTTTTCCATTCATTATCTGAATTCATTTGATCCATGATTTCAAATGCAAGGTTTTGAACGTGATACAGACGTCTTTGCTCCATACCGAAGATTCTCCCTTCCTTCTTATCAAACCTATCTATTTGATCATATGGCGAAAGCCTCGGATATATGATGGTTTATCTCCATCCTTCAGGTATGAAACAGGTTGCTGAAGTACACCCTATAGATAATAAGGGAGGTGTTTGAAAATGGCGCAAGACGTACTATGTGAAGTAAGCAACTGCAAGTATAACCGTGAAGGCAAAAAGTGCTCTGCCGATCAGATTTTCGTTGTCAGTCATAAAGGAAACGAAGCCCACAATAGCGAGGAAACAGATTGTAAAACATTCGATCCTGGTATGTAATGGAAGAGAAGGCAACCATAGGCGTGGTTGTCTTCTTTTTATATAGTATTGATAATAATTCTCATTCTTATACAAAAAAGCTCACAAAAGTGAGCTTGATCAACCGGCCTGTTCCGATAATGTGGTGGATTTGAGCTGCCGGTATCTTGAATAAAACAGTCCCGTCATCATCACAGACAGGATTCCGAAAAGCACCGTCATCATTTGTAGTCCAACAAGATCCAGCAGTAATCCGGTGAGAAGGAGTACAACTTGGAAAATCAGTCTGTCCAGCATATTACGGAACGAGAAGAAGCGGCCGTGAAATTCTTTCGGTATTCGTGTTTGAAAAATCGTGGCAGCAGTCGGGAAGAAGCACCCTACGGCAAATCCAAACACAGTAAACGCAAGCACTGACAGGATCGGACTGGTCGCAAAATAAAAAAGCATTTGCGCAATCCCGATGATGAAGCTAAAGAAGAATAATATCGTATAAGGTGACATTCTTTCCCCCATTTTCTTGACGGCAAAAGCACCTGTCATAAAGGCAATCCCTTCGGCGGTATAAATCCAGCCCTTAATGGCTGAACTATCCTGAAGCTCGCTGATGTTAATGACCATTAAGTTGAACCCGCCGATGAACAGGAGAGGGATCAAGGTCATCACAAGAGTCATGAATACGATGGGAAGTCCCTTGATAACGGGAAAAACTTCTTTAAAGCTTGCCCCTTTTGGTTTTTCCCCTGGTTGTGAGGGGGGCGCGGTTTCTTCTATGGATAAGAACCAGGTCATCACAAATAATGCCAGATAGGCCACTAGTGAGAGAACGTAAACCAACGATAAGGATATGACCACCAACAGGATACCTGCTAACGCAGTTCCCAGGATTCTTGAGAGGGTGGCCACATTCATATGGACGCCATTCATTTGCAGCAAATCCTTCTCTTTCACAACCATGGGGATGGCAGCCTGAAGAGCAGGGAAATAAAAAGCAGCTGAAATTTGGATGCTCACTAAGAAAACGACCATCCATAACACCGAGCCTGTCTCAATGGCAATCAACATGAAAATAACACTTAAAGCCCTGGTGAAACCTGAAACGAGCATCACCGTCTTTTTATTTGCCTGATCCGTTATTCTGCCTGCTAAAGGGCCAACAGCAAGCCCGGCAAGCAGTCCAGAAGCAAGGATTACGGATTTAAGAAAATCAGAAGGCACCTTTTCCTGCATAAATTCAAGGTTCCCAATGATCCCTAACCACAATCCGAGACCAGCTATAAATTCACCTATTAATAATATCCATACATTTTTATTATTCCACATATAGGTCCGTCCCTCGCAGTCGAATTATTTCGCTTCTCTAAATATACTATGGTGGGAGGGAGATGTGAATGATTTTTTTGGAGAGGATGGGTGGCGTTATTTGGAAGTGGCGGCATGAAGCAGTTCGCTGATAAATCCTAGATTTCGCTGATATATTTAGAATATCGCTGATATATCGGGAATTTCGCTGATAAATGCAAAATTTCGCTGATAAATCCACTATTCATCTTCGAGAAGCAGGATTTTCTTCCGTTCATGATGAATATCTAATACAAAACCTGACTGGAGTGATAAAGTGATCGAAAAAGAACGAATTCTCCCCCGTACGATCCTGATTCTGCAAGCTTTACTTCGCCGTCTGCCCCACAATCATCCAAAACTGACCATGATATCCGAGGAACTTGGGAAAAGAAAGGCTGGATTCAAAGGAGAGACAGCTGTTGATTACAAATTAAGCTTTTTAGACCCCAAAACCTATTACATTCTCCATGATCTCAGAATCCCCTGCCAAGACAGCTTCTTTCAACTCGACACCCTACTCATCACCACTAAATTCATCCTCATCATCGAAGTCAAATACCTTTCCGGCACTGCCTACTTCGACCCTATCTTCAATCAGCTTATCCACACAAAAGATGGCATTGAATCCGCTCTACCGGACCCTGCAATCCAAATCAAAAGACAGAAAAAGAAGCTTATAGAATGGTTAACGAAAAACCGACTCCCCTCCATCCCTGTATACTCATGTGTTGTCATGAGCAACGATCGAACGATTATTAAAACCTCTTCAGATAACAAGAATATTCATAAAATGGTCATTCACCGCCATTCATTTTTGGACAAAATAAACGATATTGGGGTTTCCATGAGAATAGAGACAGCTACTCAAAAAGAAGTGAAAAAATTGGTTCGCACACTAGTAAAACAACATAAAGAACCTGCTCCTTCTGTCCTGGAACGATACAAAATCACAGAGGGAGAGTTGTTAAAAGGGGTCATATGTGAGGAATGCCATCATCGCCCGTTAGTAAGAAAACATGGAAGCTGGTTTTGCGTGGCCTGTAATAGTAGTAGTATTGATGCCCATATTCAAGCTTTCAAGGACTATGAATTGTTAATAGGGTCTACGGTTAATAATGCGAAAGTAAGGGATTTTTTAGCAATACAATCTTCTCATGTTGCCAAAAGACTCCTCCAATCCTTGCAACTCCCTACAACAGGCCCAAAAAAAGGAAGGCAATACTTCCTATCGTTCGAAGAAGACAACCCCCAAAAAAACAAACAAAAAAACCGCCTGCAACCCGACGGGTTTCATTCCTTATCAATCCACTTCTGGGACCACTGCTCTATTTCTTTCATTAAAGGTTTTAAAGAATACCCTTTATCCGTTAGTGAATATTCAATGCGCACGGGTGTTTCCGGGTAAACGTCACGCTGTACGATGCCTTCTTCTTCAAGGTCCTTCAGACGCTCTGATAGAAGTCTTCCGCTGATGCCGATTGCGTCTTTAATGGTACAGTTTCGCTGTGGACCGGAAAGCAATTGATAAATGATGAGTGCTGTCCAGCGTTGACTTAAGATACCAATGGCTTTTTCAAATCTTGGACAAATTTCTGACTGATGCATTCTTTCTGATCCTCCTTCATTGTCATAGTATACCACACTTATGTCTTTCTAGTAACTTATTTACTTGACAGTATATGTGTTATTAAAATAAATTAAGTTACATAAAGTAACTAATGTGTATTAAGATCGATCTGCATCTATCAAGGGGGAGATAAGCATGAATTTCCATAAAAAACCACACACATTTATCGGCGAAGTAAATTTAAAAGTTGAAGACTTGGAACGTTCCATTTCCTTTTACCAGGAAGTCATCGGCTTTAAAGTAATGAAAAAAACAGTAAATTCGGTCACTCTGACAGCAGACGGACGGAAGCCGTTATTATCGCTGGTGCAACCTGAAAATGTAACGCCTAAACAGCCTGGAACCACCGGTTTATACCATTTTGCCCTGTTGCTGCCCTGTAGATCTGACTTGGGAAGAATATTGGAGCATTTAATAAAGTTGAATGTGCAACTGGGATCTTCTGATCATCTTGTCAGTGAGGCTCTCTATTTATCAGATCCGGATGGTAATGGAATCGAGATTTACCGGGATCGTTCTTCCTCTGAATGGACATGGAACGGTGATCAAGTGGAGATGACGGTTGATCCCATCGATGCAGAGGGGATATTGGCTGAGGCAAAAGGTCATTCGTGGGATGGCCTTCCTCCCGGTACGATAATGGGGCATATTCATTTGCATGTTTCTGATTTAAAATTAACTGAGGAATTTTATGCAATGGGACTGGGCTTTGATGTGGTGAGCCGATTTGGTGATCGGGCACTCTTCATTTCTACAGGTGGATACCATCATCATATTGGATTGAACACATGGAACGGGGTGGGAGCTCCGGCACCCTCAAAAAATGGTGTCGGACTGAACTGGTTCTCTGTGCATTTCCCAACCGAAGAAAAACTGAGCGCCACCATCACACAGCTTGAATCAATGGGTGCTGCAATCCATGAACAAAATGGAAATATCCTCACAGTAGATCCATCAGGCAACCAGATCCATTTATGTGTGTAATAGAAGAGGGACGGACCTTATCAGGAGGCTCGTTCCTCTTCTTGATGATCAAAGAAAACCTTATTCTACAGGGGATCATTCATCATTATAGATCAACCCCCGTTACCAATACTCTGAGATTTCAAGGTCCGTCCCTCAAGCAGGCTTTTTTGCTCCATGATAAATTCATGTGATAATGATGAGGACATACTAAGTACCATCCAGGATGGGAGGGGAGTGACATCGATGAAATTAAGTGTATTGGATCAGTCTGTTGTATCAAAGGGAGGGGATGCTAGGACCGCGTTTCAACATACGGTGACTCTTGCCCGGCGTACTGAGGAGCTTGGCTATACGCGATTTTGGGTGGCGGAGCATCATAATACCAATGGTCTTGCAGGGTCTGCTCCACAGGTGTTGATTTCTCATATCGCTTCAAAGACCAATACGATCAGGGTTGGGTCCGGAGGCGTGCTTCTTCCTCAATACAGTCCATATAAAATCGCAGAAGACTTTAACGTATTGGAGACCCTTTTCCCCGATCGGATCGATCTCGGGATCGGCCGGTCGCCAGGTGGTTCGTATGAGACCAGACTTGCACTGACAGATGGATTAAAAAAGAGCATGAATGAATTCCCGAGGCAGGTAGAGGCATTGCAGCGTTATTTGCATCACTCAGATAATGAATCAGTAAAAGCATTTCCTGCAGTCCCTTCGCCTCCGATCCCATGGATATTAGGGATCACCCACAGGGGGGCAAGGGTGGCAGCTGAACTGGGGACCGCTTTCACATATGGACACTTCATCAATCCGGTTAATGGAAAAAGGGCTTTGGACTATTATCATACTCACTTTCAACCTTCCAGGTCATTAACCGGTCCTAAGAGTAATGTGTGTATTTTTGTGGTCTGTGCTCCCACACAGGAGGAAGCAGAAGAAATTGCGATTACACAGGATTTATGGCTGTTAGCCGTGGAGAAGGGGAGGGATACCCGTATTCCTTCCAGGGAGGAAGCCAAAGAAAGAAAGCTGTCTGACTATGAAAAGGAAAAAGTGAAGGAAAATCGAAAGCGGACCATTGTCGGGACACCTCAAAAAGTCAGGGAAGAGCTATATCTCCTGAGAGACATCTATCAGACAGATGAATTTATGATCATTACAAATGTAGACAAGTTTGAAGATAAAGTAAGGTCGTATGAGCTCATTGCTGAAGCTGTTCTGTAAGATTTACATGAACGGCGAACGGCATTGGTGTCTGCCCGAAACGACTTAAAAAGGAGCCCTGCCAAAGGCTCCTTTTCTTATAGATGTGATCAATAATAATAATAGGGGTACGGAGGATAACCATAATATGGAGGCGGATATCCATAACCGTAACCGTAAGGTCTGACTAATGATGCTCCGAGCAGTCCGCCCGCAAAGCCACCCAGAAATGGACTAAATCCGAAGGGCCTCCTGCCGAAACCTGGTCTTCCATACCCGACCCTTCCGATCGGGCGGCGGAACTCATTGTGACTTGGAAAGGATTCATGACCGGCAATGTAAAAATCATTCATAAAAAAACCTCCTCTCTATCTAAGGTTATGATTATTCAGACCATAACGAAATGGTTTGGGCATGAGCCCATGGAGAGAAAGTTTATGAATCATGTTTGTGAAGTTGAGAGTGTAGAGCAAATAACCTGGTTGCTCTACATTCCCCGGTTAGAGTATGTAAAACAACATCAGGATGCTGATTCCTTCGTTTGCACCAATGCAGAAATGATGGATCCGACTGCCTGGATCCAGCTCCCTACCACATCAATATTTCCGCTGTCCCTTCCTTTTAACTCAAGGATTCCGGCAATGGCCTGAAGGGCGTTCCCAATGACCTGCAGGAGATTGCCGTATATGGAGTAAAGCTCTTCCAATGTACGTTCTTCATTGAATGAATCTGCAAGTGCTGCCCCTCCACCAAGGGACTGAAGAAGATTTCCTTTAATATTTAATTCTTGCTTAGTTATGTCGTTAAAGTTAATCAGAATGCCCGATATGACAGTGACATTTCCTATGGCCTGAATTTGATTTCCTACTTTCGTCAGGGTGAATTCATCGATTGCATCTGCCCCTAATGCGCTTCCTACTGCTTGCAGTTCATTTCCAATCAGACTGAATGACTCCAGGATATCTTCTGGGATACTTTTAATAGGGGTGCTGCCGATAGCGGCAAGGACTGTTCCGATTGCCGAAACCCATGCTCCGAACGTGGCTTTTTCTTCATTGCTCATAGTATAATCGCCTACTTTAAAGTTCTTAGATAGTGTATACATTTAGGCGATGGAAGGTTCATTCCCACCATGATGAAGAGGGAGGAGAGTCTCCTTCTACTAAGAACGTTTCTCCGATTTTCGGGGTGACCACCTGAATACCGTGCTCTCTTCCGCTTTTCGTCACTCGCTTAATGGGATCTGTCCATTCGTGAAAGGATAAGGTGAATGCTCCCCAATGAATGGGAAGCAGCCATCTTCCCTTCACATCAAGATGGGCTTGAACAGTCTCTTCCGGACACATGTGGATTGGTGCCCATCTGGAGTCATATTGCCCACACTCCATCAAGGACAAATCAAATGGTCCGTAAACACTGCCGATCTCCTTGAAATGAGGTCCATAGCCACTATCACCGCTGAAAAAGAGCCTCGAAGCATTCCCGATCAAACACCATGAACACCAGAGGGTAGCATTTCGGTCATGAAGGCTTCTTCCCGAAAAGTGTCTTGCTGGGGTACAAGCAAGGGTTAGACCGCTCCACTCGACTTCGTCCCACCAATCCAGTTCGGTAATGTGACCAGGATCGATACCCCATTTCTCAAGATGACTCCCTACTCCCAAGGGTACAAAGAACCTGTTCACTTTGCTTCGTAGTTTCTTAATCGTTCCATAATCAAGATGATCGTAATGATCATGTGAAAGAATGACAGCATCAATGGAAGGTAGTTCTTCTAGTTGAAAGGGAAGATCTTTGCTGTAGCGTTTTCCACCTAACCAGGGAAACGGGGACGGAGCACGACCGAACATTGGATCAAGGAGGAGCCTTTTTCCATCCAGTTCAACCATTGATGCTGAATGCCCGAACCAAGTCACATTCGTTACAGGATGGGGGTGTTGAAAGGAAGGGAAGCTGACCCTTTGAATATCCCCTTTAGGTTTACGATTCGTATTTCGTTTCATGAGATCCCGAATCATGGTCAAGGAAGAAGAGAAGCTTGTATCCATAGAAGTGGGGATGGCATTTGTGAAGGCACCCTGTGAATGCTGTGGAGATGATTGAACACGTTCAACGGAAGGCTTCTTTCCAAATGCAGGATGATACAGCGTAACCAGGACGGCTATCATAATTAAGGTAATGATTAAAGAAATAAATAACAGCATGAAAGTTTCTCCTTTTCAAACGATATCTTTTACTATCTCAGATTTTCTTTAAGCTGTCCAAATTCTCATTTAAGAAAATGTTAAGATTTCTGTTATGAATCCATAAGATTTTCTTCTTATACTTATGTTAATAGTAAGCTGGGAGGGAATCGAATGAAAAAATGGGTGATCGGGATTGCTTTCATTGTCATTTCGGGAGCGGGGTGGTGGCTGATTTCACCAATATTTTTGGATAAGGTAGTCAACGAAGACCCTGTTTTATCTTCCTCTGAATCAAGTCTGGGAGAAAAGACGGTTCATTTAACCGATTCATCTTCGCCAGATGATAAGTCACAAGATACAATGAAAGAAAATGTTTTAGTCGGAACCTTTCAGGGGGCAGATGACCATCATGATGCAAAAGGGAATGTAATCATTACAGAAAAGAATGTTCGATTCGAAGATTTTGAAGTGACCAACGGTCCAGATCTTTACGTTTACTTAGTAGAAAAAGGTGAGGAAACAAAAAAAGGGATTTCCCTGGGAAAGCTGAAGGGAAACATCGGCAATCAAAATTATGAGATACCAGAAGGTCATTCCCTGTCAGCAGGGATGGAAATCGTGATCTGGTGTAGACAATTCAATGTGGATTTTGGTCGTGCCGAGTTAGATAAAGGGATGTAAAGGAAGGGTGGCCATGACAAAAAAAGTACTGTTAGTAGATGATGAAGAAAATATTGTAGATGTATGCTCACGGTATCTTAGACGGGAAGGGTATGAAGTGAGTTCGGCCTTGAACGGAATGGAGGCAATGGAGCGATATGCTTCGTTCAAACCGGATATTGTCATCTTGGATATCATGATGCCAGAAATGGATGGCTGGCAGGTGGCTGAAAGGATAAGGGTAGAGAGTGACACACCCATTATCATGCTGACAGCACTGGGGCAGGAAAAGGATCGGATTTATGGGCTGACGATTGGAGCGGATGACTATGTGACAAAACCGTTCAGCCCGCGTGAACTGTTGCTGCGTATTAAAAATGTATTAAGAAGGACCTACTCCACTACACAGAGGGAAGTACAGAAGGACGTTCTTAAGTGGAAGGATCTCCTGATTGATCGTGATAAACGAAAGGTAGTCGTGGCAGGGAAACAAATCGAGATGACCGTAAAAGAATTCGATCTACTAACCTTGTTAGCTGAACACCCTTCACAAGTGTTTTCAAAATCTCAGCTTCTCGAAACGTTATGGGGATATGAATATTTGGGAGATGCCAATACTATCAATGTTCATATACGCAGGCTGAGAGAAAAGATAGAAATGGATCCCTCTTCTCCAGAATGGATTAAAACTGTGTGGGGAATTGGGTATAAATTTGAGGGGAAGCCGTATTATGAAGATTAGAACCCTCCTTATTTTAGCCAATACGATTTCGCTCTTTTTGATTTTACTATTTCTAACGATCTCGTATGTTCAGATGTTTATCTCACCCAAGATCATACTCGTGCTTTCCGTTATTACCCTGGCAGCGGGAGTCCTGTCTTTCGCTGTGAACTTGATGATCTCCTCACCTTTATTAAAGTCTGTGAAGCAGATGAGTAAAGAAGCCGAGCGGATGGCTAACGGAGACTTCGACGTGAAGGTGACAGAAGCGGGGCCTCAGGAAATGAAAGAGCTCGCCGCCAACTTTAATCATATGTCCACTAGAATAGAAGAAATGTTTGTAGAATTAAGGGAATCAGAAAAGTTTAAAAGTGAGCTGATTGCAAATGTGTCCCATGATTTGCGAACGCCTCTGTCCTCCATTTATTCGTTTGTAGAGGCCCTGAATGATGACATCATAGAAGCTCCAGAGGAGCGGAAAAGATATTACGAAACGATTCTGTCCGAAACAAATAAATTGACCCTGCTTATAGAGGAGGTCATGGAGTTGTCACAGTTGGAAAACAGAAAGCTGCCGTGGAATCCTCAACCGACGCCGATGGATCAGCTCCTGGTTGAAACCATTCAGCAATTCGAAAGGGCTTTACAGGAAAAGCAAGTGGAAGTAAACGTGGAATATGATGACCGTTTGCCTCTTGTTTCATTAATGCCTTTTCAAATCAAAAGGGTGATGACCAACTTAATACAAAATGCCCTCTGCTTTTCTCCAGATCAAACGTCACTTGAACTTAAAGTGTCAATGAGTGCGGGAATGATGAGGTTTTCCGTTACAGACGAAGGAAAAGGCGTTCCCTTTGAAGAGCAGGCGTCGATTTTTCAGCGCTTTTACCGTGTAGAAAAGTCAAGAAATAAAGCCAGTGGAGGGTCAGGACTGGGCCTGTCCATCAGCAAGGAAATAGTCGAACTTCACGGTGGAGAGATTGGAGTCGAAAGCGATGGGAGGTCGGGCAGCACCTTTTGGTTCCAGTTGCCTATAGAAATGAGCAAGGAGGAATAACGATGAAAAAAATGATGATGGGAATCGGATTGCTGCTTGTATTGATCATAGCGGTTTTCTTTGGACCACACCTGTATGCAAGCATGACCCAGAAGTCATTGGGGAGTGAGCAGGTAAAAACGGACAGCCTGGATGAAGAACATGCGGTTGCCACCTTTGCAGGAGGCTGCTTCTGGTGCATGGAGCCGCCTTTTGAAAAACTGGATGGCGTATACTCCGTCATTTCGGGATATACGGGTGGTGACGAAAAGAACCCGAGCTATGAAGAAGTATCTTCAAAACAGACGGGACATGTAGAAGCCGTTCAAATAGAATACAACCCAAAGGTGATCACGTATGAGCAGCTTCTAAAGGTATTCTGGAGACAAATTGATCCGACGGATCCTGGTGGACAATTCGTCGATCGAGGTCCCCAATATGTGAGTGGGATATTCTATCATAGTGAAGACCAGAAGAGCACAGCTCAACAATCAAAACAGGAATTAGCAGATTCAGGACGGTTTGAAGAGGAGATTGTGACTGAAATCCGACCTGCCAATACCTTTTACAAAGCGGAAGAGTATCACCAGGATTATTATAAGAAAAATAAATTGAGCTATTCGTTCTACCGGAATCAATCAGGAAGAGATGACTTTCTTCAGGAAGCCTGGGGAAATGACCTGAACATCAAGCTGGATACGAAACCCCTTTATCCTTCCTACACAGACGAGGAATTAAAAGAAAAGCTCACACCTATCCAATACAAAGTGACACAGAAAGACGGGACTGAGAAAGCATTTGATAATGAATATTGGGATAACAAAGAAGAAGGAATCTACGTGGATGTGGTTTCCGGAGAGCCGCTTTTCAGCTCCAAAGATAAATATAAAAGCGGGACAGGATGGCCCAGTTTCACAAAGCCACTGGTAGAAGAAAACATCGTGGAAGTCGAAGATCGCTCCCTATTCATGGTGCGGACGGAGGTAAGGAGTAAACACGCCGATTCCCACCTTGGCCATGTGTTCAATGATGGACCTGAGCCAACTGGTTTAAGGTATTGCATGAATTCAGCAGCCCTTCGATTTGTTCCGAAAGATGAATTGAAAAAAAAGGGCTATTGGGAGTTCGTTTCCCATTTTGAAAAGGGGGAGGGAGGTTCTTGACATGAACCGTCCCTTGACCCGACAGGACATCTTCCATTTCATTCTATCCACGGAGTTAGATGGACGTATCTGTGAAGGTCATCTGTCTAATTTCACGATATCTGCATCTTTGTTTGGACGCTTTAAGATGAGGTCGCGAAGGATGTGGGATCCGAGCATGCTATAGACCGTTCCATTCCCACCGTAGCCTAATAAATAATAGGTCCTATCCTTATCAGGATGTTTTCCTATGTAAGGAAGATTGTCCAATGACTCTCCGAAACTTGCTCCCCAGGCATAGTCCATTTTGATGTTCATGTCAGGGAAAAGCTTCTGAACCTCTTTCTCGATTTTCTTTCCCCGTTTTTCAATTTTCTTATCATCCTGAGGGGCTTCTGGTGGATCCTCATCCATGCCCCCGGCAATGATTCGATTATCGATAGTGGTTCGCATGTATAAATAGGGACGATTTGTTTCCCAGATGAGAGCACGTTCATGCCATTGGGATAAATCTTCAATGGGTTCAGTGGCAATGGCATATGAATGATTGATATTCGTTCCGATATGTTTACTGATTGGCAGGGTTTCATATCCGGTTGCATGGACTAAGTGAGATGCCCGGAGGATCCCTTCAGACGTATGGATTTTGATACCGGAAGGATCTTCGTCAACACTTTCAGCCTCAAGGTTTTCAAAAAGGGTTGTGAGTTGACCTTCCCCTAAATAGTCAAAGATGCCGTTCACAAATCGGTATGGATTCACTTCGGCATCCCCATGGGTAATCAACGCCCCGGCTTTTGAAAATGGCAATCGCTGTTTGATGTCTTTCTTTGACCAATATTCTACAGGAAATCCATGTTCCTTCAATACGTTATATTCTTTTTTTAGTTTTGATACATGCAGGGGAGTACTTGCGTAGTAGATGCTCTTTCTCCTGATGAATTCAGATGTCACGGGTAATGTCATTGCCAATTGTTCTAAGTCGTCGATCGCTTCGAGACAAAGCTTGTAAAAACGGACGGCTTTCTCTTTTCCGATTTGATCAACCAGATCATGGAGCATGATATCATTGGAGAATTGCAGTAAACCGGTGTTAGCAGCTGAACTCCCTGAAGCCCGCCTTCGTTTCTCGATGATGGCGACGTCCAATCCGGCCCTGGTCAGCGTATAAGCACATAAAGCCCCGGACATCCCTCCTCCAATAATGGCTACATCATATTGTTTATCGAAATTCCTTTTTCTATCATTAAATGTTGTTGTCCAAAATAAGCGGCCATTATGTAAATCCATTTTGGTTCCCCCAATAAGAGTCTTGTTATTTAAATTATGTTCATAATCCATTCCCTTTAACAGACAGGAATAAAACATTTTCGAAAAATGTAACAATGAGGGTAAGTAGATGCTGGTAATGGTCGTTGGTGGGGGATCGCAGCTGTTCTTTCAGTAGGGAAAGACCTATATCGAGAGGAATGATTGGTCTAGAGGGGAACGGTTAAAGAGAGAGAAGGAACGTAAATCTCCATGTATCTAAGGGAATAAAGGCTACTGCATGGATTATGTAGGCCTGAGGTCTGGGCGTGCAGCAGCCTTTACTGTTGGATTATTTTGTGTAATTCAAATCCCAATTGATTCCGTAAGGGTCTTTTACTTTAGCAAATTTAGCACCCCAGAAAGTGTCCTGAAGTTCCATAATAACTGTGCCTTTTTCAGTTAAACGGCTGTAATAAGTGTCGATTTCTTCTTCACTTTCGAGCTCAAGGACAAGGGAAATGTTATTCCCTACGGTTGGTTCCTGGCCTGGAAAGCTGTCTGACACCATAAAGAATAGATCGCCTTTTTTAAATTTCGCATGCATGATCCCCTCAGAAATTTCCGGTGGACTTGGGAAATCAGCCTCGCCAAATGTCTGAAGTTCCGTCACTTCGCCTTCAAATACCTCTTTGTAGTATTCCAATGCTTCTTTTCCCTCACCATTAAAACTAAAATAAGGTGTAATCTGATGCTTCATCAACTCTCCACTCCAATTCCTAAGTATTTTCATACATCTTTATTATAGTCCAATTTGTTGGAATAAAACAAGAACAAATGTTCTGTTCTTGTGAAAAAAATTGGATAGACACATAAATGCCTATCCATGATGATTTCATTAAAATAGTTCAGTATTCAATTCAACCTCGATATTTCCATTCGTTGCTTTGGAATATGGGCATACACCGTGTGCTTTTTCCACTAACTGCTTTGCTTCATCCAGTTCAACCCCACTGACGGCAACTGTCAGGACAACGCCTAGCTTGAATCCTCCATCTGTATCTTTTCCAATAGAGACTTCAGCCGTTACATTGGATTCAATCTTCTTCTTTTCCTGGCGGGCAACCAAGTTTAGAGCGCTGTCGAAACATGCCGCATATCCAGCTGCGAACAGTTGTTCAGGATTCGTTGATCCTTCTGCTCCAGATCCCCCAAGTGACTTTGGCATAGCCAATCCAATATCGAGAACTCCATCACTGCTTGTCACTTTGCCGGCACGGCCACCTTTTGCTGTTGCTTTTGCTGTGTATAATGCATCCATTTCGTTCACTCCTCTTTTGTGTTTTGTGCAATTTAATAGTACAAAACTAATAATAAAAGGTTTCAATGATATTGTCAACAATTAAATTGTACACAATTAAATTTGATAATTGGTTTTGATTTCTGTATGATGATACAACTAGTATGTTCAAGAAAGGAACGGTCATGTATGAAAGATGTACTATTATTGGAAAATCAAATTTGCTTTAAAATTTATACAGCAGAACGTGAAATTACAAAACTTTATCGAAGCTTACTTGAAGACATCGGAGTGACGTATCCTCAATATTTAGCTTTATTGGTGCTATGGGAAACCGAGACCATTTCCGTCAAGGATTTGGGCAGAAAGTTGTTCCTGGATTCAGGTACGCTGACTCCCATGCTGAAAAGGATGGAAACCAACGGGATTGTTGAACGCCATCGTTCCAAGGAGGATGAAAGAAGTGTATTGATTTCCCTGACGAAATTGGGGGTAGAGATGAAGGAAAAGGCAGCTTGCATCCCTACTCGTTTAATAGAGAGCCTGGAGATGGAAGGGGAAGAGCTCGAGCAGCTGGATCGTACATTGACGACGATTCTCGGGAGACTACAAAAATAGAGAGAAGGCTGGCTTATTGCCCTCTCTTTTTATCATTTCAACGAAAAAGGATGAACCCGAAAAGGGATCATCCATTATTTAAATGATTCGTTCCAACGTTCAGCCTTTTCAAGGGCTGCAATGTCATTCATGACCTCACCGGGCTTCACTCCGGCACCAATCAGATAATCTGCAAACTCCATATTGACGAATTCAAAAATATAATGGAATTGTTGTATCAGGGGCAGGCCTTTAATTTTGGCACTTGTTCCACCCGTGACGACTACATAGGCTTTTTTCTTTGTAAGCTCTTCCTTTAAATGAAAACGGTCATCCCGAAGATACTGACTCCAGCGGTCGAAGAAATTCTTCATTGGCCCGCTCATCCCATACCAGTAAAGGGGGGTGGCAAACAGCAGTACGTCATGTTCTTCCATCAATTGAACGAGATATTCATAATCATCATCAACGGGAGAAAACCCGCCTTCGGAGTGTCTTAAGTCTTCAATCGGTTCAATATGCAAATCCGCAAGGGACACGAGGGTATGATGGGTACCTTCGACGATTTTCTTCGCAAGATATTCAGAATTTCCATTCTTTCTTGTACTCCCTAAAAGGGCTAATACTTTCATCCTAAACACTCCTCTTTGAATTCAAATGTACAGTTTAATCACATTTTTCTATGCATCAGACCAGTGCCTTGGATTCGGAGAAAGATTTCAAGGCAGCTGCCCCCTGTCCGGTGGTAGGTCTCGTTAGGAAAGGGCAGCAAGATTTTCTCAGATGAACCATTAAAATCAAGCTGATAAAGAGAGTATGCCACGCGGTGTTTTATAGTTAGAGTGTACAGCATGAAATCAAGCTGGTGCCACCTTTTTGCTACAACAAATAAACTGAAAGAGATGATTAACCTCTATTTCATGCCATAGGACTCGAGTATAGCATTGAACGATATATGAATGTTATCTATAATAATCGATACTAACTATCGTAGAAGTTGATGGAGTGATCTTATGGACCTGAATTATTTTTATACCTTTAAAGAAGTGGCTAAATGGGGAAGTTATACAAAGACCGGGGAAGAATTGGGTTATGCCCAATCAAGTATCACGACTCAGATCAAAAAGCTCGAGGAGCATTATCAGGTAAAGTTATTTGAGAGGGCAGGCCGGAAAATGCGACTCACTCAGTCGGGAGAGGAACTGTTTTATTATGTAGAGAAGATCTTGTCTCTATTAGATGAGGCAGAAGAGCGCATCGCAAATGAATGCAATGTACGGGGAACTTTGCGTATAGGTACAGTCGAATCACTTGCAGCCTACTTTATCACACCCTACATTAAACAATTAAAAGGGAAACACCCCGATTTAAAGATTCTGTTAGAATCTGGACTTTGTCCTAATTTAAAAGAAGGGACCCTAGAGGGGAAGTTTGACCTTTCCATTGTACTGGACAGATCGATTGAGCATCCCGACCTCACCGCGATACCTATCCGTGAGGAAACGCTCGTAATGATCGCAGCCCCCAATCACCGACTGGGTTCCCTTCAAGAAATGAAGCTCCAGGAGTTGGAAGGGGAGACTCTCATCTTAACCGAAGAAGGCTGCTCTTACCGGGTATTACTGGAACAGCTTTTGAAGGGGGAGAATATACAGGCTAAGTCAGTCATTTCTTTCAGTAGTCTGGAGGCGATCAAACAATGTGTAGCCGACGAATTGGGAATTGCCGTCTTACCAGAAATAGCAGTGAATAGAGAAATCCAGAGCGGAAAGGTGATCCGTCTCCCCTTTGGTCATGAAAAGATGAAGCTATATACACAAATGGTGTATCAAAAAAAGAAGTGGCTCACACCTCCGTTGACACAATTGATTGGGTCGTTAACCGAGAAGTGATCAATATTTTTGATGATGGATATTAAAAAGTATCAATATCTGTCCCTAAGCTTACAGTGGTACGATGAAAAGATAAACAATAAGATGAGGTGCTTATATGAATACATTTTTACAATACAATCCTACAAAGCTCCATTTCGGGAAAGGTGAAGTAAAGCAGCTGTCCTCCATACTACATAAAGGTTTAAAGGTGTTACTTGTCTATGGCGGGGGCAGTATCAAGGGGAATGGTGTTTATGATGACGTACTGGCAGAGTTGAAAAAAATAGATGCAGACGTCATTGAATTAAGCGGCGTCGAGCCTAATCCCCGTCTGACAACTGTGCGAAAGGGTGTGGATATCTGCAAACAAAAAGGCATCGACTTCATCCTCGCTGTAGGTGGAGGAAGCGTAATCGACTGTACAAAAGCAATATCGGCAGGAGCGAAATATGAAGGGGATGTATGGGAACTGATCACTGCCAAGGCCCCGATACATGATGCGCTTCCATTCGGAACGGTTCTGACCCTTGCAGCGACAGGCTCCGAAATGAACTCTGTTTCTGTGATCACAAACTGGGAAACGAAGGATAAGTTAGGGTGGGGGTCTCCCCATGTTTTCCCGCAGTTCTCGATCCTTGATCCGTCCTATACATTCTCAGTGCCACGTGATCAGACGGTTTATGGGATTGTGGACAGCATGTCTCATGCCCTTGAGCACTACTTCCATCGTACCGAAAACACTCCAATGATTGATGGATTCATTGAGTCCCTCTTGAGAACGGCGATTGCAACCGGTCCTGATTTACTTGAAGACATGCAATCCTTTAAACACAGAGAAACGATGATGTACATCAGTACAACCGCATTTAACGGTACGCTTTCCAATGGGACGGACGGTGGAGATTGGGCGACACACAGAATCGAACATGCCATTTCTGCCATCTATGACATTCCACATGGAGGGGGGCTGGCCATTCTCTTCCCGAACTGGCTGGAGCATGTCCTGGAAGAAGACCCTTCACGTGTAAAGAAGCTTGCGGTCAACGTGTTCGGTATTTCACCAGAAGGAAAAGACGACAGGGAAGTTGCATGGGAAGGGGCGAAAGCACTCCGTGACTTCTGGGACTCATTGGGGGCTCCGGGCACCCTTGCCGATTATGACATCGACGACAGTAAATTTGACGACATTGTAGAAAAGACGTTTATTAAACCGGGTGTGGGAACGTATAAAGAAATGGATGACGAAAGCGTGCGGGATATTCTGAAGCGTTCACTGTAAGGAGAGAGAAATGTAAGAAACGACTGTACTTGAGTCAAAAAAAAGAGGATGAATCAGGCTGATTCGTCCTCTTTATGATTTGGATTATCGTCTGCGAAACCCTTCCTCACGCAAATAAAGCGCTGCTTCATCATAGCCGCCAAAACTGTCTTCCAGGTTATCCCCTGCATAGATATTCCATCGGTCATCCTCTTCAATCAGCTTGAGAGTATGCCCTTCCGCATCTTTCCACATTTGCTCCACCGGAGGAACGACTTCTTCTTCTGTAGCCAGATGATCAATGGAAGCTCTGATGATTTCACGAAGTTCCTCTTGTGAGAAATTCCGGATGTTTACAAGACCCTTTTGATCTGCTTCATAATCGGGAAGGCTTCCCGTATAAACAAAGCCGTTTCCATTGGGGTGGAGGTGATACACGACTGTCGTCTTGTCATAGAGACTTTCTTCGAAGTGGAAATTCACCCGGTTCAGGGAAACATCCTTTCGTGAAAGCTCGGAGAATCCTTCGATGATGGTTAATTTATCTTCAAATGTCAGCACGATTATTCCTCATTTCATTTTACGATTGTCCCATTATACCATAGTGCCCTATTTTCTAAAGGGAGTTAAAGGTATAATGGGTACAAAGAGGTGACCCCAATTGAAAGATTTTACTTCCTTAGGAATTCAGCCTAAGTACGTCAATGCGTTAAAACAGCAATCTATTACAGTACCAACACCGATTCAAAGTGAAACGATCCCTGTCCTGTTGAATGGTGAAGATGTGATTGGGCAAGCACAGACCGGAACCGGGAAAACGATGGCTTTCCTGCTGCCCATGCTTGCCAAAATCGAACCAGCAAGGGAGGAGATTCAATCTCTTATTGTGACACCGACAAGGGAACTCGCCATTCAAGTGACTGCAGAACTAAATCAAATCCTTTCTTCCACAGAAGATGAGATCAATGTCCTGGCTGTGTATGGCGGACAGGATGTAGAGAAGCAGATCAAGAAATTGAAGAATAAGTCCATTCATATCGTGATCGGGACACCCGGTCGACTTCTTGATCATGTGCGCAGGGAAACCGTCGACTTTTCAAACGTATCGTTTCTTGTGCTTGATGAAGCGGATCAAATGCTTCATATCGGATTTTTTGATGAAGTCGAATCGATTATCCGCGAGACTCCGTTCACGCGTCAAACCGCGTTATTTTCAGCGACGATGTCAAAAGACATCCGGAAAATCGGAAAGCGATATATGAACCATCCACATAATGTACAGATCCGGGAAAAGGAGAAAATCGTACAGGAAATTCAGCAGGAAGTCGTGGAAACGACAGATCGTCAGAAATTAGACGCGCTCACTCAAACCATTCATGATGTCCAGCCGTTTTTAGGGATCATTTTCTGCCGTACCAAAAGAAGGGTCAGCAAGTTGTCAGGAGATTTGAAGGCAAGAGGGTTTCTTGTCGATGAGCTTCACGGTGACTTATCCCAGGCGAAAAGAGAGGGAGTGATGAAGAAGTTCAGGGACGCTAAGCTTCAACTTCTTATCGCTACCGATGTAGCGTCGCGTGGCCTTGACGTTGAAGGAGTCACCCATGTGTTCAACTATGATATCCCGGAAGACGTGGAAAGCTATATCCACCGCATCGGACGGACGGGTCGTGCCGGAAAAGATGGTCTTGCGGTCACCTTTTCAGCACTAAAGGATAAACAGAACCTGGAAATGATCGAGAAAGGCATAGGCCGTTCTTTGTCCCGGCGTGTCGTAGAGGTAACTCCCACTATGGAAACAACACACCATAAGGGATCCAACGAGAGCGCTAAAGAGAGACGGGAAAAGAATATTCAAGCGAATAAAGATCGAAAAGTCAGAACTCCACGGGGAGGGAAGGGCAGGATCAATGAGTCGGCAGGTCCGTCCCGCAGTAACCGAAAGAGAAGCGATGATTCATCTTCCCGTCGCGGAGGGAGAACGTCAGGACCAGGGAAAGGAAGTCAATCAAGGTCGGGAAGCAATCCTGGAAGAAGCGGTTCTACTGGTAAAAGAAACAGCGAGGGGCGAACTTCTTCTAATAGAAGAGGACGCTAAAAGCATGGTGGCCAACAGGTCACCATGCTTTTTTTATTATTCTATCAATTATGAATCGGTTCTTTCCATATTAAGAAGGTAAAGAAAAGGGTACGACACTTTAATTTCAGAATATTCCCAAATTTAATTGGAAATCTGATAAAATAGTAAATATTAGTAAGTTACCATTTAACAGAGGGGATGAATTGTACATATGCATGTACCTTTAGTGTTGACGGACTTTTTGGACCGGGCAGTCCAGCAGTATGGAGAAAAGGTCGCAATTATAGACGATGAGAAGAGATTGACCTATAAGCAGTTGAATGCACGTGTGAATCAATTATCCAGGGGGCTTATGGATTTCGGGATCAAGAAAGGGGACAAAGTGGCATATCTGGCCCCGAATACAACTGAAATGCTGGAGGGATTCTACGGTGTCTATGCTGTCGGAGGGGTCATGACGCCACTCAATACACGATTGAAACCTTCGGACTATCAGTTCATCCTGACTCACAGCGAGAGCAGGGCATTATTCGTGGATGAAGAGTTATATCCTTTAGTGAAGCCGATTTTATCCCTTGTGCCGAATTTAGACCATATCGTAATCCACGGTGAATCGATAGACGGATATCCTGCCTATGATAAGTGGAGGGGTTCATTCAGCAGTGAAGCCTTTGAACGTGTTGACCTGGAAGAGAACGATATTGCTTCATTATTGTATACGAGCGGGACGACAGGGGATCCGAAGGGAGTGCTATTGACACACAGGTCAAATTATCTGCATGCCATGTCTTCCATGCACCATTTACGGGTTTCAGATCAGGATACATTGCTGCACGTTTTGCCGATGTTCCATGTGAACGGATGGGGATCGCCCTTTTATTATACCGCCAATGGGGTCACCCAGGTGATGCTCAGAAAAGCAGATCCAAGGGTGATTTTAGATAAAGTGGAGGAGCATGGTGTAACGGTGATGCATATGGCACCGACTGTCCTGAATATGATTCTGGAAACCTATCACAGCAGGAAACGGGATATCCGACAAGATGTAAGAGTGGTCATTGCAGGATCGGCTCCACCTCCGGCATTTGTCCGCAAGGTGGAAGAGGATTTGAAGTGGGAGTTCATCCAGGTGTACGGTATGACTGAAATCTCCCCACTCATCACCACCTCCATCTTGAGGTCGGAGGAAAAAGACCGGCCGAATGAAGAAAAGTACCGGTTGATGGCCAAAGCCGGATACAGCATGATCGGCAGCAAGGTGAAAGTAGTGGATGAACTGGGAAATGAAGTGCCCCATGACGGGAAGGTAATCGGGGAAATCATCACAAGGACGAATGCCGTGATGGAAGGATACTATAAGAATCCCCATGCCACCAATCAAACAATCCGGGAAGGATGGCTCCACACCGGGGATATGGCCACAGTTGACAGGGATGGGTTCATTGAAATTGTCGACCGGATGAAAGATGTCATCATAAGCGGAGGAGAAAATATTTCTTCTATTGAAGTGGAAGGGGTTCTATATGAACATGATAGCGTCCTCGAAGCAGCTGTCATTGCCATCCCTCATGAGCGTTGGGGAGAAGTGCCCCATGCAGTGGTGGTCTTAAGGGAGGGGCATGGATTAACAGAAAAGGAACTCATTGAATTCAGCAGGGAAAAGCTTGCCCACTTTAAAGCCCCAAAAAGCATCACGTTTGCAGATGAATTACCTAAAACCGCTTCTGGAAAGATCCAGAAAGTGGTGATTCGGAAAGAGTTCTGGAAGGATCACGATCGGATGGTTCATTAGTTCTGTTGGCAGAATCATCTTCATAACCAAGATAAGTGTGCAGCAGCACGCTTATTTTATTGAAAGATCCCCTCAAAAATACTCAGTCATTTATTGTCCATTCGTGGTAAGCCCTTATTTCAATCATTCAGCCTGTCTGTCGTATCTGATTGCCGGACCTGGCATAAATTATCATAAGAAAGTTTTATTGTGTTGATAACAGGGAAAAGCCATTTTTAAGAGTATACAAATGGAGGGTATAAGATGAGTTTGAATTCCCCATTGGTTCCAAATCAAAAAGCCTTTTGTTCCAATGAGTATGGAAAGTTAAAAAAGGTTCTTGTGGTCTCACCTGAAAATATGCAAATCAATGAAATCATCAATGAGACCCAAAAGTATTTCCAAAAAGAAAATATCAATATAGATAAAGCCGTTCGCCAACATGATAAGTTTGTGGAAACATTGAGGAAAAATGGTTCAGAGGTCATCCACCTCGATTCCTCCCCGGAGTTAAATGAGCAAGTCTTCACAAGGGACATTGGTTTCACCATCCATGATGAATTCTTTGTTGCAAGCATGAGCACCGATATCAGGCGGAGTGAAGTCCAAACATTGAAGAAATGGCTGGATACGAATGGTGTATCTTACCATGAGCTTCTCCATTCTATCGAAGGCGGGGATGTCCTCGTGGATGAGCAGAATATCTGGGTCGGAGTGAGTGGAAGGACGAATGAATTGGCCATCCAGGAGCTTAGAAACCTGCTCCCTCAATTTTCGGTGCATGAGTTGCCTTTAAAGGAGGAAATTCTTCACCTGGACTGCGTATTTACCATCATTTCTAATGATTGGGCCCTTGTCTATCCACCTGCTTTTACTAAAGAGGATCTTGAAAAAATCCAGGAGCATTATCATATCATCACCGTAACGGATGATGAGCAATTTCAAATGGGCCCGAATGTATTGGCCATCGGTGAGGGGAAAATCATCAGTCTGGCTCAAAATCGAGATTTGAATGAACGTATCAGATCAAATGGTTTTGACGTGATAGAACTGGACTTATCGGAAATCATCAAATCAGGTGGCTCATTCAGGTGCTGTACGCTTCCCCTTTTAAGGGAATAGATAGGTGAGAATGACACAGGGAAAGATGAACCCAAAAAAACAGGTGGCTTATTACCTGTTTTTCTGAATTTACATAAGCTTTACACACCTGTATTCCTTTTGAAAATGCTTCTTCATATTTCCCCATTATCCTACAAGTGTAGTCGAAATTACAGGAGGTAGGGCAAATGAAGAAGTCAATGAAAAAAATTCTTCCATTAGCGGTTGTATCAACATTAGCTCTTGGAACTGTTATAGGAATGAACCAAGACAACACAGAAGTACAAGCTGAGGATTCCAAGAACGGTAAAGCCAAGAACGTCATCTTTATGATCGGGGACGGAATGGGAGTCCCTTACACAACGGCTTTACGTTATATGAATGACAATCCGGATACAGTCGATATGGAGAAAACGGCATTCGACCCTTACCTTGTCGGATTGCAGTCCACTCATCCGGAAGATGAAAAAGAGAATGTAACAGACTCAGCAGCAGCTGCCACAGCGATGAGCGGCGGAGTCAAAACATATAATAATGCAATCGCAGTCGATAATGATAAAACAGATGTCAAAACGGTATTAGAGCAGGCGAGAGAAAACGGCATGTCTACAGGTATCGTGGCAACATCTCAAATCACCCATGCAACACCTGCCTCTTATGGAGCCCATGAAGAGGAACGTAAAAGTGAAAATGCGATTGCGGATGACTATTATGATGAAATGATCAACGGAGAGCATAAGATCGACGTCATGCTGGGCGGAGGGACGGACTTCTTCGAACGAGAGGACCGCAATCTGGCTGAGCAGTTCCAGAAAGATGGCTACAGCTATGTGAAGAATGCGGAAGAACTTAAAAATGACGACAACAAGCAGATACTTGGTCTTTTTGCTGAAGAGGGAATGGACAAGATGATCGACCGTGATCAAGAACAACCAAGTTTAGCCGATATGACGACAGCTGCACTTGACCGCTTGAAGGGCGACAAAGATGGTTTCTTCCTGATGGTGGAAGGAAGTCAAATCGACTGGGCTGGTCATGATAATGATGTCGTTGGTGCCATGAGTGAAATGAGAGATTTTGAGAAAGCATTTGAAGAAGTGAGGGATTTTGCGAAAGAAAATGGAGAGACCCTTGTTATCGTTACTGCTGACCACTCAACTGGCGGTTTCTCCATCGGGACAGACGGTGAGTACAATTGGGATCCGTCCGTCATTGAAGCGGCGAAGCGGACTCCGGACTTTATGGCAGAACAAATCGTAAATGGTTCTACCGTGGAGGATACACTGGCTGAAAATATCGACTTTGAATTAACGGAAGAAGAAATCACTTCTGTGAAAAAAGCGGCAGAAAAAGGCGATCAAACCGAAATCGATAATGCGATCGAAAAAATCTTCGACAAACGTTCAGGCACTGGCTGGACAACCGATGGGCATACAGGAGATGACGTACCTGTGTATGCTTTTGGTCCACAAAAAGAGAAATTCTCGGGCATGATCGATAATACCGATCAAGCGAAAATGATCTTTGAACTTCTAAAAAATAAAGGGAAGATCAAAGAGAAAGACGAAGATGAAAACGAAGAGTAAGGGATGATGGAGACCATGCAGTCCACTTTACGGTGGGCAGCATGGTCTTTCTTTCGATTATCCCTCTTGCAGGTCTGATACACTTACTTCAGAACGCTCTTCTAGTGGTCCCCTGAGATGCACAACGGCTGTTTTTCCGTCTTCATTGATCGAGTCGATCCATACGGAAGCATTATTGTATTTTACTTCGATATCAGCTGAAGAAGATAAAATTTGTTTTACACGGTTACAATCCATCTCTCGTTTCCTCCTTATAGTGTCTTTCCATTGGTTAGTTTGTCCTCTTTTATAAGAAAAATGAGGGTATATTTCGTTTCTAAACTGAAACGATAATAGGGAAAGGATGATGGACATGAAGAGACAGGATGAAAGAACATCCACAACTGAATCGAATATGGAAATGAATGAGCGGTTTTATGGGGAAAATGAAAAAGAGGTTGATCCGGCGCCGCCCACTTATATTCAGAATAATACAGCTGCCGTAAGGATTACAGGGAACGAAGAATAAGACAAAAAGCAAAAACCTGCCTGAAAAACATCAGGCAGGTTCTTTATTATCTCGTTTTATTACGCTGATCTTTATTATGCTTATTGCCCTTACTGTTGTCTCCGCTAGTGATTTCACTTGCAAATTCAGTGGTACCACGCTTAGGTGAATTTTGATTTTCACTGCCTTTGTTGAACTTTTTCGTCATAGGTATTCCCTCCCAACTTATCAATTCTTCATTAGTTTTCGAGAAAAAGCAGAAGGTTATACACATTTAAAATGTTAAAGATAGATTAAAAATAAAAGTTTGCATAGTTTTTTGGGACAAGAATAAGGTATAATGTAAAACGAAATCATTACGATTGAAAGAATTAAACATAAGAAAGGAAACGTAGACAAAAATGAATTCTTTGAGGAGCTTTAGTCAAGAGATGACAGGGATACTTTTATTCTTGTTATTCATTGTTCTTTTTTTAGCGGGAGATTGGGTGAAAGAGTATATCCCGGAAGAGTTTCTAACATCTTCAATGGTGAATCTCATCACCATATTTTTGAGCATCCTCTTAGAAGCCGTCCCGTTTATCTTAATTGGAGTCTTCGCATCTGCCATTATACAAGTCTTTGTATCTGAGAGTATGTTACAAAAGATCATTCCGAAAAGGTTCCCTTACCTGGCTTTGCTTCCGGCAGCTGTCGTGGGGGCATTGCTTCCTGTCTGCGAGTGTGCTATTGTTCCGGTGGCGAGAAGGTTGATTGCGAAAGGGATGCCGGCTCATCTTGCCATTGTCGTCATGGTCACAGCGCCCATTCTTAATCCAATCGTCTTCGCTTCTACCTACTATGCTTTCCAAAACAATATGACCATTGTTTTTGGAAGGATGGGAATGGCACTGATAGCCGCCTTAATCATCGGCGCGCTCTTGTATAAATTCTATGGGAAGAGAAACCCGCTTATACAGAGAGGGCATGAACACGGGCATCATCATGATCACTCTTCCAATAAACTCATGCAAACCATTGTTCATGCAAGTGATGAATTTTTTGACATGGGTAAATTTCTGATCATAGGGGCATTTGTTGCTGCTGGATTTCAGACATATCTTAATAGAGAGCTATTGGTCGGGATAGGGACGAATGAGGTGCTTGCCCCTGCCGTTATGATGGGATTTGCTTATATTATTTCTCTATGCTCCGAAGCTGATGCGTTCGTGGCGTCGTCATTTGGCAGCTTATTTTCCGCATCGTCCATTTTGGCTTTTCTCGTATACGGCCCGATGATCGATTTCAAGAATACCTTATTGATGCTTGCATACTTTAATAAGAAATTCGTACTGACCTTTATCGGAGTCGTAACGATGGTCGTGTATATATGCACCCTGGTATTCCAATTATTTGTATAAAGGAGGCGTGAGAGATGAAACCATCCGTTCAATATCATACACTCATCCGCGGAATCATCTTGATAGGATATGCTCTATTGGTATTAAAACTATTCTTAACCTTTCATTTGCAAAATTTTGTCGCGCCTAAAATGCATGGTTACATGTATTTCGCTTTAGGGGTTTTCATAGTCCTTGGGGCAATTCAGATCATCAGGGGGACTTCATCCGTTGCTGCTAAGGAACATCATTGTGATTGTGAAGGTCATGAATTGCCTAAAGGGTTTCTCAAGTCCAGCATTGTGTACGCTCTATTTGTTTTTCCGATTGTAGTGGGGTTCCTGCTGCCGGATAATCTATTAGATAGTTCTGTTGCGGCTAAAAGAGGTGTGAAAGTGGGGAATACCCTTTTTTCAACACCTCCTGCCAGCGATTCAAATGGAATAAATCAAGATGAGAGTAATGAAGATCGTATGTCTTCAATGGAGCCCACTCTCGATCCGTATGATGAGTTTCCTTTGGAAAAGGATTTCGATAAGCTGAAAGAGATTGTAAATGAAAGCGAGAAAATATTCGTAAGAGACGAACAGTATATCCAGACATTAAGTCTTGTAGATGAAAGTCTGGACAATCATGTAGGAAAAGAAATTCAGCTGACTGGTTTTGTGTATAAAGATGAAGGATTTTCTGAGGATGAATTGGTGATTTCCCGCTTTTCTGTTACGTGCTGCGTGGCAGATGCCTCTGTTTACGGATTATTGGCACGGGATTCAGAACTCAGTAAACTGGAACCCGATACGTGGATTAACGTCAGTGGAGTGATTGACAAGGTAGATTTTAACGGTCAGGAAATGCCGGTGTTAAAGAATCCCGTATTTGAAGTAATAGAACCTCCAGCTAATCCATATGTAGAAGAGTTTTATATCAAAATCGAATAATGAAAGAAAATCCTTACTTGTGTAAGTAAGGATTTTTCTAAAAGGTGTAAATCGTAATTATTTCGTTTTATAGATCATAATCAGGTGGTGATAAAATGGTTGAATGGATCATTATTGGGGGAGGTATCCATGGATGTACCGTTGCTACGTATCTTGTGCAAAAGAAAAAGGTGCCGATTCATAACATATGTGTGATCGACCCTTACCCAGAACCGTTATATAAGTGGAAAAGACTCACGGGCTTGATTGATATGCCATATTTGCGATCCCCCTTTGTCCACCACTTGGATTCTCATCCCTTTAGTCTGCAATCCTTTCAGAAGGAGGGAGAAGGAAATTTCTATGGACCCTATAAACGGCCGGCACTTTCACTATTTAATCAGCATAGTGACACCGTCCTGGAAGAGATAGGGATTTCTGAAGCCTGGATCCAGGGAAAAGTGGAAGAGGTTGTGAAGGGACATGCCGGTTGGAAAGTCAAAACCAGTGGTATGGACGGCATTCATGGAAAAAACATTGTAATAGCAACTGGAATGAATAATCAATTAGCTTATCCAAAATGGGGTAGCGATCTGGTTGCAGAACGACCAGAACAAGCCGGACATTTATTTGCCGAGTCCCTTCCCGAAATAGAACCGCCAATCGTCGTCATAGGCGGAGGAATTTCCGCCGCCCACCTGGTGATCAAGCTAAGCAGGCAATTCCCGGGCGGGGTCATCCAACTGGCACGACACCCTTACAGAGTGAATGATTTTGATAGTGATCCAGGCTGGCTTGGTCCTAAATATATGCGAGGCTTTGAAAAAACGTCCCGGTACGATGAAAGAAGGGAACTCATCAATCATGCCCGTCATAAAGGATCACTGCCAAGTGAATTGGCGAATAAGCTGAGAAATTTGAGCCGTAACAATACGTTCACCTTTATCCAGGATGAAGTCCAATCCTGGCATATATCAGGTGATGACATCATCCTGCATGTAAGGAAAGGAAAGTCAGCTGTAAAAGCAAAAACCATCCTGTTTGCCACAGGTTTTTCTCAAGAGGTCATGAAGGTGGACTGGCTGCAAAAACTCATTCAAGAGGAAAAATTAATGTGTGCCAATTGTGGCTTTCCTGTAGTAAATAAGGATCTGTCATGGTGCAATCATTTATTTGTGACAGGACCATTGGCTGAGCTGGAAATAGGACCTGTATCCCGGAATATTTCCGGTGCAAGGAAAGCAGCAGAAAGAATCATTCACCACAGTGTATAAATCGTAACGATTTCGTTTAACAGAAGAGAGAGGAATGGATAGCATGAAAGTACCAGTAACAGTATTAAGCGGTTATCTAGGATCAGGAAAGACAACATTATTAAATCATATTTTACACAATCGGGAAAATAAGAGAATAGCGGTTATCGTGAATGATATGAGTGAAGTGAATATTGATGCTTCCCTCGTTAAAAGTGGCGGATTTACCAGAACAGAAGAAAAATTGGTCGAGCTTCAAAATGGATGTATCTGCTGTACTTTAAGGGAAGATTTAATGATCGAAGTCCAGCGATTGGTCGATCAGGGAGATATTGATTACATTGTCATTGAATCCACAGGGATATCAGAGCCCATCCCTGTCGCTCAAACCTTTACTTATGTGGATGAAGAATTGGACATTGACCTAACAAGTAAGACAAGGCTGGATACGATGGTGACCGTGGTGGATGCAAACAGATTTTGGCATGACTATGCAAGTGGAGAAACCTTACTGGATCGTAAACAGGCTACGGATGAAGCAGATACAAGGGAAGTAGTGGATCTTCTGATTGATCAGATCGAGTTTGCCAATGTGGTCGTGTTGAATAAAGTCGATCTGGTGGAAGAAGTGGATGTCAGGGAACTAAAAGCGGTCATCCAAAAGTTGAATCCAGAAGCTAGAGTCATAGAGTCCGTCTACTCTAAAATCTCATTAGATGACGTATTGAGCACAAGAATGTTTGATTTTGAGAAAGCGAGCCAGGCTGCCGGTTGGATAAAGGAATTGCAGGAAGAACATACTCCGGAAACAGAAGAATATGGAATTTCTTCTTTTGTCTATCGACGGAAGAAGCCTTTTCACCCTGAACGTTTCATGAAGTGGATGGAAGAGTGGCCGGTTGATATAGTCCGGGCAAAAGGCTTCTTCTGGCTGCCGACACGTAATGACATGACCGGCTTACTATCACAGGCAGGTCCCTCGATTACCATACAGGGAGCAGGTGAGTGGGTGGCCGCTTATCCTGAACATGAGCGGTTGGAAGTGTTGGCTGAAGAAGTAGATTTAAGAGAGAAATGGGATCCCGTTCATGGAGACAGGATGAATGAAATTGTCTTCATCGGTCTCGACATGAACAAGGAAGAGGTAGAGCGGTCATTGGACACCTGTTTATTAACAGATACTGAAATGAAAGAGGACTGGTCCCGATTGAAAGACCCGATTCCTGCTTTCACCGTGGAGAATTGAATGACCGAAAGAGGTTGGGACAAAAAATAAAACCACTGATAAAAATGAACCATCCCATTGTAGGCTTTTAATAGAAATATAGAAGTACATTTGAACAAGTGAATCATCCGAACTGATTTTCCTCTTAGAAAGCAAATCAGTTCGGATTTTTATGTAGACTAAAACACGTTAGTCCCACACACTTTTACTCGTGTCACACGTCATTTTGATGGTTTACTTCTTTTTCATCGATAAACAATCTTTCTTCTTTTCTAAATCCGCCTCTTTTTTTTGATTTATTATCGCGGTGATGCCAAACGTTTAAAACGATCATTGCACGCAGATTAAAATGACAGGTAAAAAGTCCCTTACACTAAAATGTAACTTTGTTCCTATATTTAACATTTTAGATGATAATTTACATATAATGAACGATAATGGATGTATGACTGTTCTTTAAGGGAGGTTATTCCAGTGAGGGAGAAAACCGAGGGAATACAGAATACGCTGGGAATACCGGGCAGGTGGTTTGTTGATGAAAAAGCGGATGGGATGCAGGGTTTTCCGATTTTATTCATCCATGGAATCCATTCCTCATCTGACACATGGATACGGGGCAGGGATATCCAGGAATTTACACGGGAGTATGGGCATCAGGCAGCTTTCATTGATTTACATCCTGACGGGGACATGTGGAAAAATGGACGATTATTAGAAGAGGCCCTTCATGACATTTATCGTTTTTTCAAGCGCAAGGTAGTGGTGGTGGGACACAGCAAAGGCGGTATCGATATTCAAACCGCCCTGGTTCACTTCGGGGCAGCTCCTTTTGTAGAAAGGGTCATCACCCTTTCATCTCCTCATCATGGCTCGGAGCTTGCCGACCTTGCCTTTAGTAAATGGGCAGGCTGGTTGACAGATGGTTTAAAAAGCAGGAATGAGGCCGTGTTCTCCCTGCAGACAGGATATATGAAATCATTCCGGTCAGCTACAGACGGGCTTGACTCTGCGAAAGCCGTCCCCTTTTATACATTTGGTGGTACTGGATGGGGAGGGATGAATTCTGAACTGTTTTGGGGCGGGTTATACCTAAGCAGATACGGACAGAGTGACGGTGCGGTCCTGGTGAAAAGTTCACGTCTCCCTTATGGAAGAGAGGTTGCAGTGGAGGACTGGTCGCACCTGACGATTAAAGAAGGAAAGAAAATATTTCCATATATAACGGATCTCTTAAGTGAAAAAGTACAGGAGGTTCCCTTTGTTTCTGCGAGCGTATCTGGAAGTGATGAAGGGAATTCGGTCCTCCATAGAGGCGGTCAATTCACAGGAATAGGGACAGAGACATTTTTAGTGGAGGACGGAGTGGAGGAAATCTCCATTGACTGGATCAGTGATCAGCAGGATACTATTTACGAACTCGTCAGTCCGGATGGCAGGGTATATAAGAAGTTCACCCACACAGAGGATGCGACAGGGTTCTTTCCAGGTGCGTATCATCACTCCATCATCCTATCACATCCTATTTCAGGACGTTGGGAAATAACCGGGCATACCCAGCATAATGAACATTACATGCTGACCATTCTTTTTCACAAGCGTTTTCATATAAAGGCACATCATCCATCAGACGATGGCTCTTCATCCTTTGGTGCATTGAATATACAAGAGAAGCTTGTAAAGAAGACTTATACCATTCATCATTTCCCCATAAATGGTGGAATTCAGAAGAGAACGACCGTTACGACTACCGGAGATTTGTCTTCTCTTCCCTTAGCTGAATTTGAAGAGGGGATCCATAACATCACCATCGACATAGAAGGGGAAACACAGACGGGAAGTAAATTTGAGAGAACGCTGATTTATTCGGTGTATGTAGATGGAAAGGGAAATATCCTCTGATTGATGAAGTTTAAAGAAATAGGTCCGCCTCCCTTTCGTAAGGGGGACGGACCTATTGTTTAAAGTGCATGTAAAAATTCGTTCACTTGTTCAGGGGTTTTGGCATTCGCACTGTGGAGATGGGCGATTTTTTCGCCGTTTTGGTATACGAGAAGGCTTGGAATGCCCATTACGTCGTATTTCTCAGCAATTTCAGGAAATTCATCCTTATTGATGTCGTACCATTTATATTGATCGAATTCTTCCATGATCTCATCCATGAACATATCCATACGACGGCAGTCAGGACACCAGTCTGCGTGGAATTTCACGATCACCGGCTCTGCCGAAGTGATTAAATCTTCAAAGGTTTCTTTGTTTTTGATTGCTTGCATGTTGTTAACCTCCTTTTTTCACTATTGTATACAAACAAGAGATCACTTGTAAAACAAATCATTTCTAGTCGGAACTTGTACATGATACTATAGGAATACAATTTGAGAGAAAAAGGTGACATGATGCAGACGATCAAAGTTGGATTAGTGGGATACGGTTTTTCGGGCCAAAGCTTTCACCGCCCGTTACTTTCTTATCTAAAGGAATTTCATATTAAAGCTGTGCTTTCTTCTGATGAAGAGAAGGTATTGAAAGACATTGAGGGGGCAACCGTTGAATCGTCCCTGGAAGATTTGCTTGAACAAGACATTGAGTTAGTTGTGATTACTACGCCAAACCACCTTCACTATACCATGATAAAGCAGGCTTTATTAGCAGATAAGCATGTCGTGGTGGAAAAGCCGTTTGTAACGGATAGTGCGGAAGGGGAAGAACTGATCGCTTTGGCGAAAGAACGAGGGCTTCAGCTTTCCGTCTTTCATAACCGGCGATGGGATGCTGACTTCTTAACCATTCAACAATTGCTCAAAGAAGAAACACTAGGACCACTTTATACATATGAAGCACACTTTGATCGGTTCAGACCGACTAGTAAAGACCGTTGGAAAGAAAATAAGATCGAAGGAGCCGGAGTGTTATATGATTTAGGTTCACACCTCATTGATCAAGCGCTGACTCTTTTCGGAACACCGGAATGGGTGCAGGCAGATGTATTCCCGCAAAGGAATCCTGAAAAAGCGGAAGACTATTTCCAAATCACACTTGGTTATGACATATTGAGGGTTCAATTGTACTCACGTTCAATCGTCCTTGACCCGGGACCTCGCTATCAGGTTCATGGACTAAACGGGAGTTATGTAAAGCATGGAATGGACCGTCAGGAAGAGGATCTGAAAGCAGGCAAAAATCCTTTCCATGAACAGTGGGGAATGGAAGAGGAAGAGAACTGGGGTGTCCTCACCACCGTCTCTTTAGAAGAAGTGTCATCTGAAGTCATTCCTTCTGTAAAGGGAGACTATACACAATACTACATGGGGATATATCGTGCATTAAGAGAAGGGGCTCCTCTGCCCGTACAAGCGGAAGACGCTTTGCGCGTCATCAAAATCATTGAGGCTTGTAAGGAGAGTGCAGCAAGTAAGAGAGTCGTGGAAATCACGAAGTAACGCTCTTGGAATCATGCAGAACCGAAAATGAATTCAAAAGGCTCCCTCTTGAGGGGAGCCTTTTCCTATATCATTATTCCACTGTACCAGCCTCTAAAATTTGTACCTTGGCATCTACCTTGAATTGAACATTGGGGTAAATGCTTTCATTCCACTCTTTGATGTCAAATCCACGAACCCCATGTTTTTGATGCTGTCCGATACCGATGGGATCAATTCCCACCTCTTGAAACCCTTTCAGCATAGCCAAACATTTCGTTTCAATATCCTCCATCATTTTCTTTTCCACTGCGTCCACTTTTTTAGTCGTTAACTTCTTTCCGGTATATTCTCTAACTATGCCTTTCACTTCCACTTGAACCTGTACTTCAACAGGATCGGCTTTATGTTTAACCTCTATTTTATGTTTAGACGAAAGGCTCGTCACAGAGGCCTCTACCAGTTTTTCTGCGTCCCCTTCCTTTTTTCCCATTTTGATGACATGACTTCCTTCTGCCAGCTTGTCTACCAATAGCTTAAAAAAGAACATATCTTGTGCCGGAATTCGTTTGACCATTTTATCATCTTTAAATAAGGCAACACCGGAGATTTCGATACTATCATGAGAAAGCTGCTTTAAGATGGGAAGATAGGCTGTTTGTCCTTCTTGAAAGAAATCGAACAGGAACAAATGAAGGTTTGTTTCTGGCAATTCACGTCTTCTGATGTTGTGGGCTAGAAGGTTGGAGATATAGGTCCCGTTCCCCCTCAATCCGTAATTCCCCTTGATCAGTTCTCCGGCTTTTCCCTCTGTCACTGTCAAATAGACTCTGGCTCCAACACTGGCATCCCTTTGCAAAGAATCTGCAATATCGATGATTCCTTTTTCCGCCAACTTCTCTCCCACAAGCACTACATCGACTCCCCCACGAACAAGGGGTTGCTGGGCCCTTCTTTCCAACTTTTCTAATACTTCCCGTGTGGACGAGGCCTTTGCTGAGAGAGTACCGTTCTGAATCGATTTATCTGCCATATAGATCGGGAAGAGGGCGGTCCCCCTTATGCTGTTTTCTCCCTCATAATCATAGGCTTTTGCCGTTTCTATATATAAGTCATCTAGTATTTCTCTGTCTACGCATCCTGAAAGAAACAAACTAATGATAAATAGCACAAAAAAGATATTCTTCCGGTTCATTAAGTTTTATTCCTCACTTTCTTCATGAACATGACTAGCAATAAGAGGATAGGAACATAAACGTAAGTAATGTAGAAGCCGATTTGACCAGAATAATCATTCAGGGTATTGACTAGTTTTCGATCCGTGAAAAGTGACAGCACGGATAAACATAGAATGGAGATAATTACTAAAGTATGTCTATGCTGCATAGGAGTGATGCGCTTTAAGATCCTGCTTGCACACCAAACCGTGATGCATGCATTCGGGAGGATGACAAGGCACCAATTGGCAATACCGATGTATTCAAAGCGTTCCACGAAAGGCATTTCTACAATTTTCCACATGGATAAGGTGGCCCAGACCGTTTTCTCCAGCTGCTTCATGCTAAAGAATGCAAAAGAAATAATCGCAATAATCGTGTAAATGGTGGTCGTCGCGAATAAACCCCAATGTGCGTACTTTTGTGACTTCTTAGCATCCTTGATGAAAGGGTAGAGAATAAGAATGGACTCATAACCTAAATAAGTCAACGACATATTTTTCGTTGAAAGGAGGATATCCTTCACAGAATGATCGAAAACGGGAAGGATGTTTCCGAAATCTGCATATTCAAATGTAAAGGCAAAGGTTAGGAGCAGGTAACTAGGGAGCACCGTTCCAAAAAAAGCCGTCCCTGCTATGGTTCTGACACCGCCTTTTACGATGTAGTACACAAGCAACAAGAAAAATAAGGCAAACATGAATGTACTTAATCTTGGATACATCCAAACCTGTAGTACTTCGATATAGGTCCTTAAGATGGTGATGGTCAGCAAACTGAAGTAAAGCACAAAAACAAAGCTGAATATTTTTCCAATCCATTTCCCAAAGGCAATTGTATGGGCTGATACAAGGTCTCCCTCTGAATTTACAAGAATCAGATACATGATGACCATGATGACGTGGGTGAAAAGGCCTGCGAGAATAACAGATATCCATCCGTCATATCCCGCATTCATGGAAATAATACGCTGGAATCCAAGTACCCCTCCTCCCACCTGAATGGAGTGAACGAGAAAAAATACAAGATAAGGAGATACTTTTCTTCTATCTGGAATGGGTTGCATCTGATCACCTCCGAGCTTCATTCATCGATATCTAGCTTTTTCTTTGCCTCTGATGGACGGAACCGAAATGGCTTCTGCGTTCTTAAGAATAGGGGCCGCCCTGCTTGCTTATTAAAGGGAAAGCGAATCAGTGCATCTTTCAGATCCTTCATTCTTGGTGGATAGATAGGCTCTAAAAACGGTCTTCCTAATGAAGTCAACTGCAATAAATGGGCCATGAGCAGACAGAAACAGAAGACAATCCCCACCAGACCCCAGAGCTGGGCAAACAGGAGAAACGGAAAGCGCATAATACGGATGGTATTACCCATTCTGTAAACTGGGGTTGTAAAGGACGCGAGAGCGGCAAGTGCCACTAAAATAAGAAGAACATTACTCGTCAGGCCGGCTTCCACCGACGCTGTCCCGATGACAATCCCGCCTACGATACCGATTGTCTGGCCGACTTTGGTCGGGAGCCGGGCTCCGGCTTCCCGCAGGAGTTCAATCGTTAATTCGAGAAATAAGGCTTCTAAAATGGGCGGTAAGGGAATCTCCTGCCTGGAAGTCACCAGGGTGGCCATCAAATCCTTCGGAATCAATTCATAATGATAGGTCAAGGCAGCCACATAAATGGGTGTAATCAAGATGGAGAATGCTACGGCGAACAGGCGGACAAGGCGTAAGAAAGACGCGATAAAGAAATTCAGGAAATAATCTTCATATGCGTTGAAAAATTCCACCAGGGTCGTAGGTCCGATTAAGGCATGTGGTGATCCATCGACCATCACCGCCACTTTTCCTTCCACAAGAACAGATGCCACACGGTCCGGTCGTTCTGAATCTAATAACTGTGGGAATGGTGATAAGCTATTATCGGCAATCATCTGTTCAATGAAGGAGCTGTCCATCACCTGATCAAAATCCACTGCATTTAAACGCTGGCGAAATGTATTTACATTGGATTCATCCACTAAGTTGTCAAGGTACAGCATGGCTACCCTTGTATGCGTAAGCTTTCCCACATTGAATTCTTCTACGACGAGTTCTTTAATAGGAAGTCGTTTTCGAATCAGATTCAGATTGTCGGTTAGGGATTCAACAAAGGCTTCCTTAGGTCCAACCACACTGAATTCGACTTCAGGCTGGGAGACTTTTCTCCCCATTTCATTTTTCGTTGCGATGAACGCGAATTTACGGTTCGAACCTTCCATGGTCAACATCGTATAACCGTTATAGAGCTTTTGCTCAATCAGGGATTCATCCGTAGAAACTTGGATGTCCAATATCGGCGCCACTTTTTTCAAATCCTCGAAAGACTGAAATTCCTCTGAAAGGAGGTAAGGCAGGAAATACTCCTGCAGGATCTTCCCGTCGATTAACGTAGTGATCATGTGCAAACTGAATTTGACTCCCGTTAACGGGTTCTGATAAAAGGATTGTTTATAATCAGCTGATTTCTCAGCTTCCTTCTTTACATTTTCATATGATTGTTTTTTATTCGTCTGATCGGCGTTTTTCTTGTTCTTAAAGAATGGAAACATACTGATCCCTCTTGTTCGATGTATGGTCTATGTGTAGTGTTTCCGAAAAAAGGAGAATTATGAAAAAGGATGGTGATTTGGGAGGAATCTTCTACTAAACGTTAATGAGGTTGTTTCTAATATGTTGGTATCATCATGGAGAGGAAATCAACTTCTACTTTCTTCTTTAAGATAAATAAAAAAAGACTGGATAAGGAATGTACCTTATCCAGTCTTACTTATTACTGTTCCAGGAAGAACTTCTCAATATCATCAAGCATATTATTCGCTGCGATTACACCGCCAGCTGTGTTCCAGACGGCATCGCTGACTTCATACACTTTATCTTGTTTTGCCACTTCAAGGTTTTGGAAAAGAGGGTCGTTCAGCCATTCTTCAGCAAGCTTATTCGCTTCCCCGTCACCCGTCTCATAAGTGAAATAGAATAACACATCTCCATCCATGGCAGGGATACGTTCCTTCGTCACACCTTTTTCAGCAAAGTCGTCAACATCCTGGCCTTCAGGACGGGCAAAACCAAGTTGGTCTAAAATCACACCGGAGAATGAATCTTTATGATAGATGCGGACATCTCCTGCTAAGAAGCGGACCATGGAAACTTCCTGGTTCAACTGATCCCCAAGCTTCCCTTTTAGGTCTTCAATTCGCTGGTCATATTCTGCTAATACTTCCTTGCCTTTTTCTTCTTTGTTCAACGCTTCAGAGTATAATTCAAAATTCTCTTTCCAGTTACCGCGAAGAGTTTCAGCCATAACCGTTGGAGCGATATCTTTCAGTTGGTTGTACTGTTCCTCTTGGCGCATCTTGTTTCCGATAATCAGATCAGGCTGGAGCTTTGCGATGGCTTCCATATTTAATTCGCTTTCCGTCCCCACTACTTCCACATCTTTCATATCATCGGCAATATGATCGTACCAAGGGTCACCAGTCCAAGACTGGACCGCACCCACCGGCGTCACATCCATTGAGAGAAGGGCCTCTGTTCCTTCATTCGTAAGAATAACTACCTTCTCAGGGGTACCTTCTATTTCAGTCGTACCCATTGCGTGCTCCACGGAATAGGTTTCTTTCTTCTGATCTTCTTTACCGGCTGTTTCATCTTTTTCTTCTTTATTGCCACAGGCAGCTAAAAATAGAAGAGAAGCGATAATGAATAAAGATAGTAACTTTCTGAATTTCATATGTATAAATCCTCCTAAAAATATTTGGTTGATAATGATTATCAATTACATTTATCATATTAGTTGAGAAGGTTTTCATTGTCAACACCTAAATGATAATGATTTTCAAAATCATTGACGGTGGATTCGTTCTTCTTTAGAATAGAGGAGGAAAGAATGATTCGATTTTCCTTTTCTTATTGGAACTCAATAAGAAGTAGAAAGGTTAACACATAATGAAAATTCAAAAACAACTTATTCTTTTTACAGGAACCATGCTTTTTCTTGTCGTTTGCATAGGAATCAGTATTGTATATGGGTATACGGACACGTCCTGGAAATCGGCCATGGAAGCTTTTACGAGCCCAGATGGCTCCACTGAGCATATCGTCATTGAGACCATCAGGCTGCCACGTTCACTTATTGCTTCTACTGTAGGGGCATCCCTTGCTATTTCAGGGGTCTTGATGCAAACATTGACCAAGAATCCGTTAGCTTCACCCGGTATCTTCGGCATCAATGCAGGCGGTGCCTTTATGGTTGTGGTAGCGGTTACGTTGTTTGGCGTGACCGGTCTTCAGTCCTTTACATGGCTCGCGTTCTTAGGGGCAGGCTTAGCGGCATTCGGGGTATTTGCCATCAGCTCTGCCGGGGACAAAGGATTGACTCCCATGAAACTGACCTTGGCGGGGGCAGCCATCACGGCCATGTTTTCTTCATTCACGCAAGGACTGCTTGTATTGAATGAAGCAGCGCTGGAGCAGGTATTATTCTGGCTGGCGGGATCTGTACAAGGGAGAAGTCTTGAAATCCTAAATAGCGTATTCCCTTATATTGTGGCAGGGTGGATTGTCGCACTCATGTTAGCAGGGAAAATGAATATACTTGCCATGGGAGAAGATGTTGCCAAAGGTTTGGGACTTAAGACAACCCTCATTAAATTTATAGCATTACTCGTCGTTGTGCTGTTGGCAGGCGGCTCAGTTGCCATTGCCGGTCCGATTGGCTTCATCGGAATCGTCATCCCTCATCTTGCAAGAAAAATGATAGGAGTGGATCATCGCCTGCTGATCCCTTACTCGGGATTACTGGGAGCGATATTACTGCTTGCCGCTGACATTGGCGCCCGTTACATCATCATGCCCCAGGAGGTGCCGGTGGGTGTTATGACCGCCATTATCGGCGCACCATTCTTCGTGTACGTTGCAAGGAAGGGGTTCTAACCGATGAAAAGATTTATAGGAAAACGCTGGTTTCAGGACAGGGTATCTATGCTTGTCGACTTATCCGCCATGAAAAAAATCATTCTATTAGGTGTCATCACCCTGCTCGTTCTTATCTTGAGTACGGGAATTGGTGACTTGAAAATAGCCCCCTGGAAGGTCGTAACTGTATTCTTCGGGGGTGGAACAAGTTTGGAACAACTGGTGGTTACGTCATTTCGACTCCCGAGGATCATCATTGCCCTGTTGGCAGGGATGGCGTTGGCCGTTGCAGGGGGGATTCTGCAGGGAATGATCCGGAATCCGTTGGCATCTCCCGATATTATCGGGATTACGGGTGGAGCAGGAGCCGCTGTGGTCGCCTTTCTGACGTTATTCAGCAACGACGACAACACCCTCATGATCAGTATAAAATGGATGCCTGTTGCTGCCTTTATAGGTGCAGCCGTCATTGCCTTCCTGGTCTACTTCTTAGCGTGGAGAAAAGGGGTATCCCCGGTCAGGCTCGTACTGATCGGCATCGGGATCTCGGCACTTACCCAGGCATTGACCACGCTCCTGATGATACTCGGTCCCATTTATAGAGCAAGCCAGGCGAATATTTGGATTACAGGTACAGTGAACGGATCGGATTGGCAGGATGTATGGATCCTTCTCCCCTGGAGCCTGGTTTTCATTCTTTTAAGCTTCTTTATCACCCGTCAGTTGAATATACAGGAGCTTGGCGAAGAAATTGCTACAGGCGTCGGCGGGAACGTCCAGAGACAACGCTTTTTACTTCTTTTAATGTCGACGGCATTAGTAGGTGGTGCGGTGGCATTTGCAGGAGGGATCGGCTTTGTAGGCCTGATGGCTCCTCATATGGCGAGAAGGATGGTTGGATCATCGTTCGGTGCACTGCTTCCGACGGCTGCCTTAATCGGCGGGATTCTGGTCATGCTGGCAGATCTTATCGGCCGGACACTGTTCCTTCCTTTGGAAGTCCCAGCGGGGGTATTTACAGCAGCGATCGGAGCACCTTATTTTATCTATTTATTATTTAAAACGAGAAATTCTTAAAGGAGTTGGCCATATATGAGCGATATCTTACAGACGAAGGATTTAACTCTCTCTTACGGGGAACGGACGATCATCGATGAATTGAACATAGACATCCCAAAAGGGGAGATCTCTGTTTTTATCGGAGGAAACGGTTGCGGTAAATCCACTCTTCTGCGTTCCATTGCCAGATTACTTAAACCGAAACAAGGATCGGTTCTGTTGGACGGGGAAGCAATTTCGCGTTTATCCACGAAAGAAGTCGCTCGGAAGATGGCCATTCTACCTCAATCACCGACGGCTCCTGAGGGATTGACTGTCCTTCAGCTGGTGAAGCAGGGTCGTTACCCGCATCAATCCTGGCTCAAGCAGTGGTCCTATGAAGATGAAGAAATCGTTCAGGATGCATTGAAAGCCACAAAGATGGAGGAATTCCAGCACCGGAAAGTGGATGAACTTTCGGGGGGGCAGAGACAGCGTGCCTGGATTGCCCTGACGTTAGCTCAGGACACCGACATCATTCTGTTGGATGAACCGACTACTTATCTTGACATGACCCATCAGATTGAAATTCTTGACTTATTATTCGAACTCAATGAGAAAGAGCAGAGGACCATCGTCATGGTTCTCCACGATCTGAATCTTGCCTGTCGCTATGCCCATAATATCGTCGCCATTCGTGATAAGAAAATTTATGCCCAGGGGAAACCTGAAGATGTGATCAGCTGTGAACTCGTGAAAAATGTATTCGATATGGATTGCCAGGTATCACGGGATCCATTGTTCGGAACGCCTTTGTGCATTCCATTCGGGAAAGGCCGATGCATTTTGAATGCCGTAGGTGAGACGGGATGAATGCACTCACCCCTGAACAGTGGGACACTCTGATGAAATATCGTTTTCACAAAGAGTGGGACCCTGCTTTTAAAGGGCAGGAAGCAAGCTCCTTTTTAGCTGCGGATGAACTCAAGGATTTCCTTTCTGACCGGCTTGGATCGATTGGAACAAATGAAATCAAAGTCGCAGCCTCCTTATTCATGAAGCGGTATGCGTTCGTTGCAGCATTGGGTTTAATGACGATGACGTTCTGGAATAAGAAGATCGATCTCAGCCCTGATAACCTCATCCTGATCGAGGGTGAGAAGAACGGGTTGTGGATGCCGGAATTTTATTTGAAAAATGAGCAAGCTACGGAGTTTACTTCTCATGGAGAAAAAGAGACGTTTGTTCGGTCGATTTTCCGGGATCATCTTGATCAGATGATTCAGTCCCTTAGGAAAGCCACGAAGGTTTCTAATCTGATCCTGTGGGAAAATATCGCGGTATATGTTTTCTGGATTTACGAGAATGATGACTTCCTTATAAAGGAAGAAATGAGGGGAGATCGTGATGAGCAATTCCGCCAGCTCCTTTCAGATGAAAACAGTCATTGGTATGGTCGGTATCATAAGAACCCATTAGCCCGATACTATAGCAGTAAAGTAAATGTAGAGGGATTGAATGAAAAGGTCCGTGTTCGAAAGACCTGCTGCTTTTCGAATAGATTGGAAAACGGGGATCGGTACCGTTGCAAAACATGTCCCCAGAGCTGCAGAGTGGAAAGAACCTGACTCACACAAGGAGGTTGACCATGAGGAAAGAATTTCCTGAACAATTTGATTCATTAGTCGAAAAGTACTCTGAGCTGTTAGTAGGTGAGACCGACTCAAGGACAAAAGAAATGGTCACTCAATACGCTCTTTATTCCTTCATAGCGAAAAATATGCCAGCTCTCGTGAAGCATTGGAACTCTTTATACCCTGAAGGGAAGGATGAGATGAAGCGGATCGTCGGCGAAATAAAAACGATGAATGAAGCCCATCGAAGGGAAATGAAGAGGAAAGAGGATGAAGAGTAAGTGATGTTCATGTGAAAAGTGCCTTTTTTGTAAAAAGGGTGCTTTTTTTATTGGAGGAGAAGATTTTTTAACGGGGTGTGAAGGATGGAAAAACGAAATTGACTGGTTTTTATCGAGTTTGCAGGCCAATTTATCGACTTTCCAATTATATGATCGAGTTTGCAGGCTAATCTATCGACTTTCCAATTATATGATCGACTTTCCGGCTTAATCTATCGACTTTCCAAAATTTTATTTTCAACTTTGACATCTTTATTTTCAAAAATTAGAATTTATTTTCAACTTTGCGTCATTTATTTTCAAAAAAGCGATTTTATTTTCAATTCCTAAATCAAAGCTATTTAGCCCCCTAACTCATTTGGACACCATAATCTAAAAGCCTTAAGATAGATGTATCAAAGGAGGAGTCCAAATGAGTAAACGAAATGGACCAATGGAAGATGTGAAAAAACAATACGTTCGTATGGCTTTAGAGTCAGCTAACATGGCCTTTATTGCTCGCAAAACAGGTGTGAATAAATCGACTCTTGCTAATTGGGTAAAGCAGTACCGTGATGAAATTGAAGAGGAAATGAAACGGGAGGGTGTGACCCCTTTATCTACTACCTCTTCGGAAGATGACATCCAAAAGAAATACAACCATGCCATCAAACTTCTTGGCGAGAAGGAACTTGAAGTGACCATGCTTCGCGAAATGCTAAAAAAAAAGTTTTCCGACTTTCCGAGCGAATAGAATTTGCACATGAATGGATCCTGGCAGGTTTTCCAGCGACACGTGTGTTAAATATTGTTTCTGTACAAAGAAGCACCTATTACTACAGACTGTCTCATCGGCCTGTAAGACAAGTGAGCACAGGAGGGAGACCCATACCGGGATACTCCCGAACCAAGAAAGGCAAAAAAGTTAAAGATACGAAAGTTAAGGACTACCTATTGGAGTTAATTGAGAGTGAAGAAGCTGTATATGGTTATCGAAAACTGACCAAATCCTTACAGAAGATTTACCAATTAATCATTAATAAAAAGAAGGTCTATCGATTGTGTAAGGAGTTAGACATTCTCATTCCCCAACGGGAGAAGAAACAAAAGTATCCTAGAAAACTTGCGAGAAATCGTGTAGTGACAGCTCCTAATCAATTATGGCAGCTGGATATTAAATATGGATATGTATTGTCTTCTAGGCGTTATTTCTTTCTCGCAAGTGCCATTGATGTCTACGATCGTACGATCGTTGGTCATTACAGAGGTACCGTTTGCGAAGCCAAGCATATAACGAAAATGCTTCAGAAAGCTATGATGAAAAGAGCGATTCATATTCCAGAAGAAAACGACAACGACACACCAAAGTTAATCATCAGAACGGATAATGGTCCTCAATTTTGTAGTAACCATTTCCGTGCTTTTTGTGCAGATCAGATGAAGGTAGAACACGAAAGGATTCCACCAAAATCACCTAATCTTAATGCTTATATTGAATCATTTCATAGCGTATTGGAGCGAGAGTGTTATCAACGTAACGAATTCATTACCTTCGAACATGCATATAAAGTAGTCGATGATTATATTGAGTTTTACAATGAAGAAAGATTTCATGGGAGCTTAAAAGACGCTTCCCCACATGAATATTATAAGAAGTGGCAAAACAATCAACTTGAACCGCACAAGTTAACCATGTGACCTCCAATTCTTTGAACTGGGAACCAGTTTAAAGAATTGGAGGTGAGCAAGCGAAAGCGCGGTAGTAAAATGAAAAACTAAGCATACTTGAGAAGTTTGAAGAACGTGTCCAAACTTATGGGGTTGGACCGGATTCTTTGGATTTTGGATTAATTAATCAGATTCGGGATTGAAAAAGTTCTATCAGGATCAATTTTTTCCGGTCAGGATCGATTATTACAGACGAGGATCATGCATGTTGGTCCGTTATCAAAAACAATCCAGCTGTTCGTTCTTGCTGCTTGTTGAAGAGACTTGGTATTTTAAAAAAATTCGACACGGAGGATTAATTCTTTGGATTTAGGATTAAATAATCAGATTCGGGATTGAAAAAGTCCTATCCGGATTAATTTTCTCCCATAAGGATCGATTATTGCAGACGAGAATCATGCATGTTGGTGCTATATCAAGAACGATCTAGATGTTCGTTTTCGCTGCTTGTTGAAGAGACTTGGTATATAAAGAAAATTCGAAACGGAGGATCAATTCGGTCCAACCCCATAAGTTTGGACACGTTCTTCAAACTTCTCAAGTATGCTTAGTTTTTCATTTTACTACCGCGCTTTCGCTTGCTCACCTCCAATTCTTTAAACTGGTTCCCAGTTCAAAGAA
>NZ_JAAXCV010000024.1 GCF_012911895.1 Bacillus sp. RO3
TAAAAGCCACCTTTCAACATTTCCTCATGCGAGGAAATGAGTTATCCGGTATTAGCCCCGGTTTCCCGGAGTTATCCCAGTCTTACAGGCAGGTTACCCACGTGTTACTCACCCGTCCGCCGCTGACTGATGGGAGCAAGCTCCCATCAGTCCGCTCGACTTGCATGTATTAGGCACGCCGCCAGCGTTCGTCCTGAGCCAGGATCAAACTCTCCGATAAAAGTTTGAATAGCTCTTAAAATAAATCTAGAATTAACGTTGACGTATTGTCTTGTTTTGTTCAGTTTTCAAGGTTCAATGTGCGACGCTTCCGTCCGAAGCGACTTTATTAATTTACCACACTCGTCTGTGTGGAGTCAACTGTTTTTCGAAATTATTTATTGGTGTTTCTTCTAAATAATTCAATGTGTTTCAGCGACGTTTATTACTATACCAAGATTCCTTGTATGGGTCAATATGTTTTATTAACTTTTATAAAAAAATTTCAAATCCCTTTCTTCCATCCCCTCCCCGAGAAATAGCAAAGCTTCCGCCCGGGTTTAGGCAGAAGCTGATCGAGACCCATTAATACGTTCCTTTCTTCGCTGCCGTCTTCATATATTTTAAACATTCTTTATGACTGGCAAACCTTTTAAAGAGTGAGAATAAGATTTTGTACCGTTCATCCATTGCTCTCTTAACGATATGATCAATTCGAGAATCTTTTAAATCAAACAGTATTTCATCCATTTCTCTTTTTAACAAATACTCCATTTCTTGTTTCTCTCTGTCATTAATCATTAACCCCAGCAAGTATGTCACCCCTTAATATTTGTATTTGTAGTTTTTTCCATCAACAGATATTTATAATCATTTTTTTACAAACTAGATATTTTTTACGGGGACATGCATATCTTTAATAAAGATATACCGTCGAACGGAGGGGATGAAAAGAGTGAATACGTTTTACACCGTGAATGCTAAGAAGTTAAAGCAAATCAGTCTGATTATCGTGATTTCATTTTTCACTGCCTTGTTAGTATATAGCAGTAACCTTTCCACTCTCTCAGTATTCAGTACGAAGGATGGACCTAAAGCGATCTATAAAGGGGAAAAGGGAGTTGCCATTACATTTAACATTGGCTGGGGGGATGAAAAGGCGGGACCGATCCTCGAAGAATTAAAGAGGTTGAATGTAGGCTCGGCTACATTCTTTATTTCAGGGGCCTGGGCTGAGAGGCACCCTGATCTTGTGGAACAAATCGTGAAGCAGGGGTATGAAATCGGGAACCTCGGGTATGCCTACTCCGACTATACCGATATGGAACCTAATAAAATCAAGCAGGACATACTAAAAGCCGATACAGTATTCAAGAAGTTAAACGTTAAAGATGTGAAATTATTACGCGTTCCAACCGGCCACTTCAATAAGGAAACGTTAAAGGTCGCTGAATCACTTGGTCTCACCGTCGTTCATTGGAGTGTGGATTCTAAAGATTGGACAAATCCCGGTGCAGATGAAATCATCCGTAATATAAAGAAAGCCAAAAAAGGGGATATCATTCTTCTCCATGCATCCGATTCGGCAAAACAAACGAAAACCGCTTTACCCTCGATTGTGAAAGAGTTGAAAGGAATAGGGAACTTCATCACAGTTTCAGATATGATCTCAAATGGAGATGCCAAGTCCTCCCTTATCCAGTAATAAAAGCCCGCTGGTGAAAGGTATTCACCAGCGGGCTTTTTGTGTTTAACTTTTTGTATTCTGCTTCGTTTGTCTTTCCATCTGTGAGTCCTCGATATATTTAGGAAGACGAAGCAGCTGGAAGGCGTTACATGCCAATAAAGCGATGAGCATTAGATACAGCCATTTAACGGAATTAACAAGCAAAACCGGCAGCCATTCCAGTGTTGTGACAACAATCATAAAGAATAAGGCAGATACAAATGTATTTGTCTTGGATCCTGATTGCTGGTTCTTCATATACGCTACCATTAAGCCGACAGCCATTATACCCATTCCGAGAAAGATATACGGGGTATAGGACTCCCCTTCCTCAGCGAAGGCCCTGAAACGGAAATAAATCAAATCAAACAGGACAAGACCAATCAGCAGCAGCTGGACAGAATTCCATAAGCCTTTAAACATCCCCATCCCAAATTGGTGGATGGTTAAATAAGCGAAGTACCCCATCTGACTGATCACACTAAATGTGAAACCTACAAAAACGAACCAGAGCAGACTGGATAATATGCCTATCACGTTTCCTTCTTGAATATATGGTCCGAACTGATCCCATCTAATGAAAAGTGCGGCTACACCCGTCACAACTCCACCGATCACTAACGTATGAATAAAAAAACGAATCCAATTGCGGATGGTCACTGCTATTTTCCTCCAAATAAAAAAATATACACTCCTTTGATTGTACCAACGCCACTATAAAAAATCCACATACCAATTTTCCCTGTGCATATTTTTTTCGATATTCCTCATATTAAAGGTAAGGGAATTTGTATGGAAGGAGCCTACCCATGAAGAGATATTCCTTTCTTTTTCTACTGACGGTTCTTCTCCTATCCGCTTGTGGCGGTGGCGGAGATACAGGCGGTGGTAAAATGGACTACGAAGAGACCAAGAAAATGGTTGTTGATATATTAAAGACCGATGATGGTAAAAAAGCGATACAGGAAGTCATGTCAGATGAAAAAATGAAATCAGAACTTATTATGGACCAAGCAGTTGTAACGGAAACCATATCCAAGACGTTGACGTCTGAAAAAGGGACAGAGTTCTGGAAAAAATCGTTCGAAGACCCTAAATTTGCAGAAGCAATGGCTAAAAGTATGAAGGATGGCAATGAAAAGCTGCTTAAAGATCTAATGAAGGATCCCGAGTACCAAGGCATGATGATGGATCTTTTAAAAGATCCTGAATTCCAGAAGGAACTAACCGAAACCTTAAAAAGTAAGGAATACAGAGAACATCTCCAAAAGGTCATTCAGGAGACATTCGAAAGTCCTCTTTTCAAAGCTAAGATTCAAGATGTCCTCTTAAAGGCAGCCGGCGAAATGAAAGAAGGCGGTAAAAGCGGAGGAGGATCCGAAGGCGGCGGTGGCAAAGAGGAAGAATCCGGAACATCCGGCAGCAACGAAGGTGGACAATAAATTGAAAAAGGACAAATGCAGGATTCTTCTGCATTTGTCCTTTTCATACTTATGAAGATAATTTTTCTATTACTTTATGGGCAATTTCTCCATAGATCTGCCCCAGACGATGGTCTTCAGCATAAATGGATGGGGCAAAATCCTCCTCGTTCCAATCAGGCTGTTGAAGTGGAAGCTTTCCTAATAAATCGGTCCGAAGCTCTTCAGTCAGCTTCTCTCCCCCGCCTTGGCCAAATACGAATTCTTTTTCACCTGTTACCTTACTTTCGAAATAGGACATGTTCTCCACAACACCAAGGATATCATGATCCGTTTGCAGAGCCATGGCACCTGCACGTGCCGCTACGAACGCTGCGGTCGGATGAGGTGTGGTTACAATGATTTCTTTACAGTGCGGAAGCATCGTATGAAGATCCAGGGCAACGTCACCCGTTCCCGGAGGCAGGTCAAGTAGTAAGTAGTCCAGATCTCCCCACTCTACTTCAGAAAAGAAATTATTGAGCATTTTACCGAGCATCGGCCCTCTCCAAATAACAGGCGCATTATCTTCGACAAAGAATCCCATTGAGATGACCTTCACGCCAAAACGTTCTACCGGAATAATTCTTTCCCCACGTACAACCGGCCGTTTTACGATACCCATCATATCAGGAACACTAAAGCCGTAAATATCAGCATCAACTAGGCCAACCTTTTTTCCTTGACGGGCAAGGGACACGGCCAAGTTTACAGAAACCGTCGACTTGCCTACTCCGCCTTTACCGCTCGCGATCGCAATAAAGGTTGTTTTACTTGCAGGTGATAATAAATCTGTTCCTTCTCCACCTGTACCTCGGTGCTTTTCAAGCTCCTCCTGTGACAGCTCAGTGAATCGAATTCCTACAGATTCTGCTCCGTTATCCTTTAAGACCTGTACGATCTGCTGTTGGAATTGCATTTGCTCCCCCGAACCGGTCTTAGCAATGGCGATTTTCACGCTCACATGCTTTTTTTCTTCTTTTATGGAGATTTCAACCACACCATTTGTTTCTTCTAACGTTTTATGTAAAAAAGGATCTTTTAACCCAAATAAAAGTTGCCGTGTCTGTTGTTCTGTTAACATGAATAACCACCCTTTTCTATGTATTCGTTTTCAACCAACTTCTTTCAGTATAACATATTCTTAGTTGAATGAATGATCAAAAGGTTTTGAATGCTTTTGTTGAATAATAAAAAGGCAGCTCTATTTCATCATTAACAGAAGGGGGATCGGTCGTTCAGGACAAACTGACTGAAATCAGGGCATCTCCTCTCCCCATCCTTCACATAAAATAAAAGCTGAGAGGTTATTCCTCGTCAGCTTCTGCTTTGTCTTCAACTTCCATCGTTAAATAATTGAGAATTCCCTGATATACAGATGCAGCAATCTTTTGTTGATACTCCTCTTTAAGCAAATTGGCCCGTTCGCCTGGATTGGATAAAAATCCGATTTCTACCAAGGCGCCTGACTTTTTTGCGTGTTTTAGGATGTACACATTTTGGAGGCCCTTCGCTTCCCGAGTCGTGTTCTCTAAATTACGTGTCAGTTCTCCCTGAATCGCTTTGGCCAGTGCTTTATTTTCTTTATACTTCGGGTTATAGAATGTCTGGGCACCACTCCACTTAGCAGAGGGAATGGAATTTAGATGGATACTCAAAAATAAATCTGCTTCTGAATCATTGATTAAGCTAAGTCTTTTTTTCAGATCTTCCACTTTTCTCCGGCTGTACCCCTTTGTACTTTCATCAGCAAGGTCTTCGTCTTTTTCACGTGTCATGATCACGAGAGCCCCTTGTTCTTGAAGATAATCCCTTATCATCAATGACACATCTAACGCTATGTCTTTTTCCAAGGCTTTTTGGTCTCCCGCTCCACCATCCGGCCCTCCATGACCCGGATCTATATAGATGATTTTACCGGATAAGGGAAGATTCCAGGAATCCCATGTATCCTTGTCGAGTATCTTATATTGAATAATAAATAATAAAATAGCCAGAGCAGAAATCATTCCGATCATCTTTAGTTTCTGAACCATTCCAGTCCTCCTATTCCTGTTTCAACGCAGAGAAGACCTTATGATGGCTCCGCTGCCTTTACTAAAAAATATGGGACAAGAATGATTTTTAGAACTGAAATGACTAATTCAGACGCAGCTTATGACGTTTGATCCCTTTCTCATAACCTTCTGACCACCATGTTTCCACATAATGCTCGCAGCAGTAATAAAAGGATTCATCTACTTGATTTGAAACGCCCATTTCAGACCAATATAACCAGAAGTTATACAGTGTATCGATGAAATGTTTTACTTCTTCTTCACAGCGCTTTTTCACGACATCCATTGGTTCACCGGTGTAACCAAACTTGCTGACCTTCCCGCCGAGCAGATAGGCTTCAATGGCCACATCAAAGCATGCTTCATCAAACCCCTGCTGCATAAATACTCCGCCTTGTACTTTTATATATCCAAAATGCTTCCGCACACTCTCCTGAAGCATTTTTATCGAAATCTCCTTCAACAAAGTTCTTTCCGTCTTTATTTGTTTTTCTCTTCTCTTTGTATTGAAAGTTGTAATAACGTTCAAAGATCATCCACCCCTTTGAACGTATTTTCCTACTTATCATAACACTTCATTCGAGCAACTGTTACCAATTTTGAGGGACGGACCTCTACAGATTACGTGATGGTTCAGGATTCAACGGTTTGGCAATGTTTTAGCTATGATTCGGATATTTTGGAGGTCCGTCCCTTAAACCTAATAACAAAAGCCCAGCAGAGTGAATCGGCTGAGCTTTTGTTTGAGATAATAATTAACGCTTAGAGAATTGTGGCGCGCGACGTGCACCTTAAGACCGTTTTTTTACGCTCTTTCAGAGGTGGAGTTAATTTACATTATACGGAAATTGATGCACGGTGTTAAAAAACACCAACTTAATTTCATCTGATGTACTCATCATTGTTTGGGCTATCGCCTCTTTGGAGAAAAGTTTGGCATTTACCTGATTGTCCTGGAACACAATTTCATCCTGATCAGATCCATGGCCATTAAAATGAATGATTGTCCTTCTGTACATATCAATGAGCGACAAATGTCTAACCTCCCTAACTTTTGGTATTTCCCCGTATACTTCAACACTACTGATATTCTCGATTATGTTATTTTCCTCAATTTCAGAGTCAATCCCTAGGGTCACCATTTTCTTCAGTTAATTGTGTAGGATGCACCATGAGCTCCACGAGTTGTTGTCAGCTGCGTAAGAACGTCCCCTTACTAACCGACCGTTTTCTTACTTTTGAGCACTTTGCAACAGAACCGAAAAAGGCATATCTTACATCTTGCCAAATGATAAGCTACAAGGAGTTCTTAATTTTAAGGTTTGTTTAAGTTTCCGTTAAGTTTCATTTTATTTATTTACTGTAATATTAGAAATCTTCACATTGTATAAAAGAGGGGGGATTGAACTTAGCAATGTGTAAGAATATTGATTACAATTTAACGGGAAAAGGAGCAATAATTATAATGAAACAAAAATTAATATCGTTACTTGCAGTGGTTCTTTTATTTTCTACAGTAGGACCTTCTTATTCATTTGCTTTTGACCAAACTAATAATGAAGAATTTGAATCGGTTGATGTAATAGAGATTCAACAAACACTTTCTAATGAAGAAGAAACGGAATTCACCAATAATTTAGAAATGACAGAAAGGCAGAATGATCACTATTCAGAAATTTTCTCTTCTTACAATCATGAACAATTAGAAATAGAATCTGTATTAAAAACAGATTTGAATACAGGTGAGATGAAGTTTACAGGTAAGGTTCAAGAAGGAAATACTATTACCTCTCTTGATTTCAATGTAGCACTGACCTATGTTGAAAATGATGACTTCGGTGGAGTATTAACAGATAATCAAACGGGACAAAAGTATTCATTCGACACCAAGATGGCAAGTGCTTCTGCTATTCCTGTCCCTCTCTTTATTATTGCAGTACAAATTGTGCGCTACGGAGTGAAGTGGGCGGTAAAGAAATATGGTGATGATGTTGTAAAAGCTGCGCTTAAATCATCGGCACATACTGCTGCAAAAAAAATCAAAAAATCTCTAATGGATGATGATGGAGTCATTATCAGTAAATTTAAGAACAAAGTAAAAGGGAAACAGGAGTATAAAGATCCTAAATCAGGTTGGAGTATATCCAGGGATGTAGGGAAAAACAATTCGCACGGTGGTAGTTATTGGAAGTTGATGGATAAGTCAGGTAACCGTATTGCAACACTTGATAAAAATGGGAAAGTACTGAGAGAATAGTAAAAATAGAAGGAGTAAGAAAATGTACTTACAACAATATATTCGAGAAAAATTTATAGGTATTGATTTATTTGAAGACTCATTTGTCGATAAAGAATTTGCTATACACATTCAATTTGAGAAAGAACTTTATCAATTCAAAGAGGGCAGTGATGAATTAAATCATTACTATTTCAGGAATGTATATCAAAAAGCAACCGAGGTATTCGAGGGAATCTTCGAAGAAGAAGATGAATTATATTTGGTTTTGCATCAAAGAAGAGACGTACATTCTAACAAGTATAAGAAGATAAATTTCTTTTCACGATACTTAAAAAATCAACAAAACAAGTATAAAGTAAGATATACACAGCGCGAAATGGAATGCGGAGATCAAATCATCCAATATGAACTATCTCTTTTCCATAAAAAAGAAATTCACTATAAGATGCTAATCAAAGCGATGTGTAATCAAGACTTCAGAGGATTAAAGCCAAGGTTCAATGATAAGGACTCTTACTATCCTGAAATTTTCTTTATTAATAAAAGTAAGGGGATCATTTTAAATATATATGATGATAGAGGCTGTTTTATAGTGGTTAATAACGAAGATGATCTAAAGTACTATCAAGATCAATATAAAAGCCTATTAATAAAGAACAGCTAGTAAAAAGAAAAGTGTATGAGAAAAGTTTCACAGGTAGCAATCCTAATCTCAGTAGTTATTTTTACTTGTAGTGTTATCACCACTAATACAAATATGTACTACAATAATCAACTTATTCCTTGGGGACAAAAAAGAATTGGATTGGACACAGAAATACGTGATATAAAAATTAAGGTTGCCATATTGGACAGCGGTATTCAAAAGGACCACGAAGATCTTAAACAAAAAATTGTAAAAACATATAATGCCATAGAACCATCAACTCCTGTTGAAGATGAATATGGGCATGGGACAAACATAGCTGGAATTATTACTGCGAACGATAATGAGGCTGGTATCGTGGGTATATCACAAAATGTTGAAATTTACGACATTAAGGTGTTAGACAAAGATGGAAGAGGACAGCTTGATAATGTTATAGATGGAATGAAATGGGCAGCAGATCAGAATGTGGATATCATCAACATAAGTTTCGGTTTTATTAAGAATTACCCTGAACTTGAAAACCAAATAAATTTTTTGCTGAAAAAAAATATTGTTGTCGTTGCATCAGCGGGCAATAACGCTGGCTTACAATCAGATTATCCTGCAAGATACAAAAACGTCATTTCGGTAGGTTCAATGGTTCAAGATGGCAGCATAGATGTACTAAGTTCGCGGGGGAAAGTTGAAGTTTATGCTCCAGGCAAAGATATATATACTACGCATAATGATGGGGAATATAAATGGGTAAGAGGTTCTTCCCTCTCAACTGCTTATGTTACAGGACAATTAGCCAAAGCCATTTCCAGTGGGGAGATTAAGGATAAAAAACATAACCCATTTCTTGTCGAGGATTGCTTTGACTATCTCAGAAAGAAGAACAACCTCACAGTAAAGGTGAAGGAGTCTCCTTAAGTAATTCATAGTAGGAGAACGTCAAATTAATGGTTATACCATAACGTAACTTCCGATAAAGCTTCCCTTACTTAATATAAACATAACCTAAGTATGATCTTTGGTTCAGCTCTTAGACAAACCCCGCCTTCGCTATAGATGGTGGGGTTTTAAGCTTTTCATGGTGTGCGAACGTCGCTACTTTATCTGGATTTTTTTCATATCCTCTAATACTTTTTCTTCGAGTTCTTTTGCTTCTTGTTCATTGTCTTCGCTTAACATTTGAATCGCATTTGGATACTTCTCTTGAATTTTTGAGATTCAGTGTTCTCCTCTAATTTTTCGATCGCATTTGGATACTTCTTTTGAAGCTCCTCGAAATTATTTCCTTCAGCCAACACACCGTTGAATGAAAAAGCAAAAGCTAAAGTGATCATCAACATTAAACTGCTTAAAACTTTCATTTCATTTCCTTCCTAACTATTTATAACTCCTATGGAAATAACAATCCTTTAAGAAGTACACACCCACCATAACAAAATAGGTAAATTGTGTAATTCAACATATTTAACTATATATTTGAAACTGCTCCTAAAATTTCTTGGAATTCCGTTGCAGACGCAACCGATAAATCACAAGAAAACCAAAAGGAGGAATAACGCATGAGTGCTTACGACACACCCTCACGACCATGTCCTTATTGTCAAAATCAAACGGATGCCGATTGGGTCGATAACGGAGTCGGAATGGTCCAGTGCGGGCCGTACCACTGTCATGACTGCGGCGCCAGTGAGATCGGTCCGGAGCTTTTCGACTGGTACTACCAAGACCGAGACGGGAATACGCTCTATCTTCCTGGGAAGCGTCGATACGTAGAATGGGCCAAGAAGAAAGTAAGATGGGGTCACGAACCAGTGTTACGTCCCGGACATCCTTTCACTGAGGAAGAACTGAAGACCCGATTCTATCAAAAGAAAATCTCACCTTATGCGAACACCGTTGCGGGTAAACTCGTTGACCATAAAACGGCCAAAGAGATGTACACTATTGGAAAATTGGATGAGAAGAACATTTAGGAGTGAGACTCTTGACTAATTTAGACAAAATGAACGCACTTGCAGGTACTCAAGCTGATAAGAAAACGATCAAGGACTGGGCGTTTCACAACCGAATTTATGTGATTTCGCTCAGTCTCGATGAAGACACCTTCATACGTTTAAGCAGCACCGAAGAGAAGTAAAGCCCACTACAGTGTATGCAATGGAGAGTAAATTCAGCCGCAGGATCCTCCCAGTCTTTGGTCCTTATAAAATGAAAGACATAACCCTCTCGCATTGCCAAAAAGCCATTAATGCTTGGGCACAGGAGCTTAAAACTTTTAATGATTATTAGTTACAAGCAAACCTGGTTTTTCGTTATGCCATGAAAATGGATATGATCAAGCGCAATCCGATGGATTATGTCACGTTGCCAAAATTCAAGGATGAGATGGAATATAATGCTGAAGTGGAAGAGAAAAAGTATTACTACACAGGAGAAGAGCTCAGGAGCTTCCTGGAGAAGATTCAGGATGACGACATGGCTTATACCCTGTTTCGGCTACTCGCCTTCACAGGAGTCCGCAAAGGGGAACTGTATGCCCTGCATTGGTCGGATGTGACTTTCACAAGATCAAAATCAGTTTACAAAAGACGCTGATTCACACAAACGGCAAAAGCAGCTTCAGACATCCAAATCAAAGTCCTCTAGGCGCGTTGTTAGTGTGGATGATGAAACTCTTGTGATATTTAAGAAATGGCGTAGCCAGCAAATACAGCGCTATCTAAATTAGATCTATCCGCTCCCTTTCAATCTGATGATAAGCAACCCAGCTTCACGGTCTATAACCAGCTAAAACATGAAATGGATTATTGCCGACTGGCTTATTTGAATGAAAAGCTAAAGAGTATTTATCTAAATAACCCGGAGCTTCCACAGATCAATGTTCACGCCTTCCGCCATACCCATGCCAGTCTGTTGTTTGCAGCCGGTGCTTCCATTAAAGATGTACAGGTCCGTCTTGGCCATTCAGATGTTCAGACCACGATGGATATTTACACTCATGTGACCAATGAAGCGAAGGAGAAAACAGCCGAGATGTTCCAGCAGTACATGAATTTTTAGCTAGGGGTACTCAATACCATATCCAGCCACAAAAATACCCTCCTTGCCCAATAAGAGCAAAGAGGGTAAATATTGATATACCAAGTATATTAACGCTTAGAGAATTGTGGCGCGCGACGTGCACCTTTAAGACCGTATTTTTTACGCTCTTTCATACGAGAGTCACGAGTTAATAGTCCAGCGCGTTTTAGAGTTCCACGGAACTCAGGGTCTGCTTGCAGTAAAGCACGAGCGATACCGTGACGGATCGCACCAGCTTGACCAGCATAGCCTCCACCATTAACGTTTACTAAAACGTCATAGTTACCAAGAGTTTCAGTTGCAACTAGTGGTTGCTTGATTACTTCTCTTAGTGCTGCGAATGGGATATATACTTCTACTTCACGATCATTGATAACGATGTTTCCGTTACCTGGTACTAAACGTACACGAGCTACTGAGCTCTTACGACGACCAGTTCCGTAATATTGAACTTGAGCCAAGATGATAACCTCCTCTTAATTAATTATCCACGAAGTTCGTAAACTTCAGGTTGTTGTGCTTGATGTGGATGCTCTGCTCCAGCATAAACATGTAATTTCTTGAACATTTGACGACCTAGAGAACCTTTTGGAAGCATACCTTTGATTGTAAGCTCTAACATTTTCTCTGAGTAGTTTGTACGCATTTCTAACGCTGTACGTTGTTTTAAACCACCTGGGTGATTCGTGTGACGGTAGTAGATCTTGTCCGTAAGCTTTTTCCCAGTTAGTTCAATTTTTGAAGCGTTAAGAATGATAACATGATCACCAGTGTCAACATGTGGTGTGAATGTTGGTTTGTGTTTTCCGCGTAGAATTGAAGCAACTTCACTAGACAGACGACCTAGAGTTTTACCTTCAGCATCTACAACGAACCATTTACGATCGATTTCATTGGCTTTTGCCATATACGTTGTACGCATGATTTAACCTCCTATTTAATGAATCCGTAGTATTTATTTTCTAATCACAATAAGTTTCCGGGGCTTATCGTGGGGTTAATAACATACCATATGCTATATTATCTTGTTCCCAGTCTATTGTCAAGAGAATGTTACACCAGGATTAGTTGTTTTAATCTTTTTTGAAAATAATCATCTATTTCTAATTTATATCCTTTGTATCATACAGGACCTTCCATAAATACAGTCCGTGTGGAGGTGCCGTCTTCCCAGCCCGGTTACGGTCCCTGCTTGTCAATATTACGGGTACCTCTTCAACAGGGATATTACCAGAACCTACCTCCAACAGAGTTCCGACCAATATCCTCACCATATTATATAAAAACCCATTCCCTACAAAAGAAAAAATGATTTCTTCTCCATGTACGTGGATTCCGATATGGTGAATCGTTCTGACCTTGTCTTTCACTTCCGTCTTAGCAGAACAGAAGCTCGTGAAGTCATGCACCCCTATCAGATGCCGGGCCCCATTCTCCATCGCCGACACATCAAGAGGATGAGGAAAATGAAGGGCGAAATGACGATTGAAGGGACTCCTTGATTCTCCCGTATAGATCCGATACCTGTATTCCTTCCGTGTCACTGAGAACCTGGAGTGGAAGTATGCAGGAACGAACTCTGCTTCTTTAACCGTTACCTCATCCGGCAAGCGCGTATTCAGCACCACCGGCCATTTCCCTTCAGGTATGGACAGGGGTGTATCGAAATGGAAAACCTGACCGTTGGCATGAACACCGGCGTCAGTTCGGCCAGAACCGCTGATCCGGATCCTTTCGCCTTTATGGATGGTGGACAGGATATCCTCTAAGACACCCTGGACCGTTCGTTGATTGGGTTGCACCTGATAACCATGAAAATATGTCCCATCATAAGCGATGGTGCATTTGACTCTCTGCATACATGACACTCCTGTCACCCTCTGAAAATGATTAAGAATACTGTAAGAACGGCCAGTACCGCCAAGGCACTTGTATCTTTCTTGTGCCAGGATAACAGCCTGTACTTGGTCCTGCCCTCACCGCCTTGATACCCTCTGGCTTCCATGGCTGTTGCCAGATCCTCAGCCCGTTTAAAGGCACTGACAAAGAGAGGGATCAGCAAAGGGATGATCGCTTTGATTCTATCTTTGACGGGACCGGATGAAAATTCAGCTCCTCTTGCGATTTGGGCTTTCATGATTTTATCCGTCTCTTCCATTAAGGTGGGGATGAACCGTAAAGAGATCGACATCATAAGAGCCAGCTCATGGACGGGAAACTTCACTTTCCTTAAAGGATTGAGTAATGTTTCAAGGCCATCCGTAATGGTGATAGGGGAAGTCGTAAGCGTCAATAAAGACGTTATCAAAATCAGGTAAAAGAAACGTAAAGAGATAAAGATCCCCTGCCTTAAGCCCTCTTCATGGACAGAAATGATTCCTGCCTCCAGGATGACAGGGCCCTCTTTAGTGAAAAATACATGTAAAAAGAACGTGAATAATATTAACCAAAAAATAGGCTTCAATCCCCCGATAATGAATCGCAGGGATAGATTGGAAAGAATGAGTGCACTAAACGTGAAAACTCCCAGAAGTGCATACGTGATGACGTTGTTTGCCAGGAACACGACTCCAATAAAACCAAAGATGAATAAAAGTTTTGCCCTAGGGTCCATCTCATGAAGGATTGATTTAGCAGGTACGTATCGACCAAAGATCATTTTCTCCATCATAAGCTTTCACCCCCATCCAGGATCGACCGGATGGCCGAAGCCAATTCCTCTATGGATAAACAGGTTTTGGGGAGCTTCGTTCCTGTCTTCTGTTCAAACTGATATTGAAAACGGACGACATCCGGGACATCGAGCCCCATCTCAAACAGTTCATCTGCCCGTGAGAAAATCTCTTCAGGACTTCCTTTTCTCTTTAGTCGGCCCTTTTGCATAATCACAATCTCTTCTGCGTAATGAGCTGCGTCTTCCATGCTATGAGTGACAAGAATGGTTGTGAGTCCCTTTTCTTTATGAAGGGCATAGAACATATCCATGATCTCCCTTTGGCCTCTGGGATCGAGTCCTGCCGTAGGTTCATCCAAAACGATGACATCAGGATTCATGGCAAGTACACCCGCAATGGCTACACGTCTCATTTGCCCCCCGGATAAATCAAATGGGGATTTCTGCAATACTTCTTCTGAGAGTCCTACCTTTACGATCAGTTCCTTCGCTCTCTCCATTGCTTCTGCCTCAGGCACGCCAAAGTTCATTGGTCCGTAACAAATGTCCTTGAGCACAGTTTCTTCAAAAAGCTGATGCTCAGGAAATTGAAAGACGATACCTACCTTTTGTCTCACCGGCTTTAAACTTTTTGCCTTTTGCTTTGCTTTTATTTGATGCTCCCCTACCTGGACATAACCTTCCGTAGGCTTTAACAGTCCATTTAAATGTTGCAGGAGGGTAGACTTCCCAGAACCGGTATGACCGATCACCGCGAGAAACTGACCTAGCGGGATGGAAAGGTTGATATCTTGAAGGGCGAGTTTTTCAAATGGAGTGTTGAATGAATATCGGTATTCTACGTGTTGAAATGTGATCTGCATAACTCATCCACCAACTCTTCTTCTGTGAAATAGGTTTTCGGCAGTGAAAGCCCAGCTTCTTTAAGGGCTCCCGCCAGCTTAATGGTAAAGGGAGAATCCAACCCAAGCTTGATTAATTCGTCCTCTAATAAGAAGATATCCTCAGGCACTCCTTCTTTAAAGACCTGGCCTTGATTTAATACAATCATTCGATCAGCCTTCGTTGCTTCTTCCAGGTCATGGGTGATGGAGATAACCGTCAAGTTTTCTTCCTCTTTCAGCTTACGCACAGTTTCAAGAACTTCCTTTCTCCCTTTAGGGTCAAGCATCGATGTCGCTTCATCCAAAATGATGATCGATGGCTGGAGCGCCACGACACCGGCGATTGCTACTCGCTGTTTTTGACCACCGGATAAATGGTGCGGCTCTTGAGCAAGAAAATCCTCCATATGGACACTCTTTAAAGCATCATTGACTCTCTGGACCATTTTTTCATAAGGTACCCCATGGTTTTCTAACCCAAAAGCCACATCATCTTCTACAGTAGCACCCACGAACTGATTATCGGGATTCTGAAAAACCATACCCAGCTTTGAACGGATGTCCCATACAGAACGTTCATCAAGATGGATTCCATCCACTGTGACACTTCCCTTTTCAGGGAAATGAAGTCCATTCAGCATTTTGGCAAGGGTTGACTTGCCTGATCCATTATGACCGACAATTGCAAGCCATTCACCTTTATGGACTGATAAGCTGATCCCTTTAAGGGCGTAGACATTCTGATCAGGATATTTGAAATGTACTTGGTCCACTTTAATCATTTCCGTCAATTTAACAACCTCCTCTATGCTACACTTTCTCAGCTCTGCTAAAATTCTCTGCATACAAAAAAAAGCCTGCACCCCGACCAAAGAAAAGAGAGTCTTTTCTTGTTCATCCACTGAACAGCTTCTATGAATATAGAAGTTGGAAGGGGTGCACGAGCTAGACGAGTCAGCCTGAGCTGCTCATCGTAACGCTCTGCTTTTCATCACATGCACTTATACAAAAAGGGCAAAGAAGCAGTTAAGCATTAACTGTCCCGCCCTTAATGTTAGAAGTCACGAATTATTAAACTAATTCGATGATTGCCATTGGAGCACCGTCACCACGGCGAGGACCAACCTTCATAATGCGAGTATATCCGCCTTGACGCTCTGTGTAACGAGGAGCGATGTCAGAGAATAACTTTTGTAGAGCATCTTGGTTGTTTTCAGCGTTTGCAATTTCTTTACGAATGAATGCAGCAGCTTGACGACGCGCATGAACATCACCACGTTTACCTAGTGTGATCATTTTTTCCACAACTGAACGAAGCTCTTTCGCACGAGTTTCAGTTGTTTCGATGCGCTCGTTAATGATTAGGTCTGTAGCTAAATCACGTAGCATTGCTTTACGTTGAGCACTAGTACGTCCTAACTTTCTGTAAGCCATTAAGGGTTCCCTCCTTTGTTGAATCTATATATGAAAGAAGATGTTATCAGTCGTCTTTACGCAGACCAAGTCCGAGGTCTTCAAGTTTAACTTTAACCTCTTCAAGTGATTTACGTCCTAGGTTACGTACTTTCATCATATCTTCTTCAGTCTTGTTAGCAAGCTCTTGAACAGTATTGATTCCAGCACGCTTCAGGCAGTTGTAAGAACGAACAGAAAGATCCAATTCTTCGATCGTCATCTCAAGAACTTTTTCTTTTTGGTCTTCTTCTTTTTCTACCATGATTTCAGCATTCTGCGCTTCATCTGTAAGGCCAACGAAAATATTTAAGTGTTCTGTTAGAATCTTAGCACCCAAAGAGATAGCTTCTTTCGGTCCAATACTTCCATCAGTCCATACATCAAGAGATAATTTATCGTAGTTTGTCATTTGACCAACACGAGTGTTTTCTACTTGATAGTTAACGCGTGAAACTGGAGTGTAAATAGAATCGATTGGGATCACGCCAATTGGAAGATCCTCACGTTTGTTCTGGTCTGCCGGTCTGTAACCACGTCCACGTGATGCGCTTAAACGCACACGGAAATGGCCACTCTTTGATAATGTTGCGATGTGTAAATCAGGATTTAACACTTCTACATCACTATCATGAGTAATATCAGCAGCCGTTACGACTCCCTCACCCTGTACATCAATTTCTAGCGTCTTTTCTTCATCAGAGTAGATCTTCAACGCTAATTTCTTGATATTCAAAATGATGGATGTGACATCCTCTACGACGCCTTCAATTGTTGAAAATTCATGCAGTACTCCATCTATTTGAATAGATGTGACAGCGGCACCTGGGAGTGACGATAGTAGGATACGACGTAAGGAGTTACCCAAAGTTGTACCATATCCACGCTCAAGTGGTTCTACGACGAACTTTCCATATGTGGCATCATCGCTGATCTCAACCGTTTCAATTTTTGGCTTTTCAATTTCGATCATTAATATTTACCCTCCTTCAAAACGTCGAAACTCCGGGCTAAATAAGTTAAAGTCCGAAATTCCCCATGTTTACGTTCCCTTTTGTGCACCAACAACTGGTTACTTTCCTGTAAAAATCTATCTTGTATCATATCCCATTATAGACAACGATACAAAATTTATACAGAAAAATTACACGCGGCGACGTTTTGGTGGACGGCATCCATTATGAGGAACTGGAGTAACGTCTCTGATTGCAGTAACTTCTAGACCTGCTGCTTGAAGAGCACGGATTGCTGCTTCACGACCAGCACCAGGACCTTTAACTGTTACTTCAAGAGTTTTTAAGCCATGTTCTTGAGAAGCTTTAGCTGCTGTTTCAGCTGCCATTTGCGCTGCGAATGGAGTAGATTTACGAGAACCTCTGAATCCTAGTGAACCTGCACTTGACCATGCAACAGCATTTCCGTGAACATCAGTAATAGTTACGATTGTGTTATTGAATGTAGAACGAATGTGTGCAATACCAGCTTCGATATTCTTTTTCACACGACGTTTACGAGTGTTTGTTTTACGTGCCATACTAAGAAGTAACCTCCTTTACCTATTATTTTTTCTTGTTAGCTACAGTCTTACGAGGACCTTTACGTGTACGAGCATTGTTCTTCGTATGTTGTCCACGAACAGGTAGTCCACGACGGTGACGAAGACCGCGGTATGAACCGATTTCCATAAGACGTTTGATGTTTAGAGAGATCTCACGACGAAGATCACCTTCAACTTTTAATTTATCAACGATATCACGGATCTTCCCTAACTCGTCGTCAGTAAGATCGCGAACGCGAGTATCCTCAGATACACCAGCTTCAGATAAAATTTTCGCTGCAGTATTTTTACCAATACCGTAGATGTATGTTAATGAAATGACAACACGTTTGTCACGTGGAATGTCTACACCAGCAATACGTGCCATAGTGATAGCGCACCTCCTTTAAGATTAGCCTTGTTTTTGTTTGTGTTTAGGGTTTTCACAGATAACCATTACTTTACCTTTTCTACGAATAACTTTACATTTTTCGCAGATTGGTTTAACAGATGGTCTAACTTTCATCTTATTCTAACCTCCTTAATAGTACGGAGTGCAATAGATTATTTATAACGATAAGTGATTCTACCACGAGTTAAGTCATACGGTGATAGTTCTACTGTTACCTTGTCACCAGGTAGGATACGAATGAAATGCATACGGATCTTTCCTGAAACATGTGCCAGTACTGTATGACCATTTTCTAATTCTACCTTAAACATCGCATTGGGCAAAGTCTCAGCGACCTTACCTTCAACTTCAATTACATCATCCTTAGCCATCGAGCATGTCTCCCTTCTTCTCATCATTTAACACTTCATTAACAAACTTTGAAACAGCATAGCGCAGTTTACCGTTCGTTACTCTGCCTGATTCTATAATACTGTTTTGAACTTCTGGAGAAACATAGTCACACAAGTGAAGATGAGCGATGTTCTTTCGCTTGGCGCGATCAAATTTCCGTCTATCTCCATCTGCTATGAGTACAAAACGTTCATCCAATTGCTGAACAACGACCGAATAGTTTCCTGTTTCTCTCCCTTTAAGGGTTTGAACAATCTGACCTAACTTCGGAACCGTCGAATCTGACTCGATCAATCCAATCACCTTCACTTAGGCTTTCGTCAATATCTCATAGCCGTCTTCAGTAATTGCAATCGTGTGTTCAAAGTGCGCACACATTTTATCATCTACTGTGACGACTGTCCAGTTATCTGATAACGTTCTAACATATCGACTACCTGCATTAACCATTGGTTCAATAGCCAGTACCATGCCAGGCTTTAAACGCGGACCTTTGTTGGGTGGTCCATAATGAGGGATTTGAGGGTCCTCATGTAAGTCTTGACCAACTCCGTGTCCCACATACTCTCGAACGATAGAAAAGCCATTGGCTTCAACAAAGCTTTGTATACTGTGAGAGATATTCGACAGACGCTCGCCTGGTTTAGCTTCCTTAAGTCCGAGGAATAATGATTCCTCTGTAACATCCAGAAGCCTCTGGGTTTCATCATCTATTGTTCCAACAGGATACGTCCAAGCTGAGTCACCGTGATAACCATTATACTTAGCACCGATATCGATACTGATTATATCGCCATCCTTCAAAACCCGATCGCCTGGAATTCCATGTACCAACTCATTGTTGACTGAAGCACAGATGCTGCCACGAAACCCATTATACCCTTTAAAAGATGGAATTGCATCATGTTTACGAATGAATCTTTCAGCAATTGCATCCAGTTCCTTCGTAGATATTCCCGGAGAAATATACTTTTGCAATTCCGCATGAGTTAATGCCACAATCTTTCCAGCTTGCCGCATAATCTCAATCTCTCTCGGAGTCTTAGAAATGATCATTATGAAAGGCCTCCAAGTAGTTCATCAATGTCATCAAACACTCTATGGATGTCTTGTTGACCGTCAATGTTTTTCAGATAGCCTTTGTCTTCGTAGTAAGCCAATAGTGGTTGAGTTTGTTTGATGTTAACGTCTAAACGGTTTTGAACCGTTTCTTCATTGTCATCTGCGCGCTGATATAACTCACCGCCGCAGCGATCACAAACTCCCTCTTCTGTTGGCGGATTAAAGACAAGATGATAAGTAGCGCCGCACTCTTTACAGATCCTGCGACCTGTCAAGCGCTCCATCAGGATGTCCTTATCTACATTTATATTAATGACATAATTCATTTTTTTACCAAGATCAGCCAGGATGTTTTCAAGTGCTTCTGCCTGAGCAACCGTTCTTGGAAACCCATCCAGTAAGAAGCCTTTATTACAGTCCTCTTTGCTTAAACGTTCACGAACGATACCGATTGTCACTTCATCAGGAACAAGATCGCCATTATCCATGAATGATTTAGCCTTCAAGCCTAGTGCAGTACCACCTTTAATGGCAGCACGGAACATATCTCCCGTAGAAATATGGGGGATACCATATTTATCTACGATCTTTTCGGCTTGAGTGCCTTTTCCTGCGCCTGGTAAGCCCATAAGAACTATATTCACTCTCGAACTCCCCCTAATTGTCTATAAAATGGTTTCAGGAACAGGACGTTCCCGAAAACCCTCTTATTTAATGAATCCTTTGTAGTGACGTTTCACTAACTGTGCTTCCAGTTGCTTCATTGTTTCAAGTGCAACACCTACTACGATGAGTAGACTTGTTCCACCAATTTGTGCTGCAGGCGGTAATCCTGCAAAGTTAATGAAGAAAACAGGAAGAATCGAGATAACAGCTAAGAAAATGGCCCCAACAAATGTTAGACGATACAGAACGCGAGTGAGATACTCTTGTGTGGTTTTACCTGGACGGATACCAGGGATATATCCACCTTGCTTCTTCAAGTTTTCAGCCATTTGTTCTGGATTCACTTGAATGAAAGCATAGAAATACGTAAAGGCAACGATCAGAGCTACATAGATGATCATACCAACTGGTTTAGTGTAATCAAAAATGTACTGAATTGTACTTGTCACATCATTTTCTCCAAAGAAGGATGAAATGGTTTGTGGTGTGATAATGAAAGATATCGCAAAGATAACTGGAATTACACCTGCAGCATTCACCTTTAATGGAAGATGAGTTGATTGTCCACCAACCGGACTACGCCCCACAAGACGTTTTGCATATTGAATCGGAATTTTACGAAGTGCTTGTTGAATGAACACAACACCAACTACGATTGCAATAACTGCTAAAACAAGAAGTGCAAGAACCACAATTCGAAGGAAGAGTTGTTCTCCGGCCCCCTCGATTTGTTGAGCATAGATTTGGTTTACAGTGTTAGGGATTGCGGCAACGATACCTGCAAAGATCAGGATCGAGATACCATTCCCAACACCTTTAGCCGTGATTTGTTCACCCAACCACATAAGAAAAGCCGTACCAGCGGTTAATACTAACGCGATCAGAAGGTACGTACTGACTCCAGGGCTTTGAATAAGCATTCCACCGTAAATTCTATTGAAGCCGTAGGACATACCTAAAGCTTGAATGAATCCTAAACCGATAGTGAAATATCGTGTGAACTGAGCTAACTTACGGCGACCGACTTCACCTTGCTTAGACCACTCTGTAAACTTCGGAACAACATCCATTTGCAGAAGTTGCACGATGATTGAAGCAGTGATGTAAGGCATGATCCCCATCGCGAAGATGGAGAAGTTTTGAAGGGCACCGCCACCAAATGTATTCAGGAACCCGAGAATTCCTGCCTGGTCTTGCATTTTCAAGACATCAGCGTCTACGTTTGGTACCGGAATGAAGGTACCAAGACGAAAGACAATTAACATTAGAAGGGTGAAAATAATTTTGTTTCTTATATCACCCACGCGCATAAAATTGGAGACAGTTTGAAACATTAGATCACCTCGGATGTACCGCCAGCAGCTTCGATAGCTTCTTTAGCAGTGGTTGAGAATTTGTGTGCTTTTACTGTAAGCTTTTTCTCGATTGAACCTTTACCAAGAATCTTAATTCCTGCTTTTTCGTTACTCACTACACCAACTTCAACAAGTAGGGCTGGAGTAACTTCTGTACCATCTTCGAAGCGATTCAATACGTCAAGGTTGACGATTGCATACTCTTTACGATTGATGTTCGTGAATCCACGTTTCGGTAAACGTTGGAACAATGGAGTTTGACCACCTTCAAAGCCAGGACGAGTTCCGCCACCTGAACGGGCGTTTTGACCTTTGTGACCTTTACCTGCAGTCTTTCCATTACCTGAACCAATACCACGTCCTACGCGATTGCGGACTTTACGTGAACCTTCTGTAGGCTTTAACTCATGTAATTTCATGTCGGCACCTCCTTTTTTTTAAGCGTTAAGAATTATTTTTCAGTTACTGTAACAAGGTGAGCAACTTTGTTGATCATACCGCGGATTGCAGCATTATCTTGTTGTTCAACTGTTTGGTGCATTTTGCGAAGTCCCAAAGCTTCAACCGTTTTGCGTTGATCTTGAGGACGGCCAATGATGCTGCGAGTGAGGGTAATTTCTAGTTTGTTAGCCATCGTTATCCCTCCCTTAACCTAAGATCTCTTCTACTGATTTACCACGCAGTTTCGCTACGTCTTCAGCACGCTTTAATTGTTTTAAACCTTCGATCGTTGCGCGAACCATGTTAATTGGAGTGTTAGATCCTAATGATTTAGATAGGATATCTTGAACACCAGCTAATTCAAGTACGGCACGAACAGGTCCACCGGCGATAATTCCTGTACCCGCAGAAGCAGGCTTGATCAGAATTTGACCAGCTCCAAATCGTCCAGTTACTAGGTGAGGAGTTGTACCTTCAACCATAGGAACTTCAATTAGATTTTTCTTCGCATCTTCAATCGCTTTACGGATTGCATCAGGTACTTCTTGAGCTTTACCAGTTCCGAAGCCAACGTGACCGTTTTTGTCGCCTACTACTACAAGAGCAGCGAAACGGAAACGACGTCCACCTTTAACAACTTTCGCAACACGATTGATTGTAACTACGCGTTCTTCAAATTCTAGTTTACTTGGATCAATACGACGCATCTGGATTGTCCCTCCTTTTTTTATTAAAATTCTAAGCCGTTTTCACGAGCTGCTTCAGCTAAAGCTTTGATACGGCCATGATATAAATATCCACCACGGTCAAATACTACAGATTTTAATCCTTTTTCTACTGCACGTTTCGCAACTAGTTCTCCAACTTTCGCTGCTGCATCAGTAGTAGCAGAAGAGTCTAGGTTGAAATCTTTATCTTGAGAAGATGCACTTACTAGAGTAACACCGTTCATATCATCGATAAGTTGAGCGTAGATATTTTTGTTAGAACGGAAAACGTTCAAACGAGGACGAGTTTCAGTTCCAGTAATTTTTGAACGGACACGGGCATGTCTTTTCTTACGTGTTTTGTTCTTATCTGGCTTAGTAATCACCTACGGTCACTCCTTTCTTTTGCCTACGCGGCATTATTTACCTGTTTTACCTTCTTTACGACGAACATATTCACCTTCGTAGCGAATACCTTTTCCTTTATAAGGCTCAGGAGAGCGTACAGCACGAATGTTAGCAGCTAATGCTCCAACACGTTCTTTGTCGATACCTTTGATAGATATCTTTGTATTAGCAGGTACTTCGATCTCGATACCTTGTTCTGGCTCGATCTCAACTGGGTGAGAGTAACCAACGTTAAGTACAAGCTTCGTACCTTGTTTTTGAGCACGGTAACCTACACCGACTAGCTCAAGATTTCTTTGGAATCCTTTAGATACACCTTCAACCATGTTCGCGATTAGGGCACGAGTTGTACCGTGTAACGCGCGGTGATCTTTTGCATCAGAAGGACGAGTAACTGTTGCTACGTTTCCTTCTAATTCTACTTTAATATCAGAATTGAATGTACGAGAAAGTTCCCCTTTAGGTCCTTTTACAGTTACAGTGTTATCTTCACCTACTGTTAGAGTAACGTCAGATGGAATTTCAATTGGTAGTTTTCCTACACGTGACATCCTGTTGCACCTCCATTCATATAAAAAATATTACCAAACGTAAGCTAGTACTTCTCCGCCTACTTGTTGAGCACGAGCTTCTTTATCAGTTAATACACCTGCAGATGTAGAAACAAGCGCGATACCTAATCCGTTTAATACTTTTGGTACTTCTGTAGATTTTGCATATACACGTAAACCAGGTTTAGAGATACGCTTTAATCCAGTGATTACACGTTCGTTGTTTGCTCCATATTTTAAGAAGATGCGGATAACACCTTGCTTGTTGTCTTCCACATATTCAACGTCACGTACGAAACCTTCACGTTTAAGGATTTCTGCGATTTCTTTCTTGATGTTAGAAGCAGGAACTTCTAATCTTTCGTGACGAACCATGTTCGCATTACGAATGCGTGTAAGCAAATCTGCAATTGGATCTGTCATTGTCATAATAATTTACCTCCTTCCCAATATAGGGTATTACCAACTAGCTTTCTTAACGCCAGGAATCTGACCCTTGTATGCAAGTTCACGGAAACAAATACGGCAAAGCTTGAATTTACGGATTACTGAATGAGGACGTCCGCAACGTTCGCAACGAGTGTACGCTTGAACATTATGCTTTGGCGCGCGTTTTTGTTTCGCAATCATAGATTTTTTAGCCACATTTTCGCCTCCCTTATATAGCGATTACTTTTGGAATGGCATTCCGATTTGTGTCAATAATTCACGAGCTTCTTCGTCTGTGTTCGCAGTTGTTACGATTACGATATCCATACCGCGTACTTTAGACACTTTATCATAATCAATCTCAGGGAAAATCAATTGCTCTTTAACTCCTAATGTGTAGTTACCGCGACCGTCGAATGCTTTTTTAGAAACACCACGGAAGTCACGTACACGTGGAAGTGAAACAGAAATTAATTTATCTAAGAATTGGTACATACGCTCTCCGCGTAGAGTAACTTTTGCACCGATAGGCATACCTTCACGAAGACGGAAACCTGCGATAGATTTTTTAGCTTTTGTTACAACTGGCTTTTGACCAGTGATTTGAGTTAGTTCATCAACAGCTACATCAAGAGCTTTTGAGTTTTGAACTGCGTCACCGATACCCATGTTGACTACGATCTTTTCAACTTTAGGTACTTCCATTACTGATTTGTAATTGAATTTGCTCACTAGAGCTGGACTGATTTCGCTTTGAAATTTTTCTTTTAGGCGGTTCATTCAGAATACCTCCCTTCTTAATCGTACTATTTATCTAGAACTTCACCTGATTTTTTTGCTACACGTACTTTTTTGCCGTCTTCTGTCTTATAACCTACACGAGTTGGTTCGTTAGATTTAGGATCTAGAAGCATGACATTTGATACATGGATAGATGCTTCTTGGCTGATGATTCCGCCTTGCGGGTTCATCTGTGAAGGCTTAGCGTGTTTTTTCACTACGTTGATTCCTTCAACCAGCACTCGGTCTTTCTTAGGGAATGCAGCAAGAACAACACCTGTTTTGCCTTTATCTTTCCCAGTAATGACCATTACTTTATCGCCTTTTTTTACATGCATTTCATCGCACCTCCTTGAATGGGCCAATGCTAATATCTATTAAAGAACTTCTGGAGCTAAAGATACAATTTTCATAAAGTTGCTGTCACGTAGTTCACGGGCAACAGGTCCGAAGATACGAGTTCCACGTGGTCCCTTATCGTCACGGATAATGACACAAGCGTTCTCGTCGAACTTAATGTAAGTACCGTCTTGACGACGTACACCAGATTTAGTACGTACAACAACCGCTTTAACTACGTCACCTTTTTTAACAACGCCACCTGGTGTTGCTTGTTTTACTGTACACACGATAACATCACCGATGTTAGCTGTCTTGCGTCCAGAACCACCAAGTACTTTGATAGTTAATACTTCACGAGCACCAGAGTTGTCAGCAACTTTTAAACGTGATTCTTGTTGAATCATGTAGGTAACCTCCCTTCGGAATTTAAAATATCCGAACAAATATATTAGATAATAACTGCTTTTTCAACAACTTCTACTAAACGGAAACGTTTTGTAGCAGACAGTGGACGAGTCTCCATGATACGTACGATATCGCCTACTTTTGCTTCGTTGTTCTCATCATGAGTTTTAAACTTCTTAGAGTACTTTACGCGCTTGCCGTATAGAGAATGCTTTTTATAAGTTTCAACAAGTACCGTTACTGTTTTATCCATTTTGTCGGAAACAACACGGCCAGTGTATACCTTACGTTGGTTGCGGTCACTCATTTAAGCAAACCTCCTCTCAATTATCGATTGTTAACCCCGATCTCTCTTTCACGGATTACAGTTTTCATACGAGCGATCCCTTTGCGGACTTCACGGATGCGAGCTGTGTTTTCTAATTGTCCAGTCGCAAGTTGGAAGCGAAGGTTAAATAACTCTTCTTTCAGAGTTTTTACTTTTTGTTCAATTTCAGCAGTGGTTAGGTCACGAATTTCATTAGTTTTCATTTGATTCACCACCAATTTCCTCACGTTTTACAAACTTCGTTTTGATTGGAAGTTTGTGTGATGCTAAACGAAGCGCTTCACGAGCTACCTCTTCAGATACACCAGCGATTTCAAACATGATTTTTCCAGGCTTAACTACTGCTACCCAACCTTCTGGAGCACCTTTACCTGAACCCATACGTACTTCTAAAGGTTTTGCAGTGTAAGGTTTATGAGGGAAGATTTTAATCCATACTTTACCGCCACGTTTCATGTAACGAGTCATAGCGATACGAGCAGATTCGATCTGACGGTTTGTGATCCAAGAAGCTTCCACTGCTTGTAAACCGTATTCACCGAACGCTACTTCTTGGCCGCCTTTAGCACGTCCACGCATTTTTCCGCGGTGTTCGCGACGATGTTTAACGCGTTTAGGTAATAACATAATTATTTGCCTCCTTCCTCAGATTTCTTTCTTGTAGGAAGAACTTCTCCACGATAGATCCATACTTTAACACCAAGCTTACCGTAAGTTGTGTCCGCTTCTGCATGAGCATAGTCAATGTCAGCGCGTAGAGTATGAAGTGGAACAGTACCTTCACTGTAATGTTCTGCACGAGCGATATCTGCTCCGCCTAAACGACCAGATACTTGTGTTTTGATTCCTTTTGCACCAGCGCGCATAGCACGTTGAATGGATTGCTTTTGAGCACGACGGAAAGAAACACGGTTTTCTAATTGACGAGCGATGTTTTCTGCTACTAATTTAGCGTCAACGTCCGCTCTCTTAATTTCAACGATATTGATGTGTACACGTTTTGAAGTAAGTTCGTTAAGTGCTTTACGAAGTGCTTCAACTTCTGTACCACCTTTACCGATAACCATACCAGGCTTAGCTGTATGAACAGTAATGTTGATACGATTTGCAGCGCGCTCGATTTCTACTTTAGAAACAGATGCGTCTACTAAACGTTTTGCAATATATTCACGTACTTTAATGTCTTCGTGTAACAGATTAGCGTAATCTTTATCTGCGTACCATTTAGATTCCCAATCACGGATTATACCGACACGAAGTCCGACCGGATGTACTTTTTGACCCACAGCTTATCCCTCCTTCTTTTCTGATACGACAAGTGTAATGTGACTTGTACGTTTGTTGATTTGACTTGCACGTCCCATCGCACGAGGACGGAAACGTTTAAGTGTTGGTCCTTCATTTACATAAGCCTCAGTTACCACTAGGCTATTAATATCCATGTCAAAGTTGTGCTCTGCGTTCGCAATAGCAGACTTAAGTACTTTTTCGATTACTGGTGAAGCTGCTTTAGGTGTGTGCTTTAAGATAGCAACCGCTTCTCCAACTTGCTTACCTCGGATTAGATCAACGACTAAACGTACTTTACGAGGAGCAATACGTACTGTTCTTGCAACAGCTTTTGCTTGCATTAGGATACCCTCCTCTCAATTAGCGTCTTGTTTTCTTATCATCACTTGCATGACCTTTGTAAGTACGAGATGGTGCAAATTCACCAAGCTTGTGTCCTACCATGTCTTCAGTGACGTATACAGGTACATGTTTACGACCATCGTAAACTGCGATAGTGTGACCGATGAATGCTGGGAAGATCGTTGAGCGACGAGACCAAGTTTTAACAACTTGTTTGCCTTCAGTTTCGTTCAATTTCTCGATCTTATTCATTAAATGATCATCAACAAAAGGTCCTTTTTTTAAGCTACGACCCATGTTTGAACCTCCCTTCGTGATTGATCTACGGCTCTTTTAAGGAACCGTAGTACAATCCCGTTATTTTTTGCGACGACGCACAATAAATTTATCAGATTTGTTGTTTTTCTTACGTGTCTTGTATCCAAGAGTAGGTTTACCCCATGGAGACATTGGTGATTTACGTCCGATTGGAGCGCGACCTTCACCACCACCGTGTGGGTGATCGTTAGGGTTCATTACAGAACCACGAACTGTTGGGCGCTTACCTAACCAACGAGAACGTCCGGCTTTACCGATGTTGATAAGTTCGTGTTGCTCATTTCCAACTTGACCAACAGTTGCACGGCAAGCAGAAAGGATCATACGAGTTTCACCAGAGTTAAGACGTACAAGTACATATTTACCTTCTTTACCAAGAACTTGAGCAGATGTTCCAGCAGAACGTACTAACTGGCCACCCTTACCTGGTTTAAGTTCAATATTGTGTACGATTGTACCAACTGGGATGTTGATAAGTGGTAATGCGTTACCCACTTTAATATCTGCTTCAGGTCCAGACATTACTTCCATACCTACTTCGATTGTTTTCGGTGCAAGGATGTAACGTTTTTCCCCATCAGCGTAGTTGATTAATGCAATGTTTGCTGAGCGGTTCGGATCGTATTCGATCGTAGCAACGCGTCCAGGTATACCATCTTTTTCACGTTTGAAGTCGATGATACGGTATTGGCGCTTGTGACCGCCACCTTGATGACGAACTGTTAACTTACCTTGGTTGTTACGGCCACCCTTTTTGTGTAGGGGTGCTAAAAGTGACTTTTCCGGAGAATCCGTAGTGATTTCAGCGAAATCAGAGCTAGTCATACCGCGACGACCATTAGAGGTAGGTTTATACTTTTTAATCGCCATGTTTTTCCCTCCTCTTCTTAATTAAAAGATTTTATACTTCAAAGAATTCGATTTCTTTACTATCAGCAGTAAGCTTAACGATAGCTTTACGACGCTTGTTCGTGTAACCAGCGTGTTTACCCATACGTTTGAACTTACCTTTGTAGTTCATGATGTTGACTTTATCTACTTTCACGTCGAAGATTTCTTCAACAGCGTCTTTTACTTGAGTTTTGTTCGCTCTAGTATCAACTTCGAAAGTGTATTTTTTCTCAGACATAAGATCAGTTGAAGCCTCTGTAATTACGGGGCGCTTAATGATTTCACGTACATCCATTATGCGAGCACCTCCTCTACTTTTTCAACAGCTGATTTAGTCATCACTAGTTTGTCGTGTCCTAATACGTCCAGAACGCTGATTCCGTCAGCTGGTACAACAGTCACACCAGGGATGTTACGAGCTGAAAGTGCTACGTTTTCGTCAAGACCGTCTGTGATAACTAATGTTTTAGAATCAACAGAAAGACCTTTTAGAACGTTGGCAAATTCTTTTGTTTTAGGAGCATCGAATGATAATGCTTCTAATACTAAGATGTTTTCTTCTGCTACTTTAGAAGAAAGTGCAGATTTGATCGCTAAGCGACGAACTTTCTTAGGAAGTTTGTAGCTATAGCTGCGTGGAACTGGTCCAAATACAGTACCACCACCGCGCCATTGCGGAGAACGGATTGACCCTTGACGAGCACGGCCTGTTCCTTTTTGACGCCATGGCTTACGCCCACCGCCACGTACTTCAGAACGATTTTTTACTTTGTGATTACCTTGACGTAAAGAAGCTCTTTGCATCACAACTGCTTCAAACATTACGTGTTTGTTTGGTTCGATACCAAAAACAGTGTCATTAAGTTCGATATCTCCAACTTTAGAACCGCTTTGGTTAAATAATGCTACTTTCGGCATTCTTGTTTCCTCCTTTCTTGAAAAGTTCTATTAGTTTGCTTTAACAGCTGACTTTACTTTGATTAATTGTTTCTTAGGTCCAGGTACATTACCTTTAACTAAGATAAGGTTGCGCTCAGCATCTACTTTTACAATTTCAAGGTTTTGAATTGTAATTTGCTCTCCGCCCATACGTCCAGGTAATAGTTTACCTTTGAATACACGGTTTGGATCAACAGGACCCATTGAACCAGGACGACGGTGGTAACGAGAACCGTGAGACATTGGTCCGCGAGATTGGTTGTGACGCTTGATAGCACCTTGGAAACCTTTACCTTTTGATACTCCTGTTACATCTACGATTTCGCCTGCAGCGAAAATATCAACTTTGACTTCTTGACCAACTTCGTACTCTTCTACGTTTACACCGCGGATTTCACGGATGAAGCGCTTAGGAGCAGTTTCAGCTTTAGCAACGTGGCCTCTCTCTGGTTTGTTAGAAAGCTTTTCACGTTTGTCTTCAAAACCTACTTGGATCGCTTCATAGCCATCAACATCGATAGATTTCTTTTGAAGCACAACGTTTTGAGCAGCTTCGATAACAGTTACAGGGATAAGATCACCGTTTTCAGCGAAAACTTGAGTCATACCGATCTTTCTTCCTAAGATTCCTTTGGTCATAAGTCACACCTCCTAATAATTATGGTTTTTATGAATTAAAGTTTGATTTCGATATCTACACCAGATGGTAGGTCTAAACGCATAAGCGCATCAACAGTTTGTGGTGTTGGATTAACAATGTCGATTAAGCGTTTGTGAGTACGCATTTCGAATTGCTCACGAGAATCTTTGTATTTGTGCACAGCACGTAAGATTGTGTAAACAGACTTTTCTGTTGGTAGTGGGATCGGTCCAGAAACCGCCGCACCAGAACGTTTTGCTGTTTCAACAATTTTCTCAGCTGATTGATCAAGAATTCTGTGATCATAAGCCTTTAAACGGATACGAATCTTTTGTTTTGCCATTATTTTCCCTCCTTTATCGCCTATTTTTGAATAGACATTCTCCACAGAAATTTCCCACACACTCGCCATGGCAAAGCGGCCGTGTGTGTCAGCAACCTTCTGTTTCATCGCAGTCAAAGACCAACATTGTCTATTATAACTAAAACACCCAGAAGAAGCAAGGGTTTCTTGCAATTTCTTTATGTTTTGCACACTTTCTCTATTATACAAATGAACCGTGTTATTTTCAAGGTGATGTGTTATTTTCACAATATTTAATATAACGAATCTGAATATAAAGGATTGGGATTCTGCGTTAAGTGAGACTTATCTTTTGATGAGTAACTGCATGTTGATTTCCACTGCAGGCAGCTCGCTTTCCGCGGGGTGGGCGGTGAGCCTCCTCGGCTTTGCCTGCGGAGTCTCAAGATCCAGCTCCGGCGGCTAGTCCCTCGAGGTCATAAGTCAAATCAACCAAAAAGGCAAAGAACGCCTTTCCGGTTGATTCGCCTTATGCTTGTCGGGCCTGACCAAGCCGCCTCCACTTTTCGCCCTGTCCCACGTTTCCCGCAGGAGTCGAGCTGCCTTCCGTTACAATCAACAATGGGTTATTTAAGTCACTGTTGTATGGGGAGTACTTGTCTTAATTGTATATCAGTGCAGAAAGCATGAATGTAGTCTTTAACTTCATTGATATATACTTAAAGTATCTTAAATCCCTTTATATATAGAAGAAAGTCGAAAACCTCTACACCTTTGTTGGGTGTAGGTTTGTTCATACTCACTACCCAACTTGAAATTGGAGTAAGAGATTTTAGCCCTAGAATTGCACGAACTTTTATTCTAGGTTTTCTGATCAATATCAAAAGTGATATATCTTTTTGATATATTCAGGGCACATATTGAAATTTTAGCAGTCTCCAGCTGTTGATCAGAGTGGAAGACGGAGACTCCTGCGGGAAAAGCGGAATAGGTGAGACCCCGCAGGAGCGTAGCGACGAGGAGGCTCGCCTTCCGCCCGAGGAAAGCGGAGTCTTCCACGGAGATCAACAGCGGTGTAGGAATCCTATCCCGTATTGAGCATATATAATTCACTTTCACTCAGCTGATTCGCCCATAGAAAATTACACACATAAAAAATAATTACTCACTATTTCAACCTGAGTCATGTACGGTCTTTTATTCAAGTCTCTATTCTAAATATTGAATTCGACAAAGGTTTGTAAAATATATTCAGGGCACTTAATGGAAATCTTGCAGTCTCCAGCTGTTGATCGGAGTGCAAGACGGAGACTCCTTCGGGAAAGCGAAATAGGTGAGACCCCGCAGGAGCGCAAGCGACGAGGAGGCTCGCCTTTCGCCCGAGGAAAGCGGAGTCTTGCACGGAGAGCAACAGCGGCATTGAAAAATTGATTTTTATATCGTCCTTTGGTTTATATGTATATCGTTCTGTCACAGCTAGAAACTCTCTACTTTAAAAAAATGAACACAAAAAAACAGGTGGACATGATGTCCACCTGTTTTGATATCAATGATATTACTCAGTGATTGTAGCTACTACTCCAGCACCTACAGTACGTCCACCCTCACGGATAGAGAACTTAGTACCTTCTTCGATAGCGATTGGAGCGATAAGCTCAACAGTCATTTCGATGTTATCGCCAGGCATAACCATTTCTACACCTTCAGGAAGGTTACAGATACCAGTTACGTCAGTTGTACGGAAGTAGAACTGTGGGCGGTAGTTAGTGAAGAATGGAGTGTGACGTCCACCTTCTTCTTTAGAAAGAACATAAACCTCAGCTTTGAACTTTGTGTGTGGAGTGATTGTACCTGGCTTAGCAAGTACTTGTCCACGTTGGATATCTTCACGAGCTACACCACGAAGTAGTGCACCGATGTTGTCTCCAGCTTCTGCATAGTCAAGAAGCTTACGGAACATTTCTACACCTGTTACAGTAGTAGATTTTGGCTCTTCAGAAAGACCGATGATATCGATAGTGTCTCCAACTTTAACTTGTCCACGCTCAACACGACCTGTAGCAACTGTTCCACGACCTGTGATTGAGAATACGTCCTCAACAGGCATCATGAATGGCTTGTCAGTGTCACGCTCTGGAGTTGGGATGTAGCTATCTACAGCTTCCATAAGTTCGAAGATTTTCGCTTCCCACTCAGCATCTCCTTCAAGAGCTTTAAGAGCAGAACCTTTGATTACTGGTACGTCATCGCCAGGGAAATCGTACTCAGAAAGAAGGTCACGTACTTCCATTTCTACTAATTCAAGAAGCTCTTCGTCGTCTACCATGTCACATTTGTTCATGAATACAACTAGGTATGGAACACCTACTTGACGAGAAAGAAGGATGTGCTCACGAGTTTGTGGCATTGGGCCGTCAGCAGCAGATACTACTAGGATTCCACCATCCATTTGTGCAGCACCAGTGATCATGTTTTTAACATAGTCAGCGTGTCCTGGGCAGTCAACGTGTGCATAGTGACGAGTATCAGTTTCGTACTCAACGTGTGCAGTAGAGATAGTGATTCCACGCTCTCTTTCTTCTGGAGCACCGTCGATTTGGTCATATGCCATTGCAGTTCCACGACCATACTTCTTGTGAAGTGTAGTTGTGATTGCAGCAGTTAGAGTTGTTTTACCGTGGTCAACGTGACCGATTGTACCGATATTCGCATGTTGCTTGGAACGATCAAATTTTTCCTTACCCATTTGAAAATCCTCCTTTGATTTTAAAGAAAATAAGTATATTTGTTAGGCTGATTCAGAGGGGGATAAATCCACCTCTGATACAGTAATGCTTACAATAGTATTTATACTTTATTAAAGGGAATAAATCAATTATTCACCTTTATTTTTTTTGATGATTTCTTCAGAAATCGATTTTGGTACTTCTTCGTAGTGATCGAAGTGCATGGAGTATGTTCCACGACCCTGCGTGTTAGAACGAAGGGATGTTGCATATCCAAACATTTCAGAAAGTGGTACGAACGCTTTAACGACTTGAGCGTTACCGCGAGCTTCCATACCTTCTACACGTCCACGACGGGAAGTAACATCACCCATGATATCTCCAAGGTATTCCTCAGGGATAACAACCTCTACTTTCATCATTGGCTCAAGAATTACCGGCTTACATTTAGAAGCAGCATTCTTAAGTGCCATAGATGCAGCGATCTTAAACGCCATCTCAGAGGAGTCAACGTCATGGTATGAACCATCGAATAGTCTAGCTTTAACATCAACTAGTGGGAAACCGGCTAGTACTCCGTTTTCAAGAGCATCTTCAAGACCAGCTTGAACTGCAGGGATGTATTCACGAGGAACTACCCCACCGACGATACCGTTCTCGAATTCGAATCCTTTACCTTCTTCGTTAGGCGCAAATTCGATCCAAACGTGACCGAATTGTCCACGACCACCAGATTGACGAGCGAACTTACCTTCAACTTTAGCCGTATCACGGAAAGTCTCACGGTAAGAAACTTGAGGAGCACCTACGTTAGCTTCTACTTTGAATTCACGTTTCATACGGTCAACGATGATATCCAAGTGAAGCTCACCCATACCTGCGATGATAACTTGTCCAGTTTCCTGGTCAGTATGCGCACGGAATGTTGGATCTTCCTCTTGCAGTTTTTGTAGAGCAGTAGTCATTTTATCTTGGTCAGCCTTAGATTTAGGCTCAACAGATAGAGAGATAACCGGCTCTGGGAACACCATTGATTCTAAGATAACAAGGTTCTTTTCATCACAAAGTGTGTCACCAGTTGAAGTATCTTTCAGACCAACTGCTGCAGCGATATCCCCAGCATACACTTGGGAAATCTCTTCACGGGAGTTAGCGTGCATTTGCAGGATACGACCTACACGTTCACGTTTACCTTTAGAAGAGTTTCTTACGTATGAACCTGACTCAAGAACACCAGAGTACACACGGAAGAATGTTAATTTACCAACATAAGGGTCAGTTGCAACTTTGAACGCTAAAGCAGAGAATGGTGCGTCATCAGATGATGGACGAGTCACTTCTTCTTCTGTTTCAGGAACAAAACCTTTGATATCTTCAACGTCAGTTGGCGCTGGAAGGTAATCAATAACTGAGTCAATTAGTAATTGAACCCCTTTGTTTTTGAATGCAGATCCACATACTACTGGGTAGAACTCAACAGTAAGTGTAGCCGCACGGATTGCAGCTTTGATTTCTTCGTTAGAAAGCTCTTCGCCTTCTAAGTACTTCATCATAAGCTCTTCATCAAGTTCAGATACAGCTTCAATCAGCTTTCCACGGTATTCTTCAGCTTGATCTTTGTACTCTTCAGGAATGTCACGAGCTTCTGCGCGTGTTCCAAGGTCATCTTCGTAGAAGTATGCTTTCATTTCTACTAGATCGATGATACCTTCGAAGTCATCCTCAGCACCGATAGGGAGCTGAATTGGATGCGCATTCGCTTGTAGACGCTCATGAAGTGTACCAACAGAGTAAAGGAAGTCAGCACCGATTTTGTCCATTTTGTTAACGAACACAACACGAGGAACCCCGTAAGTTGTTGCTTGGCGCCAAACTGTTTCAGTTTGAGGCTCAACACCAGATTGAGCATCAAGAACTGCTACTGCTCCATCAAGTACACGCAGGGAACGTTCAACTTCAACAGTGAAGTCTACGTGTCCTGGTGTATCGATGATGTTGATACGATGGCCTTTCCATTGGGCTGTTGTTGCAGCAGAAGTGATCGTGATACCACGCTCTTGCTCTTGCTCCATCCAGTCCATTTGAGAAGCACCTTCGTGAGTTTCTCCAATTTTATGGATACGTCCAGTGTAAAATAGGATACGCTCAGTTGCAGTTGTTTTACCGGCATCAATGTGAGCCATGATACCGATATTACGAGTGTTTTCTAAGGAGAACTCTCTAGGCATGCGGTCTTTCTCCTTCCTTATATAAGAATGATTTGTTTGTTTAAGGTCAGATTACCAGCGATAGTGAGCAAACGCTTTGTTCGCTTCAGCCATCTTGTGTGTATCTTCACGCTTCTTAACAGAAGCACCAGTGTTGTTAGCTGCATCAAGAATTTCGTTAGCTAAACGCTCTTCCATAGTCTTCTCACCGCGAAGACGAGAGTAGTTTACTAACCAACGAAGACCTAATGTAGTACGACGCTCCGGACGTACCTCTACAGGTACTTGATAGTTTGAACCACCTACACGACGAGCTTTAACTTCTAATACCGGCATGATATTTTTTAGAGCTGCATCGAATACTTCCATTGCATCTTTACCTGAACGCTCGCTAATGATATCAAACGCAGCGTATAGTTTCTTTTGAGCTTTACCTCTTTTACCGTCAATCATGATTTTGTTGATTAAACGAGTAACTAATTTAGAATTGTACATTGGATCAGGTAAAACGTCTCTTTTTGCTACAGGACCTTTACGTGGCATGTGATTTCCTCCTTTCAACGAGAAATGAATTTATGATTGTTTTATTATTTTTTAGCTGCTTTAGGGCGCTTAGTTCCGTATTTAGAACGTCCTTGCATACGGCCTTCAACTCCAGCTGTATCAAGCGCACCACGTACGATGTGATAACGTACCCCTGGTAAATCTTTTACACGTCCTCCACGGATAAGAACAACACTGTGCTCTTGAAGGTTGTGTCCGATACCAGGAATGTAAGCAGTAACCTCGATTCCATTTGTTAAACGAACACGCGCATACTTACGTAGGGCCGAGTTCGGTTTCTTTGGAGTCATTGTACCAACACGAGTACATACACCACGTTTTTGTGGAGAAGACAAGTTCGTGTGCACTTTCTTAAAGCTGTTATAACCTTTGTTAAGTGCTGGTGACTTAGATTTAGTTGATTTAGACTGACGAGGCTTGCGAACTAATTGGTTAATAGTTGGCATTTTGTTTTCCTCCCTTCTCATTTGGTAAGCCCACACATCCAGGTGGTTCTTTTTTGGGTAAAAGTAAAGTTTTTGCAGATAGTTTCTACAAAAACTATTTTACTGTATAATCGCAACAGCTGCTGCTCCAACATCTATTCCGCACGATTTACCAAGTTTCTTCATCGAGTCCACTTTGTTAACCGGCACTTCAAGATCTTTAGCGGCCTGAACTACCTTCGCTGTAACTTTGGGATCAGCATCCTCCGCAATGACAACTTCTAGTACATGACCTGTTTTCAGAGCTTTCACTGCTTGCTTTGTTCCTACAATAATTTCTTTAGCCTGCGCTACTTTTTCATAAGACATTTCATATCCTCCAAAGTAACAGGTTATTAATAGGAGCAACCTTGAATATATTATCATCTTAAAATCACTGTGTCAACAAAGATTTATAAGATTTATAAAAGCTAACTCTTAGAGCTGTTGTTTGAGCAATCAAACGCGCCTAAGAGTTAGCCTTGATAGATTACTCTACTGTTACTGTTTCTTCACTAGTATCTTCTGCTAAAACAGGCTCTGCTTTACGGTAACGTTGCATACCTGTACCTGCAGGAACCAATTTACCGATGATAACATTTTCTTTCAATCCTAGTAACTCATCACGTTTTCCTTTAATGGCAGCGTCCGTTAACACACGAGTTGTTTCCTGGAATGATGCTGCTGATAAGAAGGAATCCGTTTCAAGTGAAGCTTTGGTGATTCCAAGCAGTACAGGGCGTCCTGTTGCCGGAAGTTTTCCGCCGAATAGTGCTTTTTCGTTGGCATCTCTAAACTGATGGATGTCCATGAGAGTACCTGGAAGTACTTCTGTTTCACCTGCATCAATAACGCGAACTTTACGCAGCATTTGACGAACCATAACCTCAACGTGTTTGTCGCCGATTTCAACACCTTGCATACGGTATACTTTTTGTACCTCGCGGAGCAAGTATTCTTGAACAGCTGACACATCACGTACTTTAAGAAGTTCTTTAGGATCGATTGAACCTTCAGTGATTTCCTGACCGCGTGCTACTTTATCGTTCACAGCAAACTTTAAGCGGGCTGTGTAAGGTGCTGTGTAGCTTCTTGTTTCCACATCACCCTGAACGGTAATTTCGTATTGACGATCTTTTCCTTCACTAATGGATGTAATGACACCATCGATTTCAGAGATGACTGCCTGACCTTTAGGATTACGCGCTTCGAAGATCTCCTGGATACGCGGTAAACCTTGTGTGATATCGTCTCCTGCAACCCCACCGGTATGGAACGTACGCATTGTTAACTGAGTACCAGGTTCCCCGATTGATTGAGCAGCGATAATTCCGACCGCTTCTCCGACTTCGACTTTTTGACCTGTTGCCAGGTTCGTTCCGTAACATTTCTCACATACACCGTGTCTTGTGTTACATGTGAAGGCAGAACGGATTGAAACATGTTCGATTCCAGCATCAATGATCGTCTTAGCCAATTCTTCTGTGATCAGCTGATTTTCAGTGATGATGATCTCATCTGTCTCAGGGTGACGCAATGTTTTACGTGAATAACGACCAAGTAAACGCTCTTCAAGAGGTTCGATGATTTCCGTACCCTCTTTGATTGAGCCTACAAGTAGGCCTCTGTCTGTTCCACAGTCTTCTTCTCGAACGATAACATCCTGTGCCACATCAACAAGACGACGGGTTAAGTAACCTGAGTCAGCTGTTTTAAGTGCAGTATCGGCAAGACCTTTACGTGCACCATGTGTAGAGATGAAGTACTCAAGAACCGTCAGACCTTCACGGAAACTTGATTTGATCGGTAACTCGATGATACGACCAGCCGGGTTGGCCATCAGACCACGCATACCGGCAAGTTGAGTGAAGTTAGATGCGTTACCACGGGCACCAGAGTCACTCATCATGAAGATCGGGTTGCGCTTATCAAGCGTCGCCATCAACTTACCTTGAATGGTATCTTTCGCAGCACTCCAGATGGAGATGACACGATCGTATCTTTCATCTTCTGTGATAAGACCACGTTTAAATTGCTTTAATACGTTGTCCACTTTACTTTGTGCTTCTATTAAGATTTCTTCTTTTTCCGCTAGTACGACGATATCTGCGATACCAACCGTAATACCGGCTTTAGTGGAGTACTTGAATCCAAGGTCCTTCATCTTATCAAGCATGCGAGATGTTTCAGTGATTGCGAACTTCTTGAATACTTCCGCGATGATATTCCCTAAGAAACCTTTTTTGAATGGATTGATTAACTCACGGTTTTGTAATACTTCTTTGACGTCCGATGACGGATCAACAAAATATTTCTCGGGAGTGGCAACTTCCAAGTTCATTCTTGTTGGTTCGTTTATGAACGGGAAGGTATCAGGTAAGATCTCATTGAAGATCACTTTACCGACCGTCGTTAACAATAATTGTTTATTTTGCTTTTCAGTGAACGTTTTGTTGTTGATGGTACTTGCATGAATCGCAATGCGGGAATGCAAATGTACATAACCATTTTGATATGCAAGGATGACTTCATTGGCATCATTGAAGACCATACCTTCACCCACAGCATTTTCACGTTCAAGTGTCAGGTAATAGTTACCCAGTACCATATCCTGGGACGGTGTTACTACCGGTTTACCGTCTTTCGGATTTAGGATGTTTTGGGCAGCAAGCATCAGCATGCGAGCTTCAGCCTGTGCTTCAGAAGAAAGTGGTACGTGAACCGCCATTTGGTCACCATCGAAATCTGCGTTGTACGCTGTACATACAAGCGGGTGAAGACGGATTGCTCTACCCTCTACAAGAGTTGGTTCAAATGCCTGAATACCAAGTCTATGAAGAGTAGGGGCACGGTTTAAGAGAACTGGATGTTCTTTAATAACCCCTTCTAATACATCCCATACTTCTGGTTGTACGCGTTCGATCTTGCGTTTTGCACTCTTGATGTTATGGGCCAATCCTTTTTCAACGAGTTCTTTCATGACAAATGGCTTGAATAATTCAAGAGCCATTTCTTTAGGAAGTCCACATTGGTACATTTTAAGATTTGGTCCAACAACGATTACAGAACGACCGGAGTAATCGACACGCTTACCAAGAAGATTCTGACGGAAACGCCCTTGCTTCCCTTTAAGCATATGTGAAAGGGATTTTAATGGACGGTTACCTGGTCCGGTTACCGGACGGCCACGACGACCATTATCAATTAGAGCGTCAACCGCTTCTTGAAGCATGCGTTTCTCGTTTTGAACGATGATGCTTGGAGCACCAAGGTCCAATAGACGTTTAAGACGGTTATTACGGTTAATAACACGACGGTATAAATCATTTAAGTCAGAAGTAGCGAAGCGGCCACCGTCAAGCTGAACCATCGGGCGAAGCTCCGGAGGAATGACAGGAAGTACATCAAGAATCATCCAATCCGGATCATTTCCTGAGTTCCTGAAAGATTCCACCACTTCCAGACGCTTGATTGCACGGGTACGGCGTTGACCCTGTGCTGTTTTCAGCTCTTCTTTTAAGAAGTCGGCTTCTTTGTCCAGGTCAATGTCTTGAAGAAGCTTTTTGATCGCTTCAGCTCCCATTGCAGCCTGGAATTTCACTCCGTATTTCTCACGGTAAGCACGGTACTCTTTTTCAGAAAGAAGTTGTTTTCTTTCAAGAGCCGTGTCACCTGGTTCTGTTACAACGTAAGAAGCGAAATAAATCACTTCTTCCAAAGCGCGGGGAGACATGTCCAAGACAAGTCCCATACGGCTCGGGATACCTTTGAAGTACCAGATATGAGATACAGGGGCTGCAAGTTCGATGTGTCCCATACGTTCACGACGAACTTTAGCCTTTGTTACTTCAACACCACAGCGGTCACAAACGACACCCTTATAGCGGACACGCTTGTATTTACCACAGTGACATTCCCAGTCCTTAGTAGGACCGAAGATTCGTTCACAGAACAAACCATCTTTTTCTGGTTTTAACGTACGATAGTTAATCGTCTCAGGCTTTTTAACCTCCCCGAAAGACCAGGAACGGATCTTATCGGGGGAAGCTAAACCAATTTTCATATACTCAAAATTATTTACATCTAGCAAGGGGCCTACCTCCCTTTTAATCTACAGGCTCTAACCCTATTTGCTCTAAATTTATTCTTTCGACCCTACTGTCTCGGATTCTTGTGCATTCGATTCAGAGATATTTAGCGTGTCTGCTTGCTGTACTTCTTCTTCATCCTCTAAGTCACGCATCTCGATTTCTTCTTCGTTACTTGAGAGGATCTTAACATCCATACCTAAACTTTGAAGTTCTTTGATCAGAACCTTAAATGATTCTGGAACTCCTGGCTCAGGAACGTTTTCACCTTTGACAATGGCTTCGTATGTCTTCACACGACCCACAACATCATCAGACTTGACTGTTAGAATTTCTTGTAGAGTGTAAGCAGCACCGTAAGCTTCAAGTGCCCATACCTCCATCTCACCGAAACGCTGTCCACCGAATTGAGCTTTACCTCCGAGCGGCTGTTGCGTAACAAGTGAGTAAGGACCGGTTGAACGGGCGTGAAGTTTATCATCGACCATGTGAGCAAGTTTGATCATATACATGATCCCTACTGATACACGGTTATCGAATGGTTCACCTGTTCTACCGTCATAAAGAACGGTTTTGGCATCGCGTGCCATCCCTGCCTCTTCAATCGTAGCCCACACATCTTCCTCACGCGCTCCATCAAATACTGGTGAAGCGACATGGACACCAAGGTATCTTGCAGCCATACCCAGGTGAAGCTCCAGCACCTGACCGATATTCATACGAGATGGTACCCCTAATGGGTTAAGCATGATATCGATTGGTGTACCGTCCGGTAAGAACGGCATGTCTTCTTCTGGAAGGATTCTTGAGATAACACCTTTGTTTCCGTGACGACCAGCCATTTTGTCACCCTCAGAAATCTTACGCTTCTGAACGATGTATACACGTACCAGCTGATTCACACCTGGTGGTAATTCATCGCCGTCTTCGCGGTTGAAGACTTTGACATCCAGGATGATTCCGCCACCACCATGTGGTACACGAAGAGATGTATCACGGACTTCACGGGCCTTCTCACCGAAGATCGCATGTAATAAGCGCTCTTCAGCCGTTAACTCTGTTACACCTTTAGGCGTTACTTTACCAACAAGCAAGTCGCCGTCCTTCACTTCTGCACCGATGCGGATGATTCCACGCTCATCAAGATTGCGGAGGGCATCTTCACCTACGTTTGGAATATCACGAGTGATTTCTTCAGGTCCCAATTTCGTATCACGGGATTCTGACTCGTATTCTTCAATATGAATAGAAGTATAGACATCGTCTTTCACAAGACGCTCACTCATGATGATCGCATCTTCATAGTTGTAACCGTCCCAAGTCATGAATCCAACCATTACGTTACGTCCTAAGGCCAGTTCACCTTTTTCCATTGAAGGACCATCAGCAAGGATTTCTCCTTTTACTACACGGTCGCCTTCACTTACGATAGGACGCTGGTTGTAACATGTTCCCTGGTTTGAACGGATAAATTTCTGCATACGATATTTATCGAGATCACCTTTTACTTCTTGACCATCGATTTCTTTCACACGACGCACCCAAACTTGCTTCGCTTCAACCTTCTCCACGATACCTTCATATTTACAAATCACGGCTGCACCGGAGTCTTTAGCGGATACGTGTTCCATACCCGTTCCGACAATCGGTGATTCAGGATTCATCAAAGGTACTGCTTGACGTTGCATGTTCGCTCCCATTAGAGCACGGTTTGAGTCATCGTTCTCCAAGAAAGGAATACATGCTGTTGCAGCTGATACTACTTGTTTAGGAGATACATCCATATAGTCAAGTCTTTCACGTTTGATGACCGTGTTTTCCCCACGGAAACGAGCGATGACTTCTTCATCAAGGAATGCACCGTCTTCACCAAGACGAGCGTTTGCTTGAGCCACTACATAGTTATCTTCTTCGTCTGCTGTTAAGTAATCGATACGATCGGTTACTTTCCCTGTATCCGGGTCAACACGACGGTACGGCGTTTCAATAAATCCGAATTTATTCACTTTCGCAAATGAAGAAAGCGAGTTAATCAGTCCAATGTTCGGTCCCTCTGGTGTTTCAATCGGACACATACGACCATAGTGGGAATAGTGTACGTCACGCACTTCGAATCCGGCACGTTCACGTGTTAATCCACCAGGCCCTAACGCAGAAAGACGACGTTTGTGCGTTAATTCTGCAAGGGGATTCGTTTGGTCCATGAATTGAGACAATTGGGAACTTCCAAAGAACTCTTTAATTGAAGCGATAACCGGTCGGATGTTAATCAGCTGTTGCGGAGTGATCGTGTTGGTGTCCTGAATGGACATTCTTTCACGAACGACACGCTCCATACGTGATAAACCGATACGGAATTGGTTTTGCAGCAATTCACCAACCGAACGTAAACGACGGTTTCCTAAATGGTCGATATCATCCGTCAATCCTACTCCGTGTAATAAATTAAAGAAGTAAGAAATAGAAGAAATGATATCTGCAGGTGTAATGTACTTAACCTCTTCTTCAACATACGCATTGCTGATGACATTGATTTCATGTTCTCCCTCTTCATTAGGAGAATAGATTTTGATAGATTGAAGAACGACGTCTTCTTCTAACACGCCACCGGACTGCTGATAGTTTTTAAAGCCGATGCCATTCTCTAAATAAGGAATGACCTTATCAAGAGCGCGACGATCAAGAACCGTGCCCTTCTCTGCAAGAATCTCACCCGTTTCCGGATCTGCTAGAGTTTCTGCTAGAGTCTGACCGAATAAGCGATTCTTAATGTGAAGCTTTTTGTTCATTTTGTAACGTCCAACGTTTGCTAAGTCATAACGCTTAGGATCAAAGAAACGAGAAACGAGTAAACTTTTAGCATTTTCTACTGTAGGAGGCTCTCCTGGACGCAGACGCTCGTAAATCTCGAGCAATGCTTTGTCGATACCTTCCGTGTTGTCTTTCTCGAGCGTGTTACGAATGTACTCATTATCACCGATCAAATCGATGATTTCTTGATCAGAGCCAAACCCAAGGGCACGTAAAAGAACCGTTACCGGTAGTTTGCGAGTTCGATCAATTCGCACATATACAACATCTTTTGCATCTGTTTCATACTCAAGCCAGGCTCCGCGGTTTGGTATAACGGTAGCAGTAAACCCTTTCTTTCCGTTCTTATCTACTTTTCCGCTGAAGTAAACACTAGGTGAACGCACTAACTGAGATACGATAACGCGCTCAGCACCATTGATGACAAATGTACCTGTGTCTGTCATTAATGGGAAATCACCCATAAATACGTCTTGATCTTTCACTTCTCCTGTTTCCTTGTTCACAAGACGAACTTTTACCCTAAGCGGTGCAGAATAAGTAACATCTCTTTCCTTTGATTCTTCCACCGAGTACTTTGGCTCTCCCAGACTATAATCAATAAATTCTAAAGAGAGATTACCAGTGAAGTCCTCAATCGGAGAAATGTCACGGAACATTTCTCTTAACCCCTCATCAAGAAACCATTGATACGAGGAAGTTTGAATTTCGATTAAATTCGGTAATTCTAAAACTTCACTGATACGCGCAAAACTTCTGCGTTGGCGGTGTCGTCCATACTGAACTAGTTGACCTGTCAACTGATTCACCCCTCAAATCAAGCGTTTTGGTTGTGTCTATATGTCTATAGGTAGAATTGCAAGTCTACACAAGACAAAAAGAAAAAGGGTTTTAATGATAAAACCTCATTTTCAAATGACGAACTATTATTTTATAATCTTTTCCAATTCATCCAATATGTATACATATGGACATAATACCGGAAAATAATATTTTTGCATTTTATAATGTTATCATAGCGATAAAGCTACGTCAACGGATTTCTTTTACCGACTTCAAGATGTAGTAACCCTTTTTTCTTGCGATGATTTCTACATTCGAAAACAATTCTTCCATTTTATCCATGGCAGATGGAGCACCCTGCTTCTTCTGAATAACCACCCACAATTCACCGTTTTCCTTCAGGTAGTCATAACTATTCTCCAGAATTGAATGAACCGTTTCTTTACCTGCCCGTATCGGCGGATTCGTTAAAATGGCTGCGAATTCTGTCTCGACAACATTCGTATAGAGGTCGCTTTGATAAATACTGATGTTCTGAACGTTGTTCCCTTTAGCATTTTCTTTAGCTAAAGATAATGCCCTCTCATTCACATCAATCATATGCACCAACCGGTCTCCGTTGTCTTTCGCCAGAGCCAAACCAATGGGCCCGTACCCGCAACCAACATCTAAAAATGCGCCTGTTACGTCAGGTGATTCAAACGTTTCAATCAACGCCCTCGAACCAAAATCAACTTCCTTCTTCGAAAAAACACCTTGATCCGTTTTAAAACGGAATGTATTCCCTCTTAATTCAAAGGTAATGGTTTGGGGGTTACTTTCTACTTCCGGGTTATGAGAATAATAGTGGTTGCTCATTTTATCATCTCCATCCATTGAATCCGTCAAAGTCTATTAACCATTTTTCCCAAAAGGGAGTGATGGTAACCCAACCCTGACGCTCATGTATATGCCATAGAAGTCAGACAAGAAAAAAGCCCGCCAATATAGCGAGCTTTTCATCTATACAATCATTACTTAACTTCTACGCCAGCTCCAACTTCTTCAAGTTTAGCTTTAAGTTCTTCAGCTTCCTCTTTAGAAACACCTTCTTTAAGTGCTTTAGGAGTGTTATCAACAACTTCTTTCGCTTCTTTAAGGCCAAGACCTGTGATTTCACGAACAACTTTGATAACTTTGATTTTTTGAGATCCAGCGCTCTCAAGGATTACGTCAAATTCAGTTTTTTCTGCAGCAGCGTCAGCGCCACCAGCAGCTACAGCTACAGGTGCAGCAGCAGTTACTCCGAATTCTTCTTCGATTGCTTTAACTAGATCATTTAGTTCAAGAACTGACATTTCTTTAATCGCGTCAATGATTTGCTCTTTACTCATTTTAAATTTCCTCCTTGTTATGCTTGCTTTAATTTTTATTTAAACGACTTGCTTTAACTTACGCGCCTTGCTCTTCTTTTTGATCTGCAACGGCTTTTGTTGCCAATGCGAAGTTGCGCATTGGTGCTTGAAGCACGCTGAGTAGCATAGAAAGAAGTCCTTCGCGGTTTGGAAGTTCAGCAATTGCTTTAACATCCTCAACTGAAGTGATTGTTCCTTCGATGACACCCGCTTTAATTTCAAGCGCTTCGTGTTCTTTTGCAAAGCTGTTAAGAATCTTTGCAGGTGCAACTACTTCGTCTGAACTGAACGCGATTGCGTTAGGACCAGTTAAGAATTCGTTTAACCCTTCAAGACCAGCTTCTTCTGCAGCACGACGTACCATAGTGTTTTTGTACACTTTGAAGTCGATGCCAGCTTCACGAAGTTGTTTACGAAGCTCAGTTACTTCGGAAACATCAAGACCACGGTAATCTACAATGATTGTAGATACACTGTTTTTTAGCTTGTCAGAGATTTCTCCGACGATGTGTTTCTTTTGCTCTAGAATGCTGCTCATCATTACACCTCCTGTAGATTGACTGATGAACATTTATACCGTCATCCAATAAAAAATGCCCTTATATCAAGGTAGACATAAGGGCATTGCAAACACGCATAAAGCGGTTATTTTATCGCAATTACCTCGGCAGGACATTAAGCTCATGAGAGCACCTACTGTCTACGGTACAAATGTATTCGTTTTTTTAACAACAGAACTAATTATAATCACTAGTTCCTAGTAAGTCAATACCAAATTATGCCTTTACTGCGAAAGTTGAAGGATCGACTTTTACGCCAGGTCCCATAGTGGAAGTTACAGAAACGTTTTTCATGTAAGTTCCTTTTGCAGCAGCAGGTTTAACTTTAAGCATTGTTTCATACATTGTAGCAAAGTTTTCAACAAGCTTTTGGTTGTCGAATGAAATCTTTCCAACAGGAACGTGTACGTTACCTGATTTGTCAGCACGGTATTCAACTTTACCAGCTTTGATTTCATTAACAGCTTTTGTTACGTCGAATGTAACTGTACCAGTTTTAGGGTTTGGCATTAAACCTTTAGGTCCTAATACACGACCAAGTTTACCAACTTCACCCATCATGTCTGGAGTTGCTACGATTACGTCGAACTCGAACCAACCTTGGTTGATCTTGTTGATAAGTTCTGCATCACCTACGAAGTCAGCGCCGGCAGCTTCTGCTTCTTTAGCTTTATCGCCTTTAGCGAATACAAGAACTTTTTGAGTTTTACCAGTACCGTGCGGAAGTACAACCGCTCCACGGATTTGCTGGTCATTCTTACGAGTATCTACACCTAAGCGGAACGCCACTTCGATCGTTGCGTCAAACTTAGCGAAGTTTGTTTTCTTAACTAATTCAATTGCTTCTTCAACCGAGTAAGCTGTAGTACGATCTACAAGCTTCTGAGCTTCAAGAAACTTTTTGCCTTTTTTTGCCATTTTAATTTCCTCCTATATGTGGTTTTAGCGGAATAACCTCCCACGAAATAAGGTTGCGAGTGAAACGTACATTTCATCATCGCAACCTCGTTCAACAGGAACATCTCTTTAACGAAGCAGGGATTAGTCTTCGATGACGATACCCATGCTGCGCGCAGTTCCTTCTACCATGCGCATAGCTGATTCAACACTAGCTGCATTTAAGTCAGGCATTTTTGTTTCAGCAATTTCACGTACTTTATCGCGCTTAAGTGTTGCCACTTTCTTGCTGTTTGGTTCGCCTGAACCAGACTCGATACCAGCTGCTTTTTTAAGTAATACGGCAGCGGGTGGAGTTTTTGTGATGAATGTAAATGAACGGTCTTCAAATACCGTAATTTCAACAGGAATGATTAAGCCAGCTTGATCTGCTGTACGAGCATTGAATTCCTTACAGAATCCCATGATGTTAACACCTGCTTGACCTAGTGCAGGACCAACTGGTGGAGCTGGATTAGCTTTACCGGCAGGAATCTGCAATTTAACCATTTTAATAACTTTTTTAGCCACGAGACACACCTCCTTAAGTCCGTGATGTGGTTATTGGGTTTTTCACCCTCCCACTCATGTAAAAAATGTCTTTATCAACATAAAGAACGTTTAGTAGTTTCAGTATCTCTTTGTGGAGACGCACTGACTTATGAAATAGTACCATTTTTTCAGAATGATTTCAAGTTCTTTTCCATTATAATTTATCAATTTGGGAGAAATCCAATTCTACAGGGGTATCTCTACCAAACATATTCACATGAACCTTCACTTTTGTTTTTGCATGATCGATCTCTTCGATTGAACCTGTGAAGTTCGCAAATGGACCTTCATTCACTCTAACGGTTTCTCCCAATTCAAAGTCGATTTCCACCTTTTTCTCCGTCATGCCCATTTGTTTCAGGAGATTGGTGACTTCTTCCGGCAATAACGGGGTCGGCTTTGAACCTGATCCAGATGAACCGACGAAACCGGTCACTCCAGGAGTATTTCGAACGACATACCATGAATCATCCGTCATGACGATCTCAACAATCACATAACCAGGGAACACTTTTTTCTTAACGACTTTCTTCTTACCATTCTTAATATCTGTTTCTTCTTCTTCAGGTACGATCACGCGGAAGATTTTATCCTGCATCCCCATTGATTCAACACGTTTTTCGAGATTGGCTTTAACCTTGTTCTCATAACCTGAATAAGTATGAACTACATACCAATTCTTTTCCATTTAATAGGACTAAACGTCCGTCCCTCCTCGCTGTTTAAAGAATACTCCTACGCCTTTTTCTGCAAATGAAAAAACCCGTAAAAAGATAACGGGCTCTAAGGTCATGTACTCTATTAACATTCATTATACCATGCTTTCATGATATATATACAACTAATTCTATGTTTCTCTTACTTAGAACCAATGATCAATCGCATAAGTTCTGAGATGCCCAGGTCGATGACGGCAAAGAAAAGGGCGACAAATACAACGGTTGTAATAACTGTGATCGTATAGCGTGTTAACTCTTTTCGTTTAGGCCAGCTGACCTTTCTCATTTCCGATGCAACATTGCGAAAGAATTTAAACATCCGTTTGTAACCTCCAACTAATATCAATACGCAAGACTTGGTGCTCCACTATTTCGTTTCTTTGTGTAGGGTGTGAGCATTGCATGTATTACAGAATTTCTTTAATTCTAATCGAACTGCTTGGTTACGATTACCCGGCACACTATAATTTCTGGAACCACACACCGTACAAGCAAGTATTAATTTAGCAGTCATATATACCACCTGAATTATCCATAGTAAGTCCTATCAAAAATAACATGGCCACCATTTTGTGTCAATATGACTTTACATCGTTATTTCGCGAACTTCCAGGTATCGTTCCAGCTTTCTTTTCACCCGCTGCAAGGCGTTGTCGATGGATTTCACATGGCGGTTAAGTTCTTCGGAGATCTCCTGGTAGGATTGACCGTCTAAATAGAGAGCCAGTACTTTCCTCTCAAGATCACTTAACAGCTGAGCCATCTTGTCCTCCATGTTATCGAATTCCTCACGATTGATAATCAGCGCTTCCGGATCCATGACTTTCGCACCCGAAATCACATCTAACAGCGTTCGGTCTGATTCATCATCGTAAATGGGCTTGTCCAATGAGACATACGAGTTCAAAGGTATATGCTTCTGCCTCGTCGCCGTCTTGATGGCTGTAATGATCTGCCTGGTGATACAAAGCTCCGCAAACGCTTTAAAAGAAGTGAGCTTGTCCTCTTTATAATCACGGATCGCTTTGTACAGGCCGATCATGCCTTCCTGGACAATATCTTCCTTATCTGCCCCGATCAAAAAATAGGAGCGGGCTTTCGCTCTAACAAAATTACGATATTTTTTTATTAAAAAATCTAGCGCTTCGCTGTGACCCTGATGGACGGCTTCTATTATCTCTTCATCATCCATGCCTTCTAACCGATTATCAAATGCTTCTGTCCTGGTGATATTGCTCACACACATCCCCCCGCGCAAAACAATAGATAGAAATATTATACATTACAGAAAATTCAATCGTCAACCTATCATTGCTTTCCACGACGCCATTTTTCGAAAATTTCAGCCATTTCCTCGGATAATTGAATCTTTGAGGCAGGTCTCTTTTCGCTTGAAATCCGAACCTTCTTTTCGATTTTTCTTTCAATGACTTTCACTTCCGTCAGGAGTTCCCTGGCGGATTTACGGAGGGCCCCCTGACCGAAGATCGCCCACTGCTCTGTAAAATCTGAAGTGGCTACGTGAATTTGGGTCTTAATATTGCTTAACTCGATGGCTAATTTTTCGATTCGTTCATCCGCTGTTTCGTTTTCTCTTGTGAAAATAACATCTACTTTATAATTTTTATACTTGCGGGCTATTCCCTGAACATAATAAGCATCAAACACGACAATGACACGGTAGCCCGTATAACCTTGATATTCTGCCATTTGCTCTACCAGGCGGTCTCTTGCCGCTGCCAGATCCTTCTGCTTCAACTCATTCAGCTCTGACCAGGCACCGATTATGTTATAGCCATCCACAAGGAGAATATCCATCTCTCTCTATTCTCCCAAAGGGTGGCGCTTACGATAAACCTCATACATCAAAATGCTGGCTGCCACCGAAGCGTTTAATGATGTGACATGACCGATCATTGGCAACTGGACAAGAAAATCACATTTATCCCTGAGAATCCTGCTCATCCCTTTTCCTTCGCTTCCGACAATGATGCCGATAGGCAGTGTACCATCCAGCTGGCGGAAGTCCTGCTTCCCTTTCGCATCCGTACCTGCCACCCAGACACCACGTTCCTTCAGCTCATCCACCGCTCTTGATAGATTGGTTACACGGGCAACGGGGATATGCTCAATGGCACCTGTAGACGCCTTCGCTACCGTTGACGTAAGTCCCACCGCTCTTCTCTTCGGAATGATGATCCCATGAGCACCTGCAGCATCCGCTGTCCTCATGATCGACCCAAGATTATGAGGGTCCTCCAATTCATCCAGGATCAGGATGAACGGATCTTCTCCTTTTTGTTCAGCCCTATGAAATAAATCATCGATCTCTGCATACTGATAAGCCGCTACAGAAGCCACCACGCCTTGATGATTTTCAGCTACCATTTGTTCGATCTTCTTCTTGGGAACGTATTGAACCATTACATTCGACTCTTTAGCCAGTCCGACAATTTGCTGTATCGAACCTTTCTGGGAACCTTCCGCAATCCAGATCTTGTTTATATCCCGGCCTGACTTCAATGCTTCCATGACCGGATTCCTTCCTCCGATAAAATCTTTACTCATTTCTGCTCCTCCTTTCCTGCCTGGGCTTGTTCGAATATCAACTTCAATAGTTCTTCCAGTCTCTCTGTCCGGTTCAGTAAAAATAAATATCCAACGAGAGCCTCAAAGGCAGTGCTGTGTTTATAGGTTTGTACATCTGTATTCTTAGGTGTAGTTCCGGATTTCGCGTTTCGGCCTCTTTTGACAATCGATATTTCTTCTTCCGTCAAGAGATCCTGATCAAACAGTGTCTTGAGAATGACAGCCTGGGCTTTGGCAGACACATACTTGGTTGCCGCTCTGTGCAGCTGATTCGGTTTAATCTTTCCTTTGGTTAAAAGGAGCTGCCGTACATACGTTTCATATACAGCATCTCCCATATAAGCAAGGGCAAGGGCATTGATTTGTTTAGCGTCAATTTGTTCATTTGTCTCACGGAGCATTATGATCCTCTTTTCCAGCGAATGCCTTGAGGCGTATCTTCAAGGATGATATTCATCTCTTTTAACGTGTCACGAATTTCATCAGCTAATTGGAAGTTACGGTCTTTACGTGCCTGAATACGCTTTTGGATCAATTCTTCCACTTCTTCATCCAACAGCTCTTCTTCCCCGAGGCTTAATCCAAGCACTGAGAAGAAGTCTTCAAATTGTTGAAGGAACGCATCTATGACTTCTGTGGACGTGTTCTTCTCCATCAAATAATAATTGGCCTGTCTGGATAATTCGAATAAGACGGAAATTCCGTTTGCTGTATTAAAATCATCATCCATCTCAGAGATGAATTGTGCTTTTAACTCAGCGATCTTATCCATCCACCCTTGGATGTCATCTGTTAAGTCCGCGCTTGATTCCTTACGGTGCTTAAGGTTTTCATATGCGGTCTTGATACGATTCAGAGCGGACTCCGCATTCTGTAAGAGCTCTAAATTGTAGTTGATCGGATGACGATAATGTACGGACAGCATAAAGAATCGAAGTACCTGAGGGTCTTGTTCTTTAATGATGTCATGAACCAATACAAAGTTACCGAGTGATTTAGACATCTTCTCATTATCGATATTGATATAGCCATTGTGCATCCAATACTTCGCAAACGGCTTACCTGTAAGCGCCTCTGATTGGGCAATTTCATTCTCATGGTGAGGGAATGTCAGATCCTGTCCACCAGCGTGGATATCAATGGTATCCCCCAAATAGCGTTTTGCCATGGCAGAGCACTCAATATGCCAGCCCGGACGACCTTCCCCCCACGGGCTTTCCCAAGAAATCTCCCCTTCTTTCGCTGCCTTCCATAAAACGAAATCAAGAGCATCTTCCTTTTTGTCTCCGACGTCAATGCGCGCACCCGCTTTCAGTTCATCTATCGGCTGATGGGAAAGTTTTCCGTATCCTTCAAACTTTCTCGTGCGGTAATAAACGTCCCCTTGAGATTCATATGCAAAGCCTTTTTCAATAAGGGCGGAAATAAAATCAATGATGGTATCGATGTTATCTGTCACTGTTGGATGAACATCGGCCTTCTTGCATCCAAGTGCTCCCGTATCTTCAAAGTAAGCTTTGATAAATCTTTGGGCAATCGTTGGTACGTCCTCTCCAAGCTCCTTTGCTGCTTTGATTAATTTATCGTCCACATCAGTGAAATTAGAGACAAATTGAACATCATAGCCTCTGTATTCCAGATAACGTCTTACGGTATCAAAAACAATGGCAGGGCGGGCATTTCCTATATGGATGTAATTGTAAACCGTCGGCCCGCACACATACATTTTGACTTTACCCTCTTCCTGGGGTTTGAATTCCTCTTTTTGTCTGGTCAGTGTGTTATATAAACGAATCGTCAATATGATCGACTCCTTCCTTCATATTCCCTAAGTAATGATTTTAACTCATTCAAATCTTCTTCCATCTGCTTCATTCGGTCATTCATTGGATCCGGAAGGTCACAGTGATTCAGATCCTTCTGTATTTTGACACCATCCTGAATGACCACCCTGCCCGGGATTCCCACGACGGTTGAGTTGGGCGGAACATCTTTCAGGACGACTGATCCTGCCCCCACCTTAGAATTTTCTCCAACTACAATCGATCCTAATACTTTCGCTCCCGTGGCGATAAGGGCATTATCCTGAATCGTCGGATGCCGCTTTCCTTTTTCTTTACCCGTACCACCAAGGGTCACTCCTTGAAACAGTGTGACATTATCCCCTATTTCACACGTTTCACCAATCACCACTCCCATGCCGTGATCAATGAAAAAACGCCTGCCGATCTTTGCCCCCGGGTGAATCTCAACCCCTGTGAAAAACCGGCTTATCTGTGAAATGACGCGAGCCATAAAAAAGAATTTCCTCTTGAAAAAAGCGTGAGCAATGCGATGGGCCCATATGGCATGCAGACCAGAATACGTAAGGATGACCTCGAGATAATTCCTCGCAGCCGGATCCTGATCAAAAACTACATCAACATCTTCCTTAAAAGACTTAAACATTCGATCCCCTCTCTTCGGATAAATAGAAAAGCCCTGGCGGCTTGCTTAGGCCCGACAAGCATAAGATGAATGGGCCATGAAGGCGTTCTTTGCCTTCTTGGACCATTTAGCTTATGACCTCGAGGGCCTAGCCGCCGGAGCTGGACAATAGAAAAGCGCTGGCGGCTTGCTTAGAGGCGACAAGCATAAGGCGTGCCCACCGGAATGGCGTTCTTTGCCTTTGCCTTATGACCACCCATATAAGCTTTACATAGACAATAAAAAAACGCCCCTGTCAGTATACATATACTGACAGAGACGCATAGGCAGCGCGGTTCCACTCTGATTGAGAAGAAACGTCCTTCTCCAACTCAAATCCTGTTAACGGTAGGAAGCCGCCTTTACCTACTATATTTCAGTAACGGGCTCTGAGGTGCATTTCAGAATCGGAGGGGCTTAAACCACTTTCAGCCGGCGATGGTTCTCTCTACAAAGCATCCGTTTCCTACTTCTCCTCATCAACGCGATATCATTTATGGTGATACTCTTACTATATTACATTTCCTTCAAAATGTTAACCTAAAAGACTGTGAAGACGATGTTTAACTGTATCTTTCCCTAAAAGCTCGATGGCATTCGGTAATTCAGGACCATGAGTCTGGCCTGTGACCGCTACACGAATCGGCATGAACAGCTTTTTCCCTTTATGGCCGGTCGCCTTTTGGACAGCTTTAATAGACGATTTGATTTCTCCTGCTTCATAGTGTTCAAGGGCTTCAATTTCATGTAAGAAAGCCTGAAGAACTTCAGGAACCTGCTCTTCTTCCAAGACGGCTTTTGCTTCCTCATCATATTCGATATCCGTTCGGAAGAACATTTCTGATAGTTCTACGATTTCAGCACCGTAGCTCATTTGTTCCTGGTATAAGGAAATGACGCGGCCCGCCCATTCACGTTTCTCATCAGACATGTTCTCATCCAGTTTACCCGCACTGATTAAGTGAGGAAGGGATAGCTCCACGACTTGACCTAACTCCAGGTTCTTCATGTATTGATTGTTCATCCATGTAAGCTTTTGGTTATCAAACAGGGCAGAAGAAGTGGATAAACGCTCTGGGTCAAAGATTTCAATAAATTCTTCTCTTGAGAACAGTTCTTCCTCTCCTTTTGGAGACCAGCCCAGTAATGCGATGAAATTGAATAAAGCTTCCGGTAAATAACCTAATGCTTCGTATTGCTCGATGAATTGAATGATACTTTCATCACGTTTACTCAGCTTTTTACGGCTTTCATTGACAATCAATGTCATATGACCGTAGACAGGCGGTTCCCAACCAAATGCTTCAAAAATCATCAATTGCTTAGGTGTATTGGATATATGATCTTCCCCACGGAGAACATGGGAGATTTTCATCAGATAATCATCAACGGCAACAGCGAAATTATAGGTTGGCGTACCATCTTTTTTCGCAATGACAAAGTCACCGATGCCGTCTGATTCAAAAGCGACATCTTCTTTCACGATATCATTAAATGAATAAACCTTTCCTGCCGGAACACGGAATCGAATGCTCGGTTGACGTCCTTCTGCTGCTAATTTCTCCTGATCCTCTTTCGTCAGGTTACGGCATTTACCTGAGTAACGTGGCATTTGACCGGATGCCGATTGAGCTTCACGCTCTGCTTCCAACTCTTCTTCTGTACAGTAGCATTTATAGGCTTGTCCGGTTTCCAGCAGTTCATTTAAATACTGCTCATAGATATGATTACGTTCAGATTGACGGTAAGGACCATATTCACCCGGCTGATCGACACTTTCGTCCCAATCGATTCCAAGCCATTGAAGATATTTAAGCTGACTTTCTTCCCCGCCTTCTATATTCCGTTTCTTATCCGTGTCTTCAATACGGATAATGAACTTTCCACCGACACTGCGAGCATATAGGTAATTGAATAAAGCGGTTCTTGCATTTCCAATATGTAAATGACCCGTTGGGCTTGGGGCATAACGGACGCGTACTTCTTGTGTCATTTGTTTTCCTCCTCTTATGATTCCTGCATTAAAGTCTCTGACCTATTTTAACACCGTTATGTAAGGGAATAAAGCGAATTTGTCCCCCTACTTCTTTTTAATTAATATGGTCGTTTGCGCGGCAATCCCTTCGCCTCTTCCTGTAAAACCGAGCTTCTCAGAGGTTGTGGCCTTAACATTCACCTCAGCGATATCCGCTTCCAGTAACGTGGCAATGCTTTGTCTCATTTCATCAATGTAAGGGGCCATCTTAGGTTTCTGAGCAATGATCGTACAATCGATGTTCCCTAATTCATAACCTTCTTCTTTCACGAGAGCCCATACATGCTCCAGGAGTTTTGCCGAATCGGCGTCCTTGAACTCGGGGTCTGTATCCGGAAAATGCTTTCCGATATCTCCTGCTGCAATAGCACCCAGGCAAGCATCCGCTACAGCATGCAACAAGACATCCGCATCCGAATGACCCAATAGACCTTTTTCATACGGTATCGTAATACCTCCTATGATAAAGGGTCTCCCTTCCACTAATTGATGAACATCAAAACCTTGTCCAATCCTAAACATGCTTGTCTCCTCCACTCATTTCCTCATTCTTCTTCAATATCGCTTCGGCAAAATATAAATCCTCGGGGGTTGTCAGTTTTATATTGTCATAATCACTTTCAACCACAGCTACCTCCACATCTGATCTTTCCACAAGGGAAGCATCATCTGTTCCCAGATAACCGTCTTGCTCCGCTTCTTTATGTGCCCTTTTCAAAACGGAAACACGAAAAGCTTGTGGGGTTTGGACCATCCACAAGCTTGAGCGCTCAATCGTTTCCTCGACTTCTCCATCCAGTACTTTTTTGATCGTATCTTTAACAGGAACGGCCGCAATGGCGGCTCCTGTGGCATATGTCTTTTCTACTAATTGGTAAATCGTGGATTCCTTAATAAATGGTCTTGCTCCGTCGTGTACAAGAACAATCTCATGATCAACCTCAAGCAATGCATTGTATACACTATGCTGTCTCTCTTCGCCCCCATCCACGAGTTTAACGACCTTCGTGATCCCAAATCGATTGATCAGGCCCTCGAACACTGGTCTCTCTGATGGATGTATGGCTAAATAAATTCCTTTACAATGGGTGTCACCCTCGAAGACACGCAATGTATGGATAATGACAGGACAGCCATTCAACTCGAGGAGAAGTTTATTCTTCCCCGCTTTCATTCGTTTCCCCTGCCCTGCAGCCGGAATGACAACTTCGTATTCCATAGAATATAACTCCTTTAACTCATAAGTAATACTATTCATTATACCTTACTGAATCAGTAGAGTCAGGGCAAAGCTGCTTCTTACAGAGCTTTTTCCAATTGCTTAGGCTTGGCGAAAATCATTCGGCCTGCAGATGTTTGGAGGACAGAAGTGACAAGTACATCGATGTACTTACCGATATAATTGCGCCCTTCTTCCACTACGATCATCGTGCCGTCGTCCAGGTAAGCGATCCCTTGATTATGCTCTTTCCCGTCCTTAATAACCTGAACCTTCAATTCTTCCCCAGGTAATACAACCGGCTTCACAGCATTGGCTAAGTCATTGATGTTCAATACTTGTACACCTTGAAGATCACATACTTTATTCAAGTTGAAATCATTCGTTACAACGATTCCATTCGTAAGTTTCGCTAATTTCACAAGCTTTGAATCCACTTCCTGAATCTCCTCGAAGTCACCTTCATATATCTGCACTTCGACAGGCAGCTCTTTCTGGATCCGATTCAGAATATCCAATCCGCGTCTTCCACGGTTCCGTTTCAGTACATCCGATGAGTCTGCGATATGCTGCAGTTCTTCAAGGACAAATTGAGGAATGACAACAATGCCTTCCAGAAATCCTGTTTGACAGATATCTGCAATACGACCATCAATAATCACACTCGTATCCAGAATCTTCAGGGTTTTCACACTCTCCTCATCAGCATCTTCTTCCAGCCCTTTTTTCTTGCCCCGATTGGCACCAAAAAGGCTTAGCAGTTCATCCCTCTTTTTAAAGCCTACCTGGAATCCTAAATATCCAAGAAGCAGGGTTAATAGAATCGGGACCACTGTGTTGACAATCGGAATTTCCATCTGATTGAAAGGAATTCCAAACAAATAGGCAACAAAAAGACCGATGATAAGGCCTAAACTCCCAAATAACAAATCAGTTACAGGTGCTTTTACCAAGCTATCTTCAAACCACTTGACGAAATTCACAACATACTCGACTGCCCAGAACGTAAAAATATAAAAAATGATGGCACCCAATATAGCAGTCATGTAAGGGTTATTAATAATAGGAATGTCTGATAAATTTATGACGGTAAATAATTCGGGAAGTAGAAATATCCCCAGTGTTCCTCCGACGATCAGGAAGCACGCTTGAACGATTCGTTTTAACATTCCCTCACCTCCTCCTATTCATTATAAACAATTTACTATTTTTGAAACGTCTTAGCCTTCAAAATTTAAAATTTAATCAAAACGTCACTATTTTGATATACGTACGCCATCTTACCAGCGTCCTTACATGAAGGCTAACATGCCATCGTAGAGACTGTCAATTTTTTGAAAATGGATTGATCACACCAAATTAGGAAGATATAGGTCAACGTACCTATAATTGTCGATCGGCAAATGTTTGTTCCTTGATCAATTTCAGACCTTCTTTGATTTTCCGGGCCCTTACCTCTCCAATTCCCTCCACTTCATCCAAATCGTCGACTGATGCATTGACAATATGAGGAAGGTTTTCAAATCTTGTAATCAGATTCTCTATGATGACAATCGGCAGGCGGGGAATTTTGTTCAACACGCGGTAACCCCTGGGGAAAATGGCATCATCATGATGTACATACCCATGGTAACCCAACAGCTTTAGTAAAACGTTATCCTCTAATACTTCTGAATGCACGAGCTCCTGGAATTTATAAAGAAGTTCAAACGGTTTGATATTTCTCTCATGGGAGTAATCCCTGATGATCAACATCGCTTCATCTTCAATATCTGCCAACAGCTCATTCATTTGCAGGCGGATCAATCGTCCTTCGATTCCGAGCTCGCTCAGATAGATCAATAATTCATTTTTAATCCGGAGAACCATCTCAAAGCGATGAAGGACCTTCAGTAAGTCGCTTTGTGTTACAAGCTCCTCAAACTCAAGCACCGACAGGTTTGAGATGCTCTGATCAAGCACCACCTTGTACTTCTCAAGTGTTTGGATTGCCTGATTTGCCTTCGTTAAGATGACAGAGATGTCCTTTAACGCATATCGAAAGCTGCCTTGGTACAATGTAATGACGTTCCTGCGTTGGGAGATGGCGATGACAAGGGCATTGGTTTGTCTCGCCACACGCTCAGCTGTACGGTGCCTCATTCCCGTTTCAGTAGAAGGAACATAAACATCCGGCGCCAACTGGGCGTTTGCCAAAATAATCTTTGTCCCTGCTTCATTCAGGATGATGGCACCATCCATTTTAGCCAGTTCATACAAATAGCTTGGCGAGAATGCACAGTTGATATGGAAGCCTCCATCCAATACGGATTTCACCTTATCATTGTACCCAACGACAATAAGTCCCCCTGTGTTAGCTCTCAGAACGTTATCAATACCATCCCTAATCGGAGCACCTGGAGCAACGAACTGCAATATATCCGACATGGACTTATCTCTTGCCTTCTTATCTTCCATTTCTTATCCTCCTAAAATAATCGCAAGCGCTTCGTTTATATTTGATACTCCTGTGACTTCGATATCAGAAGGCGGCTGCCACCCACTTAAGTTATTTTGGGGAATAATCACACGCCTAAATCCCAGTTTAGCCGCTTCTTGAACACGTTGCTCAATTCTGGATACCCTTCGTATTTCACCCGTTAATCCAACTTCCCCGATAATACAATCGTGGGCGCTGGACGCTTTATCCCGGAAACTAGAGGCAATGCTCGCAGCCACAGCCAAGTCAATCGCAGGTTCATCCAATTTGACTCCGCCTGCCACTTTTAGATAGGCATCCTGCTGCTGCAATAGCATTCCCGCCCTTTTCTCCAGCACGGCCATAATGAGTGAAACACGGCTGTGGTCAATCCCTGTCGCCATTCTTCTGGGGTTATTGAAGCTTGTCGGGGTGACAAGGGCTTGTATCTCTACAAGGACAGGTCTTGTACCCTCCATGGAAGCAACCACCGTTGAGCCAGCCGCCCCTTGTGAGCGCTCCTCAAGAAATATCTCAGAAGGATTGGCAACTTCCTCCAGGCCAAACTCCTTCATTTCAAAAATCCCCATTTCATTCGTCGAACCAAAGCGATTCTTCACAGCTCTTAAAATACGATAGGAATGATGACGTTCTCCTTCAAAATAAAGGACGGTATCCACCATATGCTCCAGCAAACGCGGTCCTGCAATGGACCCTTCCTTTGTAACATGCCCTACAATAAAGATGGCAATGCCTTTTGTCTTTCCTATTCTCATCAGTTCAGCTGTACATTCCCTCACTTGGGAAACACTGCCGGGGGCAGACGTCACTTCAGGATGAAAGATTGTTTGAATCGAGTCGATGATCACAAAATCAGGTGAAATTTGTTCGATCGTCTGGTGAATCAATTCAAGATTGGTTTCAGCAAATATATATAAATCATCAGACTTCACATGCAGCCGGTCCGCACGAAGCTTTGTTTGCTTGATTGATTCTTCCCCTGATATATATAGTACTTTCTGCTTTTGATCCGCAAGCTGAGCTGAAACTTGAAGCAGTAAGGTAGATTTCCCAATCCCAGGATCTCCACCAATCAACACAAGGGAACCTGGAACAACGCCTCCGCCCAACACCCGGTTCAACTCTTTCGACTCGGTCAACACCCGGGGCTCTTGCTTCGTTTCGATGGATATGAGCTTCTCTGCTTTAGTAGGTCCGCTATTCTCAGAATGCATGAACGATCCACGAGGCTTCTTCCCTGTCATCTCAACTTCTTCCACCATCGTGTTCCACTCGTTACACCCTGGACATTTCCCCATCCATTTAGGAGACTCATATCCACATGATGAACACACAAACTTTGTCTTTTTCTTTGCCAATCTATTCTTCCCCTCTTTTACTCTATTTGTACTCTTAACATTGCATGATAATACCCGTTTGGTATGATTGTATCGGTTTTATATAGTGGTTACAAGAAAAGCGCAGGCGGATTGGGAGGCCCGACTAGCATAAGGCAAGCTTGCCGGAAAGGCGCTCTTTGCCTTTTTGGCGAGCTTGACTTATGACTCGAGGGACTAGCCGCCGGAGCTGGACAATAGAAAAGCGCAGGCGGATTGGGAGGCCCGACTAGCAGATTAAAACCGTCATTATGACAAAAGAGGTACACGAAAAACATATACGTGTACCTCTTTTTTCTATCTATGATTAAGAAGGGGTATTGGTTGCTGCTTCCTGCTCTTTTACTTTTACAACAAACTCGCTATCCTCTACATCAATGACAATGTTCTGACCTGTGAGCACTTTACCTCTTAACAGCTCTTCCGACAGTTTATCTTCGACATATTTCTGGATAGCTCGACGAAGTGGGCGGGCACCATATTCAGGATCGAATCCTTCATCTGCTATTTTTTCTTTAGCAGCCGCGGATAGCTCTAAATGAATATCCTGTTCTTTCAATCGACTTGTCAATTGGTTGGACATTAATGTCACAATCTCTTTCAAGTGATCTTTTTCAAGTGAGTGGAAGACAATGATTTCATCGATACGGTTAAGGAACTCTGGACGGAACGCTCGTTTCAGCTCTTCCATTACTTTGCCTTTCATATCTTTATAATCCTGTTTCCCATCTTGAATATTGAATCCGACATATTTGTTACTCTTAAGGGACTGGGCCCCGACGTTTGATGTCATGATTAACACGGTGTTTCGAAAGTCTACCGTTCTTCCTTTAGAATCTGTCAAACGTCCGTCTTCCAATACTTGAAGAAGGATGTTGAATACATCCGGATGTGCTTTTTCAATTTCATCCAGAAGCACGACGGAATATGGTTTACGACGGACTTTTTCAGTTAACTGGCCGCCTTCCTCGTACCCTACATATCCTGGAGGTGAACCTACCAGACGGGAAGTCGAGTGCTTCTCCATGTACTCGGACATATCGATACGAATCATGGCATCTTCATCACCGAACATAGATTCTGCTAATGCGCGGGCAAGTTCCGTTTTCCCGACTCCTGTTGGTCCTAAGAAGATAAAGGAGCCAATTGGACGTTTCGGATCTTTCAACCCTGCTCTGGCACGGCGAACAGCTTTTGATACCGCTACGACTGCTTCGGATTGACCGATGACTCTGGAATGAAGGATCTCTTCTAGCTTAAGAAGTCGATCCGTCTCGGTTTGGGCAAGTTTCGATACCGGTACTCCAGTCCAGTTGGATACAACCTTGGCAATATCTTCAACAGTCACTTCTGTATTTTCCTGACCCTGCTTTTCTTTCCAAGTGTTCTTCGTTTCTTCGAGCTCTTCGCGAAGCTTTTGTTCTGAATCCCTCAAAGATGCCGCTTTTTCAAACTCCTGGCTTTGAACAGCTGCATCTTTTTCTTTGCGGATTTCTTCGAGCTTCGCCTCCAGCTCCTTCAAATTCGGAGGTGTGGTATATGAACGCAAGCGGACCTTGGAGCCTGCTTCATCGATCAAATCAATCGCTTTATCCGGTAAGAACCGGTCTGAGATGTAGCGGTCAGACAGTTTCACTGCAGCATCGATTGCTTCATCTGTGATAGATACACGGTGATGGGCTTCATAGCGGTCCCGTAATCCTTTAAGGATCTGGATGGACTCTTCTGCCGTCGGCTCGTTCACTTGAATCGGTTGGAAGCGACGCTCAAGTGCAGCATCCTTTTCGATATACTTTCGGTACTCATCCAATGTTGTGGCACCGATACATTGTAATTCCCCACGGGCAAGAGATGGCTTTAAAATATTGGAGGCATCGATAGCGCCTTCCGCTCCACCTGCACCGATTAATGTATGAAGCTCATCGATAAACAGAATGATGTTTCCGGCCTGACGAATTTCGTCCATCACTTTCTTTAAACGATCCTCGAATTCACCCCTGTATTTCGTTCCTGCGACTACTGTTCCCATATCCAGTGTCATGACGCGTTTGTCCCGAAGGATTTCAGGAACCTCATTGGCGATGATCTGCTGTGCAAGTCCTTCCGCAATCGCTGTCTTACCTACTCCGGGCTCACCGATCAATACAGGGTTATTCTTCGTCCGTCGACTAAGCACCTCGATCACGCGTTGGATTTCCTTGCTTCGTCCGATGACGGGATCCAAACTGCCTTCACGGGCAATCGCCGTCAGGTCACGGGCCAAACTGTCCAGGGTAGGTGTATTGGCGTTGGCATTCCCACCACCCTGATGGTTACTCGAATCATTGCTGCCAAGTAACTGCAGGACTTGCTGTCTTGCTTTATTTAAACTCACCCCAAGATTACCAAGCACTCGTGCGGCTACTCCTTCGCCTTCACGAATTAATCCTAATAAAATATGTTCAGTCCCTACATATGAATGACCCAGTTTACGAGCTTCATCCATTGAAAGTTCAATGACTTTCTTCGCTCGTGGTGTATAATGGATCGTTTGAGATTTCTCGGTTCCTTTCCCGATCAATCCTTCGACTTCTTTCTGAATCTTTTCAGGGCTCAATCCCAATGCCGTTAGGGCTTTGGCTGCAATCCCTTCACCTTCCCGGACAAGTCCTAATAAGATATGTTCAGTTCCAATGTTACTGTGCGATAAACGAATCGCTTCTTCTTGAGCTAATGCCAATACTTTTTGTGCTCTTTCTGTAAATCGACCAAACATCATATTATTTTTCCTCCTCACATGTATCCTTATCTAACTTAATTCGCTCTCGAATCAAAGAAGACCTTCTTATATCTCTTTCATTTGGTCTCAATGGACCTCCAGAATATTGTTGTAAGAACCCAGGTTGGGTTAAAATCATCAATTCATTCAATATATTCTTAGATATGACTTTGATGTATCCTAAATCAATGCCGAGCCTGACATCCGATAAACATTTCGCTGCTTCCTTGGACTCGATGATCCGGCTGTGCTCCAACACGCCCAGGGAACGAAAAATCCTATCTTCTAATTGTATGTTAGACGTTTTAACTAGTGCGTCCCTTGCCGATTGTTCTTTATCGATGATCTGCTTCACGACACTTAACAAATCTTCCACAATATCTTCTTCTGATTTGCCTAGTGTCGTCTGATTGGAAATCTGAAATATGTTCCCTAAAGCTTCACTGCCTTCCCCATAGATCCCTCTTACTACTAGACCTAATTGGTTAATGGCAGGGATGATCCGGTTTAGCTGCTGTGTTAGAACAAGACCCGGCAGATGCATCATGACTGAAGCTCTAAGTCCAGTCCCTACATTGGTAGGGCATGTCGTCAAGTATCCATGTTTCTCATCAAAAGCAAAATCGAATTCACTTTCAAACCAGTCATCAATCTGATTAGCCTTCTGTAAAGCTTCATTCAGTTGCAACCCTGGATATAAACACTGTATTCGAATATGGTCCTCTTCGTTTACCATTATGCTAATATCTTCTTCGCTCGATAAGAGAACAGCGCCATGGTTTGTATCTTCCGCTAAATTAGGGCTTATCAGGTGTTTCTCCATTAATACCCTCTTTTGCAGTGGCTGAATCTCACCCGTAGCTAAAAATTCTAATTCTCCCAGATTCTCAGGGTATGACGTGAGCTTTTCCTTTACACGTTCTACAATTTCTTTCGCTTCCTCAGAAGAATAAAGCGTTGAAAAACGGAAGTCTGTCAGGTTTCTCGCTAACCTTACCCGGGAGCTGAGAACGATATCTGAATTCGGGCCCTCTTCATTCATCCAGGAACTAACAGCATTACTCAAGAACTTCTCCAGACTCATTCTTTCTCTCCTCCCTCTTTCTTGATCTCTTTTTCCAGGGAGCGAATCTCGTCTCGAATTTCGGCTGCTTTTTCAAACTCTTCATCTTCAATCATCGTTTGAAGTTCAGACTTCAGTTGCTGAATCTTCTTTTTCACATGAATGGCTTCGCCCATTCGTTCCGGAACTTTCCCGTGGTGTTCGACATTTCCACTATGAACCCGTTTTAACAAAGGAGTAAGCTCATCTTTGAACGTCTCATAACAATGAGCACATCCAAATCTCCCCACATTAATGAACTGGTGAATCGTCATTTTACACTTTTGACATTGTAAAACCTCTGTCTTAGGAATTTCCGTTTCTTTGGCCTGTTTAAATGCAGGGGCTATATTAAGAAGACCTGCCAATAGGTTGTTTACAGAAAAGCCGGGAGAAGAATCAAACATAAACATTTCACCCTTGTCCTGAGCACATTGCTCGCATAAATGAACCTCTGTCTTTTCCCCGTTTACCACTTTCGTAAAGTGTAGGGTCGCAGGTCTTTCATTACACTCTTGACAAATCATCCCTCTCACCTCTTCAAAACTTACTCATACTTCAATGTATCCAGCATAGCCTTGAGCATTCTCCCTCTCAAAACATCCCTTTCAGGTAAATCTACCATGATCACCGACCGGTCCATTACGCTTAGCATAATCTTGGCTTCCCGCTCAGAAATAATATTTTCTTCTACCAACCTGAAAACAATATCGGCTGCCGTATTTTGGCTTATTGACTGGGTAATCAGAGCCACTAACTGGTCGATAAGATGAACTTGATCGTGGGCTTTTACCTTCATGATTCTGATAAAACCCCCGCCGCCTCGTTTACTCTCTACTACATACCCTCTTTCTATTGTGAAACGGGTATTGATTACATAATTAATTTGAGAAGGAACACATTGAAACTTATCAGCGATTTCGCTTCTTTTTATCTCGACTATCTCACTTTCACTCAGTTCTAGGACATTCTTTAAATAACGTTCAATGATGTCGGAAATGTTCCTCATCAAACCTCCTCCTTATTTTGACTTTGACTATATTTGACTATAATTATACAACCGCCTTCAAAACTTTGCAATTATGAAGTTTGACCTTAGAAGTTTTCCTGTTTAAGGATGGTTTTAAACGTGTGAATGTAAGAATGTTGGATAAAGAACAGGAAATAGGGCATAGAGAGAGGGTGTGTTGGTTTGTGTGAAGAATGAGTTGAATTGGATGTAGGGAATGAAGGAGGATGGCTGTTATGTTGTAAAGCAAAAAAGAGCAACTCCATTGAGCTACTCTTTTCTCATATTGCCTGGCGACGTCCTACTCTCACAGGGGGAGATCCAACTACCATCGGCGCTGAAGGCTGCGGCCAGTGATGAGCGGCGAATCTCTTCGTCCGCTTCCCTCGCTCAGATCCTCGTGTGGTTACCACACTCCGGTCTTCACTCACTCGCGTCCTCGACCTTCTTGCTCCTCCCTGCCCTCGCAGTGCGGACGCTGAGACATCAGTCAAAACCATTCGTTCTTCGAACCAATATACACATAAAAAAAAGTAACTCCATTGAGCTACTCTTTTCACATATTTGCCTGGCGACGTCCTACTCTCACAGGGGGAGCCCCAACTACCATCGGCGCTGAAGGCTGCGGCCAGTGATGAGCGGCGAATCTCTTCGTCCGCTTCCCTCGCTCAGATCCTCGTGTGGGAGCCTGAACGAAGGTCTTCACTCACTCGCGTTCTCGACCTTCTTG
>NZ_JAAXCV010000025.1 GCF_012911895.1 Bacillus sp. RO3
TTTGCTTACAGCTTCCTTCAGATTCCAGGTCACCCTGGACACCCTTGCCTTCAGCTAACGGCTACAACGACCTTCACCGTTCGGGACTTGAACCCTAAAGCGTGTGCACATGCCGGGCACACAAAAAAGGAATGAAAATCATATGATTCTCATTCCCCCTTTTCATTATAAAAGGCCCGGATAATTTCTTTGTCTTAATGCCTCATATATCAGAATTGCGGCTGTGTTGGACAGGTTCAATGAACGCACGTTTCCATTCATCGGAATGCGCAGGGCGCGGTCTAAATTGTCCTGGATGATTTCATCTGGCAGTCCCGACGTCTCCCTTCCAAAAATAAAGAAGTAATCCTTCTCTTCTACACTGTAATCAAAGTCGGTGTGTGGGATTTTTCCATATTTGGTTAGGTAGAAGAATTCACCGCCGTCATTTTTCTCGAAAAACTCTTCAATCGAATCATAATATACGATGTTAACGAACTGCCAATAGTCAAGACCGGCACGTTTTAACATTTTATCATCTGTTGAGAATCCGAGAGGGCGAATCAAGTGCAGAGTAGTATCCGTAGCTGCACATGTTCTTGCAATATTCCCTGTATTTGCAGGGATTTCTGGTTGATATAATACAACATGTACTCCCATGTCAATGTCACCTCATTCATAAAACTCTAAGTGACATTATACCATTTCTACCTCATAGAACAATACTTAGCTGTCATCCACTATCGTAAAAAATCGATAATGTATGTTAGGTGTATAAGCTGTCGAGTCCTCATACTTCCAATACCGCATTCTGCTGTTGAATGTGTGGGCATTCACCAGGGGTTCTCCCCTACTATCCTTCCCCGTGACGATCGTCGTATGGTCAAATCGGCCATCCCCTTCGAAGTCATAACAAATGACATCCCCAAGCTTTAATTCTTTAGCATCCTGCACTTGTCTTCCCCTCAATCCCACGGTTGAATTAGGGATGTACCACCTCATGGAATTCGCCACTGTCCAGCTATAGCTCCAGCTCTGGTTTCTCATCCACCAGCCCTGCCCCTTAGAAGGATACCCACGCATAGGGGCATCCCCGGCATGAAGGCATTGAGAAATATAATTCGTGCAATCATTCTCAAATTTCTTATAGGCTGGGTTATAGCTGTTCCACCATCGTTCTGCATATTGGACAGCACTCAAGCGATCATAATGATACGTCACTCTTTCCTCCTTGCCTTCTAAGGTCCTTTTCCCTTCATCCTCCATCGGCTCTTCATATTGAATGGTACTCTCTCGGTCTTCATAGATTTTGTCCTTGTAATGGATCGCACTTCGATTTTCCACTTCTTCTTCTAAATAAAGAAGGTCTCCCTGCTTAATAAGATATTTATAGTGAACATCATAAACAATGTGTTGAGTTTCATCGGGGAGAGGCGTAAGACTGTGGATTTTCCCAGACGCATCCACCTTTACGATTTCTGCTTTCCTCTGAAGACAAGACTCTTTCTTTCTTCTGACTTTATCACTGTGATAGTCTGACTGACTGCGAGATGTATATTCATCAATCACATGCTGGACGTTTTCCATTATGAGCTTTCTTATCATGGTCTTCCCTCCTCCCTAATTGTTATGCACGGAGGGAAATGTTCAAAACAAAAAAGGATAAACTCGAATGACTTAATGAGTTTATCCTTTCCATCTAGTTTGTTAGAAAATGAAGTCCTTTTTCAATCTCAGCTAACACTTCCTCGTCCGCTTCAACCGATTGTCGCTTCAATAGAGCCTCGCGTGCTTCCATTCCCCCAATCTTCCCCAGTGCCCAGGCCGAGGTGCCCCGGATGACCGGACGCACATCTTTATTCATGACATCGATAAGATCGGCGATGGCGGTTGTATCCTTATAATGAGCCAGGGCAATGATGGCATTCCGCTGTATGGGCTTTTTCCCTCTCCATGATCCGGATACATGCCCGTATTTATCTTTAAATTCACGGTTACTGATCGTTAAAAGGGGCTTTAATAACGGCTTCGCAATCTCTGGATCAGGCTCCATCTCTTCGTGAAAATGAAAATCCATCCCTTTGTTTTCAGGACAGACTGTTTGACACGTGTCACATCCGTACAGTCGATTCCCAAGCTTTACCCGGTACTCATCTGCAAGGAAACCTTTTGTCTGTGTCAAAAAGGCAATGCATTTCTGAGAATCCAGCTGTCCACCTTCTATCAACGCACCTGTTGGACAGACGTCCACACACTTATTGCATGTCCCGCATTGATCTTCCATCGGTGTATCGGGAGCAAACGGAAGGTTCGTGACCATTTCCCCCAGGTATACATACGATCCGAACTCTGGTGTGATAATCGAGCAGTTCTTCCCGCTCCAGCCAATGCCTGCCCGTTCCGCCACTGCGCGATCCACAAGCTCACCTGTATCCACCATGGATTTGAAGCGAGCTTGAGGGACTTTGGAAACGATATATTCCTCAAGCTTAGCAAGACGGTCCCGAAGCACGTGGTGATAATCCGTCCCCCATGATGCCCGGCAGAAAATCCCCCGTCTCTCCCCCCGTTTGCTTTGAGGGGCATTCTTCATCCTTGAGGGGTAGGCGAGAGCAATGGCAATGATTGATTTAGGACTGTCGAATATAAGGGAAGGATCGACCCGCTTTTCAATGTCCTTCTCCTCGAAACCCGATTGAAATCCCAGCATTTCCTGGCGGAGGAGCCGGTTCTTCATTTCGGAGAATGCATCCGCAGTCGTAAAGCCGATCTTATCAATTCCGATTTCCTTGCTGTACTGGATGATATCCCGTTTTAATTGATCCATGTCCATTGCCTTCTCCTCCTTTCTCCCCACTATATAAATTCAACACTTTGAAATAAGCATACGTGAAATGGCAACGTGTAATATGATAAACTATTTTAAAACAAATGTGGAGGGAAAATAAGTGGAAATCACGATCGATTCATCCATTACGTCTATAATCCCTGATTTCAAAGTGGGATTCATCCAATACCATCATATCCAAGTCGGACCTTCTCCTCAAATGCTGAAAGGCAGACTACAGCTATTTCAGGAATCGATCTTCTTCGACCTGCATGATAAAAATGTAACGGAATTAGAGGGAATTGCCTCTTGGAGAGATGTCTTCAAAAAAACCGGCAAAGATCCAAACCGTTACCGTCATTCAGCCGAGGCCCTCTTTCGCAGGGTCAAAAAACAGAATTACCTGAGCACTATCAACTCAAGTATCGATCTCAACAACTTTTTCTCCCTTCAATACGAAGTGCCGATCGGTATTTACGACAGGACGAAACTGACAGGGGACAGCCTGACATTAAAAATCGGTGAATCAGGACAAGTCTACAAGGGACTCAACGGCAGGGAAAATTCTTTGGAAAACCTGATCGTCCTCTGCGACGGAAACGGACCTTTCGGAAGTCCATTCGTCGATTCTGAGCGGGCACCGGTTGGGGAAGAAACCAAACATGCTGTACAGATCATCTTTTTAAAGCCTTCCCTTTCAATAGAAGAGAGCGAAAAACTCACGAAGTCATTAATGGATATGTTTGTCGGTATTCACGGTGGGGAAGGATCATTTGAAGTGGTTGGTGGATGATAAGTAATGAAGGATCCCTGCTTGGCGGGGTCCTTTTTTTAGTAATCAGGCAGCAAAAAAAAGAGAGCCTCATGGACTCCCTCCTTATTCCCTCTTACACCCACCACATATCCGATGGTTGCTCTTCAATCAAAATCGTCTGCAAATTCTTCACAGCTCGACGGAACCCTTCTTCAATGGACATGATCGGATCCTCGTGCTCGATACTTACTACATAATCGTATCCGAATGTGCGGAGGGCACTCATCATGTCGGACCACTCCTGTAAGCTGTGTCCGCATCCCACAGAACGGAAAGACCACGCTCTTGTCTGGATATTCCCATAAGGCTGCATATCCGTCAGACCGTACATGTTGACATTTTCCTGATCGATATACGTATCCTTCGCGTGGAAATGATGAATGGCATTCTCTTTCCCGAGTATTTTAATAGCGGCGACGGGATCGATGCCTTGCCACCACAGATGGCTCGGATCGAGATTGGCCCCGACAGCATCACAGGTTTCTTCACGAAGCTTTAATAAAGTATACGGTGTATGAACAAGGAAACCTCCGTGAAGTTCCAGACCGATTTTCACATTATGATCCTGGGCAAGCTGCCCCATCTCTTTCCAATAAGGGATCAGTTTTTCTTCCCATTGCCATTTTAGAATATCACCATATTCATTGGGCCATGGAGCGACAGGCCAGTTCGGATGTTTCGCACCGTCATGGTCGCCTGCTGTACCTGAGAAACAGTTGACCACCGGTACGTTCATCAAGCCTGCCAGCTTGATTGTTTTCTGAAGAGCCACATGGGATTCTTCTGCAAATGCTGCATCAGGCGAAATCGGATTTCCGTGACAGCTGAAGGCGCTGATTTGGAGGCCCCTTGACGTCACTTTCTCCAAGTAGTCCTTTCTCTTTTCTTCGCTTTCCAGAAGGGCGTCCAGGTCACAATGAGCATTCCCGGGGTATCCCCCCGTTCCGATTTCGACTGCGGTCAGTCCGGCTTCTTTCACATAGTCAAGCATTTCATCAAGATTCTTCTGAGAAAATAATACCGTAAATACACCAAGTTTCATTTTACGCTTCCTCCTATTTCAATCGGATGCTTTGTCCGGTTTCACTGCTTCTATAAATGGCATCGATGATCTGAGATACTTGCATCGCTTCGCCAGGCTTCACGATAAGCTCCTCTACCCCAAGGCAGCTGTTAATAAAATTTTGAGCTTGAGGAAGGCTTGGGTCATCTTCCCCCGGTATCCAATCCGCTTCACTGTTCAGGAGCATACCGTGCTTCATTAGGTTCATATGGAAAGGAAATAGATCGATTCCTCCCGTTTCACCGGAAATGCTCATACTTTCTTCATCACTCTTCACATTGGCAGACCAAGACGTTTCAAAGAGCATGGATGCCCCGTTATCAAACTTGATATAAGCGGTCACATGGTCATCCACTTCAAAACTCTCTTTATCAAAGTCCCCCCACTGATTCACTTGATCTGGCATTCTGCTAAGCTTGTTATAAGCCGTTCCGGTAACTTCGACAGGTGCCGGATTGCCGAGGAGCCACAGGGACAAATCAAGGAAGTGACAGCCGTAGTCGATCAAACTGCCGCCGCCTTGAAGCTCCTTATTGGTGAACACACCCCATCCTGGAACTTTCCGGCGCCTGATCGCTCTCGCCCTGGCTACGATCGGTTCTCCGATTTCATCTTCCATGATGGCGCGCTTTGCCGCACGCGAGTCCTTCATGAACCGATAATGATAGGCAATCGCAAGCACCTTTCCAGCTTCCTCGGCAGCCTCGATCATACTTTCACATTCCAGTGGTGTCATGGCCATCGGTTTTTCACAAAACACGTGCAGGCCTGCTTTCAGTGCCGCAATCGATATTTCTGCATGAAACTTATTCGGTGTGCAAATCGTCACGGCATCCACATGTTCGAACATATCCCGATAATCATTGAACACATGTGGGATATTAAATGTCTCTGCAACCGTTTGTGCTGTGACAGAATTAATATCACTGATCGCTTCAATCGATACAGATTCTGATAGTTTTATAAACGTGGGGATGTGTCGTGTCTGGGCAATGCCCCCTACGCCGATTATACCCATTCGAAGCTTTGTCATCGCTCGTATTCACCTCTATGACAGTTTTACAATTCTCTTCGTCTCACTGGATTCAAGGGCGGATAAAACCACTTCCAGAGATTTCTTCCCTTCAACCCCTGATACAGGCATTTCCAGATCATGCAGGATGCTGTTTACAAATTGATCGATCACTTGTGAGTTCGTCTGACCGCCTTCATCATTCGTTTGTATGCCGCCTAACTCATATTTCACTACTTCACCGGTGACATATTGAACAATAAGGGAATGGACTGGATCGTCCTCTAAACGAAGGATGGCTTTTTCTCCATAAATGATCGTCGAGTTATCTTCTTTAGACACATAGGACCAGCTTGCAGCAAGGGTGCCGATTGTGCCACTTTCTGTTTTCAATACGCATACTGCCGTATCATCCACATCTGCATTTTCCTTTGCACTTGTTTCAACAAATGCACCGACCTCAGCAAATTCCTCTCCTAAAATATAGCGGAGGAGATCGGTTTTATGAACGCCAAGATCTCCCATTGCCCCAATGAAGGCTTCTTCCTTTTTAAAGAACCAGCTGTCTTTCCCATCGGCACTCCAGCCTTCAGGTCCACCGTGACCAAATGCAGAACGGAAGCTGTAGATTTTACCTACTTCACCACTTTCAATCAGTTGCTTTGCCTTTTGGTGAGAGGGAACGAAGCGCTGATTGTGAGCGATCATCAATTTTTTCCCATTTTTAGCAGCGGCATCAATCATGCTTTGAGCTTCTTGACTTGAAGTCGCCATCGGCTTTTCACATAATACATGTTTTCCTGCGTTTAAGGCATCAATGGATACCGGGGCATGCAGATAGTTTGGCGTGCATACACTCACCGCTTCAACTTCGGCATTGGAAAGCAGTTCTTTATAATTCGTGTACGCTTTCGCACCTACTGCATCAGCTATTTTCCATGCCCGTTCTTCCACGATGTCGCACACCGCTACCACTTCTACATTTTCATTGTTTGCGTATTCCGGAAGATGACGATGCTGTGCGATGCTTCCACACCCGATTACTCCAATTTTTAATTTTCTCATGATTTCTCCTCCTCTAATCCTTTAATGAGATCCTTTTATTTCTTCCAACGGCTTTGCATTTCCATAGACAGGTCTTTCACGATCAACCGGTGCAGCCCATCTCACTGCATTCCCAATCACCTTTTGTACTTGTTCGTTATAATAAGTAGGATACGTCTCATGTCCAGGACGGAAGTAGAATATCTTTCCGTTTCCACGCTGATACGTACATCCGCTCCTGAACACTTCCCCACCCTCGAACCAGCTCACCATCACCAGCTGGTCAGGCGCAGGAATATCGAAATGCTCTCCATACATTTCTTCCTTCTCGAGCTCGATGTATTCTCCCAATCCTGCTGTAATCGGATGACTCGGATCGATGATCCAGATTCGTTCTTTCTCATCAGCCTCCCGCCATTTCAAATCACAGGAAGTACCCATCAATGATTTGAAGATTTTTGAGAAGTGACCCGAATGAAGAACGATTAACCCCATGCCATCCAGTACACGCTGCTTCACTCGTTCAACCACTTCATCAGACACTTCTTCGTGGGCGATATGTCCCCACCATACCAATACATCTGTTCCATTCAAGACATCTTCGGTCAACCCATGCTCTCTTTCGTCTAACGTGGCCGTTTTCACATTGAATGCTGCTTCACCCAGGAACGAGGCAATGGCACCATGGATTCCTTCCGGGTATACTTCTCTCACTTTCGGATTCTTCTGTTCATGACGATTTTCATTCCATACAGTAACGTTTAACATGGTAGAACCTCCCATTTTATGTGTTTGCCTGCCGGTATTCATTAGGTGTCATACCGACATTCTTCTTAAATACTTTACTGAAATATTTTTCATTTCCATACCCTACACCATAGGCAACTTCGTAAATTTTCAAGTATGGATTTTCAAGGAGCTTCCTTGCCTTATCCATCCGGATACTCGTGACATAATCCGTGATAGTCGCCCCATAATCCTGCTTGAACTTACGTGAAATGTATTCCCTGCTTAAATAGAATCGGTCGGCAATCTCTTGAAGATGAATATCATGCTGATAATGCTGCTGCAAATATTCTTCGATCTGCTGCATATTGTTCTTTTCCCGCAGATACTTTGCCTGGGAAAGGGTTTGAATTAATTCATCGAACTCTTTCCCTTTTTCTTCTTTAAATTTCCTCAGGGAGAATGTTCCGTCTTCATTCCAATAATCCACGCCTCGATAGAAGGGCTCACTTCGTCTTATTTCGTATTCTTTCAGCCAATTATTCCGTAACTGTTCAAATTGATCTTCCCATACCTGAAGCTGCTCAAGAGATACAATATGCTTCCTCTCTAATTGGATAAAAATCTTTTCCAACTGGGATTTCACCTGATCCACGCTTCCTGAACGGATCGCCCATTTTAAGTCATTGGAATGATCTAATAAATGAAGAAGGGAGCCCGGCTTCACCTCTTCATGGGTCACAATCTTCCTTTGCTCCAACAAGGGGTGCTTCAAATATACTTCCAAGGCAGATTGGTATGCTTCGTTCACCTTCTTTGACTTGCTTCCTAGGGCCATCACCGTAAAGACCTTACTATACTGATAGATGATGGTGTAAATCTCCTCTAATAAATACAACACATGCTTATCGTTCCAAAAGAGAATCACTAGCTCTTCATCTTTGTGACTATTCCGGAAGCACACCCCATCATTTTGTTTTCCTAACAGCTCGTTGCAAATATTGATAAGAGTAAAAAATGCCAGGTCCCTGTCCCCTTTAAAAGATTTCATCACAATCGGTTTGATAGGAATAAGGGCAATCCTCTTTTGCGACTTAGCAATATCGATTCCAAATTCATTTTCGACCTTTTTGACCATCTCTCTGGTCAAGCTCTCTTCCGTGCACAAACTTGAGAATATCCGATTCCAGTAGAGGGGCTTCGCCTCATTCATCACCCGGTGTTCTTCAGCCTGGGACTTTCTTGATTGGGCCTGCTCATTCCATTCTTTCACAGCTTTATCAAGTGTTTCATTCAACACATCCGGTTCAATGGGCTTCAGTATATAATCAAAGCTTTTATAGAAGATGGCATTTCTCATATATTCGAAGTCATCATACCCGCTCACTACAATGGTTTTGCTTTTTAGATTCGAGGCATGGAGCCACTTCAAAAGGGTAATGCCATCACGTTTCGGCATCCTCATATCAGTGAAAATGATCTCCGGCCGGTGCTTAGTGATCAATTCGATGGCTTCTTCCCCATCCTCCGCCTCCAAAATGGTATCAATCCCATGCTTATCCCACTCCGCTAATAAAAGTAATCCTTCACGTACATGCTTTTCGTCGTCAATGATGATCGCTTTCATTTGCTACACCTTCCATTCGTATTGGCAGCCTCATGGTGACCACAAAGCCTCCATGTGCATGATTTTCAAGCTGTAAAGTAGCCAGATGGTCATAGTAAAGATTTAAGCGTACATACACATTCTTCAATCCGATGTTTGTTTCATCTCCAGTTTTATTCCATGCATCTGCTTTAAAATGGTCCTCGATTTCCTGAAGTCTGCTTTCCGATACCCCTGCTCCATTATCACGGACAACGATTTCCAGATATCCTTCATCGAGATGGCAGGACAGCCATAATCGTCCAACTTCCTCCCGGATATCGAATCCATGTTTAAAATAGTTTTCTATGAGGGGCTGGAGGATCATTTTCGGCACAACAGTCTCCATGACACATTCCTCAACCTCTATACTGTACTCCAGATGATCACCGAACCGTTCTTTTTGTAAAAGAAGGTATGCCTTTGTATAGTTGATTTCCTTGCTTAACGGAACAACATCCTCCTCCATGTTCATCCCGTACCTCATGATTTTCGAGAGGTGGGTGATAAGGGAGTAAATTTGCGGAACCTTGTTCTTTAAAGCAATCGTTCCGATGGATTGCAGTGCATTATACAAAAAATGCGGATTGATCTGGGACTGTAGGACCTTTAGCTGATTCGTTTTGTTCTCCAGTTCCAACTTGTACTCGCGGTTGATCAAGTGGTTGATCCTCTCGATCATTTGTTGAAAACGGTAGCCGAGGATACCGATTTCATCTGGACCAAACGATTTCACCTTAACCTTCATATTTCCTTCTTCAACCTGTTGGATATGTTGGAGCAATACCCGTATAGGCGATGTAATTTTAAAGGAAACAAAGAGAGTTGCCATAACTACCAGGGATAACCCCAGTACTCCAAAAAGAATATTTATTTTCGCTACACTAAATGCGCTTTCATAAAGATTTACGAATGGGACCCTTTTTACAAGAAGCCAGCCGCCAGCTGAAGGAGGAAGCTGATCATACATCATTACCCCATTGAAGGACCCCTCTTTCCACTCGAGGGTCCCGGAGATGTCCTTTGAATCAAGAATTCGTTTAATCCACTTCTGATTACTGCCATCATCCGAAACATCACGATCCGAGCTATAGATCATTTCCCCTTCGGAAGAGAGAAGATAAAATTCCTCCGTCTTTTGGTTATAAAGGTTCCGACTCAGGTCAATGATCTTATCAGGTGCGATTTCCAATGAAATATATGCAAGCACGTCATCACCGGGAACGTTTCGGAAGGCCCTGTGAATCGTGACAATATCTTTCGACCGGTTGATATTCTTTTCTTCCTGACTGTGGGTCGGTTCAATGTACATGTTATATGGGCTGCGCTCTGCATTCCTGAATGATGCCCATTGTGAATCCCTTACCTTATTGGAAAATACAACGGTAGATCGTTTGGTTGCCGAGATAACACGGTCTCCATCTGAGAAGGATATACGCACCCCGTTAATGGTATCCCCAGTGTAGAGAATCGTTTGCACAACATTTTTGACAATGCCGATGGTAAGGTAATTATTCTCCTTGCCCGGTGACCTCATATAGTTGAGAAAATCAGGATTATTATAGAGTGAAAGCGTCAATCCGTTGAGTTCATCAATATAACTCTCGAGGTTCACCTTACCCTGATAAAGAAGATTACTGCTCTCAGCAATCACCTGCTCCTCAATCGTCCCCTTCGTATACAAATATGTAATAATAATCGAACTGCCAAACGGCACAATCGTTGTCACCATCAACAACACAATCAGCTTATTTCGTATGCTGGTCTTTAACATGAGGGACGGACCTCCCAAGTCTCACTTATACACTAGTATAAAGTGTTCTTCCCTGCTCTTGGAAGTGTTTTTTCAAACTATTCCTACTAAACTTATAAAATAGAAAGCATGCCTTAAGGAGACATGCTTTCTATTAGTCTGTTTATTTCAAGTTATCCCATGATTGCTGGAATTTCTCAAGTACTGTATCATAATCGATTTTGCCTGCAGCATATTCCTGGATCGTTGCAGCGAATTCTTTGTTCGCTCCATCAGGCCACTTGAACCAAGTCCAAGGAATTGTCTTATCTTCTTTCGAGTATTCAAGGATGGACTGACCTAAGTCCCCTAGACCATTCGGCTCGATATTATCGAAAGCCGGGATGAACGCAAACTCTTCTGTGATATAGCGCTTACCTGTTTCAGAAGATACCATCCACTCCAAGAATGTTTTCGCTTCTTCAAGGTGCTCGGAGTTCTTATTCAATACCCAGTTATTAGGTACTCCTACTGGAAGACTGTCAGCACTGTCATCATTGCTGATCGGAATCGGCAGGAATCCCATGTTGATATCAGGATTGATCTCGGTGATCATGTTCTCTGTCCAGTTTCCTTGTTGCAGCATGGCCGTTTCACCAGAAGCAAATAGCGTTACTTGTGTGTTGTAATCCGTCGTCAACGGATTATCATTTGCAAACTTAAGCTCAGCATCCAGTACTTCTTTGAACTGCTTGAACTTTTCATTTCCTGTAATCTTCTCAGTACCATCATATAGTCCTGCGATGAACGCATCCGGATCTTCCTGTTGAGCAAATGGGATGTTAAGTAAATGTTGACCAATGACCCACCACTCACCGTAACCGGCAGAGAAGGGAGTGATTTTCTTTGCTTCAAGCTTCTTCGCTGCGTCTTTCAACTCATCAATCGTTGCAGGAGGCTCAGTGATACCTGCTTCTTCGAATAAGTCCTTGTTGTAGACAAAGCCATACCCTTCTAAGTTAACAGGCATACCATAAAGCTTACCGTCTTCATCAGTCATCGGAACTTTACCGATTGGAAGGACATGCTCAACCCATGGCTCTCCGGAAAGGTCAGCAAGCTTCTCTTTCCAAAGCTCAAGTTCTTTAAAACCGCCGTTATTGAAAATATCCGGCTCTTCACCAGAAGCAAACTTCGCCTTAAGGGCAGCACCATAATCGGCACCTCCACCAACTGTTTCAAGCTTGATCTTAATGTTCGGATGCTCTGCTTCAAATTCCTTGATCATTTCTTGAAGCTGATCCGCAATTTCAACCTTGAACTGGAAGAAATTAAGGGTCACAACATCATCACCAGAACCCGAATCCCCGCCTGAACTGTTTGATTTGTCTTTAGAAGAACAACCTGCAATAATTCCAAATACTAAAACCAAAGACATACAAAGTAATAAAATACGTTTCATAAATGGTTTGACCTCCCTGATATTAAATTATTTTATATAAATTCCTGTATCAATGATAGACCATCTCGACAGAAACTTTATATCTACTTGATTGAACCTGACGCAATTCCTTTAATAATGTGTTTTTGTAAAAATAAGAAGAAGATGATGATCGGTGTAATTCCAAGCACCAGGGCTGCCAGCCCCATATCCCACTGCTTCGTATATTGTGCGAAGAATGAACTTGCTGCAAGTGGAATGGTGCGAAGCTCCGCATCCTGTAATACAAGAAGCGGCAGCAGGTAATCATTCCAAATCCACAGTGTGTTCAAAATGATCACGGTAACTGTGATCGGCTTCAGTAATGGGAAGACGATCCTCCAAAACACACCAAACTGACTGCAACCATCGATCATGGCTGACTCCTCGATTTCAATCGGTACAGTTTTCACAAACCCGTGATACAAAAACAGGGAAAGAGGAACACCGAATCCGAAATACATGATGATCAATCCAGGAATGCTATTAGTAAGCCCCAACGTTCCCCCAACCTTCATAAGGGGAATCATCACAGTCTGGAACGGGATGACCATGGCGGATACAAAGATGATGAATAAAATCTTGCTGAACCTGCCAGGCGTACGAACCATTTTCCATGCTGCCATGGAACTGATGATCACCAATCCGATATTACTGAAAACCGTGATGACCAGGGAATTCCAGAATGCCCGGGGAAAGTTGATGACTTCCCATACCTTCGCATAGTTAGAAAATACAAATTCCTTCGGCCACGCCGCTGCATCAATCAGGATCGCAGCGAACGGTTTTACAGAGTTGATCAACACGAAGTAAAAAGGGATGAGGAAAATGAGCCCGATCACAATCCCGATGATTTCTAAAACAAATGTTCTTTTCGTATAGCGATTGCCCATCATGCCTCAACCTCCTTCTTCTTCGTCACCATCACCTGAATCGTGGTAAACACGGCCACTACCACAAAGAATAAAATCGATTTCGCTGTTCCCAGGCCATAACGATTATTCTGGAATGCTTCTTGATAAATATTGATCGCAACAGATTGGGTAGAATTGAAAGGTCCTCCCCCTGTCAACGAAATGTTCAAGTCGAATATTTTAAAGGCCATGGAGATCGTCAGGAAGAAACAAATCGTGAATGCCGGTAAGATCAATGGAATGACGATTTTGGTCAAGAGCGTCCAGCTGGATGCCCCATCCATTTTCGCGGCTTCCAGAAGTGAATTATCGACTCCTTGCAGCGCTGCCACATAGATGACCATCATGTATCCGCTGATTTGCCACGCAAATACGATGACAATTCCCCAGAACGCCGTCGTCTCATCACCCAGCCACGGCATTTTAAAGAATCCAATGTCCGTCATGTTCCCGAGTGAGGCAAATCCCTTAACGAAGATGAACTGCCAGATGAATCCAAGCAGCAATCCACCGATTACGTTTGGAATAAAAAACACCGTCCGCAAAATATTACGGGTCTTTAACGCTGCATTCAACAGCAATGCAAACGCGAAACCGATTAAATTACTAATGAGCACTGCCGCAAACATAAATTTGGTCGTGAACATAAATGAATTAAAGAACGTCTTATCGTCTGTAAAGATCTTCTTATAATTCTCAAATCCGACCCACTCAACAACCGAGCTTACACCATTCCAAGAGGTAAATGAATAATATACCCCCATCAAAAACGGAAGAATCTGAATCACTAAGAAAAAGATAAGTGCTGGTCCTACGAAGGCAGCATATGTCAGCAAGCCTTTATACTTAAATTTCTTCTTCGTCACTGCCTTCAGTTGCGCATCAGGGCTTACTGGTCCTGTCTGAATCTTGGTCTCCACCCGAATCACCACCTTTATAGTATGTAATCGCTTTCTTCTAGTATAATGGGAGCGCTTTCTTAAAAAGGGGCACTCAATTGACAAAGAAGGTGCACAATTTTGACTACATACGTTTTGTCAGTGTGGGCGGCGGGTATTTGATAAGGTTGGATCGGGTTTTATTGTTAATGAAGAAGCATAGAGCAGGGTGAAAGGTGGGTTTTGAAAATCTAATGGGATTTTGATAATAAATTGGGGTTTTTGATAATAAAACGGAGAAATTGAAAACAAATGGTCCAGTTTTGAAAATAAACAGATCCAGGACAAAAAAGAGGGGTTCCTTTTTCATAAAAATAAACAACAAAAAAGGCTCTCTCGTCATGAGAAAGCCTGTAGTATGTAATTTGGAGCGGGTGAAGGGAATCGAACCCTCATCATCAGCTTGGAAGGCTGAGGTTTTACCACTAAACTACACCCGCGATGTGGTACCGGTGGCCGGGGTCGAACCGGCACTCCAGAGGAACACGATTTTGAGTCGTGCGCGTCTGCCAATTCCGCCACACCGGCATTACATTTGGAGGCGGCAACCGGATTTGAACCGGTGATCAGGGTTTTGCAGACCCATGCCTTACCACTTGGCTATGCCGCCTTATATTGGAGCGGAAGACGGGATTCGAACCCGCGACCCCCACCTTGGCAAGGTGGTGTTCTACCACTGAACTACTTCCGCACTACTGGGCTAGCTGGATTCGAACCAACGCATGTCGCAGTCAAAGTGCGATGCCTTACCGCTTGGCTATAGCCCACTGATAGTATATGTCACGGAAAGTGAATATGTGACTTTTATGGGGCGACTGATGGGAATCGAACCCACGAATGCCTGAACCACAATCAGGTGCGTTAACCACTTCGCCACAATCGCCATAATAAAATTGGCAGGGGTAGTAGGAATCGAACCCACACCAAAGGTTTTGGAGACCTTCGTTCTACCGTTAAACTATACCCCTGCGATCTTTCGCTCACGCTAGGTGAAAAATGGTGGTGGAGGGGGGCAGATTCGAACTGCCGAACCCGAAGGAGCGGATTTACAGTCCGCCGCGTTTAGCCACTTCGCTACCCCTCCATATGAGATCACTCGGATGGTGCCGGCAAGAGGACTTGAACCCCCAACCTACTGATTACAAGTCAGTTGCTCTACCAGTTGAGCTACACCGGCATCAAGTGAAAATGGTGGCTCAGGACGGAATCGAACCGCCGACACATGGATTTTCAGTCCATTGCTCTACCAACTGAGCTACTGAGCCACTATGTAAGAAAAAATGGCGGTCCGGACGGGACTCGAACCCGCGACCTCCTGCGTGACAGGCAGGCATTCTAACCAACTGAACTACCGGACCAAAGTTTTTCACACCAGCAAAATAACGTTCATTACCTCGCTATTGCCAAAACAACTATCCATGCGTGACTCTTTAAGGTTTAACCTATTCAAAGTCAAAATGGTATTGCGGGGACAGGATTTGAACCTGCGACCTTCGGGTTATGAGCCCGACGAGCTACCGAACTGCTCCACCCCGCGACGATATAAATTAAACAGATTGTTTCATCCAGCTTACGCTATATGATGAATCATGGTGGAGGATGACGGGATCGAACCGCCGACCCTCTGCTTGTAAGGCAGATGCTCTCCCAGCTGAGCTAATCCTCCGTTTGCTTAGTGAAAATAGTGGTGACCCATACGGGATTCGAACCCGTGTTACCGCCGTGAAAGGGCGGTGTCTTAACCGCTTGACCAATGGGCCTTTTTAAGAGAAATAATATGGCGGAGAGCAAGGGACTTGAACCCCCAACCTACTGATTACAAGTCAGTTGCTCTACCAGTTGAGCTACACCGGCATCAAGTGAAAATGGTGGCTAAGGACGGAATCGAACCGCCGACACATGGATTTTCAGTCCATTGCTCTACCAACTGAGCAACTGAGCCACTATGTAAGAAAAAATGGCGGTCCGGACGGGACTCGAACCAGCGACCCACTGCGTGACAGGCAGGC
>NZ_JAAXCV010000026.1:2500-229201 GCF_012911895.1 Bacillus sp. RO3
TTGGACCCCAGTAGGATCCACTCATTAAGCTTCGATTCCGCTACGACATGCAGTGCTGCCTTTTGCTCTTTATAGGAATAATGTTTGATGAATACGGGTTGTTCCGCCTCTTTCACAATTAAAAAAAGGACAATATCAAATGTATCGGTCAAAGGGCTTGATTTCTTGCTTTGCTCTATTAAAAGCGCTCCTAAAGTATTGGGGTGACTTGTACGCTCTTGGTATAACGGTCGTAATATGTCTTCCATTTCATACTCCTCCACATCACTCATTGGTTGGTTACTATTTCGACATTCATATAAGATTTCCTTCTCTGAATATAGTCATTTTTCGACAAAACGGTTTCGTATCCCTCTTCTTACACCAATTATGGTATAGTATTTTTTTAGGAGGGACAAACAAATGGCTAAGTATTCTAGTAAAATCAATAAAATCCGTACGTTTGCCTTAAGTTTGGTTTTCATCGGATTCATCATTATGTACGTAGGTATATATTTTAAAGAACATCCTTGGGTCATGACAACATTCATGCTGCTGGGTTTTCTGGCAATCATCGGAAGTACGGTCGTATACTTCTGGATCGGGATGCTGTCCACCAAGGCTGTTCAAGTCACTTGCCCCAACTGTGGAAAGGTCACCAAAGTACTTGGGCGCGTGGACATGTGCATGTATTGTAATGAACCGTTAACTCTTGATCCGAATCTTGAAGGGGAAGAGTTTGATGAGGATTATAATAAAAAGAAAAGGTAGACACAAGAAAGACCTTCAGAATGAAGGTCTTTTTTGTTCTCAAAAAAAGAATGGCTCTGGATTCAGAACCATTCTTTTCTAATGGGTATCCTTTATAGTGCATTCCGAGCACGTCCCGTAGATTTCCATACGGTGATTGTTCACTTTGAATCCAGTGACATGGGAAGCGAGTTGTTCCACCTCATCCAGTCCAGGGTAATGAAAGTCAACGATCTTGCCGCAGCCATCGCAGATGACATGGTAATGATCAGTCGTCACAAAATCAAAGCGGCTTGATGCATCCCCATAGGTCAGTTCCTTCACCAACCCTACTTCACGGAATACCCGCAAATTATTATAAACCGTAGCGACACTCATATTAGGGAATTTCCCTTCAAGTGCTTTATATATGTCATCAGCCGTTGGATGAGCCATTGAATCGATGAGATACTCTAATATCGCATGACGTTGAGGAGTGATACGGACTCCCGTTTCCTTCAATGTCGAAATCGCTTCTTTTAATTGTCCTTCTTCTGACATCGTCATGCACCTCTTTTCATAAGAATTATCATTTTATAATGTTTATAAATAGTGTACTAATCAACGTCCCCTTTTGTCAATCATTCTCACTGGTTACTCGTGTAAGTTTTTCTCTTGTTCACCGAGCTGCTGGTTTATGTAGCGACCTGCAACGAATAGGTAGTCAGAAAGTCGATTCAGATACGAAAGGACTATTGGATTGATTTCTTCATTTATCCCAACCGCTTCCCTTTCAGCTCTTCTCACGATCGTTCTCGCTGTATGAAAGGCTGCACCAGCCGGGTGACCTCCAGGGAGGATAAAGTTGGTGAGGGGTGTCAATGTACCATCAAGAAAGTCGATTTGTTCTTCCAGCTCTTTGATATGTGATTCTTCCAGCTTCCATTTCACTTCTTTTCCTTCAGGTGTAGCCAGTTCGGCTCCGACATGAAAGAGAATGGTCTGCACCTTATGGAAGAACTCCTCAAATTTTTCTTTCCCATCAAAATATTCAGCTTTGATGTAGCTTATACCTAATCCGATCATTGAATTGGCTTCATCGCATGTTCCGTATGCCTCCACGCGCTGATCTTTCTTGGATACCCTTGTTCCATAGACCAACGAAGTCGTTCCTTTGTCTCCCGTTTTGGTGTAGATTTTCATTTTAATATCCCCTCTCTGTATCGATTACGTTGATAAAGTTCCTACTCTTATTACTATATGTAGTTAAATTCTTTTTAAAAATTCCAAGTGCCCTTGGCATATATTTCTTTGTGATACTGGAAAGGTGAGGTGTCACGGTTATCCCCTCATCTTCCCAGAAGGGATGCCCTTGAGGCAATGGTTCATGTTCAAATACATCCAGGTACATATGGTCTATCAACTTCTGTACACTCACTTCAAGAAGTACGGATTCCTCCACCAGATCACCACGGCCTATGTTAATGAATACAGCAGAGTCTTTCATTTGTTGAAAATGAGAAAGCTTAAGCAGATGTTTTGTCTTTGCGGTACTCGGCAGGACGGATACGATATAATCTGCATGCTGCAGCTCATTGGTGAATGTTTCAAGAGTGTGCATATGGTCAAAATGTTCTCTCCCGCTACCCGTCGAATTCACACCGCTCACTTTCATTTGGAACGATTTAGCCAGCCGGGCGATTTCCCCGCCGATCGCTCCCGCTCCCAGAATCAGAAGAGAGGATTGATGGAGTTCCGAGGTTGGCAGTCTTCGGCTCCAGATACCTTCCCGTTCCTGATTTATTACTTCCCGTAATTGTTTTGCATGCTGAAGCATCAGCCCGATCGTAAACTCCCCCATTGGGATCTTGTGAATGCCTTTTGCATTGGTAACGAGGATCCCCCTCTTCCTGATCGCTTGGAACGGCATCTTCTCAAGACCGGCAGAGGTAACCATGATCCATTTGCATTTCTCACACGTTTCAATGTGCCCGTTCGTCAAATCCTCCCCCATCGTGACGATGACCTCGGCGTTTGGGAGTTCAGCTTCCGCTTCTTTGATTTTTTTATAAAAATGAAATTCAGCTTCAGGAAAGCTGTTTATCAAGTCTGAGACGAATTGCTCCTTCGGTTGAAATGTAAAGATGATTTTCATGCACGTTCCTCCCATCACTATTACCCACTATTTTACCATAGAGGATAGAAATCCCCCTAGTTTCAATATCCTTGAGACATAAAAAAAAAGGATCGACCTGGTCGATCCTATACACGGATGAGACTGACTTATTTGAGGAGGTTGCCCTACTCTTACTATATGTCCTTACACAATATGTGAATGGACAAAAGCCTCGACTCAGTCAAAATAGGCTTAAAAATAGGCTTAAGAAAGATTCTCCTTAATATATTCCAGTGCTTCCTCTACATGCCCCTTCACTTTCACTTTCCTCCACTCCTTTGAAAGGTTGCCTTCTTTATCGATAATGAAAGTGGAGCGTTCGATTCCCATGTATTCTTTTCCAAAGTTCTTCTTCAGTTTCCAAACGCCGTATTCCTCGGCCACCTTATGATCTTCATCTACAAGAAGCAGGAAAGGAAGACCGTGCTTGTCCACGAATTTTTCATGTTTATCGACGGGGTCGGGACTTACACCAAGGATGACGGCATCCAAATGTTCAAAGTTTTCATGCTGATCTCTGAAATCGCATGCCTCCGTCGTGCATCCTGGTGTCATGTCCTTCGGATAGAAGTATAGAACCACGTTTTTTCCTTGATAATCTGAAAGCTTCACTTTTTTTCCGTTGCTTGCGAGTAATTCGAATCCCGGTGCTTTTTGACCAACTGTCATAGATAATCCCTCCATTGGATTGTATTCTGACTATAGCGTACCCAATGGCAGGGAAAAACTCAAACCATACGCTATTTGTTATCATAATGTATAAATGATTTGACGACAAAGGCTGCCGGTATCGTATAACCAAGCCAGGATTCAATAAGAGCAATCCCTCTTCCAATCCCGACAGGCGTGACATCCCCGTATCCTACTGAGAAGAGGGTGATGCCGCTGAAATACATAGTGGTGAATAAATGATCCAGAAAATCACCCGTCAACGGTTTCCCTCCCTCAACGAGAATCGGGACCCCTTCAAGCTCCAATAGTGTAAACAGAAGGCCAAAGCCAACCATGATCGTAATATAACTCATTCCCAGGAAGATGAAGTGATGAAATGAAACATGATGCTCTTTCCATCTGGAAGGATAAAACAATGCCCTTAAACTCATCACCATACAGAACAGAATGATAAACCCAATGATATAAAGCATGTACATACCCTCTTTTTTCTGCTTGTCTTCCTATATGTACGCTTCTGGCCTCCTAATCATTCTAATTACCTGCACCCCTGTATCGTTTTACACCTTCATTCCATAATACAATTGAAAAGATGAAAAATCCCATGCCCACAAAGGGAGTCAGAAACGAATATGGATACCATTCCGTCTTTTCGAGGAAAAAGGCAGAAGGATACACCCCTACGAATGCGAACGGAAGGATCCAAGTTAACACAAATCGGATCACTTTATTATAGATATCAACGGGGTATCTTCCATAGTTCCCGATATTATACATCATCGGCATGACGGATGTTTTCGCATCCGACCAGAAGGCAATGCTTGCAAGAGCGATAAAAATCCCTGCATATACGAGAGCCCCGCCAATGACAAATAGAATGAATAAACCAGGTTCGTACCATTCAAAGGTGATATCCAGTCTTCCTCCTGCATAAAACATGACGGCCATCCCAGTAATCACTCCGAATAGGGACTCTAGCTCCATCCGTTCCAAGATGATTTGAAACAGGCTGTGTATGGGACGGGTCAGGATCCGGTCAAATTCTCCCTTCACGACATATCGGTCGTTAAAGTCCCAAATATTGAAGAACGAACTGAACAGAGCAAATGGAACCAAAAAGAAACCATAGATGAAGATAATTTCATCCCTTGTCCATCCACTCAACAGCTGAGTATGGCCGAACACGACCAGGATAAATACGAGATTCACCGCCTGAAACAATAAATCGGAGAGGATCTCCACAACAAGGTCGGCCCTGTACTGCAGTCTGATCTTCATGTATTGGGCGACGTACTGAAAAAACATTTTCACATAAAACATGGGTCACCCTCCTTGAATAATCATTTGTTTTTTGGCCATGCCCCAGAGAATCTTGATGGGTATGAGAAGTACCAAGGACCACGCCCCCTGCATGAGAATGGCATTGAAAGATTCAGAAGTCGAGAATCCATTTGTAAAGATCATGCTCGGAACATAACTGATACTCTGAAAAGGCAGGAACCCCATCACATTTTGTGCCCAGAGGGGGAAAAAGTGAATCGGAAGCAATAAGCCCGAGAACAAATCAATCACAACTCGTTTTGCACGTATAAGACCATCATTGTTGAATAAGAAAAAGGTCGTGATTCCCGTCAGCAGATTGATTTGAGTGTTGATAATGAAACTGAACAGGATTGAGATAGAAAACAGCACCAGTGTATCAAAGCCTGTTCCGATTTGAAGGGGGAAAATCAGGCTCATAATGATCATCCCAGGGAATGAGAAAAAGACCAATCTGAAGATCCCTTCTCCCAGTCCCTGCATCGTCTTCATGCCCAGATAGTTATAGGGTCTGATGAATTCAACTGCCACTTTCCCCTCTTTGATTTCCTGTGCAATTTCACGGTCAATATTATTGAAATAAAAAGCCCTTGCCATCCAGGAAACCGCAACATAGGTCGTCATTTGAATAATCGATAATCCCTCGATATCTTCTTTCCCGCCGTAGATCGCCTGCCACAAGAAGTAGTATGCGCCAATGTTGATGCTGTAGATTAATATTCCACTATAATAATTAGTTCGATAAGCAAGCATCATGAGAAAGCGAATGCGAATCATTTCTATATATTTAGCCATGACATCCTCCTTGTATCAGGACAAATCCAATGACCATTTCTTTCTCATTGATCATTTTGTCACAGCTCCTTTTTCGTAAATGTTTCGTATGATTTCTTCTGTTGTCGTTTCTTCTATTTTCATGTCTTTAACTTTGCAGTGCGTAACGACATCCGTGATCAAACGGGAAATCACTTCATCATCCGCTTCCGTTAAAGCAGAAAAGCTCTGCTTCTTCTCATCAAATGACCAGGAAATCGAGTGATGCCTTGTTAGATCGGATAATGCCGTCAATGAAGTATCGTCAAGGAATTGAAAAACAACTTCCTTCTGGTCCCCCCAGTTCTCTTTCAGCTGGCTCAATGCGCCATCATAAATTATTTTTCCTTCATCCAGCATGACCACCCGTTCGCAAAGGGCTTCAATATCTGATAAATCATGTGTCGTTAACAAGATCGTCGTATTGTACTTTTCATTAATCTCTTTTAAGAATTGACGGATCTTCAGTTTCACCAGCACATCCAGCCCGATGGTCGGTTCATCAAGGAACAGTAAAGGCGGATTATGCACAAGAGCAGCAGCCAACTCACAGCGCATTCTTTGTCCGAGAGACAGTTTACGTACAGGCTTGTCCAATAAAGGACCGATATCCAGTGTTTCAATCACATGATCCATATGCTCTTTGTATTGTTGATCCGAAACTTTATACACTTTCTTTAGCAGCTGAAAGGATTCCTGAACGGCAATATCCCACCAGAGCTGTGAACGCTGACCAAACACGACTCCAATTGTCTGAACGAATTTCTCCCTGTCTCGATGGGGGTTCATACCGTTAACGGTCAGCTCACCACCAGTGGGTGTCAAGATGCCTGTCAACATTTTGATCGTAGTGGATTTTCCCGCCCCATTTTCACCAATGTATCCAACCATCTCCCCCTGTTTCACATTGAAGGAAATGTCGTTCACTGCAGGAACGATTTTATAATTACGCGTAAATAGATCGCGAAAGGCCCCTTTAAGTCCGGAACGACTTGAAAAAGCCTTGAACTCCTTACGCAGGTGATGTACTTCGATTGCATTCATACTGGTCCTCCTCATTTTGAAAATATGACGTTCTTCTTTACAAACAAAGATTAGTGTACCACAGAGGATCGTTTCTATTGGAGTAGTCTGCTTAAAAATGAGTCTCTCCATTAATCCCGATTTGCTAAAGTGGAAAAGACCGTACTACAATAGAATAGAAAGATGGCTAAATACACATTTTCAGGAGGAAACCATGAAATATACTGAATCAGAATCATTACATACAGAAGCGTTGGAACATATCGTCGGAGGGGTGAACAGTCCCTCGCGCTCCTATAAAGCAGTAGGCGGTGGCTCACCTGTAGCGATGGAAAGAGGACAAGGAGCCTATTTCTTTGATGTTGACGGAAATAAATACATCGATTATCTGGCAGCTTACGGACCTATCATCACCGGGCATGCCCATCCACACATAACAGCAGCGATTAAGACTGCGGCTGAAAATGGTGTCCTTTACGGAACCCCGACCCGTCATGAAGTGAAGTTCGCCAAAATGATCAAAGAAGCCATGCCCTATATGGACAAGGTCCGATTTGTCAATTCAGGGACGGAAGCCGTCATGACAACGATCCGGGTGGCAAGGGCCTATACAGGAAAAGACAAGGTCATAAAATTCGCAGGATGCTACCACGGACACTCGGATCTGGTACTGGTTGCAGCCGGTTCCGGTCCATCTACGCTTGGAACACCTGATTCAGCAGGTGTTCCTAAAAGCATTGCCCAGGAAGTCATTACCGTTCCATTCAATGATATCGAACCATTTAAAGCAGCGATGGAAAAATGGGGGGATCAAATTGCAGCTGTTCTAGTAGAACCCATCGTAGGGAACTTTGGAATTGTAGAACCGAAGGAAGGCTTCCTCCAGCAGGTGAATGAGATTGCCCATGAGGCAGGGTCCCTTGTCATATATGATGAAGTCATTACCGCATTCCGTTTCATGTACGGTGGAGCACAGGATATGCTGCAGGTGAAACCGGATTTGACCGCTCTTGGCAAGATCATCGGCGGAGGACTCCCTATCGGGGCTTACGGCGGAAAGAAAGAAATCATGGAACAGGTTGCGCCCCTCGGTCCTGCCTACCAGGCAGGGACCATGGCCGGGAACCCGGCGTCCATCCTTTCAGGAATTGCCTGTCTCGAGGTATTAAAGGAGGAAGGTGTATATGAGAAGCTTGATAAACTTGGTGAAATGCTTGAAAATGGAATCCTTGCAGCAGCAGAGAAACATAACACACCTATCTCCGTCAACAGACTGAAGGGCGCACTCACCCTCTACTTCACGACCGAAAAAGTCGAGAATTACGAACAGGCTGAAGCAACGGATGGTGAGATGTTTGCGAAATTCTTTAAGCTGATGCTCAATCAGGGAATCAATCTTGCACCTTCTAAATATGAAGCCTGGTTCCTTACGACAGCTCATTCCGAACAGGATATCGAGGAAACGATCCAAGCTGTCGATCGAGCTTTTGCCCAACTATAATGAAATGATCAAAAGACTGCTCCACACTTGAGGGGCAGTCTTTTGAATTGATTTCTATACTAACTCTCCCAGTGTCCTCCTATCGATTTATTTTGCAGGAGAAATCCGATGCATTTATTTGTTTATTCTAATCGACAAAAAGGTACATATTCTGTAAGAACTTATTTATATTTGCCTATTGATATTGTCTGGAACTACATGTATAGTACTGTATTGTTTATTAAAACGTTACACAAGAAAGGATACTCTTCCCATGAAACTTGGTGCTCGCATCCTTAAAACAGGAATTGCGATTGTATTAGCTTTACTTGTTTCACAAACTTTGAACTTACCATCACCGGTGTTCGCCGGAATTGCAGCGGTCTTTGCCGTACAGCCCACCATTTATCGATCCTATCTGTCGATCATCGAACAGATCCAGGCGAACCTGATCGGGGCTGTAATCGCCGTCGTATTCGTTCTTTTATTCGGCAGCAACCCACTGATTGTAGGTCTTGCTGCTGTCATAGCCATAGCCATCATTCTTAAGCTGAAACTTCAAAACACGATCGGCCTTGCCCTCGTGACGTTGATTGCGATCATGGAAGTAACGGATCAGGATTTTATTCTGTTCGCATTTATCCGTTTTTCTACCATTATGATCGGGGTATTTTCATCTTTTATCATCAACCTGATGTTTCTGCCGCCGAAATACGAAACAAAGCTTTTCCATAAAATATCTGATTCTACAGAAGAAATCTTAAAGTGGATCCGTTTAAGTTCAAGACATGCAACTGAATTTCATCTATTGAAGAAAGACTTGGAACGCATAAAGGAAAAGTTGATCAATGTTGACCAATTGTACCTGCTCTATAAAGAAGAACGGGATTATTTCAAGAAGAATTCCATCGTCAAAAGCCGGAAACTCGTCATCTTCAGACAGATGATTTCCACTTCAAATCGGAGCTTTGATATTCTGAAGCGTCTGAATCGTTATGAAAATGAGCTTTTTCAACTGCCCGATGAACTACGGGGAGTGATCAAGGGGCAGCTTGACTGCCTCCTCACTTATCATGAACAGCTTCTGTTAAAGTTCCTTGGTAAAATGCATCCCTATTCTGAATCAGAGGCGCAGCAGGATGTGTGCATGCACCGGAAAGAACTGATGAACATCATGATCCAGGAAGTAAAACAGCATAGTAAAGACGAAAACATACACAATTTCCACCTGCTCCACATTTTCTCTGCCATATTTGAATATGATGAACATTTAGAGCACCTGGAAAAACTCATCACAAGCTTCCAGTCGTATCATAAGGAAGACAATGAAGTGAAGATCAGTGAAGAAGAAGAATAAACAAAAAGCGTAGCAAGGGATCCACCCCTTGCTACGCTTTTATTGTTTTACTCAGTTTTTCATTTTAGGATCAAGGGCATCCCGGAGTCCATCCCCCATCAAGTTGAATCCTAATACCGTCAGCATGATGGCAAGTCCTGGGAAGATCATGGTCCAAGGAGCCTGGAGCATAAATGTACGGGCATCAGCCAACATTTTACCCCATTCAGGTTGCGGAGCCTGGGCCCCCAACCCGAGGAAACCAAGTGCCGCTGCTTCAATGATGGCAGTGGCAATAGCAAGCGTCCCCTGTACTATGATCGGCGCCATACTGTTGGGAAGAATATGACTTAATAGAATCCGACTGTCCTTCATCCCGATCGCTTTAGCAGCCATCACATACTCTTCCTGCTTTACACTCAACACCCTTGACCGGATGAGACGTCCGAAATTCGGGATATTGATGATCGCAATGGCAATGAGCGCATTTCTCAAGGAAGGACCAAGAGCAGCGACAACAGCTATCGCCAGCAGGATGCTCGGGAAGGCAAGCATAATGTCAAAGATACGTGAGATAATCGTATCCACCCATCTTCCATAATAACCAGCCACGATCCCGAGTAGACTGCCAACGACAGCAGAGCCGATGACGGCAAAGAAACCTACCCACAGTGAAATTCGAGCACCAAATATGATCCTTGATAATATATCCCGTCCAAAGTCGTCCGTACCCAGCCAATGCTCAGAAGAGGGAGGCTGAAGCCTTTTGGATAAATCTTGTTCATTGATCCCCTGTGGGGCAATGAGTGGAGCAGCTACAGCCAGGATGACAAAGAATAGGACGATGAAAAAGCCGACTAAAGCGATTTTATTTTTGCGAAAGCTTTTCCACGCTTCCTTCCAGGGAGATACCGTTTCCTCTTCAATGGAAGGATGAAGCTCTTTTTGCGGTTCTGCTAATTCTGCCATGGGAGTTCACCTCTTTCTTCTAATGATGTTAGTTGTATTTAATGCGCGGATCGACAGCTGCATATAGCAAATCGACAATCAGGTTGATTGTTACAAAGATCGTCGCCACTACCAGAATGCCTGACTGTACGACAGGATAATCACGGAAACCGATCGCTTCATAGATATAACGCCCAATTCCTGGCCAACCGAAGATGGTCTCAGTCAATATCGCTCCCCCCAAGAGAAGACCCATTTGCAGACCGATGACCGTCAAAACTGGAATGATTGCATTTTTAAGGGAATGCTTGTACACTACCCAGAACATTTTCAACCCCTTGGCACGGGCAGTCCGGATATAATCGGAACGCATCACCTCAAGCATGCTTGAACGGGTCATCCGGGCAATGATCGCCATGGGGATGGTTGCCAGGGCAATCCCTGGAAGAATCAGATGCCTCAGCACTTCACCTAACTGATCGAAACGTCCCTGAATGATTGTGTCGATGATATAAAGATTGGTGATTGCCTCGATTGGATTTCGGATGTTTTCCCTTCCTGTGGTAGGGAGCCAGTCCAATTGAATACCGAATATCCACTGTTCCATCAAACCAAGCCAGAAGATCGGCATGGATACCCCGACCAATGCAAGGATCATAGCCGTATAATCAAACCATGAGTTCTGGAACCATGCACTGACGATACCTGCATTTACCCCAATGACCACAGCAATGATGATCGCGACGATCGCGAGCTCTGCTGTTGCAGCCAAATACGGCCAGATTTCACTTGAAACTTCTGTTTTCGTACGGATGGAGCTACCTAAATCACCTGTTAATAGGCCTTTCAAATACTCAAAATATTGAACATACCAGGCATTATCAAGACCCAATTGAGACCTCAGCTGTTCAATGGCTTCCTTCGAAGCCTGTTGTCCGAGGATCACCTGGGCAGGGTCCCCTGGAATCGCACGTATGATAAAGAATACGATAAACGTCATTCCTAATAATACGGGTATTAACTGGAGTAATCTTCGTATGGTGTATTGAAACATTTTGTTCACCTCTCTGAAAGGAGATTCTAGTATTCTTGGAAGCTTTGTTACAACAGATCGGCGGCTAGACCCTCGAGGTCATAAGCCAAACATACCAAAAAGGCAAAGTACGCCTTTCCGGCATGTTCGACTTATGCTTGTCGCCTCTGAGCAAAGCCCCTCCGCTTTTCTATGTACAAAGGGGAGACTCATAGGTCATCTCCCCCGGGTTGAAGCTTATTTGGATTATTCCATGTCTACTGAACCTAAGAAATCAGATCCAGTTGGATGCGGTTGGAAGTTCTTCACAGCCGCGCTTCCAGCCAATAGTGGTGTAGAGTGAGCAAGAGGTACCCATGGAGCATCTTCATGAATGATTTCCTGAGCCTTTTTGTACATCTCTTCACGTTTTGCCTGATCCGTTTCAGATTGGGCAGCAATCAACAGTTCGTGTAGCTCATCATTGCTGTAGTACGTATAGTTATTGCTTCCGATATTGTCTTTATCAAGTAGGACATAAAGGAAGTTATCGGCATCACCGTTGTCACCAGTCCATCCAAGTAGGAAAGCATCCGCTTCTCCGTTACGGGCTTTTTCTAAGTAAGTAGCCCACTCGTAAGATACGATTTTCGCTTTCACTCCAATTTCTTCAAGGTCAGCCTGAATCGCTTCAGCTACTTTTTGGCCATCCGGCATATATGGACGTGGAACAGGCATTGCCCATAGTTCCATTTCAAATCCGTCTTTCAGTCCTGCTTCAGCAAGAAGTTCTTTCGCTTTTTCAGGATTGTATTCATACCCTTCCAGAGCATCGTTATATCCGCCAATAACAGGAGGCATCGGGTTTTTCGCTACTTCTGCTCTTCCTTCGAAGAATGCATCAATGATTTCCTGTTTGTTGATCGCATAGTTGATCGCTTGACGTACCTTTGGATTATCAAAAGGTTTACGAGTGGATGTTAACCCTAAGTATCCAACGTTCATGGAAGGACGCTCGAATAATTGTAATTGGTCATTCCCCTCAACTTGTGAAGCATCGCTTGGATTGATACCATCTGCAAGGTCGATTTCCCCAGAAATAAGGGCATTTAAACGTGCAGAGTTTTCAGGGATTGATTTAAAGACAACCTGATCAAGCTTAGGAAGCCCTTCTTTCCAGTAGTTCTCGTTTTTCACAAGCACGATTTTGTCATTACGCTTCCACTCTTTGAACTTGAAAGGACCTGTCCCTGCATCTGTAGGAGCTTCTCCAAACTTATCTCCCAATTCCTCAAGTGCCTTGGGGCTGACAATCGCAAACGGGCTCATGGCAATATTCTTTAAGAAAGGAGCCTGTGGACGTTTAAGAACAAACTCGACTGTTGTTTCATCAACTGCTTTAACTTCCTTGATTACGTGACCTTCATCACCTTTAAAACCACCAAACATAGACTTATAGTAGTAGAATGCATCTGCATTTCCATTCATCCAGCGCTCGAAGTTCTTTACAACTGCGTCCGCATTGAAATCTGTACCATCCTGGAATGTAACACCTTCACGAAGTGTGAATGTGTACGTCAACCCATCATCAGATACTTCCCACTTCTCTGCCAATCCTGGATTTGGTTCAGTATCCTGCTCACCAAATTCAACGAGAGTTTCGAAGATATTCTTTGTTACTTTAAATGATTCACCATCGGTAACGGCTGCAGGATCAAGGGCTACGGAATCTCCTCCACGACCAAAGATCAATACTTTTGGATCGCCGCTGTCTTTACTGTCACTACCTTCACCTGAAGAGCTTTCATTCCCCCCACAACCGTAAAGTACGGATGATACGAGCAGGATGACAAGCATTAAAATTGACCAGCTCTTTTTTCTCAACTAAATCCCCTCCTGAATAATGTTTATATACTTATGAGACTTGTCTTCTAGTAAAGATGACAAGCTACATAATGCCCTGGTTGGTGTTCCTTGAATTCCGGCACTTTCTGTTTGCAAATCTCCGTTGCATGTGGACACCTGGTATGGAATGTACACCCGCTTGGGGGATTCGACGGACTCGGAATGTCCCCCTGTAAGAGAATGGTTTCCCTCTTGAAATCAGGATCAGGTACGGGGACTGCTGATAGAAGTGCCTGAGTATATGGATGAAGCGGTTTTTCATAGAGAGTTTCACTAGTACTCAGCTCTACCATTTTCCCCAGGTACATCACACCGACCCGATCGCTTATATGTCTGACTACACCCAGATCATGAGCAATGAAGATATAAGTGAGTCCAAACTCTTTTTGTAAATCCTGCATCAGGTTCAATACCTGTGATTGTATGGATACATCGAGTGCAGATACCGGCTCATCGACAATGATGAGCTTGGGCTTGGTCATGAGCGCCCTCGCTATACCGATCCGCTGCCTTTGGCCGCCACTGAATTGATGTGGATAACGCTTTGCATGATAGCTGCTTAGCCCTACGATATTGAGAAGTTCATGAACCCTTTCTTTTCTTTCCTTTGCTGATCCCATTCCATGAACCTTCAATGGCTCCTCGAGAATCTTTTCTACGGTATGTCTCGGATTCAAGGAAGCAAACGGATCTTGAAAGACCATTTGCATCTCCCGTCGGATCTTTCTCATTTCCGAGTTTGATAGACTGGTAAGTTCCCGGTCTTCAAATGTCACTTTCCCATCGGATGGATCAATGAGCCTCATGAGCATTCTGCCGGTCGTGGATTTACCACATCCGCTTTCCCCTACGATCCCAAGTGTCTCACCCTTATTCACGGTAAAAGATACTCCGTCTACTGCTTTTACAGAACTGACAGGCCGCCCGAGAATCCCTCCCGTAATCGGGAAATGTTTCTTTAAATTCTCAACCTTTAGCAATGGTTCCGTCATAAACTCCCTCCTCCACTTCATCGAACAGGAAGCATCGTGTGCAATGTCCTTGTGATGTTTCATATAATTCCGGCGTTTCGACTAAACAACGATCGAATGCATATTCACAGCGGGCTGCAAATCGGCAACCGGTCTTGATGGACCCCGGCTTCGGTACATTCCCCTGAATCGAATGAAGTCGCTGCTGCTTCACCCGCATATCCGGTACGGACTTAATCAGGCCTTTCGTGTAGGGATGCTGGGGGTTTTTGAAGATCTCTTCCACTGTCCCCTCTTCCACTACTTTACCTGAGTACATCACGACCACCCGCTCACATGTTTCTGCTACGACACCCAAATCATGGGTAATGAGGAGAACAGCCGTATTCAGCTCCTTGTTCAATCGTTTCATCAATTTCAGTATTTGGGCCTGAATCGTCACATCAAGTGCGGTTGTAGGCTCGTCTGCTATTAAAACCCGTGGATCGCATACCATTGCCATGGCGATCATGACCCTTTGCCTCATGCCGCCGGATAGCTGATGAGGGTATTCTTTGATGAGTTCTTCGGCTCTCGGCAGTCCAACCATTTTCATGATCTCGACTGCTTTTTCTTTCGCTTGTTTCTTATTAACCTTTGTATGTATTCGTATTGCTTCCGTTAATTGATCACCTATGGTAAAGACAGGGTTTAAAGATGTCATTGGTTCTTGGAAGATCATGGCTATTTCATTGCCCCGGATATCTCTCATTCGTTTTTCTGATGCTTGTGTCAGGTCTTCATCTCTATAAAGAATCTTTCCACCTACTATTTTGCCTGGTGGTTTTGGTACGAGACCCATGATGGACAGGGATGTTACACTTTTCCCGCATCCGCTCTCCCCAACGACTCCCAGTACTTCACCTTCATTGACATGAAAGCTGACTCCATCGACTGCAGGAACTTCTCCGTCATCAGTAAAAAAGGAGGTCCTTAAATCTTCCACTTTCAGTAAAGGACGCGCTTCGCTCATTCAAATCCTCCTCTTCGAAACTATCTCTCTTTTCTTAATAATGCTTATTTTCTAAATTTTATATGTTTCTTATTATACAAGATGTTACAAATGTTGCAATCTATTTTCAGAATTTTTCTACTAAAATTCAATTTCCTCTTTCATTCCCAATTCAATTCAATATATGTCCAATTATTCTTTTCATTCCTTTCAGATAAAGTTATTCAGCCCTACTTTATTCATGCCTCCCCTGAAAAACAGGTGGAATTTTTAAAGAAAATCAAAAAAAGTCATGACTATACTCACGGAATCGTGATGAGTCATGACTTTCATATTACTGATCGAGTTGTTGTACCTGGAAGAGTTTAAAATAATGTCCCTGCTTTGCCATCAATTCTTCATGGGTGCCCATTTCGACAACCTCCCCATGCTCCATATGAATGATCCGATCTGCATGAGTGATGGTGGATAATCGATGGGCGACTATGAAGGTCGTTCGATCTTTCGCCAGGATTTCAAGAGATTCCTGGATCAGGTGTTCACTTTCGAGATCAAGGGCTGACGTTGCTTCATCCAATATGAGAATGGGTGGATTTTTCAGGAATACCCGGGCAATCGCCACCCGCTGCTTCTGGCCACCTGACAGCTTCACACCCCGTTCTCCCACTTTCGTGTCATAGCCCTGAGGTAATTTCATGATGAAATCATGGGCATTAGCCGCCTTGGCAGCATTGATCACTTCTTCATCCGTCGCCTCGGGATTACCGAATTTAATATTCATCTTCACTGATTCACTGAAGAGAATGTTGTCCTGGAGCACCATTCCGATATTGTCACGCAATGATCTCACCTGAAAACGTCTGATATCCGTTCCATCGAGAAGGATTCCACCTTCTGTCACATCATAGAATCTCGGAATAAGACTGACAAAGGAGGATTTTCCTCCTCCACTCATGCCGACGAGGGCAACGGTTTCCCCTGTTCTGATATTGAGATTGAGGTTACGGAGAACCTCCTCTTCTTCCATTTCATAACGGAAGGAAACATCTTTAAATTGGATATCTCCCCGGACATTTTTACAAGGAATCGCACCCGGTTCATCATCGATATCATACTTCTCATCCATAAATTCAAAGACACGATCCATGGAAGCAATCGACTGAGTCAAGGTAGTAGATGAATTCACCAGACGTCTAAGGGGACCATACAGCCGATCGATATAAGCGATAAAAGCTGCCATCGTACCAATTGTAAGGTCTCCATTGATGACCTCGATCCCTGCATAGCCTATGATGATCAGGGGAGAAATGTCCGTAATCGTATTCACAACAGCGAACGCTTTTGCATTCCAGCTTGTTTGCTTTAAGGCTTTTAGTAAGAAATGATTATTTTGATTCTGGAATTGTTTCTGTTCATACTCTTCAACTGCAAAGCTCTTGATGACAGCCATCCCTTGAACCCTTTCATGCAAATGACTCTGAACCTCTGCAAGGGCCTGGGAGCGCTCCCTCGTCAGGCCCCTTAGTCTTCCGAAGAAATAACGGACAGAGAAAGCATAGAACGGGAATGCGATGAGAGAAACCAATGTTAAGGTAATATCCATCGTAAACATGATGGACAGGGCAATCACGATGGTTGCCGCATCCAGCCATAGATTCATGAGACCGGTTATGACGAAATTCTTCGTTTGCTCTACATCGTTGATGACCCGGGAAATGACTTCGCCGGCTCTTGTATTGGAATAATATTTAAAGCTCAGCTTTTGAATATGGGAGTACAAATGATCCCTTAAGTCATACAGGATCTTATTGCCCGTCCATTGGGCAAAGTACTGCCGATAATACTCGACAGGAGGTCTGACGAGTAAAAAGAGGCCGAGCATGATCCCCATGATCAAAAGTAATTGATTGGTTTTTTCTTCAGCCGATATTCCTTTAGCCCCCACGATGTCATCAATGACGTACTTGATTAAAATCGGAATCAGTAAGGGAATGGTAAATTTAATGATGCCTATAATTAATGTACCAATAATTTGCCACCGGTAAGGTTTTACAAATTGAAGGTAGCGTTTGATACTATCCAAGTGATTACTCCTTTCTAAGTTGTGTGTGTTTATTCTGCCCCAATAAAAAGGGATGACCCTGTATGGAACGCAGCATTGTTCCTCTTCACATCCTTTGAGGGAACGAAGAGGTTGCTCCTTACTGGGTCAGCCCTTTAATGAATATGCAATTTTCCAGCTGTGTTACCCCCTGTGAGTCAAATAACGCTCGTACCAAATATCGATAAAGTCCGGAGCAAACGGCCCTTTTCTTTGTCTGATCCAACGAACAAGCTTGTCAACATTTCGCTTAAGAATATGATCGATCACATCCGGGTAACCGTATAATTTGCGATGAGCTTCATACTCATCCTCATCCAGCAGTGTGTAAGTCATGTCAGGAAACACTTTGATATCCAGGTCGTAATCAATATACTTGATCGCTTCATGATCATACACAAATGGTGAGCTTAAATTACAATAATAATAAATACCGTCCTCACGAATCATACAAATAATGTTAAACCACAGCTCTGAATGAAAATAGCAAATTGCCGGTTCACGCGTCATCCATGTTCTTCCGTCTGATTCCGTCACCATCGTCCGGTCATTGCCCCCGATGATCTGATTCGATGTTCCTTTTAGAACGGTCGTCTCATTCCATATGCGGTGAATATTCCCATCATGTTTAAAGCTATGTATTTGTACAGATTTTCCTTCAGTGGGAACTGCCATCGTACCCCCTTCTTTCATTTCAAAATTACCCTTTTATATACTTATCTATTCTATCATTATAACGTTTCCTCAGAAAATTTAAAACAAAAGGGCTGTCCTTAAAGAAAATATCCTTTAAGGACGGCCCGATATTGGTTCGTAAATGGGTTTTTATGATAAGTGGAGATCCTCAATCCCTTCCTTTTCCTGAAGGATTCCTACGCAGGAGATGATGAGATTGTGTACCGCCCATGTGAAATCTTAGTTTTTCTACTAAGTGACGCTTTGCTCCTTTTGATAAGATCGTATTACTTCATCTGTTTGATTCTGGAATATTTTTTGGATTTCTTTCAGTTCCTTCTTCTTTGTAGCGATTTCGCTTTTTATCGATTCAACTTTCGTCAACTCTTGAAGCTGAAGAAGCTCCTCTTCAATTTCCTGACAACGCTCTATCTCTGCCTGAAGATATAACAACTTATCCATCGTCTCTAACTGCTCTGTGACCAACTCATTAAATCGTTGCTGCATCCTTCAACCACTCCTCTAAACAGGCTCTCCTAAAACATTCTCCCTCCCCCTTCCAAACCCTTTGACTACTTCTGTCACAATCCCACCAGTTTTGTCGATGGAGAGGGACGGACCTCCTCTTGTATAAGAGGAGGTCCGTCCCTTGAAAATGAAAAAGCACCCAACCTAATGGGTGCTTTTTCCGTCAGAACAATTCAATTATTGTTGTTGTTGACCGTATTTACCAGAAGCTTGCGCTTTGTTAGCTTCTGCTTGTTGGTTTTGTTGCTTCACATGTTGTGCCGCTGTTGTTTCTGAAGCGAACTCAGTACCGTATTGTTGTTGTTGAGTCCCTGCAGCTTGAGCGTTTTGTTGTTTCACGTGTTGAACGCTTGTACCAGCTTGAGTTTTGTTTGGTTGTTTTGCCATTGTAATCACCTCCACGCTTATTAAGATAACCAAGCGTGGATTTCACTATTCGATAATTTTCAGGAAAAAGATTCCTTTAAACCAACAGTGAGCGGCCCCCATCGACGATGATGGTTTGACCCCTTATCATGGATGAATCATCTGAAACGAGGAACATGACAGACTTCACAAGGTCATCGATTTCCACCATGCGGCCGGCAGGTGTTTTACTCCGTGCATCTTCCAACAGCTCTTCGCGATTAGGAAAGTGTTTGAGGGCATCTGTATCAATGGCACCTCCCGATACTGCATTGACAATGATATTCCTCGGCGCAAGCTCCACAGCAAGATAACGGGTAAGGGCTTCAACGGCTGCTTTAGAGACACCTACTGTTGTGTAGTTATCTAAATAACGGATGGACCCGAGAGAACTGATGCTCACGATCTTGCCGCCTTTGTCCATTAATTTAGCCGCTTCCTGGGCGCAGAACAATAATGCTTTACTGTTAATATTCATCGTCCAATCCCAATGAGACTCTTCAAGTTCCATAACAGGACGCAAAACTCCAGAGGCAGCGTTGCTTACCAGAACATCCAAACGGCCGAATTCAGCCTTGATCTGCTCAAACATGATTTTGATTTTTTCCACATCGCCTACATTGGCCCGCACTACAAATGCTTTACGGCCAAGCTTTTCAACTTGCTCGGCTGTCTCGAGCGCTCCTTTTTTACTTCGTGCATAATTAATGACGATATCGTATCCTTTTTCTGCAAGCTGAATGGCGATCTCTCTTCCAAGTCCACGGCTGCTTCCTGTTACAAGTGCTACTTTTTGACTCATGATTCTTCATCCTTTCGATTTCATTTACCAATTCGACCAGAGCATAATCAGAGACTGACATGCAAACTAATAAGAGTATATCAGTAAATTGGAGGAATGAGTTATGTATGTAGGCAGAGATATGACGGAGCTTTCCATGATTCCTAAAAATGAATGGAAGAAAAGCGAGCTGGCTTTCTTTCATCATTCACTACAACAAATAGTACCCTATTTGAACGCTGAAGGACAATCGATTCACAGGGAAATTGTCGAGGAAATTGAAAACCGAGGTGGATTGAAGCGCGGTGAAGCAGATTATACTCACGGCACGAAGGTTACTTTCGACTAAAAAATGAGCAGCCATCGCGGCTGCTCTCTCTTATTTTTGCACCATTTGTTTTCCGGTTTCCTTCCAAATTTTCTGATGAGAAACAGGGAAGGCAAATCTCTCTAATTCTTCAGGCGTAACGGCAATAAGATCGCTCCCGTCAAGAGTCGTGCTTTCTATTGAACCGACATACACTTCAATATCCCAGACGATGTGGGAGAAGATGTGCTGTATCTTTGTGACTACTCCTGCTTTTATAGAGAGATCCACCTCATATTCCTCCACGATTTGATCGAGGAGCTGATTTCTGCCGCTTCCTGAATTCCCCACTTCAAAATTCGGGAATTCCCATAAATTCGCAAGCAAGCCTTTATTGGGGCGTTTATGAATCACGACCCGATCATCTTCTGTAAACAGGACGGCTGCTGCCATATTCAATTTACGGGCAGATTTCTTTTTGGATTTGACTGGAAGTTCAGCTTGCACACCCTCATGGAATGCCTGACAGTGCTCCCGCACAGGGCAAAGTAAACATGATGGGGATGTAGGCGTACAGATGAGAGCACCAAGTTCCATCAGTGCCTGATTGAAGAAAGACGGGTTTTCGTGATAAATCAGCGCCCTCACGGCTTCTTCAAATACTTTTCTGGATGAAGGTTTGGCAATGTCGAGCCAAATAGAGAGAATACGGGAAAAGACCCTCATCACATTTCCATCTACTGCAGGCTCTGGCTTACTGTATGCGATACTTAATATAGCCCCCGCTGTATAAGGTCCCACCCCTTTGAGGGACGATATCTCTTTAGGTGTGTCAGGAACAATTCCCTCATACTTTTCATGCACTTCTTTTACTGCAGATTGGAGATTTCTTACTCTGGAATAATAGCCGAGGCCTTCCCAAGCTTTCATCACATCTTCTTCGTCTGCAGTGGCGAGAGCTTCGATTGTAGGAAATTTTTCGATGAATCGGTTAAAATAAGGGATGACCGTATCAACTCTCGTTTGCTGAAGCATGATTTCAGATACCCACACTTTATAAGGGTCCTGGTCCTTTCTCCAAGGAAGGTCCCGCTGCTCCCTTGTGAACCATGATACTAAATCCTTCTGGAATTCCTCACGGTTAATGGTCTGTAAATGTTGCAATGGCTCTACTATCAATTTTGTACCTCCAGGATGTTAAATGTTACATTTAATAGGGAATAAATAATTAAAGCTGTGTTTTTAAGCAAACCAGGTTTATATCTTTCAATCCTCCACAAATACATTCGTCTAATAAACCAAATAATAAATGATGTTGGGATGTCCGTAAACGTTTCAAAACATGGAAATGTGATTCTGTAGGGACAATAAACCGTTCGATGTAACGGTTAGGGTCGGTTTCAGATCTTTCCCACTGAATATTAAAGGCGTCGTATTGAGGTAATGTCTTTACGATATTCGTCATAATCTGCTTATATTGGGGTTGTAAATGATGTTTTATTTCATATTCTAAGTATATGTGCAGAGTGTTTTTCATTGAAATAAACTCCTTTCAACCTTATCATGTTCAAAAATGATTGTCATAAAGAATTCTTAGAATAGCGAGCCAAGGGAGGACTTTTTTTGGATACAGGCACTCATATTGTCATGGGCTTTGCTCTTGGAGGCTTAGCTACCCTAGATCCCGTTGTCGCTGAAAGTGCTGCCACTTCTCAAAGTGTGCTGGTGGCAGCTGTCATCGGCTCTCAAATACCAGATATTGATACTGTCTTGAAATTACGCAATAATGCCGTTTATATACGTCATCATCGTGGAATCACCCACAGCATCCCGGCCGTCTTTCTATGGCCGCTCTTGATTGTAGCTTGTCTTTATCCCTTTTTCCCAGGTGCAGATTTGCTTCATTTATGGATTTGGACATTTGTGGCCGTATTCCTCCATGTATTTGTCGACATTTTCAACGCCTATGGTACCCAGGCCATCAGGCCGATTTCGTCGAAATGGGTCGCATTAGGGGTCATTAACACATTTGATCCCATCATTTTCGGAATCCATATCGGCGGTTTAGTCCTTTGGGGAATTGGTTTACCACCGGGAAAGACGTTTTTGGTCATGTATATAGTCATTTTTGCTTATTATGTTTTGAGATTTCAAGTTCAAAAAGCGGTGAAAAATGCTGTGAAACGAAGGATTCCCGAAGCGAAAAAAATAATCGTTTCACCTACAATCCGGTTTTTCCAATGGCGCCTGGCCATCGTAACGAAGGAACATTATTATGTAGCACGTGCATTTAGACGATCTATTACGATCTTTGATCAATTCGAGCGGGTTCCGATACCCGAAAATCCCGTCATCGATGCAGCGAAGAAAGATAAAAACCTGGCAGCCTTTCTGTCCTTCTCACCGGTATACCGCTGGGAAGTGGACGAATACGAGGATCATTTCGAAGTGCGATTCATCGATCTGCGCTACAGAAATAATGGACACTACCCCTTTGTCGCTCTGGTACAGCTCGACAAAGACCTGAATATTGTCAGCTCCTACACAGGATGGGTCTTCAGCGAAGAAAAACTCCGATCAAAAGTAGACATCGACATTCTAATCGACTAAAGCAGTGAGGGACGGACCTTAAAAAGGTCCGTCCCTCACTGCTTTAGTGTATTAAACCGTCATCTTCTTTATCATCGATGAGGTGCTTATATTTCGGATTTTGTGCTGCAAATTCGTGTATTTGTTCTCCGTACGTATTCACCCATTGACGAACGACTTTCTCAGTAACGGCTTTTCCTTTATAATCATAACCGGCTTTGGCATAGGTTGCTTCGAAATCCTCCCATACAAGTTCAATCCATGTTCTTGCTTTTTCATACGAGAGTTTATGGTTTTTTTCTATTAACAATTGAGTTAACTCGTGGAATGTTGACTCCATTTTGTCTCCTCCTTTTCCATATATTTTGTTTGTGACTTTAACATAATGTTCCCCCATTCAACCATACTAACAGTACGTGGTTAAGCTTAGTTGTGAATCTTTGCTTCTTCACGGTATGAGTCAGTAAATCACCTTTTAGGAGGCACATTATGCGAAATAAATCGACAGGGTTCCCCAATATGAATAACAACAAATTCGAAGGAGAACCGAGAGCTAAAGCGGAATTTGCATCTAAAAGGGCAAATGGTACCATCAATACCCATCCTCAAGAACGTATGAAAGCTTCTGGAGAAAGAGATCACGACTCACTTTAATGAAGTGAAATTTGTCTAGGGGGTAGTCACGATGGCAAACATGAAAAACAACTTCTACCGAAATAAGTACAGCAGTCCATTTAATAAGGCATTCTACAATCCCAAGCATGCCCATTCACAAGCAAATGGACACACCACACAAACTCAAGACTTAATCATTCTGGAGAACCAGACACGCAAGCGTTCTTAGATTTAAAGAGGTCCGTCCCTCCTGACGGACCTCTTCCCTATTTCTTTTCCCCTCTGAGAAGGGAAATAGGAAGGGCTTCTTCTTTTCCATCCCCGCCAAGGCGGTAGCCCCATGCGAATACCCCATTTAAGTAATCCACTTTGAAGTAAGTACCTGGGTCTCCTTCTATGGCATAAATTCCGCCAGGCTTATAGTTATCAGGATCCATTAAATAAGCCTGTGCCATCAAAGCTTTCCTCTCCAACACGGCAAACTCATTCACAATCCCCAGCTGTTCAGCTTTCCTCGCCTTTTCTTTCAAAGAAGCAATCTCCTGCTTCAACTCATGCTCTGTCATCTCACTATATCTTCTCTCTTGTTCCATTCTTCATCACCTCTACTAATAGTAGTATAGAGAAAATGATACAATAAGAAAAGCGGAAGCGGCTTGGGCAGACCCGACAAGCATAAGACGGGATGGACGAAAAGGCGCCCTTTGCCTTTTTGGCCGTCACGGCTTATGACCTCGAGGGGCTAGCCGCTGGAGCTGGACAATGAAAAGCGGAGGAGCTTTGCCCAGAGGCGACAAGCATAAGATGAACATGCCGGAAAGGCGGCCCTTTGCCTTTTTGGCATGTTTGGCTTATGACCTCGAGCCTCTAAGCCCCGGAGCTGGACAATAAGAAAAGCCGAAGCAGCTCGGGCAGCCCCAGCAAGCATCCTCCATGATCCCATTAAGATCTTTACCATTACCATAAGAAAGGATGACATCAACATGCATACAGCCATCATCACAGGCGGAGGCTCAGGCCTTGGAAAAGAATTGGGGAAACGACTGAGTCGTGAAGGGTATCACATCTTCCTGCTTGGTCGGACAGAGAACCGCTTAAATGAAGCGACCAATGAAATTGAAAGCGCAGGCGGGCAAGTTTCTTATGCCACATTGGACATTCGTTCAACTGAGGACATAGATCAATTTGTTGAAGGAGAGCTGAAGGGCAGGCCTGTGAAATTACTCATACATAACGCGGGTGTCGGTTTTTTCGGACCCTTCAAGGATACAGAAGAGGACGAATTGGTAAGCATGTTCGAAACCAACGCACTAGGTCCGATTCGGTTAACCCGGGCTCTGATAGACAAACTGGATGAAGACAGCACTATCATCAACATCATTTCTACTGCCGGTCTGAGAGGGAAGAAAAATGAATCATTGTATGTAGCCAGTAAATTCGCCCTGCGAGGATTTGGCGAAAGCCTGCAGAAGGAATATGAGGGATCGAACCTTCGTATTGTGAATGCGTATATGGGCGGGATGAATACCCCTTTCTGGGACAAGAGTGATCACATCAGTGACCTCTCAAGACTACGCTCGCCTGATGAAGTTGCGGAAATCATCGTCAATAAATACAAAGAAAAAGACGAAATCATCATTGAATCAAAAAAATAAACGTAAAAGGCAGCCTTCCAATGTGAAGGCTGCCTTTTACGTTATGGAGCGAAAGGAAAGAACATAAAAGCGACGACAAATAATAAGACTGGTACTAAAAAGACAGCAAAGGCATCCACGACAACCACAAAGGCCATCCACACCCATCGAACGCCATCGGATCTATTGAGGAACTGCCGAATCATACGGATGTTCACCAGGATAAGAAAAATAGCCATCCCTACCAGAAAAAAAGGCATCACCCAACTCCCCATGGTTTCGGCATGACCTTGGTTACGCCACTCTTGTTTCCCTAATGAATAGTAGCCTGTCTGGACTTTAATGATGATCTCACCAAGAATAAATAGAAGGGACGTACCTACCACTGCCCCACCTGCATAAAGCTTGAACTTTTTGCTCGTACCGATGAGCAGCAGTAAAGTCAAGGATGCAAAAAGTATCGTGAAAATCTCCATCGGCCCACCCCTTTATTATTTTTTCTGCTGGAATACAATCACTCTTCATTTTCTTTTATTTCTTCAAGCAGCCTGTCAATATCCTCTATGGAGAAACCTTTTCGATACAGAGTTTGTTTCATTTTTTGGTTGTATTCAAACCCTTCATACTTTCCACTCAGCTTCCTATGGGCTTTCAATCCTTGATGATAGACAGCATCCCATCTCTCATCATCGTTGCGGTCGGATTCAACTGTCTCCCATACAATTTTCATGACAGAACCCGGGTATCCTTTTCGCATCAGGTTTTGTTCGATTTTTTGCCTGGCAATCATCTTTGAATCTTTTCGGTATTTTTGAAGAAGTTTCTCCGTCAGCGCCACCGCTTTGTCTACTTGTTTATCTTCTGTGAATGCTGAGAGTGCCTCTTCAATATATGGGTCGTCCACACCTTTTCTTCTTAATTCACCTTGGATCCAAGTTGGTCCTTTATCAGAGGTATTCATGTGAGTGCCAACAAAGGCATGGGCGAATTCTAAATCGTTGATGTATTTCATTTCATTTAACTTATGGATCACCTCACCGATGATGTCGTCCTCCAGGTCCCCTTCTCGAAGATGATCCCGTATTTCTCTTTCTGTACGCATGCGGTAGGACAGATAATGGATCGCCTTATTGAATGCCTTTTTCACATCGTCTTCATACTGCAGTTCTGAAATTTCGAGTTCATCGACTTCAAGTCCTTTTCGGAGCTGAAATTTTGCCAACACTGACTCATCCACACTGAAGGCATATATTCCATCTATAAATAAATTGTAACGCTCATCGTTTTTCACTTGCTTCGTTATTTTCGTAATCTTACCCATTTTTTCCACCTCATTCTAATCCTAACACATTCAACATATGTTTTTTATTCTGAAGATAGGTAAAATAATAAGTATAACTGGAGGGATGATGATGAAGATTGCGATTACAGGTGGAACGGGTTTTGTCGGTCAGGCACTGACGGCTGAGCTTATTGAACACCATCACGAGGTATTGATTCTCACCCGAAACCCTGATAAACACGAGGACCGTCAAGGTGTACGCTACGTAAAATGGTTGTCTGACGGTGCTAAACCAGAAGAGGAACTTGAGGGTATATCCGTCTTCGTTAACCTTGCCGGGGAATCCATCAACAGTGGAAGATGGACGGATGATCGCAAGAAACGAATCATCAATAGCAGGATCCATTCCACTCAAGAGGTCATCAACATTATGAAGGCATTGAATCAGAAACCAAAATGTCTCATTAATGCAAGTGCAATTGGCTACTATCCGTCTTCAAAGACAAATACCTATACGGAAGCATCAACCGAAACAGCGGATGACTTTTTAGGGGAGACGGTTCAAGTATGGGAAAAGGAAGCAGAGAAAGCAAATCAGCTGGGTATAAGGGTTGCTTACTCACGATTCGGTATCATTCTTGGGAAAGAAGACGGTGCCCTTCCCCGAATCGCGCTTCCTTATAAAATGTTCGCAGGAGGGACAGTTGGGTCAGGTGATCAATGGATGTCATGGGTACATGTAAAAGACATCGCGAGGGCTATCCATTTCATTGCAGAAACAGATTCGATCTCTGGTCCTGTCAACGTGACGGCACCTTCTCCCGTCACGATGAAAGAGTTCGGAAAAACTCTCGGTGCCGTACTTGGCAGGCCGCACTGGATCCCGGTCCCTTCCTTCGCTTTAAAAGTGGCCATGGGTGAAATGAGCGTCCTTGTCCTTGAAGGGCAAAAAGTATTGCCAAGTGTCCTCTCAGAGCAGGGATTCAGTTTCGAATATCCAGAATTAAAAAGTGCACTGATCGATCTTTATCATTAATTCATAGGTATGTCCCTTCCTCCAAACGGCAAAAATAGAATTAATCTTGATCAGAAGGGATGTACATATGTATGGATAATAGGAAAAAGAAAGACAAAACCAAATCGGTTCTGTCAAGTGCCCAAGAAGTGACCTATTCAAGAGAATTCAAGGCAGCTGATCGTGCAGGCGGATTCAGTTCAAAGAGACATCGATAGTCAATTATTACCTAACTAGAAACCCTTGTTTTGAAGAAGAATAAAGGTACAGACTTCAAGTCTGTACCTTTATTTTTTATCCAACTGAAAAGGGGATGTTCATATTGGGCAGATCGCGTGGAAATAGTAAACGAGGAAACAAAAACAGCTTGCCTCAAACACCTTCTCAGCTCAAATCTGACGGTGTTGATGAAGAGTTCTCTCGTGAACTCGCTGACCAGGCTGATATGGAAGCACAAGCCCGTGCCAACGCTGCCAATCAGCGTACACGAGTGAAGAGAAACCAATAGTGCAAACCCGGTAGGAAAAAAAGGTAGGATCTGAGGAATTCATCAAAAACCACCCATGTCTACATGGGTGGTTTAATCGTGAGGAGGGTTATACGATAACCGGTTTTTTATGCTGTTTATTTTTGCCGAGAACAGTTTGTTTTACGTATGGAATCACCCAGTGGTCAACCCCCCAGTAGTAAGCTCCTCCCCCCACAAAAAGAAGGATGATGGCAGCGGTGTAAAGGATGGGATTCGTGCTCACAGTCCCTGCCAATAAAAAGTTTAGATTCATGAATGCCCCGGCGAGCAATGCAGGGATTGTCATGAAGCCGATTATCAGCCCGACGCCGACGAATAATTCTCCCCAAGGAATCAAAATATTGAATAGTTCTACATTCGGTATTGCGAAACCTTTCAGAAAATCTGCATACCATGCTTGGACGGCTGGATGATCTCCAGTCGCTTTAACCAGTGCTCCTTGCAGGAAACCACTTGCATCAAAACCGTCACTCACCTTATGCCAACCTGCTTCCAGCCACTGAACTCCCAACCAGATTCTTATCACTGTCCAAAACGCACTCACCTTTTGATTTTCCCACCATCTCATGATGGATCATCTCCTTTTGGGTGTTTTGATTTGTGAAATTTTTCACAAGTATGATTAAGAAAAGGAGTCGATCATCAGGTAAGACTGAAAGCCATCTCTCTTGTGAAACATTTCACATTTACTTTACACTTATAATATACTGCTTCCCGGCCCTTATTGCAAGAGGCTGTTGAGGTGTTCACAAAGGTGTCAAGGTCTGAATGACTCTACCGACCATAACAAAAGGACCGCTGAACGATCGTTGTCGTACAGCAGCCTGATGGTAATGGGGACTCTCTTATTCCCAAATGAAAATTCAATCAACATTCATCACGGGAGGTTGACTGTTTCAATCATTTAACTGTTTATCCACATCACCTTTCACGACTCATATCAATGATCCTGATTACATTTTCACCGTCACCTTGAAAGATAGCATATCTGCCTGGGGGGATATCACATGGTGGTTTAATAAAATGGAGTTTCTCCTTGTGCTTGGCATAGTAATCATCCACGCTGTTCACGATAAAAATACCGCCTGCTCCTAAATCAGGCTCGTCATTTTCAATCATCAATTGGACATCCGTTCCAGGCAATTTGAGGGCAATCGTATGATCTCCTTCCCTCCATGCTTCCTCAAAACCCAGCGTATTAGAATAATAATGATAAGACTTCTTTAAATCTTTTACAGGATGACATAAAAAAGCGAGTTTCAATTTACTACACCTCATCTTTCTATTATTCAAGAACCAATCCAAGTATCTCATCCACCCATTCACGATGCTCTTCCTTCTCAAGCAGCCCGCACAATGACCGGTGAACTCGCTTAAATTCAGGAACCATTTCCCTCATCACAGCATTCATTTCACCGGGATTCCGGTTGCATGACCAACTTTTGAGCAATGCTTTTTGATCCGTGGTGAAACTCGATCTCTCTCCTTCATACCTTGACCAGTCCCCTGAAGCATTCGGCACTCTTCCTTTCTCCATATCCCAGCCTGCAGCGATGGACCATCTCATCATATCGATGGAATGAAGGGCATAATACATTTCTCCCCGATTTCCCCTGCGATACACTTCATGACTGTGAGCAAAGAATTTACTTCTCCAAATCTCGAACTCTTCATTTGTCACTCGATAGTCCATCATTTGGGATGCGTCAACCGTCGCCTGGACACAATGGTGTGGATCATAAACGATGTCTGCTTCCTTTAAATAGAAAGAAGGCTTAAGGTCCTGCTTCCTATAATAAAAGGAATCTACTTTTACAAAGTTTCTAAAATGAGCGACAGTATGAGCAGCCCAAGGGAAATCCTCGTAAAACAGGACCTCCCCCCATTTCCCTGCCCTCTCCTTCTTCCTTGCCCTATACTCTTCAAATGTATGATCTTTCACTACAATTCTAAGATCCAGATCTGAATAAAGGTCATGATTTCCCCGAGCCATTGAACCGCCATAGAAAAATGCCAGGACATTTTCATCGTTTAAGAGATCTTTTTGAATGGAATCTTTCAGTTTATCACGCTCTTGTACCAACTGCCGGTCTCTCTCTTCATACGCTGCTTTAAATCCCGCACATCACTCTGCCACATCCTTTCATTTAATATTTACTGCCTATACGCTATGAATCTTGAACACAGGAAAAATTCATTTAGTGGAAAACCCACACTTTCTTTAAATTCCCTTCCCCTTATGTATTAAATTTATATTACCATATAAATCCATCAATCGTGTTTGTATTTTCTGAAAATACGAACAGCAGAAACTTTCTTCTTTCTTGCCTGTATTACATAATAGAAACAGATAGTCCGTTACGGGGGATGAAACGATGAAATCCGAGAAAAAGCTTTGGAGAATGTGGAAAGTATTATCATTGGCTTTGTCAATTGTCGCAAGGGTCTACTGGTATAGACTGCAGGGAAAACCCCAATGGGAAAGAGATAAGCTTTGGGAACGGATCGGAAGAGAGTTTAAAGAAACCCTCTTTGAATTAAATGGGGTGTTGATCAAGGTGGGGCAACTATTAAGTATACGGGAAGACCTCCTTCCAAAAGAATTTGTCCATCAAATTCAGGACTTGGTGGATCAAGTCCCTCCCTCACCTTGGAAGGAGATCGAATCGGTTCTTGAAAGGGAATGGGGAAGCCCCGTTTCATCAAGGATAAGGGGAATGAAACCTGAAGCCATAGCCTCAGCTTCAATCGGGGAAGTGTACAAAGGGATGCTTCTGGACGGGACCGAAGTTGCAATCAAAGTACAGCGTCCGGAAATCCCCTCTCTCGTGAAGACTGATTTCCGCAGCCTTTCCATCATCATCTGGTTTGCCCGATATTTCGCCCCGGTGCCGAAAGGATTCATTGATTTTAAGAAGCTCTATCAAGAGTTGAAACATGTCATCGAACAGGAACTCGACTTTTCCAAGGAAATGAATACAGCCATTTCCTTTAAACAGCGCTTCATGAAGTATTCCAATGTAAAAATCCCGACGGTGTACCCTGAGCTATGTACCGATAAAGTGATTGTGATGGAATGGGTGGACGGGTTTCGATTGAATGATAAGGAAGCGATCCAATTTCACGGGTTAAATAGGAAGAATCTGACACAGGATTTAATCCGTCTCTTCCTCCCTCAGTGGCTGGAACCGGGGATCTTTCATGCAGACCCTCATGCAGGCAATATCCTGCTTCAACCTGACGGCACTTTCGTCCTGTTGGATTACGGAATGATAGGCGAGATTTCAAAACAAGATGCTGTACACTTTCAAGATTTGTTGGAAGGAGTGCTTTTAAAGAATTTCCGAAAAGCTTCGGAGGCACTGGCCAATTTAGGATTCCTCCTTCCAGATGCCAGTCCAAAAACGATTGAACCTGTGCTGAAGGAATGGATCTCCATTGATATGGAGCAGTACAAGGCGATGGATCTGGTGTCTGTAAAGAAAGAAATCAACGATTTGGTGAAGTCCTTGCCGGTACAAGTACCGACACGTTTTATCTTTTTGGGCCGTTCATTCGCCACCATCGAGGGACTTATCCATTCGTTAAGTCCTGAGGAAGAAACACTTGAAGTAGTCAAACCGGCCTTTTTGGATTGGGTGAAGGACAGTAACACCACTAAGTGGGCGCTTCTCATGAAATGGATCAGCGCACAGCCATTCTTCCAGACTTTCCAACATGTACGGCAGCTTCTTGAAATCCCTGAAAAAGCACTCGCACAAAAGGATTACCAGCAGCAAAATCAGTTTCAATTCCACTTATTTGAAAATCAGAAGAAACAAGCTTTCATTCTTTTCCTGTCAGGGTGCATCGGTGCCTTAACAGGACTAGGGTTCAGTATGGCACTCATTTGGCAAGTAAGCTTCAGTCTTGCCGGATTGGGGCTTGTCATGTATTCGATCGCTTCCATCAGGCAAAGAACTTGGTTGAAAAGGCTGAAAAATGGACATCTGCACTAATCTAACAAGGTGACCTAAAAAAAAGGGCACCTTGTCTATCACCTCACATAATATTTGTAATGATTATTCATTTTCTTCGTCCCTGATCAATGCTCCATGCTCATTCGGGTCGTATTGATATTCATCAAGGTCAATCCGGTTATTCAATAAAAATTGAACTCCCTCCGCCTCAAGGGAAAGTCGTTGCGTCATTACCTGTTCTTCATCACGAAAGCCGATTTCCCCTTTGCTGTTCACAACCCGATGCCAGGGGAGCCGGTGCTTATTACTCATGGCATGAAGAATGCGAACCACCTGCCTTGCCGCTCTTGGACTGCCAGCGACTGCTGCAACTTGTCCGTAGGTCATCACTTGTCCTGGAGGAATGCTCTGCATGATCTTCACCGCCCGTTCAGTAAACGGCTTCATATGTATTCACCTCTCTCTGTCTCTTCATTTACCTAAATTCATGTGATAATAAAGATCATCCTTTATCTTTTCACTATCACTTTAACTGGTAAAAGTCTTTAAATATTCAGCTTAAATGGCTAAAAAAAGAACACCCTACAGAATGTACTGAATTCATTGTAATACGCAAGTCCATGTTTGTGAAATACTCTCAGATAAAGTCGATTTCCTAGAAGATTTACCACGAATATATTACACTGGCTATGAACGAATAAAAGGACGTGATAGTAAATGGATATTAAACTGATTGCACTGGATATGGACGGAACGCTTGTTAATCACCATGGAGAAGTTTCCCATGAAAATGCTCAGGCGATTCAACGCGCAAAAGCAAAAGGGATACATGTAGTGTTAAGCACCGGCCGTTCCCTCTTCACATGCCGGGACATTTCAGATGAACTGGGACGTTCATCTTATCTGGTCACGGTGAATGGAGGGGAAATCTATGATCACGAATATCATCTGGTAGACAGCCTCCCCCTCGATGTTGACCTTGTAAAGCAGCTTTGGGCATTAAAACAAGAGCATGATGTATACTTTTGGTCTTCCACTTCCCAAGGATTATTCAATAGTAGAAAGCCTTTCGATCAGGACATTGAAACATACAATTGGCTGAAGTTCGGATTTGATATTCAGGATGATGAGGTCCGTAAGGTGATGATGGACGAACTTGTGAAAAATGAAGCACTTGAAATCACGAATTCATCCCCTACCAATATTGAAATCAATCCCGCTGGTGTCAATAAAGCTGCAGCATTAGTGAAGGTATGCAAATGGCTTGGCCTTTCCATGGATCACGTCATGGCAGTGGGTGACAGCATGAATGACATTGCCATGATTCGGGAAGCAGGCTTCGGAGTGGCCATGGGAAATGCCCAGGAAGCCGTTAAAGAGGCTGCTGATTGGGTAACAGGTATCAATACCGACCATGGAGTTGCACAGGCGATTGATAAAGTCCTTTCAGAAATGGAATAAAATCGTTTGCCAGGCTGAAGTGGATCAGGCACTTCGTCTGTCAAAGGTGCTTTATTCCGGCAGTTAAGTCCCCAATGGATTGAATCCATTAACATCCGATATGTATCCAAACTGATGGCGGTTGTCTAATGGATTTATACCAAGATAGAAAGAGCAAGAAGCATCCGCTAAGGATGCTTCTTGCTCTTTCTAAGATTTCTCAATTTCACGAAAAGAAATACATCTACTCTATCTCATCATTCTTATTCAACGATGATCTCATCATCTACAACAGAAACGAATACTTCCGATACTTCATCTTCATCCAGAAGTATATCTGCCACTTTATCTTCCACTCTTTCCTGGATCACTCGTCGTAACGGCCTTGCCCCAAATTCAGGATGATACCCAAGTTCAACCAGCTTTTCTTTCGCTTCCTTGTCAAACGTTACGGTAATGCCCTGTTCTTTCAATTCAGCCTGCAAATCATTCAGCATAAGATCCAGAATGTGCAGAAGTTCTTGTTTTTCAAGTGATTTAAACTCAATGATACTGTCAAAGCGGTTCAAGAATTCAGGCTTAAAGTAAGCTCCCAGAGATTGAAGAATATTGGTTTCTTTAATCGCATCTGTACCGCCTGTGTTGAATCCAACCACCGCTTCTTTCTTGTCTGTGACTCCTGCGTTACTTGTCATGATGATCACCGTTTCTTTAAAGCTGACCGTTCTGCCCTGGCTGTCAGTCAGGCGTCCGTCTTCAAGGATTTGAAGGAACATATGCTGGACATCGGGATGTGCTTTCTCAATTTCATCCAGAAGAATGATGGAATACGGATTACGTCTTACTTTCTCAGTCAATTGTCCAGATTCTTCGTGACCTACATAACCAGGAGGTGAACCGATCAATTTGGAGACGGAGTGCTTTTCCATATATTCACTCATATCCAATCTCAGCATGGACTCCTTCGAACCAAACAACTCTTCTGCCAGTGTTTTAGTTAACTCTGTTTTTCCTACACCTGTCGGTCCGACAAATAGGAATGTACCGATCGGACGGTGCTTCGCCTTCAAACCAGCACGGCTGCGCCTAATGGCTTTCGCCACTTTCTTCACCGCTTCTTCCTGCCCGATCACTTTACCAGCAAGATTTGCCTCGAGGGACTTCATTCGTTTGCGGTCATCACTTTGGAGCTTCCCTACCGGGATGCCTGTTTTGGATTCAATAATCATCTGGATCAGTTCTTTTTCTACCTTTGCTTTAGAGACTTGCCCATTATCATCCAATTGCTTTTCTAATTCCAGTTCCTGGTCGCGAAGGATGGCAGCCTGTTCATAATTCTCTTCTTTTGTCGCCTGTTCCTTCTTCCGTTTGATATCGTTCAACTCTTTTAACAGAGAGGTCTTGTTTGTTCCCTCTGACTGAAGGTTGACTTTAGAACCTGCCTCATCCATTAAATCGATGGCTTTGTCCGGTAAATAGCGATCCTGAATGTATCGATGGGACAGTTTCACACAAGCCTCAATGCTTTCGTCTGTATATTTCACACCATGATAGTCCTCATACTTATCTTTTAAGCCTCTTAAGATTTCCACGGCTTCTTCAGGCGTCGGCTCATTCACCATCACCGGCTGGAAACGGCGCTCCAGAGCTGCATCTTTTTCAATCTGACGATATTCCTTTAATGTGGTAGCGCCGATCACCTGTATTTCACCTCGTGCCAATGCAGGTTTTAAAATGTTACCTGCGTCCATTGAGCCTTCGGCGGAGCCTGCACCTACTAACTGGTGGATCTCATCTATAAATAACATAACGTTCTGACGATTATGAAGCTCACTGATAATGGCCTTCAAGCGTTCTTCAAAGGAACCTCGTACTCCTGTACCGGCTGTCAATGAAGCAACATCCATTACATACACTTCTTTATTTAACAGCTTTGACGGCACATCACCCGCTACTATTTTAAGGGCCAATCCTTCTGCGATGGCTGTTTTACCTACGCCAGGTTCACCGATAAGTACAGGATTATTTTTGTTGCGGCGATTTAAGATTTCAATGACACGATCCACTTCTTTGTCCCTTCCAATCACAGGGTCGATCAAACCGGCTTTGGCGGCCCCTGTCACATTTCGGCCGTATTGATCAAGAATGCCGTTTCCTCCATTGCCACCTTTGGTATCGTTTTGATCATTGTGATTAGAATTTGCACCCATGCTCATCCCTTTAAACAACTCATCAAACGGAAATCCTCCATGTAATCCAGAAGGCGTGTGCTGCTTTTGAAAGCAAGCAGAACACATTTTCATACTGGATTTTTCTCCGTTCACTTGCTTATAGACTTCCACAGTTGCTTGATTGTGTTGACATACTTGACATTTCATTTCACATTCCCTCCTATAATCGTGTTTTATATAAAGATATTTTAATTGTTTGAATGGATAAGGTCATTCTCTCTTTACAAGGATGTTCACTTTGACTTTCTTTGACCTTATACACAAAGTATACTTTGACCTTTTTTGACTTTCAAGATTTTTGCTTATGGAAATGTTTTCTTTTTTCGAAGAAGTAAATCAAAGGAGTTCCTTTTTGATCGAAGAGTATAGGAGATGTGGAAGGGTAAAATCAAGTAGTTCGCTTATGAAATCGAACCTTTGGAAAGACGTGTAGACAGGGGAATGATCATTTCCCAACATCATTATCCGAATTGGCAAATACCAAAAAAGAGAGGGGGCTTCCCCCTCTCCCAGTTAAAAGTTAAACGAATTTGCGTTCCCAGTGACGATGAGCGGCGATTGCTTCTGTAAATTCTCTTGAGAAGGATTCCATGTCTTCACCAACCACGACACCTGTACCTTTGACACCGGCTGCTTCCAGCCAGTGGATTCCTTCATGAGTGGCACCGATCGGTTTGAAATGAGAATACGCTTCTCTCAAAAAGTAGTTTGTTTCTTGGGAGAATGATGGGTCCACGTTCTCCCCGCCTGCTGCATAAAGACTGTCGAACAGGACGGATTCACCTGTTAAGAACGTATGGTCCACTTCCAGTTCTGAACCGTCATCACCCTTTCTCACACCAAGTTTGTCACTGATTATTTCAGTCTGTATTCCTTCTTCCTCCAGAGCCGCTAGGACCTTCTTCACTTCTTCGCCTTTAAAGCCGTTCCCTACGATCACTCCCACTTTCCGTGTAGACGGCTTTTTAATCGTCTTTTCTTGGCTTAAGGCAGGAGAGGACTTGGTTACCCTCGAACCTTCCCCCTCCGGAACCTTTGCATTGATGGCTTCTGCGAAACCTTTTGCAAGATCTATGCTTACGTTTGCAAACATATTTACCACCTGCTGCTGGACCGATTTACTCTTCACTTTTCCAAGCTCGAAGCTGAAGGCTTGTACAATATGGTCCTTTTCGGCTTCACTCATGCTGTTCCAGAAGAGCGTCGCCTGGGAGAAATGATCTTTAAAGCTTTCACTTCGGGCTCTCACTTTACGGCCTTCCATTTTTTCCTGATAGTGTGTGTAGCCCCCTTCTTCACGACTTGCAGGAGCAGGTGTATTTTTTGCAAGTGAGTTGTTATGATAGCTCACCTGGCCTTTGTTGATCGTATGTCGACCATACCCGTCCCGCTGGTTATTATGGAATGGGCAAACGGGTCTGTTGATCGGAAGCTCATGAAAATTCGGTCCTCCAAGACGGATCAATTGTGTATCTGTATAAGAGAATAAGCGTCCCTGTAATAAAGGATCATTGGAAAAGTCGATTCCCGGTACGACAGAGCCTGGATGGAAAGCAGCCTGCTCCGTTTCTGCAAATACATTGTCCACATTGCGATTAAGTGTCATTTTACCCACGATCTTCACAGGAACCTCTTCTTCAGGCCATAACTTGGTAGGATCAAGTACATCAAAGTCAAAGTTAAATTCATCTTCTTCTTTAATGAGCTGAACCCCAAGTTCATACTGGGGGTAATCACCGTTTTCAATTGATTCATAAAGATCCCTCCTGTGAAAATCCGGGTCTTTCCCGTTGATTTTCTGAGCCTCGTCCCACACAAGTGAGTGAGTACCAAGTACAGGCTTCCAGTGGAATTTTACAAAGTGAGCCTTTCCTTCTTCATTCACAAACCGGAATGTATGAACGCCGAAGCCTTCCATCATACGGAGACTGCGGGGGATCGCCCGGTCGGACATGGCCCACATGACCATATGGGCTGATTCCTGATTATTCGCTATGAAATCCCAGAATGTATCATGGGCAGAAGCTGCTTGAGGCATTTCGTTATGCGGTTCCGGCTTGAGCGCATGGACCAGGTCAGGGAATTTAATCGCATCCTGAATAAAGAATACAGGGATATTGTTCCCTACAAGATCGTAGTTGCCTTCTTCTGTATAAAACTTGGTTGCAAATCCACGTGCATCACGGACGGTTTCACCGGAACCCCTTGATCCCGCCACAGTTGAAAACCGGACAAAGACAGGTGTCTTCTTTGACGTGTCCTGGAGAAATTTTGCACGGGTATATTCTTTCATAGAATCATAAAGTTCGAATTCTCCATGCGCCCCAAATCCGCGTGCGTGGACGATCCGTTCCGGAATTCGTTCATGGTCGAAGTGAGTCATCTTCTCACGGAAGTGGAAATCCTCCATCAACGTTGGTCCCCGCTCCCCGGCCTTCAACGAAAACTCATCCTCTGATACTTTCAACCCTTGATTCGTAGTCAGGTGCTTGCCTTCATCCTCCACACGATACTTTTCAAGCTGTTCGTCCTTCCTGCTGCCATTCATTTTCTCACGTCGATCGTCTCCCATGCTTTCATTCCTCTCTATGATTTTTCATGTTTACTATGTAAACCGGTGTGCTTCTCTAGTACCCATCAAGAGCACCATTAAACATTTTTTGGAGAGCTTGGAACCGATTGGGTATCGTGTCATACTTGTTTACTTAACGTCAGGAACCTTTGTATCCTGTCCTGACTAATGAAGGATGGAAAAAAAGAATTGGAAAAGAGCAGATGATATTTTTTGAAATAAATTCCACATCAGTCTTTACTTATGTAACATTGTTCTGTTAAACTGTTTTTATATAACGTAACAATGTTTTGTTACATAAAAGAGGTGAAATCTCGTTGGATTCAGAACTGATTTCAAAAAAAGAAGTATTGGAATTAACCGGGATTTCATACGGGCAGCTCTATCGTTGGAAACGAAAGAATATTATTCCTGAAGACTGGTTTATTAAGAAATCAAGCTTTACCGGTCAGGAAACCTTCTTTCCCAGGGATAAAATGCTTGCCCGCATCGGTGCGATCAAAGAGATGAAAGATGATTACTCACTGGACGAACTTTCTGATTTCTTTTCACCCAATCCTACAAAGGTTGAAGTAAAGGGAGATGATTTACGTTCTTTGAACATCCTCTCAGAGCACACCCTGTCCCTCTGTGATTCCCTGCTCCATGACAGAAAGGAATTCGATTTCCAGGATATTCTAAACTTGGTGATCATCGAAAAGGTTACAGAGTTACAAATCCCCCAAGAAGAGCAGCAAACCTTGTTTCTTTTTCTCCATGAAACTTTCACTCCCCTGAAAGAATCTTCCCTTGAACTTGTAGGTCTTCGTAAAGGTTCCGGATGGATATGGATGCTGATTCCACTTCACTCTGACTTCCTTGTGGACCATACAGTAACGGTGCAGGTGAGAATTGACCTGCAGCAAATGATGGAAGAGTTAAAAATGACGTTGACGAATATAAGTGGGATGTAACGCCCGAGAAATGGAGGAAATGATATGAATACTGTTGAAAAGAAAGAACTTCATGACTTGAAGATTAGTGGATCCGGCACATCAGCTGGAGGGCAGTTCGATTCAGTGAAGATTAGTGGAAGCGGAAAGATCACAGGGAATCTCGACTGTCACGAGCTGAAAATATCAGGTTCAGGGACGATTTTGGGAGACGTCAATGCAGGTCTGATTAAGACGAGCGGATCTTCCACCATCGAAGGAGACACGAAAGCAGAAACCATTACAACAAGCGGAAGCTCTAAATACGAAGGCTCTGTCATGACGGCCGAAATGAATATCAGCGGCTCAAGTAAAGTAGCCGGCGACCTTATTTGCAAGGCATTCAAGGTAAGTGGTTCATGCAAGGTCGGGGGAAAGATCCATGGTGGGTCGCTTAAAGCAAGCGGATCCTTAAGGGCTGACATGGATTGCGAAGTCGAAACCTTCTCCTCATCAGGATCAGTCCATATCGAGGGACTCTTAAATAGTGATCATATTAAGATTGAAATCAATCATGAATCCTCCATCAAAGAAATCGGTGGTGAATCCATTACGGTACGACACCAGGGCTCAACGGGGATCATTAAGCAAGTGGTCAACTTTTTTCTGCAGAAAGAAGATTACTTGTTCTCTGATTTGATTGAAGGTGATGAAGTGTACCTTGAGAATACGAAAGCGAAGCTGGTTCGGCGGAAACATGTGGTAATCGGGGACAATTGTCACATCGATACGGTTGAATATTCAGGGACGATGGATGTGAAAGCGGACAGCCGGATTGGTGAAAGCATTAAGATTTAATATCGCCTAAAGTAAAACAGGAATGGTTTACCGTTCCTGTTTTCATATGTAGAGCTCCACCTTTACGTTGCATTTGTATTCATTTAATCGAAATTTCATGTTTTTATTCTGAATGTTCTGCTATATTAATAGGTATAAAGTACAATCCTACCTGAAAACTGGAGGCCACTATGACACGCCTTACCGATCACTTGATTGTCATTTCATTCGATTGTTTGTCAGCTATGGATTACCCCATCCTCAAGGATCTTCCTCACTTTCAAGAACTGCTTTCCAATGGATCCTTTTGCAAAAATGTAAAAACCGTATATCCTTCTGTGACCTACCCTTGTCACGCCACCATCGTCACAGGTAAGTTTCCAAACCGTCATGGTGTTATTGACAATACACTCCTTCAGCCTGGCAGGTTTTCCCCGGATTGGCATTGGCATAGACGACATATTAAGAGTACCACTCTGTATGATGAAGCCAGGAAAGAAGGGATGACCACAGCAGCCTTACTCTGGCCGGTGACAGCAAAAGCAGATATTGATTACAATATGCCTGAGATCTTCGCGAATCGCCCTTGGCATCATCAAATTCTTGTATCCCTTTTCAATGGCAGTCCCCTTTATCAATTACACATGAATCGGCTCTATGGGCACATCCGTAAAGGACTGAATCAGCCTGAGCTTGATGATTTCGTTCTGGAATCTACGGTTGAAACGATCAAAAAGAAGCCAGAATTAATGCTTGTCCATTTTACAGACCTTGATACTCAGCGTCATTATCATGGAGTTTCATCTGAAGAAGCACATGCTGCCATCCGGAGACATGATGCCCGGTTGGGACGAATCATCAAAGCCCTGAAGGAAAACGGGATTTACGAAAATTCCACCATCGTGGCCCTGGGTGATCATAGTGCTTTAGATGAAACAAAGGCTGTCCAGCTTAATGTCATGTTTCTAGAGAAAGGATTCATAAACGTGAATACGAAAGGAAAAATAACCGACTGGAAGGCATACTGCAAAGGATGTGATGGTTCTGCCTATGTGTATGTAAAAAACCCTGAAACGAAACAAGCCGTGCAAGTCCTTTTGAATACTTTGCAGGAAGACCCGTCAAACGGAATCGAAACCATCCTCAACAGCAGAGAAGCCTACGAAAAAGGGGCTGATGAACACTGTTCATTTATGCTTGAAGCCAGACGCGGCTTTTACTTTAAGGACACGTTGGAGGGCTCGTTCATCCATACCATCAGTCCTGAAGATGTGGAAGAAAAGCGTTATACGTATGGATCTCATGGATATTCTCCTGAAAAGGACGGCTACTCCACCATATTCATGGCTGCCGGTAAAGGGATCCGGCCTCATGTTGAAATACCTTCCATGCATTTGACAGATGAAGGACCCACATTTGCACGCCTCCTTGGCCTAAGCCTTGGGGAAACAGATGGAAAAGCAATCGAAGGAATACTGGATAAATAAAAGGAAAGAGACTGTTTCCTTAGGGGGAAAAACAATGAAGCGCTTTTCAAAGGAAGAAAGTAGCTGGATCTTTTATGACTGGGCAAATTCAGCCTACTCCATTATCATTTCAACTGCCGTCTTTCCACTATTTTATAAGGCAGCCGCGACAAATGCAGGAGTCAGTCCGGCCAATTCTACTGCTTATTTAGGATACACGATTGCCATTGCCACCTTTATCCTTGCCATGATAGGTCCGATTCTCGGGACGATTGCCGATTATGAAGGCTACAAGAAGAAATTCTTTACCTTCTTCTTTGCCCTTGGTGTCACATTCACCGCTCTACTCGCGTTTGTTCCCAGCGACCAGTGGCTGCTCCTCTTGATTTTTTATACAGTTGCCGCCGTCGGCTCTGCAGGTTCCAACGTTTTCTACGATGCCTTCTTAACCGATGTGACAACTGAAGAACGCATGAACAGAGTTTCTTCCAGGGGCTTCGGATTTGGATACATTGGAAGCACGATACCGTTTATCATTAGTATTGCCATCATTCTATTATCCCAAAGCGGTGTCCTTCCCTTCTCCGTCACCATAGCCAGTAAGATTGCATTTATCATCACCGCTTTATGGTGGGGTATCTTTGCCATCCCATTAATGAAGAACGTACATCAACGCTACTTTATCGAACGTGAGATGAAACCTGTCACGAATAGTTTCAGGCGTCTCGGAAAAACGTTGAAAGAAATCCGGAAATACCGCCCATTATTTCTGTTTCTTCTTGCGTATTTCTTTTATATCGACGGCGTAGGCACCATCATCACCATGTCAACAGCCTACGGGACAGATCTCGGTATCACCTCCACTAATCTCCTGATCATCCTGTTTGTCACCCAGGTAGTGGCAGGGCCTTTTGCGATTCTTTACGGAAGGCTTGCGGAGAAATTCACCGGGAAAAAGATGCTGTATGTGGGAATTATCGTCTACATCTTCGTTTGCATCTATGCCTACTTCTTAGATACCACCATGGATTTCTGGATACTCGCCATGCTGGTCGCTTCTTCCCAAGGGGGCATCCAGGCTTTGAGCCGGGCTTACTTTGCCAAATTGATACCAAAGAAAAATGCCAATGAATTCTTTGGATTTTATAATATTTTCGGGAAGTTCGCCTCCATTCTCGGTCCTTTATTAGTCGCCGTAACAGCACAGGTTACGGGCAAATCGAACAGCGGTGTCTTCAGCCTTGTTATTCTCTTCATCATCGGCCTTGTCATCTTAGCTTTTGTGCCTGAGCCGAAAGATAATGAGATTGACAAGCCCGCCATACTTTAAGAAAAGAGCCTGAACGAAGCCGTTCAGGCTCTTTTCTTTATTAAAATGTTTTAGCCGCATCCTTCGCTCTGGCAATGGCATCTTCTTTAATCTCTTCGGCTTTATCAGGCATGGCGGCGTGACCTTCCACAATGACTGCCCCGAAGGAAGGTACTCCAAAAAATTTCATGATGATGTCCAGGAATCGGTGACCCATCTCCATTCCAGCAGCCGGTCCCTCTGAATAAATACCGCCACGAGCCTGAATATGTATGGCTTTCTTATCGGTCAGTAATCCAACGGGCCCCTCTTCAGTATATTTGAATGATTTCCCTGCCACTGCAACAGAGTCAATATATGCCTTCATCACCGGAGGAAAAGAAAAATTCCAGAAAGGTGTGACAAACACATATTTATCGGCACCGATGAACTGATCGGATATTTCATTCAGACGTTTCACTTTCTTCTGTTCTTCTCCTGAAAGCTCCTCAAATCCTTTACCTGTCTGCAGCTTCCCCCATCCGCTAAAGACATCGGCATCAATATGGGGGATGTGTTCTGAGTATAAATCGATGTGAACCACATCATCATCCGGATTCACTTCTTTATAGGTTTCCATAAACGCTTTCGCCACTGCCATGCTGTATGATTGAGTATGATCATGGGGATGTGCCGTAATGTATAACACTTGTGTCATTTTTCATCCATCCTTTGCTCGTAGTTTTCGCTGTACTATTTTGTGGAGTAAAGGGGGGATTTATCCAACGTTTGGTGATAGTAAGTAAAATTCGCCTGCCACTCTCGGTGTTTGAAGTGGGCCTTTTTCTGCAGATCTTGGTGTTATCAGTCTGCAAGCTTTAGTAAGAATCGTTTAACGTAATCGTAAAAAAAGAAATGCTGCCCTTCCGGCAACATTCCTTTAGTGAAAGGGGTGTATCCCCTACTCTTCTTCACCCGAAGCTTCAAAAGGGTTTCCCACGATCTTCTTCCTCACTTCATCTGTCAGTTCAAAGGGTGTGTTCTCTTGTCCTTCCCCTGTGAGGGAAGGGTGACTGCCATCATAGTGAAATGGTTTACCTTCCATGTCGACACCTCCGTTTTACTGTAGTATTACCTTTATGTACCTGCCTATGTGGTTCGCCCGGCACTGAACCGAAACCGCCTTTATACCCAGGAGGATTTCCTTATTATACTATTCTTCTTCAGCAGCTTATATCCTTTTTTTAATAAATATGGATTTCATTACTATTTTTCTTTACGGTCCCAAATAGGTTATATTGAACAAAAAAAAGAGACATCTAGATGTGATGTCTCTGATTTCCTTCAAGGAATCTCTTTTGCTTCCTTTTCATGACCATTTCTTCAAGGGTACCGGATCCACATAAGACTCCGAGGACGATGAAGAAGAGCCCAATTAAATGATAATAGGTAACCGTTTCATTCAGGAAAACAGCTGCTCCAACCAGGGAGAAGAACGTATTGAGATTAAGGAAGATCGATGTTTCGGCAGCTCCTATTTTGCCGATGGAGTGGTTGTAGATCATATGCCCTGCTGCCGTTGCCAGAATGGCAGAAGCAAAGAACAGAAGCCAAATCGATCCTGGTGCATTTCCTAACTTATGCAACGCTCCAGGCTCGGTGAAAAGGCTGATGATAAATAGAACCAAAGAACCGAACACTAGCATATACCCGGTGAGTAACCGAGGATCCAGCGTTTTGGCTGCCCTGCTGATAAGGATGAAGCTCAGGGCCTGGGAGAAGATCGAAATAAAGATGAACAGATCACCTGTTTTTAATCCTCCAATCCCCTCTCCACCTGACAGGACAATAATGGCAACCCCGACACTTCCTGAGATAAACCCAATGATTTTAATCACTGTCGGTCTGTTTTTAAGGATGAACGTCGCCATCAAAGCGGTCAACAGCGGTCCCGTCCCGAGGATCAGCCCCCCGTTTGTGGATGACGTACCCGTTAATCCTACTGACAGAAAGTAATGATGACTAACCACATTCAACAAGCCGCCTGAGACAATGAACAAGAACTCTTTAGCCGTTGGTTTTCTTATTTTCCCCATGATACCAAGAATGATAAAGACGGTGACCCCTGCCGTGAAGATGCGGAGAGATGTAATTGTTACAGGAGTAAATTCACTCACTAAAACCTTCAAGGCAGGAACATTAAAGCCCCAAATCAACATGATGAACACAAGTATCAAATACGTTTGCCACTTTTTCAATTCCTTGAGGCCTTCTTTCTTTATTTAGTATTCATCCCATCATAGCACCATATGGGGTTTTCTGTAAGAGAAAAACATACATAATGTCCCCATTCTATGAATCTCACATATGATAAAGCAACTTCCTTATTTACAGAAAGGTGAGAGTGATGTTTAAATCATTTTACAGACCTGCTCACGGCGGCGGCGGGCATGCAGCCTGGGGACATGGACATGGCCACGCTGCCTGGGGGCATGGAACAAGTTGGAATCATGGAGGAGATTGGGGGCATAACAGCTGGAATTACCATCCTGGATTCGCGGCGGGTACGGTTACAGGATTGGCCGTCGGAGCTGCCGCTTCACCTGGTCCATATCCTGTACCCGTTCCGGCTTATCCATATCCCTATCCATACCCTTATCCTCCACCCTACCCGCAGCCTTAATGACTAATAATAGAAGAAAAGCCCCTCACACAACGGAGAGCTGGGCTTTTTTACATATGTTTCAAGAGTGGTAGGAGCGATCCATTTAAGTGGGTCTTTCAACTTAGGAATCCCAGTCAAATCATTATAGCCGTTCAAAATCCTATGAATTGTGTTACTATAGAAAAGTTAGTATTTCACAGGTTAATAGAATCAGGAGGAACTGAATATGGATTTCTTATTTCCACTCGGACTTGCCATTTCATCGGGAGCCATCATTGCTCTTTTAAAAATCATTGCAATCGATATCATATTATCCGGGGACAATGCGATCGTCATTGCCATGGCAACGAGAGGATTACCGAAAGAGCATCAAAATAAAGCGATTTTCTGGGGAACGGCTGGAGCTGTCATTCTTCGTATCTTCTTCGCTGCCATTGTTGTTTACCTATTAAAAATCCCCTATGTCCACCTTATCGGCGGAGTCCTTCTTTTGTGGATCGCATATAAAGTACTGGTTGAGGGGGAAGAAGAAGCAAATATTAAATCCCACACAGGACTTAGACAAGCCATTACGACCATCATTATAGCTGATGCCGTCATGAGCCTGGATAATGTGGTGGCCGTTGCAGGTGCAGCACACGGACATGTCGGTATGATCGCACTTGGGGTATTCATCTCGATCCCCATCATGATATTCGGATCAAAGGCGATTGTCAGAGTACTTGAGAAATATCGATGGATTGCCTATCTGGGAGCAGGAATCCTGGCATTTACCGCAGGTGAAATGATTGTCCGGGACGAGAAATTTTTAGACCTACTGAACATCCATCATGGTCCTGTTACGTATTTAATCACAATCAGTCTGACAGTCGGTGTATTGCTCATTGGATACTTAGTAAATAAGAGAGCTGTTTCACACCACGGGAATAAGATTGAACAATATCATGCTTAATTCCTAAAGAAGCTTACAAATGTAAGCTTCTTTTTGTTTGTGGTGAAATCTTTTGGGGATACTAAATGGCAGTTGATTGAAGTGAGGACGTGGTGGTTTGGATTTCTTCATGAGTCAGGAATCACTGACTGCACTGGAATGGATATTACGCGCTGTGATTGGATTCATCTTTTTACTGGTGATAGCTAAATTAATGGGACAAAGATCGATTGCACAGTTAAGGTTCCTTGACTTCGTCATGGCGCTGCTGATTGGGAACATCATGGCTCACCCATTGTCAGACGAGGGGCTGGGGTTAAAAGGGTCCATGCTCACCATGGGCACATTGGTCGCTCTCTATCTGATCGGGGTGTATATCAGTTTACATTCAACTTTCATAAGGAAAATACTCGATCCTTCTCCTATTAAATTAATCCATAACGGGGAAATCCTCATCAAGAATCTCAAGAAAGCCAGAATACCATTGGACAGTCTTTTATCGGAATTAAGGAAGAAGCAGATCGAAGAAGTGGATAAAGTGGCATTGGCCCTGTGGGAAAGTGGTGGAGAAATTTCCTTCTTTCTTAAACCCCAGCATCAACCTGTGACTGGAAAGGACCAGGGGCTCGCTCCAAAGAGATTTGATCTTCCCTTACCCATTATTGAAGATGGAAAAATCAATGGATCTCAGCTCATGAGCCTCCAAAAAGATGATACGTGGCTTCATAACCATTTAAAAACAACCTATGATGTCACCGTGCATGAAGTATTACTTGCCACGATCGATAAAAACGAGAAGATAAAAATCTATCTATATAAGTAAAGCCCACTCCTCATAAGGAGTGGGCTTTTCACATTATTTCATCATCTTCTTGACGAGTTCTTTGTTTCTCTGTTTGAATACATCGTTATGAGAAGAAACCATGGCGGATTTAGTAGCTTCAGGCTGAATATATTGTTTCGCTTTATTGACTGCATTGGCTGCGTCCTGGAACGCCCCTGCAATCAAGTTCACCTTTCCGTCGTGTTTCAAGATGTCACCCGCTGCGTAAAGACCTTCAATTGATGATTCGCTTGTCGTCGTTCCAGCTATGTAATACTGATCGATCATGTCGATATTCAATGAACTATTTTTAAGAAGGGAAGAATCGATTTCATACCCATGATTGATGATTACTTCATCAATAGGTAAGTGGGACACCTCACCAGTCAGATGATTGGTCAATTGCACCTTTTCAATGGATTCATGATTGGCGGCTGCAATCAGCTTGGTAATGGATGTGTTAAGCAGGCATGTGGCCGAACTGTTCATGAGTTGGGCACATTGCGCTTCGTGACCGTTCAGGGCTTCCTTTCGATAGGCGACATATACTTTCTTCGCAACAGGCTCTAATTCATTTGCCCAATCAATGGCTGAGTTTCCTCCACCTGAAATGATCACCGTTTTGTTCTTAAACCTTTTTAGTGACTTAACTGTATAGTTTAAATTCGTTACCTCGAATCGTTCTGCCCCTTCAATATCAAGCTTTTGAGGATTGATGATCCCGCTGCCGACTGCAATGATCACCGTTTTTGAGTAGTGCTTTGCCCCGGATGAACCCTCTAATATAAAGATGCCTTCTTCATTCTGTGTAATGGATTCCACCTTTTCGTTCAAGACGACAGACGGATCGAACGTCAATCCCTGTTGAACAAGCTGCTGAATTAACTTTTCCCCAGGTATGGGAGTGAGCCCGCCTACATCCCAAATCATTTTCTCTGGGTAGACGTGAATCTTTCCTCCCAACCTTGGTTGAAACTCGATGATCTTTGTTTTCATTTCTCTTAGTCCACTATAGAAAGCTGAGTAAAGTCCAGCTGGACCTCCCCCAATGACTGTCACATCAAATAGTTCGTGATTATCCATTCCGTCCACTCCTTGAGTAATCAAAATGTAATTGATTATCATTCTCAATTAAATCCTACCCCTTTTTTTATGTTTTGACAATAGAAATTTTTATTGACATTAGTAAAAAAGGATTATAGTATGAGAGTTGTTCGAGAATGAGAATCATTATCACAACACTACTTAATAAACGGAGGTCTTGAAATGGTTCGCCTCTATACGAAAGAATTAAACATTGGCTACGGTGAACGCCTCATCGTGAAAAATTTAAGCGTCACAATCCCTGATAAAAAAGTGACAACCATCATAGGCTCCAACGGATGTGGAAAATCGACTTTACTGAAAGCGATTACCCGTATCATCCCCCATCGCTCCGGTAACGTCCTGTTGGATGGTGAGAACATTTCTAAAGGGAACACTAAGGAGTTAGCGAAGAAGATGGCGATTCTTCCACAAACCCCCGAGAGTGCCAGTGGACTGACGGTCGGGGAGTTGGTTTCATATGGCCGTTTCCCCCATCAAAAAGGAATGGGCCGACTATCCCAAAAAGATTTTGACGTCATCAATTGGGCTCTTGAAGTGACAGGGACACTGGAGTTTAAGTACAGGGAAGTAGATGCCTTATCAGGAGGTCAACGACAACGCGTCTGGATTGCCATGGCCCTCGCCCAGGAAACAGATATCATCTTTCTCGATGAACCGACTACCTATTTAGACATGGCTCACCAGCTGGAGGTACTGGAACTTCTGCAAAAGCTGAATAGAGAACAGGAACGTACCATCGTGATGGTCCTTCATGATTTGAATCAGGCTGCACGATTTGCCGACTATATCGTTGCTTTAAAAGAAGGAGAAATCGTGAAAGCAGGCGATTGTGAAGAAGTCATCACACATGAGGTGCTGAAACAAGTGTTTCAAATCGATGCTGAGATAGGGAGAGATCCTCGAACAAACAAGCCAATGTGTTACACATACAATTTACTTAAAGGAGAAGATCAACATGAAGAAATGGCTCATCCCGGTTACTCTGCTGTTGGTGCTGCTCGTTAGTGCCTGCGGCAACAGCTCTACAAATGAGGAAGGATCGGAAACAACCAACTCTTCCGATACCATCACCTATCAATCAGAAAATGGGCCGGTTGAAGTGCCGGCAGATCCACAACGGGTCGTCGTCCTATCTTCATTCGCCGGTAATGTCATGGCATTGGATGTGAATGTAGTAGGTGTAGATACCTGGACTAAAATGAATCCACGTTGGGAAACCGAATTAAAAGATGTGGAAGAAGTAAACGACGAAAGCCTGGAGAAAATCATTGAGCTCGAGCCTGACTTGATCCTCGGTCTATCCAATATTAAAAATGTAGATAAATTAAATGAAATTGCCCCTACTGTTACATACACTTATGGAAAAGTAGACTATTTAACACAGCACATCGAAATTGGTAAACTACTAAATAAAGAAAAAGAAGCGCAAGAATGGGTGAATGACTTCAAGAAGCGTGCCCAGACTGCAGGGGATGACATTAAAGCGAAAATCGGAGATGATACAACTGTATCCGTTATTGAAAGCTTTAATAAGCAATTATACGTATATGGAAACAACTGGGGGCGCGGTACAGAGATCCTTTATCAGGAAATGGACCTGAAGATGCCTGAAAAAGTAAAAGAACAAGCGTTGGAACCTGGCTACTTCGCTCTTTCAACCGAGGTTATGCCTGAGTATGCCGGAGACTATCTGATCATAAGCAAAGATCCAAAAGCAGATAACTCATTCATGGAAACAGAAACATACAAAAACATTCCTGCTGTTAAGAATAATCAGGTATATGAAGTAAACATGATGGAATTCTACTTTAATGATCCGTTAACACTGGATTACCAGTTGGATTTCTTCAAAGAGAGCTTTCTAGGCAACTAATTCACAAAGGGAATTCTTACCACAAGAATTCCCTTTCTTTCTACTCCACTAAAGAAAAGATGATTGATGATGACAGCTGAAAATCAGCACATTCCATTTATTTATAAATTAATCGGGTCCACCTTCCTATTCGCTGCGGCTTTTCTTGTATCTGTGGTGTATGGGGCTGCGGATACAACGGTGAAGGACGTATGGCTCGCATTGACTCCCGCCGGTGAAGGGGATAAAGTAACCCTCCTGAGGGAGATCCGCTTCCCCAGGGAAGTAGCCGCCATGGCTGTGGGAGCTTCTTTAGCCGTCTCTGGAGCCATCATGCAGGGTATGACACGAAACCCTCTTGCTGACCCGGGGTTACTTGGGTTGACAGCGGGAGCAAACGCCGCACTTGCTGTATCTCTGGCCTTTTTTCCCACCATCGGCTACTACGGCATTATGATTGCCTGCTTTATGGGTTCTGCCATCGGAGCCCTGTTGGTATTCGGCATCAGTTCAATGAAACGCGGCGGATTCTCTCCCTTTAGGATTGTATTGGCAGGGGCTGCCGTTTCCGCCTTTTTATTTGCCATTTCGGAAGGAATCGGGCTCTACTTTAAACTTTCCAAAGACGTGTCCATGTGGACGGCCGGTGGAATGATCGGGACCACGTGGAACCAGCTACAGGTTATCGCACCTCTTATTTTAATGGGAATGTTGGTTTCATTATTTTTATCCAGACAGCTGACGATACTGAGTTTAAATGAGGAAGTTGCCCTCGGATTGGGACAACGGACAGTATTTGTGAAAACCATCCTGTTTATCGTTATTGTTATACTAGCAGGGGCTGCCGTGGCCCTTGTTGGAAATATGGTATTCATCGGCTTGATGATCCCCCATATGGTACGGGCTGTGGTTGGGACGGATTACCGTTTCATCATTCCCATCTCCACTCTGTTTGGAGCATCCTTCATGCTCCTCGCGGATACGCTCGGCCGAACAATTAACGCACCTTACGAAACACCAGTGGCAGCGATCGTCGCGATGATGGGTTTACCTTTCTTCCTGTTTATCGTGCATAAAGGAGGGAAGGGCTTCTGATGATACACCCAGATTTGATCAAAAAACAACGACTATTTCTATTGGCTCTTCTGATCCTTCTGGCAGCAACAGCATTTATGAGTATTGGACTGGGCTATTCTTCTGTTTCATATGATCGTCTACTGCCTACTATTTTAGGTGAAGGTTCATTTAAAGAAGAATTCATACTCTTTTCCATCCGTTTACCAAGAATCATCATGACCATTTTGGCAGGGATGGCTCTTGCCCTTTCAGGTTCCATTCTACAAAGTATCACACGAAATGACTTGGCTGATCCGGGTATCATCGGGATCAATTCAGGGGCCGGGGCTGCCATTGCCATCTTCTTTTTATTTTTCCCTATCGATGCCGGCTCATTTGCGTATCTGCTGCCTATAGTGGCATTTGCCGGAGCACTGCTTACAGCCTGCTTGATCTACCTATTTTCGTATAGTAAACGGAATGGGATTCAGCCTGTTAGGTTAGTCTTAGTCGGGGTCGGATTCTCCATGGCACTGTCGGGACTCATGATCATTCTCATCTCCAGTGCTGAACGGGCAAAAGTGGATTTCATCGCCATGTGGCTGGCAGGGAATATCTGGGGGTCAGACTGGCCGTTCATCTGGGCGCTTATCCCCTGGTTGGTCATTCTGATTCCGTTTGCACTCTATAAATCCCAAATGTTGAATCTTTTGGGAGTAAGTGAGCCTGTCTCTGTTGGTGTAGGAGTTTCCATCAACCGTGAACGTTTTATTATGCTGATGACAGCTGTTGCCTTAGCTGCATCGGCTGTTTCGGTGACAGGTGGGATCGCCTTTATAGGATTAATGGCCCCCCATATCGCCAAGGCACTTGTGGGACCCCGTAATCAATTATTCATCCCCATCGCCATCCTGCTGGGCGGGTGGCTATTACTCCTCGCTGACACCATCGGCAGGAACATCCTGGAACCTGACGGAATACCAGCGGGAATCATGATCGCTCTAATCGGTGCACCCTACTTTATGTATCTGTTAGTGAAGAAATAATCGAAAGAGGGACGGACCTCTGCATTCTATATTTCTTTAGAAGAATGTGAGTGAAACAAGAATGTGCTGAAGAAGGTCCGTCCCTCCTTGAGTACTCTATCCAAAAAAGGTACCGGCATCATCCGGTACCTTTTTCTATTAATCTCTTCAATCTTTCGTCAAAGCACCCTGAACGGTTCAGCTGGCGCGTTCAGGCCAATGCTTCCTTCATAACGGAATTCCAATCATGCCTAATCTAACATTTCACACCATTTTTATAAGTTCATCACTTCTTCAATGAAGTCTTTCACCCGTTTCTTGTATTCCTCTTCTTCCACTGTAAATCCTTCCGTATGGCCAGCTCCAGGGACGATCCATAATTCTTTTGGAGTGTTGGTTGCCTCATAGAGGCGATAGGCCATCTCCGTAGGGACCAGTTCATCCTGATCGCCATGAATGATGAACAGGGGCAGTCGATTCTTCTTCACCTGTTCGAGTGAAGAGGCTTCCCTGAATGTGTATCCTGCCCTGACTTTGGTCACAATACTCGTTACCTCCATGATTGGAAATGAAGGTAAGCGATATAGATACTTCAATTGATGTGAAAGCTCCTCTTCCAGGGATGTATATCCACTGTCTGCAATGATTCCCTTCACTTCTTTCGGGAGATCTTCCCCGCTTGTCATCAACACGGTCGCTGCCCCCATGGAAAAACCGTGCAGGAATATGGATGCCTGTTCTTTTTCATTGATTAATAGATTGATCCATTCCTTATAGTCCACTCGATCGTCCCATCCGTAGCCGATATAATCCCCTTCACTTTTCCCATGTCCTCTTGCGTCGGGCTTGAGGATATTGTATCCTTCCTCGTAATAGAACCTTGTGACTTCCGGCATCTGCTCGCTGTTCCCTTTATACCCGTGAGCCAGAATGACGGACTTCCCATTGGGGTTATCATTTTCAAGATATTGAGCCTTCAGGGTCAAACCGTCTTTTGTCTCAACCTGTACCGTTTCAAAGTTCCGTTTACTTGTCCAGTCCCTCAATTCTTCCAATCTTTTCTGTTCTTCCTCCAATACGCTCACGGCTTCCACCGCTTCCTCCGTCCCCCCATATAATTCAATAGACTCATTACTTCTATTAATTGCCACTTCATAAAAGTAATTCCCAGCTACAACAAGACCTGCTCCCAACACAATAAGAATGATCCCCATCATCCATACGATCCTTTTTTTCATGACCCGTTCTCCTCCGTACAAGTATTTATTACTATTTTACTTGAATTCTCCTTAAGATTCATAGAGGAATGCATCGTGATGCAGGTCTTTTCAACCAACCCCCTCCGCCTAAATACCAACGAAAGAAGAGCTTATCTTCCACATAACGGAAAACAAGCTCTTCATGAGTCTTTCTTCTCTTCTACCAGCTCCGTGTATACGACCAATCGTTCTACGTAATTCCGAATTTCCCTGTCAAAATAACCAGTGCATGTTATTAAATTCAGCCTCGGTTTCTTACTGGGACCAAAAATGTTCCTTAATGGCGCATCATCCTTTTGATAAGCGACTTTTTCCATTACGACAAAAGTCAGTCTTTCCCCGTTTTCATCCTGCAAATGGATTTCATCACCCGGTTCAAGCTCTTTCAATTCGTAAAAAACCGCCGGCTGCTTCTCGTCATCTACGTGGCCTGCAAGAACAGCGTTCCCTCTTTCTCCAGGTTGAAAGCCTCGCTCAAACCAAGCCACATCCTTACCGTTGTCGGGAACCTCCATGTTTCCTTCCTTATCTAGTCCGAATTCCTTGATGGGTGCTTCCAGATCAAGTTTCGGTATGGAAAGAACTGCGGGAGTTATCCTTCTTTCTTCCACTGGCGGATCAACTGCTGGAGAAACGGGCTTTACAGGCTGTTTAACGTTAGATGATTGAACCTCACTCTCTGTAACCACTTGAGGCTCTTCGGCAGCACAAGCTGCCAGAAGAGCCATCAAAGGGATAGATAGTAGAAGCCGTTTCATTATTTTTGAAGTTTTCTGCGGGTAACAAATAGTAGTGCAGCTCCACCTAATACTGCCGTTGCAAGGACGATTGGAAGAGTAGAAGACGATTCAGTCGCTGCTCCACCCATTCCTGTCTCAGGCATGCTTCCAGGCATTAACGTGTAATCTTTCAATACAAGCACTTCTAATTGATCCGCTGTGTTAATGGCAAATACACTGTATACCGTGTTTTCTTCAAGCATGGTTCCAGAAAGATCCAGCACTTGATCTCCTTCAGGCGTTCTGATTTCTAAATCATATGTTCCTGGATCTAATTCCTTGTAATCCGTGATTGCCTTGAACTCGGCTCCACTGAATAGTGCATCTCCTCCAACAAGGCCTACATCAACGGTAGGTGCATCAGGTGAAAGATGCCCAACCCGAACCTTTGTCTTTCCTTCTGTTACTTCCATGGAATCCTGTGCCACAACCAATTCAAGGTTTTCTACTGTGTTAGCAGCAGCCACTGTGTAAGCCATTCCTGCCTCAACCGTTAAATCTTGAGAAATGACAGGGTCTTCACTTCCCATCGTCCCTGCAGCATAAATTTCTACTTTATGATCCCCGGCTGGAAGGTTCATATAATCTGTTGCAGCTTTAAATTCTGCACCTTCAACCACTGCATTTCCATCTACATATACATCAACAGCTGGAGCATCAGGAGAAGCATGTACAATTCGTACCATGGCATCATTCTCAGCTGCAAATGCACCTCCAGCCAGTGATAACATTACCATTACAGTTGCTAAAATCGAGAAAATCTTTTTCATTTCTTCCACTCCTTTTGTGTTTTGTACAAGTTTTGTAGTTTACTTGTACATTAACTGTATAACCTTTTGGAATGGAATTCAACTAATAAACTGTCTCATTAGCACATTCAACTCTCTAATCGATTTGACTGGGTCTCCCTTTTCAAAAGAAAGGCTGTTATAAAGAGATTTCACACCCTAAACCCGTTGCCTAGGACCCGGTTGGCTCCGGACCCATTTCGCATCTCGCAGAAAAATCTTTCCCATTCCAATTGACACATTCCGATTGATGCATATAGAATGTGAACTAATCATTGCCACAAATATACTTTTTCATATACTCGTATAATATTGGAAATATGGTCCAAAAGTTTCTACCAAACTACCGTAAATGGTTTGACTACGAGAGAGATCAGGGACAGTAGTCTCTGTTCTTCTCTCTCTATGTCAAACCCCGGGTAGCACCCGGGGTTTTTCATTTAGAAAAGGAGAGGTCCCTATGGATACAAACAAAGAGGCATTAAAACAACGAATAGCAGCTGCAAATAAAGACATCCCAGCAGACCTGGTCATTAAAAACGGAAAAATAATCGATGTTTTCAATCTTGAAATCATTGAAGCAGATGTAGCGATTTCAGATGGGATGTTCATTGGAATCGGAAATTATGATGGAAAAAGGGTGGTGGATGCCGAGGGCAGATACATCAGTCCTTCTTTTATCGATGCACATGTTCACATTGAATCTTCCATGATTCCACCTTCTGAATTTGCCAAAGTGGTGGTTCCTCATGGAGTCACGGCAGTTATCACAGATCCCCATGAAATAGGTAATGTGTCTGGTGAAGAAGGAATTGAATTCATGCTCAAAGACTCTGATGACATCCCCTTAGATGTTTTCACTATGCTTCCCTCCAGCGTCCCTGCCACTCCATTCGAAAACGCTGGCGCCACGCTCTCATCAAACGATTTGAAGCCTTTCTATGCCCACGAGCGGGTCTTGGGGCTGGCAGAAGTGATGGATTACCCTTCCCTAAGAAAAGGCGATGACTCCATTGTGGCTAAACTACTTGCCACCACAAGTCACAGCATCCATATAGACGGACATCTCGCAGGACTCGACACGAATGCCATCAACGTATATAAAGCATCAGGCATCAGGACAGATCATGAATGTACGACGGTACCAGAAGCACTGGAGCGCTTACGAAGAGGGATGTACCTTCTGATTCGCCAAGGATCCGTTGCCAAGGATTTACCCTCGCTTATCGGGGTTGTAAACGGGAGAAATGCCCGGCGTTGTCTATTCTGTACAGATGATAAGCACTTGGATGACTTGATCGAAGAAGGAAGTATCGATCACAATATCCGCCTTGCCATAAAAGAAGGAATCGATCCCCTCCTGGCTATTTCCATGGCATCATTGAATGCTGCCGAATGTTACGGGTTACACACCAAAGGAGCCATAGCACCCGGATACGATGCTGATTTTCTATTGATGGATGACCTTGAGTCTCTATCTATTTCCCAAGTATTCAAAGATGGAAAAAAAGTCGCTGAGCATGGTCAGTTTGTCGGTGAATTAAAGGGGAGGACGGAACCAAACCCAACTTTGACATCGACTGTCCAAGTTCCCAGCCTCCAAAAGGAGAATATACAGATTCTGATAGGCGGTTCAAAGAAAGCACATATCATAGAAATTATTCCCAACCAGCTTCGAACAACTAAACGGATGGAGCGTGTAAAAGTCGAAAATGGCTACTTCGTTCCTTCTATTCAAGAGGATCAACTGAAAATGGCAGTCGTTGAAAGGCATAAGGGGACAGGAAACATCGGTCTCGGTATCGTCAGTGGATTTGGACTGAAGGAGGGAGCCATCGCTACCACCGTCGCTCATGACTCCCACAACATTGTCGTGACCGGTACAAATGATGAAGATATCCTCTATGCCATCGATGAGCTTCATCAAATGAATGGCGGCCTGGTGATGGTAAGGGATGGAAACGTCCTTGCTTCCCTTTCTTTAACAATTGCAGGATTGATGTCGGATAAGGGGTTTGAAGAGGTTGCCTCAGATTTACACAAATTGAAGAAGGCGTTTGTTGAATTAGGCTTCTCAGGGGATTTCAATCCGTTCCTGACCCTCTCTTTTCTTACGCTACCGGTTATCCCGCAATTAAAGCTGACGGATCTCGGGTTGTTCGATGTAGAAAATGGCCGGCATATTGAGGTTGGGGTGTAGGGATATTGGGGGGTGTCAGTTGAATTTCAGGGGTATTTTGACAGTCAAATTTCAGAAATCGTTCACCTGTTGAAATCACCTACAATATTAACAGGCATAATACGGAATCATTGTCCCTTATAACTATCCTTCTCTACACCAAATAAGAAAAGAGATGCCGATCTTCCCCGGCATCTCTTTTTTTCATGATTACCTTACACCCACTTCTGAATCTTTTTCTTCCTTTTCCTTCGATGCGGCCACTTCGTGGTTGGCAGACTCAGATATGGCTGGCTGATAAGGTCTCTCCTGACTTCTGTTTGCGTAGGATTTCAGCAGTTCCCCAACGTCGATTCCTGTCATCTCCCGTAACGGCTCCTGCATGTCCAGCATCGTTCTAGTGATGCTCTTTCCAAAGGAAGGCACTCCCTGGCCATTGCCGGAATCGATGATCTTAACAGAGTCAATATTGTTAAGAGGCTGAGCGATCTTCTCTGCGAAGACTGGCAGCATTTCGATGAGTTTCTCCGTAATGATGACATCTCCATGCTTCTCCATTGCTTCTGCAAGGAGCTTTCGAGCTTCAGCTTCCGCTTTACCGCGTTCACGGATTACATCCGCTTCTGCAGAACCTTCTTCCCTGCGGATCTTGGCTTTTGCTTCCCCGTCGATTTCAGCCTTTCGTGCTTCGGCTTCCGCTTTTCTGGTCGTTTCGTAGTATTCAGCATCGGCTTTCGTTTTACGCACCTTGGATTCTTCCGCCTCCAGCTTAACGGCACGCTCACGCTCCAGGAATTGAAGAGTCAGCTCTTCTTCTTTCACTTCCTTGGCAAGTTTGGCTCGCTCAAGCTCATAGGACTGCTCGGATTTGGCTCTTGCTCTCTCCGTCTCTTCTTTGAATGATGCGTCTTTGATGTCCTTCTCTTTCTTTGATTCGGCAATCGTGATCTGACGCTTGTATTCCTCTTCTTTCGCTTCCTGATCCGTTTGGGCACGGTGAATCCGTGTTTCACGCTCCGTGTTCGCTTCAGCGATTTCAGCTTGCTTGCGAACCTCCGCGATTCGGGGACGGCCAAGATTTTTTAAGTATCCATTTTCTTCGTCTGCATCCCTGATATCCGTTAAGCCCAGTGACGTAATTTTGAATCCCATGAGATCCAGCTGCTTCTGGGCGATTTCAGATACATCGGCATTGAATTTCTCACGGTTACTGTTGATGTCTTCTACTGTCATCTTTGAAAGAATCGCACGAAGATTACTTCCCAGTACTTCAATGATTTCATCTTCAATTTCTTTTTGATCTTTACCTAAGAACTGCTCTGCGTAATTGGCGATCCCGTTCAGCGTATCGGCGACCTTCACCATGGCCACGGCATCTGCAACGATGGGTACTCCGCCATTCGTGTACACTCTCGGTGTCGATAATTTCAATTGAAATGATGTTAAATTAACCGGAGTGGAGGTTTGGAAACGTCGTAACCGGTATCCCCCACCACGGATGATTTTCATGGAACGGCCTTCCTGGTCCGTAAATATGTTCGTTTCCTTTTCAGGATCACCGAGTTTCGGCCCTGTGATGATCAGTGCCTGGTTAGATCTCGCCGTTCGATAGCGGAACCTCATCCAGAAGTAATACGCGACCCCTACAATAGCTGCAATGACCAGAACAGGAATCAGGAAAACGAAAAAACCAATCAATCCTATTGAACCTAGCATTCTTACAACCCCTCTCAACAGTTTGTTAAATCAGCAAGGTGTCTGATTTAATTTTTATATAAGTGCTTGCTACACTAATATATACGGAACAAAAGATAGAAAAGTTTCAATTATTTAGGTGAATCTCTTCATTACCAATAAAAAAAGCCCGAACCCGTCAAAGGTCCAAGCATATTGATTATACTAGCGAGCCGTGTATTGCCCCAAGTACGGTAAAAATGACGAGATGATCCCCAACGGCGATAAGAAACATACGATTTGAAATGAGTCCAAATAAAGTATTTTTCAAATAAACGATGGAAATAAGGATCCCAATGATTCCACCAACCATGGCTCCTTCTGCTAATCCGGCTGCACCTGTCGATTGTACGAGGAGCCCGATCAGAAATGAGCTGATGAATGCTACTATCACAGCCACTATATATTTAATCGGTCCAGAACGGTCCTGCCCTTTCTTCCCTAGTAGGATCGAATAATAGATTCCTCCGTATACCATATACACCACAGCACCCACTAAAAGTGCGGGCAAATTCACTTCCAATGCCATATCCATTCCTCCATTAGTTCGGTTCAATGGCTAAAGCGATCGCTTTAATCCTACATTCAATGTCGAGAGTTCCTTTTGGTATGTAAAATTCTATGAGCTCCACCGGATTCCCGAGATATCTGTAACCACTTTGGGGAAGCCAGTAGCTGTATAGCTCTGAATAGCACTCTATGAGCTTCCCCCTTTCCCGGTAATCGACTGATTCATCGAATTCATAGACCACATGCTTGCCACCACGGAAATAGTGTACAGGTTCGCCTTCTTCTAAGTTCCCCGGTTCACTAACTGCCATTCGACATTCATACCTGCTCTTTTCAGGCGGGGTAATATAAGGATTACTCTTTGGTACTCCGAATATCAAAGGACTTTCCTCTATCAAATTTCTTGCATTTCCGAAGCGGTAAAGGTCCTGCCACGTTCCCGGGATCCCTTCCACATAAGAACCTGTATGATATCGGTCGACGGTAGGGTAGTCTTTAAAGTAAGCGATTTTCACTTTGGTTAAATCCAGCCATTTAAATTCATTATAGGATGCTTCCTCATGGAATTCTTTCACTTTTGTGCTGAAAGGTTTAGATTTCTTGCGGTTTTGATATTCCCTGGGAAAGCGTTCTAAATAAGCCCCCTCCCGCCAGCTTTTAGGGCTGGTCTTGAAATAGGCGTTAAATGAATAGGTGAAATAAGATAAAGTGGAATAACCACATCTGGCAGCTATTTCGGTTACAGGAAGATGCGGCTCATAAATCAGCATATGTGCAGCCTGTTCCAGGCGGAGTCTCTTCACATATGCTGCCGGTGTCTCTCCTATCTGCCCTTTAAACAAACGTTGAAAATGGTACGGAGAGTATGTGGAAACGTTCGCTAACCGATCTAATGATAGATCTTCGTTAAGATGTTGGTCTATGTAATGGATGACTTTATTGATTTGTCTGTGTTGATCATTATGCATTATTTCCACGCTCCAGATGCTTTTATTTCCACCTTTCAAGTTTGTGGATATTTCTTACAAACATACCTGATAGAAATGCCGGGACTCCTATTTCAATGCATTTATCTTTTACAAACACTTTCATTTCATCCACTGTTATCTGTTGTTGAGTGAATTCTCCTTCTCGGAAACAGTGCCTGCAATACATTGGACTGATATCCAAGTTCCTTTCAGTTCCCCGATCCTCCACTTTCTTTAAGGGCATCCCGCAGCTTTGACATTTTTTGTATGGTTTCAAATGAGCCTGCCTCCTTTTTGCTTCATTTTACCATAACGGTGAAGTCCGATTGGAAAATCTATGATAAAATAGCAGTGTTCACAATTTAATCATTGCTCACTGGTGAAGATGATTTCTAATCATTTTCTTAAAAGGGAAGCTGGTGAAAATCCAGCGCGGTCCCGCCACTGTAAAGCGGAGATATCATATAAATCCACTGTTTCAAAACGGGAAGGAGTATGCTATCGGTGAAGCTGAGCCAGGAGACCTGCCAAGTTGAGAAGAACACATAAGTTCCTACGGGAGATAGGAGGGTGTTACGCTACATGAGGAATCAATCGAGTGATCACACGATTCTGGACGTTCGCATGGAATAGCCGCATCTTCTTTTTCAAATTGGAAGATGCTTTTTTAATTTCAAATTACACGTTCGGGAGATGAGAAAATGGAACAAGCCTATTCAGTAGAGCGTTCAAGAACCATACAAACCAAATTGGTGCTGCCGCCTGATACCAATCATATGCAAACCATCTTTGGAGGGAAGGTGCTCTCCTATATCGACGAGATAGCGGCATTATCCGCCATGAAGCACTCAAGCTCTGTCGTTGTGACAGCTTCTATAGACTCAGTCGACTTTTTATCATCTGCCACAGTGGGTGATGCCTTAAGCCTTGAAGCGTATGTCACTTCAACGGGAAGAACATCCATGGAGGTCTACGTAAAGGTATTTTCAACAAATCTCGTGACAAGTGAGAAAACATTAACTACCGAGTCCTTTTTGACGATGGTTGCCGTGGATGATAACGGGAAGCCGAAGCCGGTACCAAAGGTCATTCCTCATTCAGAAGAAGAGACAAGACTGTTCAAGACTGCCCCGCTACGGAAAGAGCACAGGAAGAATCGGGCACTCATCCTTTAATCACAAACAAACACTCAGTGATTCTCACATCTCTGAGTGTTTTTTCTAGCTTTCGTTTCCTGCCGTCTTCAGCCTTTCATCTGCTCATGTTTCAATGTAAATTGATCATTTGAAGAAACGACAGAACCATCTTGGTTTGATTCTTCAGCTTTTTTCTTCACTTCAGCCCCTTCCCCCTCAATCAATGCACTCCTTAATATGCTGCTGATAGAATTCACACATAGAATCAGGACGGCGAATAAAGAGAGCGGAACGACAACAAGCATGGGGCGTAGAAAAATCTGCTGAATATTGATGGCAACCGTAGCAGCCCATTCATTTGTTTCAGAAAAATAGACCGGAATGCTTTCCATGATGCCAAAGTTGGCAATTTTCAAGCCGCCAAGACACATATGAAGGACGCCCAGCTGAATGAGCAGAGCCAGTGTCTGGGATACCTGTTCTGAAAACAGGACAATGGAGTGTCTTCTGAACTGAGGAAGCAGATGCTGTTTGAATAGATGAAACTTTCCCGCTCCCATCGTCTTCGACACCTGGATAAATTCGCTCTTCATAAAGAGCTTCATCTCTTCTCCTAAGTAAATTCCTAGAGATGGGAGGGTAACAGCGGCAATCGCAATCACCTGAATAAAGAAATATCGATTCGAAGGAAGCACCCCGGTCTGAAAGGCTCCTTCCAGGGGAATCAGCAATGCATACACGATGATGACAAGGGGAATGTATTGAAAAGACTCCCCCATCCCTTTCATGAATCTTCCTGCCAAACGTGGGAGGAATGTATACATAACAGCAAAGAAAAAACCTAACACCATTCGCAATAGAGCGATTGCCAGTGCTGCAAATATGGTATACTTCGCTCCTGTTAATAGTAAAAGAAAGAAGTTCCTTCCCAGTTTATCACTTCCTAAAGGAGGCATCTCGCCCGGGGTGAATGGCGGAGCAGCTATCACCCTGCCATTTTCATCTGATAGATAATTCACTGCTTCGTCATAATCAGGGTTCAGAACGGGCACCAGAAAGCCGGCTACAATGAATAGAATTATAACCAGGATGGGAAGGGCCATACGTTTGGCCATCCAGCTATTCATGCTGCTCCCCTCCATTCAACCATTTAGATAGAATCATAGATCCTAACGTGAAGACGATAAAGAACGGGATAAAAATGAGAAGCATCCCAAGAAAGAAAGCGGCCGGCGAATTCGTGGCCGTACGTAGTAATGTTTGCATGAATCCATTGATGTTAAAGAGAAGTTCAATGATTAATAGGTTTGAAAGCATGAGTAAAAAGATAGGCTTCAAATGAAAGAAGAAATGAACCCAGACATTACGGAACAGATGATGCCAGACCGTATAGGACTTCCTGAAGCCCTTTGAATAGGAAAACTCGACATACGGCTTCGTTTCCTCTTCTTTTAGTTGAAAGAGGAATTGTTTTAATAAGAAGACTACTGGTAATACCGATAAACATAGTATAGGCAATATGTAAATCCGTTCTTCCCCTAGTGCATAAATATCAAATACTAACAGACCTGTCTCTTTAAATAACCATATAATGAAAAGCTGGAATAAAACGACGATAAAGACATCTGGTAACGCATCCAATACATTGACGATTCTGGAAGAGAAGCGATAGGCGTTCCTGGGCAGCAGCATAAGAGTATAGCTCAGGATAACCGCCATAAGAATCGCCAATAAGAATGAACTGAATAATAGTAGAAAGGAGTAGGAATATGTACTGGCAAAGACCTCTGAAATGGGATATTGCTTATTTCCCTCTCCCCAGTAAATTTGTATGAACGATGGATTCATGATTTCCGTTAAAGTCTGGTCCAGGCGCTCAAGATAGCCAGCCACATTAATCAGTAGTTCAGTATCATATGCTAAGAGCGAACCGATTCCACTGAGGAAATACAACCCTAAAACGACAACAAAAAAATGAAAGGGAATTTCAAGCACCCTTTTCATAGTATCCCTCCTGATTTTTTACCAATTAAATACATTTTTCTAGATTAATGTTACAGTAATGTAATATAATTGTAAACACTCGTTTCTACTTTGAAGACACTATCCAAATAGGTTTCATACCCAAACTGAACTGCCAATAAGAATACAGCAGAAAGATGTGTGATAAAGATGAAAAAGAATTTTGTATTACTGGATCTGTTGATCTATGCTGCTCTTCCCCTCTTTGTTTGGAACATCATGAGAGATTACATAGGAGATTATTATGCCATGCTCCTTTCTTCAGTACCAGGTATCATTTATACCATCTACCGGTTTATTGAAATGAAGAAAATAAATACGTTCGGTTTATTCATTTTAGTCACTTTGGTGTCCAGCACTCTCATAGAGATATTGGCCGGTTCATCACTCCAGCTCCTGTGGAATCAAGTATACTATGCGGCTGGTTTGAGTTTCTTTTTCCTCCTCACCATGGTGTTCCGAAAGCCGATCTCCCTTTTCTTTGGACTAGATTTTGCAGAACTACAAGGATACGACCGTACCTTTAGTAAACACCTCTATTACAAGAAGCCCATTTTTATGATCTTTCAGTTGATCACTCTATGTTTTGCCTTAAGAAGTGGAATTCTTGCAATGGTCAAGGCATGGCTTATTAAGGAGTACGGTGTGGAAGCCTTTGATAAAGGAATCATCCTTCGACAGGCATTTAGCTGGATAATGTCAGGGGTTGCGGTTGTCGGTTTCATTTATATAGGGAAGATCATAAACGACTCTCCATCCCTGGTGAAAGAAGTGGAGAATGAGCTGGATAATAAGGAGAGTGAAAGCGTATAGTCAGTAGTCAGGTGAGATTGAAAGCATCTATTTGGTATCTTTAGATCTTCATGTCTTCCAGGTTCATTCCTTATTGATATGGATACTACAAACCTCCCATCCTACATACACATGTATGGAACCCCTTCGGAAGGAGAGTGCTTAATGTATCGTTACGACCGTAACCATGGGATGAATGGAAATACTTCATATACCACGCGGATCGACCCATTCGTCGTGAACCGGCTTCAAACCCTCATGGGAAAGACGCTTATTGTAGAGACAACGAAAGATACGATCCGGGGTGATCTGATCGAAGTTCAACCGGATCATATCAGCTTACAGGCAGGTGATTCAGTCTCTTTTGTCAGGATCCAACAAATCGTCTCCATCATGCAGGTGTAAAGAAAAATTTCATCGTTTCCTGCGTTCACTTCCCCCGTTCCCACACATAGAATAACCGTGAGAGGAGGCATAATAAAATGGATCGTTTCATTCTTTTAATGCTGGCGGGTATTTTATCTGGATTCGCTTTACTGAGAGCTCCTTTGGCAGAAACATTTCTAGCAAGCTTTTCCCCGGTAACGGACATCATCGGCATCTTAGCCATTCTCATATTCTCACTTTTCCTCATCTTTAAAGGCGTCCTTGAAATACTGGGTAAATAAACAAAGTGACTCAGATACCCTCTGAGTCACTTTGTTTTTTTGTCTATCCAACACAGAAAACGGGGACGGACCTCACCCGAATTTCTCCTTATACCGGCCAAGAGTGAGGAGGGGCCATATCCAATTATAGCTGTGATAGTGAATATAAAAATTCCCTGGCAGGCCACTGCCTGTAGGGTATGTGTGAGAAATATCTTCCTCCTTGCCAGTCACCAATTCAAGCAGCGACATGATTCCGAGGTCTATGGCAGGAGTCGGCTTATCTTCAATTGAAATCAAGGCCTCGAGTGCCCATGCGGTTTGAGAAGGGGTACTGAAGGAAAGGGGGACGTATGTCTTCCTCTGATCGCTGTAGCATGATTCCCCCCAGCCCCCATCCTTGTGTTGAATACGTTCCAACCATCCTTTGGCTCTTTGAATATGCTCATTTGAGGAAGAGACTCCAACCGCCTTCATTCCCGTGATGGCTGCCCATGTTCCATAGATGTAGCAGACCCCCCATCTACCATACCAGGAACCATCGGCCTGTTGCATCAGCTTCAGCCATCGAACCCCCTTTTCCACCTGAGAATGGTCCATGGTTAGACCTGCCCTGCTGCCGAGAAACTCTAAAGCTCTCCCTGTCAGATCAGGAGTCGACGGGTCAATGGCTGCCTCTTCTGCTCCGTCCATTGGAAAAGAGGTGAGAATACCTTTAGATTTATTTCGTTCAAACGCCGGCCAGCCTCCATCACGGTTCTGCATACCGAGAACCCAATCAATGCCGCGATCCCACGATTTCCGTACGTTTGGATGTTCTGCAGCCGAATATGTGAGAGACCTCAAGGCAGCTGTCGTGTCATCCACATCAGGATGGATGCTATTGCTCGATGAAAAGCCCCATCCCCCAGGTTTCACTGCGCTCTCCATGGCCCAATCCCCATACCTGAAGTGCTGTTTTTTTAAAAGGTACTTTACAGCATTTTCTATAGAATATTCCCCCGGATCCACCCCTGCTTCCTGAAGTGCATAACTGATCAACGCCGTATCCCATATCGTGGAGGGGGAATTTTGGACATGGGTGCCTTTCTTTGTTTCACAAGTCATGTCTTTTAACCCTTTTATGGCCTTCACAATAATGGGATCATCCTTTTTTCGTCCTGATGCCAGCAAGGCATACAGCATAAAGAAGGTGGTGCTGAAGTAACTCAGATACGTTCCATCTGATTCGATCCGCTGGAGCATGTACTCTTGGGCAAACTGTTGTGATTGTTGATGGAGATTGGCTGGAAGACCTGCGATCGCCTGGAGGCCTTCATTGATCTTAGAATATAAATTCAACTCACGCTTCCCATACCTTGCTTCATAGGGGGCTCGGGACAAATGTGACATATGGGGAATGTTGTTCATTTTCAAGATGAACCGCTGACTTTTCAACAGTAAAAGTGGGGCTACATGGGCCCTTGCATAGCTGCTCAAGTCCCAGAAGTTTAGTGGGAATTGCTTTGGAATCAATAGAAATTCTATGGGAACGGGAAGTATATGCCTCCAATCGTATTGCCCATGTATGGCAAGCATACATTTCGTGATCGAGTGTGCCTTATGAAAACCTCCTTTTGCCTCTATGAAACGTCCGGCTTTATCGAGTCGTTGATCATCGTCCTGTACCATTCCGCTATACTTCAAGGCAAAGTAGGCTTCAATGGTGGAAGACAGATTCCCTTCCTTCTCATCATGAAAAAGCTTCCATGTCCCTTCTCTTGACTGCAGCTTCCAGAGACGGTTAACGAGCCGTCCGACAAGCTCTTCATCATCCATCTCAAAGGACCTCAGAAGAATAATCATATAGGCATCCGTCATTAAACTGTTCTCAAAGCAGAAAGACCACTTTCCCTCTGTATTCTGTTTAGACTGGAGGTCATTCACAAGCCCTGTAATCGTATTCTCAACCTTTTTTTTCATATATTGTTCCTCCCGGCATTCTCTCTGTTGTCATATATATGTGAAGAACCCGGGTACTAGTAGTAAGACAAAAAGAAGAACCTGCTCTCCGGTCCAAAGGGCAGGCTCTTTCTAATGATCTTCCATTTTTTCTGTGTAGTAACGTACAAGTTCAGGATACTCCTTAAGCTCCTTTTCCCCCTGGTACGCAAGCTGATAGACTCCTCTTTTCACCCTCTCAAACCAGCGGTAGTAATTCTTCTGAAGGATGGAGGGAGTTTTGGCACCTGTTCCAAGTTTCACTAAATCTCTTGGGGACATGGGCCCGTATTTTTCCAGGAGACAGGCAATCTGGATGCAGTTTTCCTTATAGGCTGTCATAATCTTCATCTTGTTACTTCCGCCTACATTGTAATCTGCACTGCGACCCTCGATTTCTTTCACAAGGGCAGCCCGCTTGCGTTTACCGTTCTTCATACTCTTCTTCCGGTCAAATACTTCCGGATGAATCACAAACTCAAGCTTCGGCGTTTTGGTTGTATACGACACCGTAATCAACCCAAGCTCTAACCGCCTGACTAAATGACACACATCATTCCATCGCTTTGAGCGGGGACGCTTCGGTTTCGGTATCGCAATATACACAAGATCCGTCAGCCGCTGACGCTTTGTAGCCTGAATCAGGAGCTCCACATTCAAGGAAAGCTTCAATTCAACGATGACCAGCTCATCTTCCTTGATGGCGGTCACATCGCAATCATTCACTTCACCATTCACCTGATAACCCAGCTTATGAAAATGCTTCTGGATCGGTTGATACAGATCCGACTCTTTTCGTTTCTTCATAGGGTAAAAAACCTTTCCGGGAAAAAATTCTATACAATAAAGTATAGACTATCCATGGAATTTTTCCAGTTTAGGAGAAAAAGAGAAACGGGCATTTTTCAGGGTGGAGGTTTATTCTGCTTTTTGAAAGGATGTTTCCAGGTGATTGACTGTCATATTAACCAGTAAAATCAAGAGTGAATAAGTCATTACAGGAAAAAACACGATATAAGGCTCCAATAATAACTCCCCGTACCGACTGCCGATCAGCCCGGACCATTCATAAGTAAAAGTGGAATACACATTGTACTCATCATGTTCTTGTCCCGAAGTGATGACTGCCCCTCCTATAAAAATATGAAAAACAGCAAGATGCAGCAGGAGAGTAAGGACCTGTACAAGCTGTCTTCCTGTCATGATGATAAGTCTCGGGAAGAGATGGGGAAATACATGCCTTCTTGCTCGATGGAAGGATGATCCCCCGAGGACCCTGGCACTAACCATGAAATCAAGACAATGAATATGCCGTACGGTTTCTCCGATCATTTTAGCCAATACAGGTACACCCGCCAAGAAGAACCACCAGTTGCAGGAGAATGGATTCAGTCAACCCAAGGGGAGGTGCACTTCTCAGTTCATACAGGAAAAAAGGTGAAAGCCAGATCATCACCAGAAGCGACTGGGGCATAAAGGTGAAAGCATGCAGCAATGCTTCCATCCAAGGTGAAGCCTCGTCCATAAGCTTTTAAGAAAGTGTGGCCTCAACTCCCCCTGCCCACTCCCGGCGATAAGGATGATGTGCCGGGTTGTAAAGCACATGCAAACTGGCCATCATTTCATTAAAAGGTGAAAAAACAATCTCAACGCCCATCCATACTCCCCTCCCAACTGATTCGTTATCCATCTAATCAAATTCTAAAACTGGATAAATTAAACATCATCTACTGTATCTGGATCATCCTGTCAAGAGGAATTGGAGGGACGGACCTTGGGAGAGTATCAGACAAATCGTGTACCGTATGGGAGCAGGATCCTAGGCAGGGGAGGGTCACAAGGAAGGTCCGTCCCTCTCAGCGCCAACAAAAAAACCCCCATCAGGCATCCAGCCTGACGGAGGTCCGTCCCTCTATTAAGGTAATTCAGTTGTCCCCATCAAGTAGCGGTCGCATTCCCGGGCTGCTTCGCGGCCTTCGTTGATGGCCCAGACGATGAGACTTTGTCCCCGGCGCATGTCTCCCGCTGCGAAGACTCCCTCTACGTTAGTCATATAGTTTCCGTACTCTGCTTTCACAGTAGAGTTGCTGTTCGTTTCGACTTCAAGTTCCTTGATCAAGTCTTGTTCCGGTCCGCTGAATCCGATGGCAAGGAGGACAAGGTCTGCCGGCCATATTTTCTCCGTACCGGGTATTTCATCACGTACCTTGTTTCCGTCTTCGTCATAGCGGAGCTTCACATTGACCGTGTGAACCTCTTTGATATGACCATGTTCGTCACCTACAAACTTCTTGGTCATCACAGCGTATGCACGTGGATCCTCCCCAAGCACTGCAGCTGCTTCCTTCTGACCATACTCCACACGGTGAATGACTGGATATTGCGGCCATGGATTGCCGACTTCATCACGCATGGCCCCTTTTTGATCATAGATATCAAATTGAGTCAGACTTTTACAGTTATGTCTGACAGAAGTGGCCAAACAGTCTGTTCCTGTATCCCCACCGCCGATAACGATGACATTTTTCCCTTCAGCAGAAATATACTTTCCGTCTTCCAGGTTGGAGTCTAATAAACTCTTTGTGTTGGCATGAAGGAATTCCATTGCATAGTGAACGCCTTTCAAGTCACGGCCATCCACCTGAATATCACGGTGAACAGCGGCTCCTCCGCACAAAATGACGGCGTCGAAGTTTTCACGGAGGTTTTCGACCGTATAGTCTTTCCCCACTTCCGTGTTCGTGACGAATTCAATGCCCTCTTCCTCTAAAATATCTACGCGGCGCTTGACGACAGAATAAGGCAATTTCATTTCAGGAATACCGTATGTCAACAATCCGCCTATACGATCATTCTTTTCAAAAACCGTCACGAGGTGACCCGCCTTATTCAATTGGGCAGCCGATGCCAGCCCTGCAGGACCTGACCCGACGACGGCAACTCTTTTACCGGTCCGGTGTTCAGGCGGTTCAGGGATGACCCAGCCTTCAGCAAATCCCCTTTCAATAATCGAGCGTTCCACCGTCCTGATGGCAACAGGCGGCTCATTGATTCCGAGGACGCATGCTCCCTCACACGGAGCTGGACAGGCGAAGCCGGTAAATTCAGGGAAATTGTTCATTTGATGTTCCCTTTTCAGTGCTTCTTTCCATTGTCCCTGATACACCAGATCATTCCACTCCGGTATTAAGTGATAAACAGGGCATCCCGTTGTGGCTCCATTGATTTCCATTCCCGACTGACAAGTGGGAACGCCGCAGTCCATGCAGCGTGCCCCTTGCTTCTTAATATCTGCTTCAGAAAGAGGAGATGTATAATCATTCCAATCCTTTATCCGTTCAGCCGGATGTCTTTCATCCAATGTTTGTCGTTTATATTCCATGAATCCAGTTGCTTTTCCCATTGTATCCCCCTCCCTGATTAATTAGCCGGTTCCAATACTTTTTTCTCTTCTTTGGTACCTTCTTCGAATGCTGCCATTTCTGCATCGAATTTCTCTAATCCACTGTTTTCAAGCTCACTGATCCTCTCCCTCATCTTGAGGTATGATTTCGGGATGACTCGTACGAATTTAGATACGTAGGAATCCCAGTTGGCCAGAATCTTTTTACCGTTATTGCTGTTTGTATAGTGAACATATTTTTCGATCATATCGTATACATCTTTCATCTCTTCAGGATCAAATAAAGGCTGTACAAGGACAAGCTCCTGATTGCAACGTGATCGGAAGTTGTCGTCTTCATCAAGGACATATGCAACTCCACCTGACATACCTGCAGCAAAGTTTCGTCCTGTTAGGCCAAGCACGACGACTTTCCCGCCTGTCATATACTCACAGCCGTGATCTCCTACACTTTCAACGACGACCTGTGCTCCACTGTTACGTACACAGAAACGCTCGCCTGCCACTCCATAAATGTATGCTTCTCCACCGGATGCACCATAGAAGGATACGTTTCCGATGATTGTGTTTCGTTCTGGAATGAACGTAGCAGTCGGATCAGGATGAACGATGATCTTCCCGCCTGATAAACCTTTTCCTACAAAATCATTTGAATCCCCCACCAGTCTCAATGTCAGTCCCTTTGGAATAAAGGCACCGAAACTTTGTCCGGCAGAGCCTTTGAACGTTAAACGGATCGTATCTTCAGGTAACCCTTCCGCTCCGTATCGTTTGGTAATTTCACTGCCGAGCATCGTTCCCGTTACACGGTGTATATTCCGGATCGCTGTCGTCCATTCTACCGGTTCTCCCGTTTCGATGGATTTGCGGCAGCGAGGAATGAGCTCTTGATAATCCAACGTTTTCTCAAGCTCGTGATCCTGCTTTCGTGTCGCATATCGCCCCACCTTTTCCGGCACATCCGGCTGATGCAGGAGAGCAGAAAGGTCAATGCCTTTTCCTTTCCAATGATCGATCGCTTCATTCGCTTCAAGGATATCAGTTCTTCCGATCATTTCGTCAATGGTCCTGAATCCAAGCTCAGCCATCAGTTCTCTTGTTTCCTGTGCAACAAAACGCATAAAGTTGGCCACATGCTCAGGATCCCCCGTATACTTTTTACGTAAATCCGGGTCCTGTGTCGCTATTCCCACAGGACATGTGTTCATATGGCACACACGCATCATGACGCAGCCCAGAACGACTAGAGGGGCAGTAGAGAATCCATACTCTTCCGCTCCCAAGAGAGATGCTACTACTACATCCCTGCCGGTCATCATCTTCCCGTCCGTTTCGACGACGATTCGGTCGCGAAGACGGTTCAACAACAGGGTCTGATGAGCTTCCGCCAGACCAATTTCCCATGGAAGTCCCGTATGTTTCAGGCTGGTTCTCGGTGCAGCACCGGTCCCTCCGTCATATCCGCTGATCAGGACAACATCCGCCCGGCCTTTTGCCACACCTGCAGCGATGGTCCCTACACCTACAGCTGAAACAAGCTTCACACTGATACGTGCCTGCGGATTGGCATTTTTCAGGTTATATATCAATTCGGCAAGATCTTCAATCGAATAGATATCGTGATGAGGAGGAGGCGAAATCAGTTCCACTCCTGGAGTGGAGCCCCTTACTTCAGCTACCCATGGATATACCTTTTTGCCGGGAAGATGCCCCCCCTCACCAGGCTTCGCACCCTGTGCCACCTTGATTTGGATTTCGTCGGCGTTCACCAGATAATGGCTTGTTACACCGAAACGGCCGGAAGCAACTTGTTTGATGGAGCTCCGTCTGGAATCCCCATTTTCATCCGGCGTGAAGCGATCGGGGTGTTCCCCACCTTCTCCAGAATTGCTTCGTCCACCAATTTTATTCATGGCAATCGCTAACGCTTCATGGGCTTCCTGGCTGATGGAGCCGAATGACATGGCACCTGTCTTGAATCGGCGACAGATTGCTTCGACTGATTCGACCTCTTCGATCGGGATGGACTTCGTTTCTTTAAAGGAAAGGAGTCCCCGGAGTGATTGCAGATTCTGTTTTTCATCTGTCAACATGGTCGAATATTTCTTGAATAGCTCATAATCATTCGTACGGCAAGCATGTTGAAGAGTATGGATCGTACTTGGATTATAGGCATGATCCTCTCCATTTTTACGATATTGGAATTCATCTCCCGATTCCAACGTACGCTGATTATCTTTTCGGTCATTGAAGGCTTTTCTGTGCCTTAACAGCACCTCTTTCTCAATGATATCCATTCCGATCCCACCAAGTCTTGACGCAGTACGGGTGAAATATTTATCAATCACATCTTTGTGGATACCGACTGCTTCAAAGATCTGGGCACCACGGTAGCTTTGAATGGTTGAAATACCCATTTTGGATAATACTTTAATGACACCGTCCGTCCCTGATTTGATGTAGCTTTTCACCGCTTGATCGTATGTGGTGTCCTTAAGTTCACTCTTTTCGATAAGGTCACGGAGGGTTTCAAAGACCAGGTACGGATTAATGGCTTCAGCCCCGTATCCGAGAAGTGTAGCAAAGTGGTGGACCTCCCTCGGTTCCCCTGACTCTAATAGAAGGCTGACCGTCGTACGCGTCCCCTGGCGAATCAGATGATGATGAAGCCCTGAAACGGCAAGAAGTGCCGGAATAGCCGCTTTATCTTTTACAACTCCCCTGTCTGATAAGATCAGGAGGGTTGCACCGTCTTGAACGGCCCTGTCAGCTTTTTCATATAAAGCATCCAGTGCGCCTTCAAGCTGATTCTCCTCATCGGTTACATCAAATAAAATCGATAAAGTGACGGCCTTGAAGCCTTTTTCATTTTGATGACGAAGCTTTTCGAGCTCTTCACCGGTTAAAATCGGTGTCTTTAAATGGATATGCCTGCAGCTTTCAGGTCCAGGATTCACCAGATTCCCTTCAGCTCCGATCGTCGTACCGACAGATGTGATGATCTGCTCCCGGATCGCATCGATCGGCGGGTTTGTTACTTGAGCAAATAATTGTTTGAAGTAGTTATAAAGGAGCTGAGGTTTCTTGGATAACACAGCAAGAGGAGAATCATACCCCATGGAACCGACAGGGTCTTTCCCGTCTGTGACCATAGGCTTAATGATCTTATTCAATTCCTCTGTTGTATAGCCGAAAGCCTGCTGTTGCAGGAGCACTTCATCCGTATCAAGTTGAACCGCTTCCTGGGTTGTTTCAGGCAGATCCTCAAGCTCGAATTTATTATTATCCAGCCAGTGTCTGTATGGTTGCTCTGAAGCGACACGCAGCTTGATTTCCTCATCAGGGATGATCCTTCCCTTTTCCAAATCGACGAGCAGCATTTTTCCGGGCTGAAGGCGGTCTTTGTACACGATGTCATCGGCGAAGATATCAAGGGCTCCCACTTCAGAACCAAGAACGATCATCCCGCCTTTTGTCACGTAGTAACGGGCAGGTCGCAGTCCATTCCGGTCAAGACATGCACCGATTTGAGTTCCATCTGTAAACACAAGGGCTGCCGGGCCATCCCATGGCTCCATCAGGCAGCTGTGATATTCGTAGAAATCCTTTTTCTTCGGATGGATCGTATCATCATTTTCCCATGGCTCCGGTACCATCATCATAGCCGTGTGGGCAAGGGATCTTCCTGAAAGATGAAGGAATTCAAAGCAGTTATCGAACATGGAGGAATCACTGCCTGTCTCATCGATGATCGGAAGGATTTTCTCCAGATCCTCTTCTTTAAATGCACTTGAGTGACACAGTTTTTCACGTGCACGCATCCAGTTCACGTTGCCTCGTAATGTATTGAATTCTCCATTGTGTATCGTGTATCGATTTGGGTGAGACCGCTGCCAACTCGGGAAAGTGTTTGTACTGAATCTTGAATGTACAAGGGCTAAAGCTGACCGGAACTCAGGGTGGTTGAGGTCAATATAAAAGGAGTCCAACTGTTCGGGAATAAGCATTCCCTTGTAAACGATGGTCGTGGACGACAGGCTGCAAAGGTATACATCTTCCTGCCCCTCTGCAGTTGCGACTTCTTTTTCGATTCGCTTCCGTATGACATACAGCTTACGTTCGAAATCCATCCGGGACTGTATGTCCTCCGATACTCCTATGAATACCTGGCGAATGAATGGTTTGGACTTGGAAGCGACTTTCCCTACAAATGAGTCATTGAGAGGAACAGGTCTCCATCCAAGTGTCTTCTGACCTTCTTCTTCAATGATGCGTTCAAAGATTTCTTTGCTCTTCATGCGCTTCTCATAATTTTCAGGGAGGAACACCATTCCGATTCCATATTCACCTTTTCTCGGAAGGATGATGTCTTCTTTTTCACATTGCTTTTTGAAGAAATGATGAGGAATTTGGGTAAGGATACCTGCACCGTCACCAGTGCTTGTATCAGCAGATTGTCCTCCGCGGTGCTCTAAGTTACATAGAATGTTGATGGCATTCTGGACGATGCTGTGACTCTTCGTCCCATCGATGTTAGCGATCATTCCAATTCCACATGCTTCATGTTCTTGCGCAGGATCATACATGCCTTGCGCTACAGGAAGATTCGTTTTCATCCATTGTCCCCCTCTTCTAGACTTGTATAATTTTTGAATAATTAACCGGTTAATTAAATTTTCTTAATTTTCGTTAGTATATCATGAAATTTAGAAAAAACGAAAAATTAAGTTAATGGAAAAAGAGGATGGTTTCCAAATATATATGTAATATTGAACTTGAAGCCTGATATATAAATGTTCATTTATACTTAATATTCAGAATCTTTAAAAGCCTGACACTACCATAAAGAAATCGCTTTCAAAAAACGGCTCACTGGAACATTTTTCATCACAATCCAACATGAATTTTCATGCAAAAACATTACTAAAAAAAATTTTTTTACATCTGATTGAATCAGCGTTTTTTGAGAGGGACGGACCTTGGAAAACATCGATCCTAAACCCTTCTTCTCCGCAAACATGCGATCAACCTGAAATTTCTGTTCTATTCCCTGTATAGGATTTAGGTAAACATACAGGAAGAGGGACGGACCTCCAGAAACCCCGGAGGTCCGTCCCTCTTCTTCACACTTTAACTAAATTCCTTCAGTTGGTCCCAGTGATGTTGGTTATGTTGGGTCAATTTGTTGAAACTATCAGGTCCTTCCCTTTCTCGTAGGATAAGGCGATAAGTGACCTCACCCACTCCATCACCTGGATGTGATGCATCGTGATCTTTTTCTACCCTTTATCAAACCAACGATTTTGGGACGGCCTCCCCATCCCCCGGAGGTCCGTCCCTACTCTATTATTACATTATTTCTTATTTGCTTCTTTTAATGCTTCGTTTTCGACTCTGTCCATGAAATCGGTGACGACTTTCTTGTTGTTTTTTTCTCCACCCAGTTTCAGTAAGACTTTCCCAAGGAAGTTCACTCCTTCGTTTTCACCGCTGTATATGAATCGGGTTTGGTGATCATCTATTTTGTGAAGGGTGAATTCTGCTTCGATTTGAAATGCCTTAGCGAGGGTAAACCCGATTTTATTATGCTTTTTCTCAGGGGTATTTTCATATTCCAGGTCCTCCACGATATACGTTTCGATCCTTTTTCCCTCTTTGTATTTTTGCTGATAGGTGGACCCCACAACGCCTTCCTTTTGTTCCAACACTTTATTCTCTACCACGTTCGGCATGATTCGTTGAATATTCTCCAGTTCAAATAAATACCAAATCGTTTCAATATTGACCGGGATAATCCGTTCTTCCCGCCATTTAATCATTGTTATCCTCTCCTATTCCCATCTCAAAGAAATCATCCATTTCTTCAATGATCGTTTGTATGCGCTCAATTTCCGCTACCAACCCCTGCCTTTTGGCAAGGATCAACTTCTCCAGATTCTCAAAGGACTCGTCTTGAACGACTGTTAACATCTCTTGAATGGAGAAGTTAAACCTTCGTAAATAGACCAATAACCGCCCGACGAGATAAGACCCGTTATCATAATAGCGATAGTTATTCGAAGGATCCACATAAACAGGTTCCAGTAATTTTATCTCAGCATAGTAACGCAGTGTCTCCTTACTTAATCCTGTCATCCTGGAAAATTCGCTTACCTTATACATTCTTTCCACCTCACACTTAAATCATAAACCATGTGGTGCACCACATGGTCAACCCTTTCCCATTCACTTGTTGAACTTTCTAATGTTTCATAAAAAAACACACGCGGTTTCACGTGTGCCTTTCCTCTTTCCACTGCCTATTTCACAATCAGTACGGGACAGTTCGCACGCTTTGCCACCTTATGGCTCACGCTGCCTAATACAAATTCCTGGAGCCCGTTCAATCCCCTGCTTCCGATCACTACGAGGTCAACGTCATTTTTGTTCACATAATTTACGATTGTAGGTCCCGGCTCACCATGCAGTACATGGAGCTGATATTCCACTCCCGCTTCTTTTGCTTTATGTTCTATATCCTTCATCCGCTCTTTACGTGCATCACCAACATCAATGGAATTCCAGTTCGACAAAACATCGGACTTGGCCCGCTCAGCGTCTATGATGTAGAGGACCTCGATAAAGGAATGTTCACAGCATGAAGCAATATGTACAGCCTTCTCCCCTGCCCGTTTAGAGTGTTCAGATCCGTCTGTCGCAAGTACAATCTTATTAAACATGCTCTCTTCCCCCTTCAACTAGTGTGTTCCTAATTTATTCGCCAGTTTCCCCACTAATTCTGAACTGTCCTCATTTAATCCGGTTACTTCTGCGTGGATTCCGTTCTCCTTAAATTTTGATACGATTTTTTCAATGGCAGCAACGGCCGAATCATCCCAGATGTGGGAAGAATTCAAGTTGATTTCCACCTGTTCAATCTTCTCACTATAATCGAATTTCTTCATCAATTCAGATACAGAAGCGAAGAAAATTTCTCCATCCAGCTTATACACTCTTTTCTCCCCTGCAAGGGATTTCTCTACTCGGATCCGGGATATTTTAGATACGAAAAAGAGAGCACTCAACAGGATCCCAGTAAAAACCCCAATCGCCAGATTATGTGTCAGCACAACGGTCAGTACCGTCACAATCATGACGAATGTATCACTTCTCGGCACTAAATGCAGAGTGCGGAGAGAGTTCCAATCAAATGTACTGATTGACACCATGATCATGACCCCTGCTAATACACCCATGGGAATCCTGACGACCACATCCCCCAGTATGATAATCAAAAACAGCAGAAACACCCCTGCAATGAAAGCAGACAGTCTTCCCTTCCCTCCTGACTTCACATTGATGACGGATTGTCCAATCATGGCACAGCCGGCCATCCCCCCGAAAAACCCAGTAATGACATTGGCGATGCCCTGTCCACTGCTCTCCTGGTTCTTGTTGCTGCCTGAATCCGTCATATCATCCACGATCGTAGCGGTAAGAAGAGATTCCAGGAGCCCCACTACGGCGAGAGCCAGTGAATAAGGGAAGACGATAAGGAATGTTTGAAGGGTGAACGGGACCTCCGGTAAATGGAATATAGGAAGTGTCCGTGAAATACTGCCCATGTCCCCCACCGTCCTTACGTCAAAATCCATGGAAATGGCAAGGGCGGTCAGCACGACAATAGCGATTAGAGTGGAAGGTACCGCCCTCGTGAGATAAGGAAGTAAATAAATAATGGCCAATGCTGCACCTGCAAGCAGGTAGACCAGCCACTCTGCCCCTTCAAAATGCTGAAGCTGTGATGTAAAGATCAGGATGGCCAAGGCGTTCACAAATCCCACCATGACCGACCTTGGAATGAACTTCATGTATCGGGAGAGTTTGAACATCCCGAACAGGATCTGGAGGATTCCTGTCAAAATCGTGGCAGCCAGTAAATATTGGATGCCGTGATCCTGCACTAAGTCTATGAATAATAAGGCCATAGCACCAGTCGCTGCGGAGATCATGCCCGGTCTCCCACCCACAAACGAAATCGTCACCGCCATCGTAAACGAAGCATACAACCCCACCATGGGATCGACGCCTGCAATGATGGAAAACGCAATTGCCTCCGGAATGAGGGCAAGTGCCACGACCAAACCCGAAAGGATATCCCCTTTTATATTGCCAAACCAAGAATGTCTATAGGATTGTTGCTCCACATCCAAATCCCCCTTTTTTGGTAGTATGAACGAATCATACAGGGACTATGAAAAGGAAGTGGCATTCCCAATCCTCTATCTTACCAGGTTTCCCTGATTCTTTTCTGTTTTCAATAACGGGATGAGCCCCTTGACTTTTTCACATGCATCCTCAATCGAATCGGCTGTTATGGTCACTTTTTGATCATCCGGATATTGTTTAGCCATGTACAAATACATGGGATCATAATAGAATTCCAGTAAAAGTTCCAGAATCCTCCCATAGTTTTTCTTTCCCATCTCATCCTCTATTTCATTGGCAATCGGGCTATGTATCCTTCGTTTAATGCATCGAAAGGCTTCTTTAAACTCCTCATGGTGTTCATGCAATCGGTACTCCTCTAAAATATGACTGATTCTTTCTTTCATAGGCATTTCAATAAAAATGTGAAAGCCCTTCTCCTTTGTTTCCACCAACTTCTCAGGGAGACGAAGCCTTCCGATCCTTTTACTTTCCGCTTCAAAAAGGAGGTAAGGAGAATCCTGCATCCTGATCAGGTCATTTACCAGGAGAGAATCAAAGGTTTTCTGATTGTTAGCCTTTAAACCGATTTCACCGAAAATGGATCCCCTATGATTGGCCAACGCTTCGATATCCAGGACCGGATAGCCTTCTTTTTGAAGTTGCTTCAGAATGGCCGTCTTGCCAATACCGGTTCCTCCGTTTAAAACAAAAGCTTGCTGAGTTAGGGTATAGGTCTCCAGCTTATTGAGTACCCAGTGGCGATACGCCCTCACACCACCCTGGATCCTCCCGGCCTTCATGCCCATTAAATCAAGGAACGTGGCAGCCGCCTTGCTGCGCATTCCCCCACGCCAGCAAAAGACCACAATTTCACCTTTTAGATTCTTGAATTCTTGCAAAAACCCAGGAAGTTTCCGGGAAAAGATTTCAAGCCCCCTCTCCGTTGCTTTCTCTTTACTCACTTGCTTATAGAGAGTCCCGACTTCTGCTCTTTCTTCATCATTGAACACAGGGATGTTCATACTCCCCGGGATGGTCATCTCTCTATATTCAGAAGGAGATCTGACATCCACGAATATGTGGTTATTGAAATCGCATTGATCAATGGTTAGATCCTTGAACATTTCATAGCCTCTCCTCTTCCTTTCTTTTCTATTTTACACCAGTTCACCTTCAACATTCACAATATTCTGTATTCACCACTTATAACTGTGAATCATCCCCGAACAAAAAAGAGCACCCTTGTGAAAGAGGGATGCCCTATCTGATTTGGATTTCTTTTATTTTTTGTTTCATATTTTCTGGCCACCACGCACCGCATTCCTCTGATACCAGGCAGGCAGCACATTTTTCAAGGTCGTACACCATCATCCCCTCGATAGGCGGCGAATAAAGATGGAGTGTCACAAGGGCCTCTTCACTCCCTCTTCTCATTTTATGGACACCTTTCTTTGGAGCAAAAAAGAACGAACCTTCTTTATATTCGCGAGTGAATATCTCTTGAGGAAGCTGGTTCTCTTTCACTTCAAATATGGTATTGACTGAATTTCCGTTCATTACTTGAATCCATCCCATGGAGTCACCGTGATCATGGGGGGCACATTCCATGTCGGACCAATTCATCACAAGGAGCTCAGCTGCATGATTTTGATAGAGAAGCTTTCGATAATATGGCTTTCCTTCCGGAGATTGCAAGTATGGATGTACATCATCCATATTCAGCTCGAGAGACTGCAAGACTTCTTTAAGCTCTTTCATTGTAGGGTTGGTCAATTTATCCAATTTCTCTTTTATCCGATCCCTTATGGTCACCGCGATCACTCCCTGGTCTTATCGTTTCTTCCATAAAAAACGTTGGAGAACCCAAATCATCTGGCCATTGACAATCACTACTCCTATTATGATTATGATTCCACCCAGGATGCTTATGAAGAAAATTTTCTCGTGAAGGAGAAGAATCGCTGCAATGAGTGTGGTAACCGGCTCTAAATAGAGGAACATTGACACCTTTGACGCATCCAATACCTCCAATGCCTTAGCCCAATACCAATACGCAATTCCAGACACAAATACACCAAGGAATATGAGGTGGGCCCATTCCACATTGGATAAAAGGGAAACGCCTTCCCATCCCCGGTTCCGAATCAGAAAAGGTATCGTCAAACTGAAGCCCAGGAGACTCATATAAAAAGTAATGACAAGTGAAGGCAGCTCTATTCGAAGTTTTTTCAGCAATACGGAGTAGATGGCCCAGTTCAATGTACTGAGAATCATCAGGATATAACCGACGTTAACGGCAAATCCAATAGACTGCCCGCTCCTCGCTGACGTCACCATCAGTACACCTGTAATGGCTATGATCATGCCAAGAGCTTTTGGTACCGTCATTTTTTCATGCAAAAAAATCATGGAGAGAATGACGGTGAACACCGGAGAAAAAGAAATCATCCAACCTGCCGATGATGCATCAATCGTAAGGAGAGCCGTCGCCTGTATCACTTGGTGAATGAAAACGCCAAGCACCCCAAGGACAATCAGATGAGGGATATATCCAAGGGGAATGGTGAGCCGATATCTTTTTATAAGTAAGAGAATGAGCAGAAACAAAGCTCCTATAGCAAACCGAAGAACGAGCAGGGTATAAGGGTCGAGAGTGTTTAACACTGCTTTCGTTGATACAAATGATATCCCCCAGAAGCTGATTGACATTGTGGCATATAAGGAGGCAGCCATCTTTGTTTTAACTGGAATCATGGGCAGAGTATCCTTTCAGAAAAAGGGTCTTTGTACCATGGTATGCTCGTCCCAGGGAAAGATGTGGGGTTTGTGATGAGTTTGGAGGGAATTGAAAATATATGTGTGGATTTGAAAAATTGTTGACGGAATTTGATACTATATCTTTGATTTTGAAAATATGTTGCGGATTTTGATACTTGCAAGAGGGACGGACCTCTTCCTACCCTACATTCCCTATTAAATCAACGTTTTAGTACGGATCCTGCGGGAAAGAGGTCCGTCCCTCCTCCTGCTAATAAATCAGCCCGTACACTAAAAACCGTTCATACTCATTTTTTTCATACTCCCCTCTCAGGTTCACTTCTTTACGCAGAATGAACAAAGGGTGATCTTCTAAATAATGGACATAATCATCGGAGCTGTAGTACAGGACGATCTCGATATCACGTGGTGACTCTTCCACTGAAAAGAGGATGTTGTTGATGATGGTCATGAAGATTTGAACAGAAAACGGGTTAAAAAAGTAGAACCGGTTATCCCGGGGATGAATCTTATACTCCTCTGCCAGGCAATGATGGAAGATAAGTTCATTTCTATTATTCTTCACTTTTCTCAAGTAATTCTCTCGATTTTCCAGAGCTTCGTCGTAAAATTCCCTGTTCATTTCAATCCCAATTACCGTCGCTTGAAAGAGGTGGTGAATAAAGAAGTTCAACCTTCCTTTCCCGCAACCAAAATCCACGACCCGGTCGCTCCTCTTCAATTCATATTGCCTGAATAACTCTACCAAAGCCTTATATGGTGTCGGCTCATACCGGTGATAATGAAGAGAACGGTGAAAACCCATCTGCATCTTTCCTGTATGAACACCCAACAAATCATCATAATACTCTTCTTTCACAACTCCACCTCCAGGGACGGACCTGAAAAACATTTTATGTATAATTCCCTGTCTTTTTTCATTTGTCCCCTCCTCAAAATGTCATAGTAAAGCAGATAAATTGACAAACCTATAAAATCTTATTACATTAATAGTAACAAGGGGAGTAGCGACCGGTAAACGGCTGATGAATCATCATCCCGGTATGAAAATACCTGGTTCATCAGGCTGGGCTCATTCTTCAGCACGCAAGACCTTGGTACAAATATTTGTGCCGGGGTCTTTTTTATATGCACAGTTTTGGAGGAGATTACATGGTTTATTTCGTTTTTTTACTGGCTGCAGCCACCGTGGTTGCCGCAGCCATCTACCTGAACCGGTTCGGGGATGTAATCAGCAAGAAATCTTCATTAAGCGGAGCCGTCGTCGGGACATTCCTCATCGCAGGAGCAACATCACTTCCTGAATTGACGACGAGCTTGACCGCCGTTTATATCGATAATCCGGATATTGCTGTCGGAAACATGCTTGGCAGTAATGTATTCAATCTATTTATCCTGGCAGTGGTGGATCTGATTTACCGTAAACGGAGATTATTCCAAAAAGTGAACCGAAACGCAACGATCCCGTCTGCCTTGTTTGGTTTTCTTTTCCTGATGATCATCATTTCCGCTCTTTACATTCCAGGTTCCATCGAGTTGTTTGGTATCGGGATTGAAATGTTTATCATCCTCGCCCTATACTTTATCGCTGTAAAATTTATCTCAAAGGACGAAATCGAAGGAGAATCAGCACCGTCAAGGGATTATCCCCTTAAAACGGCAGTCATCGGCTTTGTGATTGCTGCCCTGGTCGTATTCGTTTCAGGGAGTGCATTATCCATTTCCGGTGACCGGTTAGCCGCTGAGACGGGGATGAACGCAAGCTTCGTCGGTAGTTTCCTCATTGCTGCTTCTACGTCTCTTCCGGAGCTCGTGACGGTCCTTGCCGCATTTAAACTGGCGAACTATAATATGGCCATCGGCTCTATCCTGGGAAGCAATCTGTTTAATATCCAACTTCTCGTCCTGACCGATGTCCTTTACCGAAAAGGAGCGATCCTCCAAGCAGTCGATACGTCACATATCTTTATCGCGTCTCTTGGATTGTTGATGACACTCGTGACCCTCTACCTGCTGTTTCGGCCGTCAACAGTCACAAGCAAGTGGCGATATATGGCTCCATCTTTCATTATAACCGTTTTATACATTGTCTTTTCCTACGTATTATTTTAGACATTAAAAGGCGTGCCCGGGCACGCCTTTACTTATTGACCGGTTTCAAGATAGTCCGCTGTAACGGAACCCCTCCCATGGATACATTCCTTTCAATGAATAAATAGGTTTTCCCATCTACAATAAACTTTCTCTCACCCACATACTCTACATCTTTTCCCTTTTGTTCTAGCTCTTGCCTGATTGCCTCAATGTACTCACCTTCCTTGAAATGCCTTTCTTCAAAATCGATTTGGATATGTTCTTTCCTGTAACCCATCAGCCAATTGAACAACATGAACAAAACGATTCCTCCTAAAAGGATGAACAGAAATTCCATTGATTTCCCCCCTGATTTATTCTGTTTCCCTTATATACGAATCAGATTGACCTTACGTTTCAATTCTGTAGTATGGCATCCCCGTAAGACACTTCACATGATTCACCTTTACACTTATGGTACATTAAACTTGATTGAATGATGAAGGAGTGAATGTTAAATGGCGGAAAAAGAACAAATCAAGCAGGACATTTTAGATGCTTACCATTTCAGACACGCAACAAAGGAATTCGATCCAGACAAGAAAGTATCAGACGATGATTTCCGGTTCATTATGGAAACAGGCCGACTGTCACCAAGTTCATTTGGATTCGAACCTTGGAGATTCCTTGTGATACAAAAGCCTGAACTGAGAGATAAAATCAAGAATACTGCCTGGGGAGCGTACGGAAAACTGCCGGAAGCCAGCCATTTCGTCGTGATCCTCGCAAGAACGAAAAAAGATACTAAGTATGATTCACACTACTTACAGGATCATTTTAAACATGTAAAGAATCTCCCTGAAGATCACATGGCTAAATACTTAGAGAAAATCGAGCAATTCCAAAAGGTTGATTTCAATCTCCTGGAGGGAGACCGCCCGCTATATGACTGGGCTGGGAAACAGACCTATTTGGCTCTTGGGAATATGATGACAGCAGCGGCACAAATCGGCGTGGATTCCTGCCCGATTGAAGGCTTTGATATTGAAAAAATGAATAAGCTCCTGGATGAAGAAGGCTTGTTAGAAGACGGCAGCTTCAGTATTTCCGTCATGGTCGCATTCGGTTACCGTGTGAAGGATCCCGCGCCGAAGACTCGCCGTACCTTTGAAGACATCGTGAAGTTTGTATAATACAAAAATGACCCCGGTACATCGCGGGTCATTTTTTATGTTGTTCTATCATTTAAACCAATCGGCTCCCTCATCCATATGAACAAAGGGAATGTCTGTATCCACTCGACCGGTGATTTTCTCCCTCTCCACATCATGACCATCCAGCCACTGGGCAAAATCAAAGACAACCGGTTCTCTGTCCCCGCCAAGGGCAAACCAGGCTTTCATCTCCTGCGGCAGGTAAGCCGATGTATGTATCGTGCCTGCCCAGCTTCCATAAAGATCCGAGAAGACACCTTTCTCTGTATCATTCAACAACCGAAATGCTTCCTTGGCATCGAGTCCCTCCTTCTCCTGAATGATTGCCAGTCTGCGCTTTGAATCGACCAGATGATTTCGATTTTCATGTGTCATGACTTCAAAATGATTGGTGCATGCATTGGACGTTCGAACTTCCACCCCACGCGGTGAGGTTTCTACAATAAATGTCTCCCCGCTTCTGTCATACACCACATAACTGAACGAATGCCTGTGAGGAATTTCCTTAAGCATCTCCACAGCTTCCCAACCATTTCCGCAAGACTCTAATACCAGGCGGCCGATCATACAGCAAATGAAGCCAACTCCAGGACTTTTCCGATGCATGAAATTATACCCCAAGGCGAGGCCTTTCTCGTTCATTCCATCCATCCGCCCCGTCACCCGCTGACTGGGACCGATCATACTATATCCGCCATCCGTCGGTTGATAAAGGGTATAGCGTCCTTCATAGGTTTTCGGATGATAATCATAATTCCGGATCAAATAATCCCTGCCTGTCACGATGGAACAGCCGGACTTCACATACTCAACCCGGTACCCGCCAAACTCCTGCAGCACTCTTTCCATGGGCCATTCCAGAGCTTCCTGCAAGCCAAGCAGCTCATCCCAGATGCCGGGGGCGAACCTCTTGATCGCTTCCTTCGTTTCCTCGATACTGATGGAAAACCTCGGTCTTCTTACCTTCCACTGATTCTCCCGATTTTTTACCGTGATGGAATCCTTTATCCTTTCCCCCTGCAAGCGGCCAAACTCATAATGAGAGCCCCGAAATTGAATGATATCACTATGTATTGTCCTCATTTTAAACCCTCTTTTGTCAGAATGTATTCTATAAGGATAATAGAATGCTTGGGAAAAAGAAAGGAATCGCCATCCTACTTCTCCCTCCCATCAGCCGGCAGAAAAGCCACCATCACAAAGCCTATGACAAAGGCCAACCCCGTTACCAATAGTCCAAGAAAGAAACCGACGGCGGCCATACCACCATCCTCACCTGGGTACCGGGATTCATATGTGCCCCACTTATACAAGATAAATAAAAACAGGAACAAGTAGAAGCTACTCCCTGCCATAGCCGTTTTCAGACGCTCCCCTTCCCCCCACTCTCTCGAATGGACAAGTGAACTCCACACCAGCAAGCTCATCATAATAGCAGCCGCCATGATGACAAGATGAAGAAATGGGATCATCATCACGGTCATAACGTACAATATCAGTCCCGTTGTACAGAATAACAATAGATTCATCCCGAACAAAGAAACTCCGATTAACCAGGGGTTCTGAAACCACTTGTATTTATTTAGCGATTGAATCCACTTCAACCTAAAGATTTTCTCACTCGGAATTCTTATGAAAATGAAAACCCCGATGAGAGCCAAAAGGATAATCAACGTCAATGCTCGAACCTCCCATTTATCATGATGATATGGTTTATTTTACCACACCATCTGTTGATAATTTTGCGTTGTGTAAAAGGTATGATGCACATTTCCCACGTTCTAAACTCTTTCAGCTGCTGAATCCATATCAATGATCACCTCCTGAACGATATAAAAAAGAACGGCCACAACGACCGCTCCCACTCATCATTTCTTTTCAATAATTTCATCGATAATCCCATATACCTTCGCCTCATAGGCACTCATGAAATAATCACGATCCGTATCAATGGCCACTTTCTCGACAGGCTGACCCGTTTTTTCAGCGATGATTTCATTGATATGCTGTCTTAGTTTCAAGATTCGCTTTGCGGATATTTCCAGGTCTGTCGCCTGCCCCCGGGCACCGCCCAGTGGCTGGTGTATCATGATTTCACTGTTAGGAAGAGCGAACCGCTTTCCTTTTGTCCCTGCAAGCAACAACATCGCCCCAAAGGAAGCCGCCATACCGGTGCAAATCGTCCGCACATCGGGACTGATATATTGCATCGTATCAAAGATGGCAAACCCCGCTGAGGTTGAGCCGCCCGGGCTGTTGATATAAAGGGAAATGTCCTTTTCAGGATCGTCTGCTGCCAGGAACAATAGCTGGGCTACAATACTGTTCGCCATGTGGTCATTTACTTCATCACTTACCATAATAATACGGTCTTTTAACAATCTCGAATAAATATCGTAGGATCTCTCCCCTTTTCCTGACTGTTCAATCACATAAGGTATTGTATTCATATCGGATTCCTCCCTCTTTCGTTATGCAGCTGATGAGAGGACTGCGGAAGGAGAAGGAGACGTTCGAGGTGTCAGGGTTTGAACCACTTGATGTTTAAGCAGGAGTGGAAGATAGGCTAAAAGAAGAGATGGATCCTGAGCTTTCAAGCTGCGGTATAAAATGGTGTTCAGTTCCTCTTGAAGGTTTTCATCCCAGAAGGACTGTACAGCTCCAACTTCTTCATCTGAGATTTTTTTCACCCTGGCCCGCGACCGGTTCAGAAGAGCTTTCACAGCCGTTTCCGTCATGTTTAACATGGTGGCCACTTCAGATATTTTGTACTGAAAGGCTTCTTTAAGGATAAAGGTGACCAGCTGTTTTGGAGTCATTGTGTTTGAAAGCAGCTGGATCATATCCTTACTGATCCCCTCAAGGGGCTGATCCTCGATTATCAACTCCGGTACTCGCCCAATAACTTCCCTGCTTTGTTTCCTTACTTTATCAATCCATACATGATAAGCGATCTTATTGAGTAAAGAAGAGCTCCATCTACGTCGATCTGGATATTGGCTCAATGCCTTAAAGATAGACTCCTGTGCAAGATCTTCCCCGTCCCATTTATTTTTCGTCAGGAAATAACAGTATCGATAGAGTTTTGGGACCAGATCCTCCATACCCTCTTCATTTCGCCTGCCTATCATCCGGTTTGCGGTTAACCTTTTTTGCATTGTCTTTTCGCTCCTTTCCATCCTCTCATGCTTATAACGGATAAGAATGTAAAAAAGATACGGGTGAGGGAAATCCTTTTTTATTCAAAGGCTTTTTCTAAGCGATTACGTTTCCATGAGCTTCTTTAACTTCTCTGGCTCATCTACGCGGAGGGCAACCTCTGACACCTGCTTTTTCCGCCCCATAAACATGGTCGCTTCTAAAGGTTCTTTTAAAAACAAGACGACTTGTGGTTGAATTTCTTCAAAATCTTTGCACATGAACACAAGGGCATCTTTACCTGGTGTCGCCCCCCATTCCATCGTATCTATTTTATGAAGGGGGATGACCATGCGTTGCATCAGCCCTTGAGTCACATAGATGCTGTCATTTTTCACTTCCAGGGGGTGTAACCGGGTAATCTGAATTTCAGCTATAAACAACAGGACTGTATACACGTTGAGGATCAACAGGATGAAGGACAAGATGGGAAGCTTCGTGTGGAGCCACCAGTGAATTCCGATTGTCTCTATCACAACGGCGTGGATAAGCATGATATTCATCGCAACGGCACTGGTCTTGTGGTGCATCGTTACCGCACCTTCGTGAACAGGCGGTTTCTTCCTCCAGCTAAAGAGTGCATAATACATCATCAGCCCTTCAGACGAAAGGATTCGAAGCAGCATATGGCTGCTGACTTTATCCCCCACTGCAGGAAGGAATGAAAAGAGAGGACCGATTCCTGATACTTGCATAGAAGAGCGGATGCCTGGTATCTTGCGGACAAAAAGGAAAATAAGCCCCAACTCAGCTGCAAGGAGCAGTACTTCGACCCCTATCCCTGAATAAAGGAGGAAGGTAAACGGAGCGAATAATTCTTCCGGGATGATGACTCTCCCTAACACAAGCCCAAATACGATTACACCAATGACTTGTTTCTTCGACAGCTTAAAGGCAGCATAAGCCAGGGCGGGTGAAATCATCATCAAGTCCACCATTGATCCTATGACGACCTCCATTTCCAGTTCAATAGACAAAAACCGTTGAACCATTGGTTGATACACCAACCAATTACTTAGGAGAACGACAGCCAACAGCCCTAATGCCCATTTAGCTAACTTTGTATCACGTAGTACCATGAAAAATGGCTCCTCTCCAAAACAAACATTCTACTTATTCACATTATAACTCTTCCAGCTTTTCCCGAAAATCCTCATCTCTCAATATGGATAGTATGAATCCATTTAAATGTTTGGAGATTTTCCTTCCCTCTCCTTTTTGAAGATTATTTGTAAATATAGCGATCTCTGTAGCGTTCCCGTCAAGGTCTGTCGCATAGGCAGCATTGGTGACAAGAAATGTGGTAGATCCACCTTTTTGTCCTGCGTGCTGCAGCCATTCTCTATTCTTAGGACTTTCCATCAGTCCCTCCAAAACGGCGTCCAGCCCCTGCTGTGTATGCTTCGGGAATGAAGTCTTTGAATTGAGCTTCCCCATGATGGCTGCATATTCAGCGGTTGTACTCCGCGTCAGTCTGTCGGACCAGATTTTCTGCAGGGGCTCATTTGTATGCAATTGGTCTATGTATGTTTGTTTTTGACCGCTTTTCAATGCTTTCAGAATGTCATGGGATAGTTGAATGTATTCTTCTCTCGACATCTCCTTCAAAGTTGCTTCAATCGTTGCTTCTGTATAAGATGGATTCTCCAATTTCAGATGGGTGGGAATCAGCATGGCGGACACGATGGGATAGACGGACTCATGCTTCTCAATTTCCCATTCATCCAACAACCGGTTAATTGCATCTACTCCAAGAAGATCCATCATATATTCAGTGTTTGCGTTCGAGCTGAACAGAATCATCCCCTTCACCACATTTTCGAGATTGGTGGAATTCCCCAGGAGCAACCCCCGTTCTTTTGAATAGGCAAGCCAGCTGTCATGGGCTCCTCCATCCGTATTCGGGACATAATACGAATCGAGTTCATCCAGAGACACACTCTGCGTAGGATCGATTATGTTCCCTTCACATTGTCTGGCATATTCAATTGCCACGATGATCTTCACTGTACTCGCTAAAGGAAACATCTCATCTGCCCGAATGGATGCTAGCGTTACCCCGTTACGTCTTACCGTCAAGCTGCTGTTATCATTCTTTTTCAAATGGTTTAACAGATACTCCGGGTCATCTTTCCCTGCCGATTGCCTAACCACTGCTACAATGATGATCACTCCAATCACCATACAAGCTCCAATAAAAAATAATGCAATCTTCATTTTATACACTCCAGTCTATGAAAGGTGTCATGTACTATACGATCGGGAAATGGTAAATGTTTCATTTTTATATACAACAAGGGGATGGGACAAGTGTTTTAGAACACAAAAATCCGAACGATCACTCGAAATTCAAGCTCATTCGGATTTTGAAATTATTTTATTAGGACAGGTTTCTTGTTATTGGATATCCCAGCCTCTTAATCAGGCTTCCTGCTTTTTACCGGCTTCATTATTTTTCAAGAACATATACAACGAAGCTGCAAAGATGATGATGTACCCGATAACACTAAGCCCATCCGGGATCTGGCCGAATAAGAAAATACTGATAAGAGCAGAGTACACGACGGTGGAATAGAAAAAGATTGAAATTTCTCTTGCCGGTGCAAACTTGTAGGCGATTGTGATTCCGAATTGACCAACTGTGGCAAAAACACCGGCGGATAACAAGTAAATCCATTGCTTCACGCTCATCGGTTCATAAAATCCGATCACAAAGGGGAGCAGCACCACCGTTGTAAAGAATGAAAAGTAAAAAACGACGGTGTAAAACTTCTCCCTGGTCCCCAATACCCGCAGGACGGTATACGCACCGGCTGCAAAGATGGCCGAGAATACTCCGGCAAGATAGGGAATGACATCAAAGGAAAACGCCGGTTTGATGATAAAGAGTGTTCCAATGAAAGCAACGATGATCGACACAACCTGAAACACCCGGGTTCGTTCCTTCAGGAAAATCGCTGAGAAAATAATGGTAAGGAATGGACTAAGTTTATTCAGCATATCGGCATCGGATAACACCAAGTGATCGATTGCATAAAAGAACAGCACGATCCCGACAGCCCCCAGTCCTGAACGGAGCAACAAAAGCTTTTGATTTTCCTTTTTCCCGAATAGCCTTTCGTTATGATACCGGACAAATCCGAATGCGATGAAAGCAGAAACGATGTTCCGGAAAAACGTTTTTTGAATCGTCGGCACATCTCCTGACAGCTTAACAAAAGCCGCCATCAACGAGAAGCCGAACGCAGATAGTAGCAATAGAAGAATTCCTTTGTTTCGATTTGACATATCTTCCTCCGTTTAGATTAAAGATCGTTGGATCCATTCCCCTTGAGGTAGAACACAACCACAACCTAATTAGTGTAACAAATTCCAGGCAGAAGATGGAGAATTCAGCCTGGCTGATGGCAAACGTTGACTCCATAATAGATTCCCTTGTACAGGTGGATTTATCCTTTTCCTTTTATCTCTGTTGGGTTTATTTATGGTTCTCCCACTATCCCGGGACAAGTTTTTGGAGAAAACTAGTCCTTCGACTATACATTTTTTCGCTGAATGAATAAGATGCAGTATACCTTTATAGGGGGTGATCAAATGGAAGAATACTTTATTGCCAAACTGAACGGAAGAAACGAGGTACCACCTGTCAATTCAGAAGCATTCGGAGTGGCAAAATTCGTCGTGAATAAGCATTGTACGAAGATTAAATTCATCTTGAAAGTCGATAACATCCGGAATTTTGTCCAGGCCCATATCCATTTTGGAGGCCGTGGGGAAAATGGACCAGTACTCGCTTTCCTTTTTGGAGCAGACCTTGCTACACTGACAGAGCAGAATGGGATCTCAACGAGAAAAGGAATTGTAAGAGGTGTCATAACAGATGAAGATATCGTAAGGAACAATGTCGGGGTAAAAGACGTAGAAGACTTGGTCCGTCTCATGAAAAAAGAACTCACCTATGTAAACGTACACACGGAACAGAATCCAGGCGGTGAAATCAGGGGGCAGATTAAACCTCTTTACAGGGATTGCTGCTACTAAAAAAGAAGGGCTGCCAGATCAATCAGGTAGCTCTTCTTTTCTATCAATGGCCAAAGAATAAATGACCTATTCCATTCTCTCCAGTATTTCCTTTACTTTTTTTAAATCTTTTCTATTCGCTTTTTTCATCATACTCGACATAAGAGGTGCCATCCATTTAGAGAAACCACTTGGATTTCCTCTATTTCTGAGCGTCATCCTTGTCGACTCTCCGTCCAACTCCTCCCACAGATAGGTTGTCTCCATCGGAAACGGGCCATTTGATGTTTTCATCACTAGTTTACGATGAGGAAAATACTCCGCAATCTCATAAACATAAGAGAGATCACGCCCTAGAAACCTAGCTTTAAAAGCGATTTGGGAGTTGATGGATAAAGGTTTTTCCGTCAGCCACTCCGCCTTATGGATGTTAACATACCATTCGGGTGCATGATCTGGGTCGGCCGTATATTCTGAAACCTTTTGAACGGGACATTTTATGATGATTTCCGTCGTAACATCTACCATTTTGTACTCCTTAACCGAAACGAACTTCATTCATTCCTTAATCTTATTTCAGTTCGACATAGTTTTTAAGCAGTGTGCCCAATAGATAATTCCAGCCTTCAGAATGTTTTTCTTCCCAGTCCTCTTCAATGACTCCAGATGCAGTATGGGATAATTGCAGCAAAGTGGCATCTCCCTTTTCAATCAGCCGATACGTATAGGCACTATTGACCGCCCCCTGCATACCAAGATGACCGTGAAGGCGGATTTCCTCAGGAGCATTTACATAATAAACAGTCCCCCAGAGAGCCCCTTCATCTTCTCGCCATTTTTCAATAAATTGGCCGCCAGGAACAGGATTGAATGTGAATTCTGAATCCACTCCCTCAGGAGCCAATTTAAATTCCCACCAGTCTCCTGCCTGCTCTGTCAATGCCTTGAATACTTGTTTCCGGGACGCCTGAATCATTACTTCCTGCTCGATACGAAATACTTTACTCTGTTCCATTGGTTCTCCTCCTTTGTTTTCTGCCAGTGACCGTAACGTTAACAGTGAATTGGCGGTAGACCCCATGTACTTGCCTACCCACCGGTTATGCATGTCCTGCAGTGGAACCGCGTTAAGGTAATTCCTCCGATACTTTCCTTCACGCTTCACCACGACCAAATTCCCTTCCTCCAAAATCGTCAGATGCTTCATGATCGCGTATCTTGTCACTTCGGGAAAATGATCATTCAGTTCACCGGTCGTTCTTGCCGACTGTTTCAACAGGTCCAGGATTTCCCTTCTTATCGGGTGCCCCAGTGCCTTAAATAAAGTGGAAAGTTCGTCTTTCATTATAACGATCCTCTCATTGTGTTTTACATGTGAATATTTGGTCACATGTAATATGTGACTTTATAGTAACATGACAACGAAGGTGAGTCAAGAGAGGCTGTTGAGTAAACAAAAAAAGATATTAGCATGATTGCACTCCTTGTATGATGAAAGCAATGAAGCCTTTCATCACGAAAAAACCTGATCGCCAGCTTGACGCAAGCAATCAGGATCACATTTATCTATTGATCATCCACTATAATATACGCAGCCTTTACAGGTCCATGCACTCCCACAATTAAATTCATTTCAATATCGGCGCTGTTGCTTGGACCCGATATGAAGTTCACGCAGGATGCGACACGTTCACCGCTTTCTATTTTAGCATGAATGTCCCTTGCCACCTGGGTCATCCTTGGGACGATCGTACTCTTTGGGATGATGGCGATATAGACGGCAGGGAGGAGGCTGACCGCACGTCCCTTGCCATCATCGCTATACAAGACAACTGTCCCCGACTCGGCAAGAGTTGCATCGCTAAAGGTTATACCGATATCAGCAGTTGCTGAATAGGCCAGATTCTCTTCACCGCCATTCCGGTCCCAAGTGCGAACTTCTATTTCATCATCTCCAAGATCAGTAAGACCAAACTCGGCAAATCGAGGGTCATCCCAGGTAACGACTGTTTTTCCACCGTAACCCCTTATAAGATGCGGAATCAGAGTCGATAGCTCAGACGTAACGGTTTCATGTACATCGGTATGAATGAACTGACATTGCTCTTTGAATATCTCAACAAGCTGATCCGTAGAGTAATCCTTATATACTTCCCATTGGGGATTGTAGTTCCATTGAGGCTTATCTATATGATGCTTTCGCTCCCTCCCCAGATGACCAGCCAGCTTATTCAAAAACGAATCACGATTCTTGATGTGCCCGACGTCCATAGGCCTATACCTCCTTTTGTCTCTTTTTATACCAATCTCTGAATCGATCTTTCTTCGGTGCAGGAAATTCCCGGATATCAGTCCAGTTTTTCAATGGGCCCGGTCCGTTTGAGATCTTCCCGCCTTTTGTATATGGGGCAAGTGTGGTTGGTGCGAGCCTGGACCCGATATTGTACATGGCTGGTGAAGCCGTTCCGAGACTGAACGCCTTCATGGATAAGTTTTCAAAAATTGGGGCCTTCCCTTCCTTCTCCACAATTTCCTGACGATGCCGAAGCAGATGTTCGTGAAGTGGAATCTTCACCGGGCATGCTTCCGTACATGCTCCGCATAATGTGGATGCATACGGCAACTCTTTGTAGTCTTCATATCCACCAAGAAGGGGTGTCAACACCGCCCCCACAGGTCCCGGGTAAATCGATCCGTACGAGTGGCCCCCGACATGTCGATACACAGGGCAAACATTGATACATGCTGCACACCGGATACAATGCAGAATGGACTGAAAGGCAGTTCCCAAAATTTTTGAACGTCCATTGTCGACGATAACAAGGTGAAATTCTTCCGGACCATCCATTTCCCCTTCTTGTTTAGGACCCGTCAAAGCAGTGATATAGCTTGTCAGCTTTTGTCCGACTGCTGCACGGGTCAGGAGGCTGACGAGCACTTCCATCTCTTCCCATGTCGGGACGATCCGCTCCATTCCCATTACGGTGATCTGTGTTTTCGGCACCGTCGTTACCATACGGGCATTCCCTTCGTTTGTTACAAGGGAAATCGTTCCTGATTCGGCAATGGCGAAATTACATCCTGTTATTCCGATATCAGCCTGAAGGAATTCTTCCCTTAACTTTTCACGTGCAAACAATGCCAATTCTTCCGGTTTCTCCGTCTTGTCATATCCAAGTTTATGCCGAAATACATCCCGGATTTGCTCCTTATTTTTGTGGAGGGCAGGTGTCACGATATGGGAGGGTGGATCGTGATCATCTACTTGAAGAATCCACTCCCCAAGGTCACTCTCAACCACTTCGCATCCCGCTTTTTCCAAGGCTTCATTCATATGGATTTCTTCTGTTACCATGGACTTCGATTTTACGACCTTTTTCCCGTCTTTCTTTTTCACAACATTTGTAATGTACTCATTGGCTTCGTCTGCGGTTTCGGCAAAAAACACATGTCCGCCGCGATTGGCTACATTGTCGCTCAACTGCTCAAGGTAGTAATCCAGATTTTCAATGGTATGGGAGCGAATCTCTTCCCCTAGTTTCCGCCACTCTTCCCAATTCCCTAATTCTTCAGCCGCGTTTAATCTGCCACTCCGGAAACGCCCTTGAGCAGAGGATACGGCTCCCCTCATAAATGTATCAGCAAGCCCGCTTGAAACCCGATCATTAAAGGATTGATTCCCTATTTTCATTGCCATTTGACTTCCTCCTTTCTTATCGGCTATTCAATACAGAAGCAATATGCATGACTTTTACCGGTTTGCCCTGCCTTTCAATACGTCCACCTATGTTCATCAGGCATCCGCAGTCGGCACCTATTAAAATATCAGCTTCGGTTTCTTCTATATGCTGGACCTTTTCATCTACCATTTGCTCCGAGATGGGAGTCATTTTCACCGAGAATGTCCCACCAAATCCGCAGCAATCATGGCAGTGTGGCAACGGTTTCATTTCTAACCCTTCCACATGACTCAGGAGTTTCAAAGGAGCTTCCTTCACCCCCAGCAGGCGTGTCATATGACAGGAAGTATGATAGGTGGCCTTCCCATTCAGCTTGGCACCTACATTCTCGACTCCCAGCACATCAACAATAAATTGAGTAAGTTCATATGTCTTATCTGCTAATCGTTCAGCCCGTTTCTCCCATTCAGGATCCCCTTTGAAAAGATGAGGATACTCCCTGAACATGGTTCCACACGAACCTGAAGGAGTTATCACGTAGTCCGCATGTTCAAAAACCGTTATCATATGCTTCATTGATTCCTTCGCCTTCGCTACATATCCACTGTTATAAGCAGGCTGTCCGCAGCAGGTCTGCTTCTCTGGAAAATCGACTTCACAGCCCAGCCGTTCAAGTAACTCAACTGTATCCATTCCCACATCGGTCTGAAATACGTCTATTAAACAAGTCACAAATAATGATACTTTCATAGACCTCACCTTTACTTTCTGTAGAAATTCATAGATTGGAATTCTTTGCTAAATCATGAGTAATACTAGTGTAAAGCGTAGACCGCATACAGTCAACAGGTCATCAGATGACTTGTTGGCTGTATCTATTTCCTGGAGGTTCGAAGCAATCGTCGATTTCGCTGATCTTTTCATTCAACCGGTAAATTTGCGCCAACGTTACCTCCTGATGTTAGCACTCATTTAACAGCAGATTTTGTCTGTTCTTCCCAGCTGAAAAAAACCTACTTTCAATCGGTGAAAACAAAGCAAGCTCACCAGTAAGGGAGCTTGCTCCTTGATCAATTTTTATGCCGTTCTCCCGATTTGTTTCAAGTCTTCCCTGCTTTGTTTCTGCCCCTTTACAATGAGGCTTACAATTGTCAATCCGATTCCAGCAAGGATCAATGTGCCAATGTTAAAGCCGATCCCGTTTATAAGGACATACCCGATCCCTCCGGCAAATAAGACGTAAAAGCCCATTGGAATTAGCGTCTTTCTAATCAGATTTCCTTCTTTTCCTATTAAGCCTGCAGCAGATGAAGCCGCAACCACATTATGAACGCAAATCATGTTCCCGGCTGCCCCTCCTACTGCTTGGAGGGCAACAATCACGGCCGGAGCCGCCAGGATATTATCTGCTACTCCAAATTGGAAAAGGGAAAACATCATATTGCTCACAGTGTTGCTTCCGGCTGCAAAGGCACCTATGGCCCCGATAGTAGGAGCTGCCAGCGGCCAATAGCTTCCAAACACATTTGAAATCCCTTCTGCTAACACCAGTGGCATGCTTGCATAATCGGCAGCGTTGACACCGGAATTGATGAAGACCTGAACCATTGGTACAGCGAAGATCAAAGCCGCCATTGCCCTGACAATGGTCTTAAATGAATCTTTCACGGCGCGTCCGTAATCCTTCATATTCATTTTATAAATAAAAATACTGATCAAAGAAACAAATACAAAAATCGTTCCCGGTATGTTCAATGGCTTTGATGCAACTGAAATGGCCGTTCCAAATACATTGTCCGCTGATACTACCCAGGCTTGGATCCAGTCTGTGAAGGGCAGCGATTTCAACCTCGTAAGAACCAACAGGACCGCTACTAAAATATAGGGCATCCATGCCGCAAGAAACGAAATGCTTTTCTTTGGTCTCTCGGACTCTTCGATAGAAAGAGAACCATTCCACGCTGGGTCCCAATTAGATGGCTTATCAAAGTCCCATGATCGTTTAGGAACGAATAATCCTTTTTTAGCCGCCGGCACCACGATGGCCAGGCCCACCAAACCACCGATTAGAGAAGGAAATTCAGGACCTAGAAAATTCGCAACAAGAGCATAGGGCATGGTAAAGGCCATTCCTGCAAAAATAGCAAACTTCCAAACGGCCAATCCTTCTCTGATGGATCTATTTTTCCCAAAGAAGTACGTAAGCATGGTGACCATGAAGAGCGGAATGAAGATCCCGATGATCCCATGAATGATGGCAACCTGGCCGCCAATCCCGGTTACATAAGCATCCATGGTAGTACCTTGTTCTGTCACATACTGCTGTACTAATGGTGAATCCTTTAATCCAGTATTGACTCCAATCAGAATAGGAGTCCCAACCGCCCCGAAAGAAACGGGGGTCGATTGGAGGATTAGGGCAACCATGACGGCTCCCATTGCCGGGAAGCCGATTGCCACGAGGAGTGGACCGACGATAGTGGCCGGTGCCCCCCATCCTGCCGCTCCTTCGAGGAAAGCTCCGAACAGCCAGCAAACGATAATCGTCTGGACCCTTCGATCAGGTGAAATACTCGTGAACCCCTTGCGGATCGTGTAGACTGCCCCACTCTCCTTTAACGTGTTTAATAACAGAATCGCTCCGAATACGATGACGGCTACCTCCAGTGCAGTTACAACCCCTTTCACACTTGCGGCTGCGACCTGATTGCCCGGCACTTCCCAAATAAACATGGCCATCAGGACTGTCACAATCAATGAAACAGGCATCGCCCTCTTTGCCGGCCATCTCAATACAACTAAAAACAAGAAAACCGAAAATATAGGCATGGCCGCCAGAACTGCTAACACACCAACACTCATCCATACGTCCCCCTCTTAAAGTACATTTACATTTCTCCCACAATTCCCCCAACTAATCATATCAACAGGTCATCTGATGACTAATATAATTAACAGTATAATTAAAACGCTTACATATCACAATGATATTTTTGTAATTTTATAAAAAATTAAGAGGGACGGACCTCCTTTAAAGCACAAACCCTGTTAAATCAAGGTTTCCTCTTTTTTGGAGGTCCGTCCCTCTTATTCTTGAATGTCGTCGAAGTATTTCATGAGGACTTCTTCGACGCTTTGTAGATGGTGAAGCATGAGCTGCTGTGCTTTAAGGCCGTCTTTTGCTTCGATGGCTTCGTAGATGTTTTGATGTTCCTGATATAATCGATCCAAGGTAGACTTTTTTGAATAAAGCCAGAGGCGGCGGGTTTCTCTCATGGTGGTGACCATCATTTCCGACACATTGTTCATGAGACCCGTCAGCAGCTCATTTTGTGAAGCTTTGGCAATCGCCATGTGGAAACGGAAATCTGCTTCTTCCCCCAGCTCTTCATCGCTGGCTGTTTGCATCTGATCCAATGCCGTTTTGATTTCTTTTAGTTGTTCGTCCGTCCTTCTAGAAGCGGCCGCTTCAACAGCACCAACTTCCAAAATTCTCCGCACTTCCAGGAGCTGTTTGACATCATCTTTTTTCATTAAGGCTGCAATATATATAGGCAGAGAAAGCATACTTGAATCAAACTCTCTTACATAGGTGCCTTCTCCCTGATGCATCTCGACTAACCCCATTGCCCGTAATGCGCTTAATGCTTCACGGACAGCCGATCTCCCCACTTGAAAATTCTCAGCCAGCTGCTGAACAGAATCCAGCTTGTCACCGGACTTCAACTGCCCTGATTTAATCATATCAATCAAAACCTCAGCCACTTCTTCGTATATCTTTCGCGGTTTAATTCGTTTATAATTCAATCGTGTTCACCCCAATATGTATGTATATATGATTCTATAGTATTCTAGGTGGAGGGACAATAATGAAGGGAACCGTTATGAATGGAGAGAAGGTCGAGTCAGCTTGATTGGTAGGACGAGGATTATTGTCCACGATTTGTAAACTATCGCAAAGAACCTTATTCAACCATAGATGACCGACAGTCGAAAAAGCCCCCATTCATGACATGAACCGGAGGCCTCTAACCCTTATTTCTTCATAATCGGAATCCAAATCTCACAACGATAATTCTCATCATTCGGGTTTCCAGGGGGATACAATTCAAATTCAGGACCTCCCGCATGTTCATAACCTGTAGAAGGGAACCATTCAGAGAATATTCGCTTCCATACAGCTTGAATGGCATGGGGCATCGGGCCGATTGATTCAAAAACAGCCCATGTAGCGGCCGGAATGTCTTTTCCCTCCAAGGTGTGTTCATTCTCACTCTTTTCCTCCGCGCCGATAAAATACGTGAATTCTTCGTTAGGATGATCGAATTCCATGCAGATTCCCACCATTTCATCATTTCCCGCCGCATCACACATCTTCTTATCTAAGTCTGTTGAGTTCACTTCATCCCAGAACAAAGGTATGTCCTTCGTATTCTGTCCATTAGCGGTTGAGACTCTTTTTCCTTTTCCAATCACATGGAATGCTTCTTTATCCACAATTTTATAATCCATTTCAACTTCTCCTTTAAGTTGGATTTGAAAAGAGATGCGGGGAAATGCTCTTAAAGTCGTTCCCGGTTCTTTCACCTTGGAAGGGGATACACCATGTGCCTTCCGAAACGCTTTCGAAAAGGATTCCGGTGTCTCATAACCATGCTTATAGGCGACATCTATCACTTTCACATCACCATTGATCAATTCCTGTGCAGCCAGTGTCAGCCTCCTCTTCCGGATGTAGTCGGATACTGTGTATCCTGTAACAAGAGAAAATAACCTTTGAAAGTGAAATTTAGAACTGAAGGACAGCCGGGCCAGTTCATTCATATCGATATCACCTTCTAGATTGTTTTCAATATATTGAATGCACTCATTCAACCTATAAAGCATTTCCATAACCTGCATCCTCCCTTCTACCCTAATGTATCATCTGAGTCTCCTCTTCTCCTGTCATTTTGTGCTTTTAAGTGACAGGTGAATGGACTGCCGGCAAACCTCCAGTGATGATTCCAGGATCATGCTTACAGGCACAACAGTTTCTTTCTACAATTACCCATCCATCTCCTCTATTTTCATTTACTGAATCAGGCTGTTAAATAGATTGGGGGTTAGAACCCCCTCCCACTATTTACGTGCAGCATCGTTTACGAAAACGGTCTAAAATGTAAACTATAAACGAAATGACCGTATTTTCACCCTCTCCCTCCTCATATACATGTGTAATGTAGACAGAGGGGGAGAGGGACATGAGGAATAGAGCCGATACGTATAGTTATGGAGATCTTACCTACCCTGATGATATGGTATCGATTGTCAGAAATGGTTTGACTCCCACAAAAGATTCAAAAAAGATCTTGATCATAGGAGCAGGTATGTCTGGATTGGTCGCAGCCTCCCTGCTAAAAAATGCAGGTCACTCCGTCACGATACTTGAAGGGAACGATCGCATCGGCGGAAAGATTTACACCATGCGGGAACCTTTCTCTGAAGGTCAATATTTAGACGCAGGAGCCATGCGTTTTCCGGATACTCATGAATTGGTGTCCGAATACATCCATAAATTCGGACTGCCGACCAATGAATTCATAAATAATGTCGATTTGTACCTCGTCAACGGGGTGCTGACAACAGCTTCCTATTACAATCAACATCCTGATGTATTAAACTACCCCCTGCCACCTGATGAACAAGGGAAGACCGCCATCGAATTATTGTCCTCTGCCGTAAAACCTTTCCTGGACCTGTACGATAGGGCCGACCCATTGGAACAAGAACGGTTGAGAAAGAAGTTCGACCGATATTCCTTTGATGGATTCTTACGATTCAATCCCATCGGGACTTCCCTCTCCCCTGCAGCCATCCGTATTGTAAAAGTGCTGTTAGGCATAGAAGGATTCCCTGAATTATCGTTTGTAGATATCTTATTGGACGTTGTCCGCACCGTTTTTAATAAAGAGTTGAAGTTTTATGAAATCACAGGAGGAAATGATCAACTTCCCCACTCCTTTCTGCCTGCCCTTCAATCGAACATCCTGTATTCTCATCAAGTACATCAGATCCATCAGAAGGATGACGGGGTCACCGTCATCACGAAGGACCGTACAACGGACCGGTACCATAGCTTTGATGGTGACTATGTCATCGTGACCGTTCCGTACTCTGTGCTGCAATTCATTGATATCCTTCCTTATCAATCGATTTCGTTTAAAAAATGGAAAGCCATCAAGGAATTACACTATGTGTCTTCTGTAAAAATAGGATTGGAATTTAAAACGAAATTCTGGGAAACCTTCAACAACGGAAATATCATTACAGACTTTCCCCTCCGATTTACTTACGGACCAAGTCACGGGAGAGGAGAACCAGGCCCCGGCGTCATGTTAGCAAGCTATAGCTGGGGACAAAATGCCAATCTGTGGAACAGCCTGACGGAGGATGAACGTATTGAGGAAGCTTTGCATGGACTTTATAAAGTTTATGGAGATCAGGTTTATACGGAATTTACGAAAGGGGCTTCATACAATTGGGGACAAAACCCATTCTCAGCAGGATGCTTTGCCCTCTTCGCCCCAAACCAGGCATCTGATTTCTCAGACCATATCTATTCGCCGGAACAGCGTATCCACTTTTCCGGCGAACACACCTCCCCCTTCCATGGATGGGTGGAAGGAGCCATAGAATCCGCCATCCGTGCGGCCTATGAAGTCAATAACAGAAATGACCGGGAGGGACGGACCACGGAATAAGGTGGTCCGTTCCTTAATGGATTTATCACTGGTCCTCACTCAATGCCGGGCTGATTTCAAGCCTTGCTTGCTAAAATTAATGGTTCACTGACCGGAATTGAATAGACCGGCAAGTTGTCAACTCGACGGTTTATCCACCCTCTTCCTCAGGGTATTTAATACGAGGAGAGCCCATAAATTTATTAGAAAAAGTGTATGACTGGATTCTCCCGCCCTGCTATTGTAAATTTAAAACAAACTTACATAGTCATACACACAAGGGACTCTATTTTTTAAAGGAGGTTCACTATGCAACACTACCATATGATCATTAATGGAGAACAAACAGGTTCTGACCTTTCAAAGGTGAATGTAACCAACCCTGCGACATCGGAAGTCATCGCCACCATCCCCCGCGGCGGAAAAAAAGAAGCTTCCAGGGCTGCCGATGCTGCTTATGAAGCATTCAAGGACTGGTCCGGATATTCTGCTTACGAACGAAGCGAACTGATCAGAAAATGGCATGATTTAATCGAGGAGAATAAAGAGGACCTCGCCCGGACCATGACCATGGAGCAAGGGAAACCATATAAGGAAGCATTAGGTGAAATCCAATATGCCAACGGCTTCATCGCCTGGTACGCTGAAGAAGGAAAACGGGTATACGGAGAACAGATCCCTGCCTCCCAGCGCAACAAACGTTTATTCGTCCACAAGCAGCCTGTGGGAGTCGTTGCCGTCATCACTCCCTGGAACTTCCCTGCTGCCATGATTACCCGTAAAGTCGCACCGGCCCTCGCAACTGGATGTACGGTCGTCATTAAACCGGCGGGTCAAACCCCTTTGACAGCATTAAAAATGACGGCTTTAGCAGGGGAAGCAGGTATCCCTAAAGGTGTCATCAATGTGGTGACAGGTGACTCGAAAGCAATTTCCGACGCCTGGATGGAAGATGCCCGAGTAAGGAAACTGACCTTCACCGGATCAACAGAAGTCGGGAAGGTGTTAATGAAAGGATCAGCAGACACCGTTAAGAAAATCTCGTTGGAACTCGGGGGCCACGCCCCTGTCATTGTGATGGCCGACTCTGATCTTGATAAAGCCGTTGATGGCGTCATCTCCTCTAAATTCAGAAATGCCGGACAGACATGCGTCTGCTCCAACCGTATATATGTTCACGAATCGATTCAAGGTGCCTTTACAGATAAGCTTGTTGAAAAGGTGAAGAAGCTGAAAGTGGGTAACGGTCTTGAAGAAGGGGTGGATATTGGGCCATTAATCGATGAGGATGCAGTAGATAAGGTACAGAAGCATGTTGAAGATGCTGTAAGCAAAGGTGCCTCCGTCGTCTGTGGCGGCAAGGGGAAAAATGGACTGTTTTTTGAACCTACCGTTCTCACGAATGTACAGGATGATATGCTGTGCATGAAAGACGAAACATTCGGCCCGGTCGCACCGATTACGACGTTCAAAACGGAGGAAGAAGCCATTGAGCGGGCCAATGATTCCATTTACGGACTAGCAGCCTATGTATTCACCGAGAATATCACGAAGGGGATCCGGATTAGTGAGCAACTGGAGTATGGGATTGTTGGATTGAACGATGGTCTGCCTTCCACTCCACAAGTACCTTTCGGCGGCTTCAAGCAAAGCGGGCTTGGACGTGAAGGCGGACACCATGGGATTGATGAGTACCTGGAAGTGAAGTATATTTCTGTTGGGTTGTAGAAAAAAGAAGGTCGTGGGAACACGGCCTTCTTTCAATCAATGAACCTCAACCTTCGTTCAGTCTTTTTGTTTGTTTTTGATACACTTTCATGGCGTTACCATCCAGACCAATCGCTTCAGTTGAGAAAGTCCAGCCGTATTTCTCATAATAGCCCTCAAGATCTGTTGCGAGATAGAGGGACTGGTAGCCTTTTTCATAGGTTCTTTCCAGACCATGTTCCAGGAGATTCGCCCCTAGTCCCTTCCCTCTGTGGTCCGGGTCAACATACAAGCAGGCAAACCAAGGATACAGGTCCTGGCGGCTGTTCAGGTCATTTCTAAGTAAAGCGTAAGTACCAATGATTTCCTCATCGTGTAATGCAATAAAAAACCTGGGGAGGTCCTCCTCGGTATGACAGGAATGGTACATACAATCATAATAAAAGGTGTAACTCTCTTCGCTCCCCCATTGTCCCCAGAAGGCTTTCACTGCTTCTTCAAACCTGCTTGAATTTTTATCTACTTCTACGATTTTCATTGTGTTTTCCTTCTTTCAATGTTTTCGTGCATCTTCTTTGTATTCTTCATTGAAGAGAAAAAACCTTTTTTTCGGAAAAAAAAGGAAAAGGCACATCCTCAATGGAATATGCCTTTTCCTTTTTATTTAGTAAACCCCGTCTGAATACGTTAATTCGTAGCTATGGGAATAAATCTCAAAAATATTTCCGAACGGATCCTCTACATATACCATGCGATAAGGCTTTTCCCCAGGATAATACTCGCGGATCGGCATGCGCTGTTTTCCACCGTGCTGAACGATTTTTTCAACCATGCCTTCTACATCAGGGTCCTGGATACAGAAATGGAATAATCCTGTTTTCCAGTACTCGAAGTTATTCTCAGGCTTTTCGTTATGAGGGAATTCAAACAGCTCCACTCCGATTTTGTCACCTGTTGCGAGATGGGCAATTCGGAAAGTCTCCCAATCGTTTCCGAATACATCGCGGCACATTTGTCCGATTGCCGTATCATCATTTTCTACATCAGAAGGCTCCATGATGGTGTACCACCCGAACACCTCCGTATAAAATGAAATGGCTTCTTCCAGGTTTGGGACGGACAGTCCAATATGTGAAAACGCTCTTGGATATGGTAACATCGTAAATATTCCTCCTCTTTTTGATTAGTTTCATCTAACACGTCCTTATTATACGGACCTCTGCTTCTTTATGTAAGAATGCACTTTTTTGTGAGAAACTAACCTAAAGGTAAGAAAGGATTGAATCTGGTATGGAAACACCCACCGATCAACAAGGAAAACTGAAGTGCTCAATTGAATACACGCTGAAGAAAATCGGAGGCAAATGGAAAACCGTCATCCTATGGCATCTGGGTACGGATGGGACCCTCCGTTATAATGAATTACGCAGACTCCTACCTGGAGTAGCCCATAAAGTACTGAGTCAGCAACTAAAAGAACTCGAAGAAGACGGCTTCATCAATCGTACCCAATACGACACCATTCCCCCGAAAGTGGAATATTCCATGACGGAACTCGGAATGACCCTCATGCCCATCCTCACGCAAATGCACGAATGGGGAAACGAACATGGCGAGTTTTAGGGAAATCGGGAGAGGGACGGACCTCTAAACGCTCAATTTTTTATTTTAGCAGCTTTTTTCAGGTTTTGAAGGTCCGTCCCTATCAAGCCTACAAACATAGACTCAATCAAGATCATGAAAAACTGAATAAGTGAAGGAACTGAAAGAAAGAGCCTGCAGCTGACCCTTCGTTCTACTATACGGAGCAAAAGACAAGGGTCATAACCATGCTAAGAAATGATAGAGAATCTATAAAAGGAGGGACGGACCTTCACTCAGCTTAAACCTTATGAATGTCAGGGTTTAACTGTTGAGTGAGGTCCGTCCCTCTATTTTTTTCCCTCTATCTGTCTCCCTACTTCTGCACCATCCCTTCCCACTCAGCCAGAAACGATTCCAGTCGGGGTCCTGGCAATGGCCGGCTGAAGTGGTAGCCTTGGCCGACCTTGCAGGCATTCCTTTTTAGGAATAGCACTTGTTCTTCTGTCTCGATCCCTTCGGCGATGGTGGTGAAGTTCATATTTTGACTGATATCAATGATCGCTTTTACAATCGAAACCTGAGTGGGGTCTTCCATGATATCATCAACGAAGGATTTATCGATCTTGATGTGATCGATAGGCAGGTGTCTTAAATTATTTAGGGACGAATAACCTGTTCCAAAGTCATCCATAGAAATGATGACCCCAACTTTTTTGAGCTTGTTGAGAACCTTTGTCGATTTCTCAAAATCCTGCATGATGCTTTCTGTTATTTCAAGCTCCAGTCTGCTTGGTTCAAACTGGAGTTGCTCCAGAGTCTCTTTAACCATTTCAACAAAATGGTCGTCTTTGATTTGTCTGACCGATATATTCACGGCCATAGGAATGATGCCAAAGCCTGCCTCTTCCCATTCCTTACTTTGTTTACAAGCCTCGTTAAGAACCCACTTCCCAATGGGGATGATCAATCCCGTCTCTTCTGCAAGAGGAATGAATTCACATGGAGAAACCATTCCGAGTACAGGGTGCTCCCAGCGGATCAGGGCCTCTACGCCTAAAATGTCTTTCGTTTCCAATTCCACTTTAGGCTGATAATGGAGTGTAAATTCATGGCGTTCCAACGCTTTTCTTAATCCATTTTCAAGTTCCATATTCCTCGAAGAGACCTTTTCGAGCTCAGGATAATAGAATTGATAATTGTTCTTTCCCTTTTCCTTCGCTAGATACATGGCTGTATCCGCATGTTTAATAAGACTTTCCTGCTCTTCTCCGTCTTTCGGGTACATACTGATCCCGATACTTGGTGTCACGAAGAATTCCTGCTCCTGGATGATGATTGGGCTTGTGAATGCTTGTAAAATGTCGCGGGCAACGTGTTCTACGCGGGTAAGTCCCAGGTTCGACAGGACGATGATGAATTCATCGCCCCCTTGCCTGAACACAATTCCATCTTCTTGAACAACATCCTCTAATCGGCCGGCAACCTTCACTAATATTTCATCACCGGTTGAGTGACCTTTCGTATCGTTTATGACTTTAAAGCGATCTAAATCCAGAAAGAAGATCGCCATAGGTTGATCGGGTGATTCATTGATCGATTCATTTAAGTATTGCTTGAATTTATTTCGATTCGGCAGGCCGGTCAACGTATCATAATAAGCCATGGTATGAATGGTTTTCTCAGCCTTCTTCCGATTCGTGATATCCCTTCCCACCAGCTGCAGAGCCATTCTTCCACCATATAAAATCGGCATGGCAGAGATTTCTATCTCAATCACTTTGCCGTCCAGACTGTAAACGGTCAATTCAAACCGTTCTCCTGTCAGGGAATTTCTTGTCATCTCCCTTACCATGGAGATGTTTTCACGACTCGTGAAACTGGAAATGTGTTTATTTATAATTTCACTTGCACTTTCAGCCCCCAACAACTTGCTGCCTGCTTCATTGATATAATCGAATTTTTCGTTGTTGATGACGGCAATAATATCCGGAGAAAGCTCTACTAAACTACGGTATTGGTCTTCACTTTCTTTCCGGTTGGTAATATCGAATAACACACTTGTAAAAGAGATCATTTCACCATGTTCATCCAGTGTCGGAATACCTCTGTCTTGAATCCATCGGACCTGGCCATCCGGCTTGATGATACGATACACACTGACACAAGACTCTCCGGATGCCAAGGTTTCTTCCCTTTCTTTTAAGATAGGCAGATCCTCAGGATGAATGACTTTTTTCCAGAGCAACGAATCCTGATAAAATTCGTTAAGAGAATAACCATACAGGTTTTCAATGCCCGGTGTGATCAAAAGGACGTCCTGCTTCATATCGTGAGACCAAATCGCGACATCCAATGTTTCAAAGATATTATTTAAATTCTTGTTACTATTGGTAAGCTCCACTGAAGCAACCGAGTTCCCCTTAAAGTGAAGAAATAAGAACATCAGCATGCTTAACGCAAGTCCTGTATGCAGGAATAATGACACCCATGCTTCCGCACTATTTTCTTTCCAAGACATATTTATTATTTCCAATAGAATCATAATTATAAAGAGTATGATGATTGTCTTTTTGTATTTAGTAAAATTCATCCATTAATCTCCTATTTCATGTAAGAAATCCCTCTTTATACAAGTGTACTATTTATAGCTCTCATTCTCAATCATGCATCTTTTTTCCATTGACTCTGAGTCCCTGAGCTCAGGTCCCAAACCGTGTTCAGACATGATACTTTTTTGGATACAGTCTTTTTGTTATACAATAAGTAGAACACTTCTGTTATAATAAACATATAACAAAAGAGGAGGTCAACAGTTGTTTATCCAAATTGAATCTCAATCAAAGATACCGATTTATGAGCAGGTGAGGAACGGGATCATGGAGGGGATTGCCAGGGGGGATATAGCACCGGGAGATATTCTTCCCTCTGTCCGGAGTCTTGCCGGTGATCTGGGTGTGAATATGCACACGGTGAATAAAAGCTACCATGAGCTGGAAAGCAAGGGTGTGATACGGATCATCCCAAAGTCGGGGGCGGTCATTTGCACCCCTTTAAAAGGAGGAATTCCCCCTGAACGAATTAATACCCTATCGGAAGAGTTGCGGCCGCTCATAGTGGAATCATTAGTAATCGGAATGGATCAAAGCGAAATTCTAGAACTGGTTGCATCGATTATTAACAGGATTAAGGAGGAGTAAAAAATGGAATTAATGCTTTTATTTATCACTGTCGGGTTTCTCATGGTCATGCAAATCGCGATTCCTTTCATTGTAAAAAGAACCGTGGTATTTGGTGTAACGATTCCCGTCGATGAAGTAAGGAACAAACAGCTGCTGCGATATAAAAAACTCTATGCCATCTCAACCTTTATGATTTCATCCCTGGCGCTGGGTCTATATTTTATCTGGACAACAATCTGGACACCTGCGGAAAGCCACCTTATCTTTGGGGGATTCTTCCTGCCCTTTGTCATTCTTTTTATCTCTTTGTCCCTATACTTCTATTTTCATATGAAAGTAACGGCACTAAAACAACAAAATCAGTGGTTCAAGGATCGCAGGCAGGTCAAGGTTTCAGAATTGAATATTCGTTCAAAAGATGAAATGCTTCCTTGGATTGCCTATCTGATCCCAATGGTCATTACCGCAGGATTGATTGTTTTTACATTGGTGAATTACAGCGGATTCCCCGATCAAATCCCTACGCATTGGGGACCCGACGGTAAGCCGGATGCCTTCACTGACAAGACGGTTCTCACTGTTCTGACCCTGCCCCTTGTTTTACTGTCAATGAATGCGATGTTCCTTGGAATCAATGAGATGACCAGAAATTCCGGAATCAAACTGAGTGCAGGAAACGTTAAGGCATCCAGGGTCCGTCAGCTCCGTCTGCGTAAATACACAAGCTGGCTCCTCTTCTTCATCTCGATCCTGATATCCATGCTGTTTACATTCCTGCAGTTCACCACTCTCTACGAAAACAGCATCAGTGACCTGCTCATCATCACCATGCCCCTTGCCTTCTCAGCCCTCGTCTTGATGGGGACGGTCCTTCTCGCCGTCAAAGTAGGTAAAAAGGATTCAGACTTCGATTTAGAAATCATCGAAGAAGGATCAGGGGATGTGATCAACGCAGACGAAGACCGATACTGGAAAGGCGGGCTTATCTACTTTAACCCGGACGATCCCTCCATCTTCGTCGAAAAGCGCTTTGGAGTAGGCTGGACACTGAACTTTGCCAAACCCCTGGGATACATCATCCTGATCGTACCCCTTCTCGTGATCGTGATCATTACCTTGATTTAAAGACGAGGGACGGACCTCTCCCAATGAACAATGATGCTTCATCAAACGCTCATTGGAGTCGATCCGTCCCTTTTGTTATACGTTTTTCTTCTTCATCTCCCTCCTGTCCTCCTCCCTCTTCTTCTTTAACCAGAGGTCCGTCCCTCTTCTATTATCCTTCTACTATAAAAGGCTCAATCTATGGAAATTCGACTTTTATTATGGACAGATGGTTTGGAATGCTATATAAATAGTAGATGGAAACTCACGAAGAAAACGTTTACAACATGATTGGACAAGGGGGATTCTATGTTAGATGTGCTAGACAAGATCAATTCATTCTTATGGGGAACACCAAGTTTAGTGCTATTATTCGGGACTGGCCTGTTTTTGACTTTTATGCTTAAAGGCCTTCAGTTCCGTAAGTTGATGTATGCTTTTAAACTAGCTTTCACTAAAGAAAAGCCTTCATCCTCTTCTGACCAGTCAGAAGGAGATATCAGTAACTTTAAAACATTGATGACGGCATTATCCGCAACAATCGGAAACGGAAACATCGCTGGTGTGGCAACGGCTCTGACAATAGGTGGACCTGGAGCGATCTTTTGGATGTGGATCGTGGGTCTTCTCGGAATGGCGACCAAATATGCAGAAGCCCTACTTGCCATGAAGTACCGTGTGAAAAATAAAAACGGGGAATACTCAGGCGGGCCAATGTATTATGTAGAAAAGGGGCTTGGAAGTAAGTGGAAATGGCTTGCTGTTGCCTTTGCCTTATTCGGTGCATTCGCTGCACTCGGAATCGGGAACAGCGTTCAGTCCAATACGATTGCAGATGTGATGACAACAAGCTTCAACGTCAACAATCTCACAACCGGAATCGTGTTGGCAGTCCTGACGGGATTGATCATTTTCGGAGGTATTCAGCGAATCAGTACCGTTGCTTCCTTCTTTGTTCCCATTATGGCTTTTCTATACGTTGGAGGTTCCCTGATCATCATCGTTCTGAATTACGATATGATCCTTCCCGCTTTTGAAATGATTTTCTTCTATGCCTTCAACCCTGTGGCAGCTGCAGGTGGATTCACGGGGATCATCATCTCTGAAGCGATCCGAAGCGGGGTTTCACGGGGGATCTTTTCAAATGAGGCTGGTCTTGGTACTGCAGCACTGATTGCCGGTAATGCGAAGACGGATCATCCCGTGAAGCAGGCACTTGTAGCCATGACGGGGACGTTCATCGTCACCATCGTGGTTTGTACCATGACAGGTCTCGTACTGTTGATCACAGGTTTCTGGGATCCGACAGGTGGAGCAATATCAGGGGTCGAGCATGCACCGAGCCTTGATGGCGGTGCCCTGACAAGTGCAGCCTTCGGACATGCCCTAGGAGTCGTAGGTGAGTATATCGTTTCGTTCTCCGTCATCTTCTTCGGTTTCTCAACAATCGTCGGATGGTATATGTACGGGGAGAAATGCTTTGAGTATTTGACGAATGATCGATTCGCCAACTCCTATCGTCTCATTTATATCGTCGCCACAGGTCTTGGTGCTGTGGCCAACCTGGAGCTCGTCTGGGCTTTCGCCGATATGTCAAACGCACTGATGATGATTCCAAACTTGATCGCGTTACTGCTTCTCTATAAAGTCATCGTTTCGGAGACGAACCATTATTTCAATGAATACATGCCTATGATGGAGGCAGAGCCAAAAAGAAAAGCCAGTTAAACAAAACCCTGGGCGATGAGAGTCGCGCAGGGTTTTCATTGTTCAAGATATAAATGATACTGTATTAAAATCCCTGATAGCCAGAGATGCACCCGATTCGTATTTTGAAAAAAATTGATCCGTACTCGTTCATAAAAAAACCACCCTAATTCTACGACAGAATCAGGATGTTGATGTCTTTTAAGCATACCACTTATGCCACATATGATCATTTCTCCCCCTGACAAAGGCGTCCACCCTGTTTGGCCCCCAGGATACCGCTCCAGGTGAAGAACGAACGCCTCCCCGTGGTGCGCCGAGATCTTCCCAATTGCTCCAGCGGGAACCGTTCCACCATTTATGCCACATATTGTTGTTGTCTCCCCGCACGAAGGTGTCGATTCGATTCGGTGCCCATGAGGATGCTGCCGGGGCTCCTTCAAACCCTTGAGGCGGTGAGCCGAGATCTTCCCAGTAACTCCATCTCGAGCCATCCCACCATTTATGCCACATCCGGTCGTTTTTCCCACGGACAAAGCAGTCGATACGATTGGGTCCCCAGGAAACCGCTCCAGGTGAGTCTCTCAACCCGCCTCTTGGTGTACCGAGGTTCTCCCATTGACTCCAATACCTTCCGTCCCACCATTTGTGCCAAAGGTTATTGTCGTATCCACGTACGAATACATCCAATCGATTAGATTGCCAGGATGATACGGACGGATCCCCCTTGAACCCACGTGGTGGCCCCCCAAGGTCTTCCCATTCACTCCAGCTGGAACCGTCCCACCATTTGTGCCAAAGAGTATCACGATTTCCCCTCACAAAGGTATCAATCCTGTTCTGACCCCATGAAATAGCGGCCGGCGAACTTTTCAAGCCTCTGCGCGGAGCTCCGAGATCTTCCCAATAACTCCAACGGGAGCCGTCCCACCACTTGTGGTACATTCTGTCATTCTCTCCCCTGACGAAGGTATCCAATCGGTTCTCCTGCCAGGAGGCAACAGCGGGTGACCCCTTCATCCCCTCTGGCGGTGCACCGAGGTCCTCCCATTCCCTCCAGTCGGCACGGGAGTCAAATGGATCTTGGCTGACAAGCTGCGGAACGTATTCATGATAAGGTTCAAAGTAATTCGGGTAATAGGTGAATTCACGTTGCGGGTCGTACTGTTGATAAGTATGGGGTAAAAGGGCGTCTTCATAATCGTATCCTGCCCCTCCATATGGTTGGAGTTCATACGGAACAGGGCAAATCGGATATCGTCGTTTAAAATACATACATCATCCCTCCTCTGCATTTACTGTATGCAAGAGCCCAGATGGAGGAGTATGTACATCTTTCACATTAAAAAACACCCTCTCCGCAAGCAGAGAGGGTCAAAACGTTACACGAGATACATGCGGTATTTTTCAGCGTCGCTTGATTTACATTCAAGGGTCAATTTCGTACCATTTTCTTCATACTCGGTCTCTATAACATTGGCATGCTCGTTAAAATATGAAATCAAATGCCCTTTATCAAACGGGATCAACATTTGACAGCGTTTGTAGTCTTTAAAGATGTACCCTTTCACCACTTGCAGAAGTTCTTCAATCCCAATTCTATTTTTCGCGGAAAAATAAATGCGGTCCTTTTCAATTCTAGGTATCTCTTCTTCCATCATTTCTGCTTTGTTGAAAGCATAAATCACCGGTGTCTCCCCAATCCCCAACTCATCAAGGGTTTTATCGGTGACCTTCATCAACTTTTCATAATGAGGATCCGAATAATCCACTACGTGGACGATAAGGTCCGCCTCCACCACTTCTTCGAGAGTGGAACGGAATGCTTTCACGAGCTGATGGGGCAGTTTGTTTACGAAACCAACCGTATCCGTAAGGAGAAAGGCCTTTTTATCCGGCAGGGTGATGTTTCTAACGGATGTTTCAAGGGTCGCGAACAGCATATCCTTTTCGAACACCTGCTTATTCTCGTTCGGGTGGAAGGTTTCCACAAATGCATTCATGGTCGTGGACTTCCCTGCATTTGTATAACCGACAAGGGATACGACGGGAATTTCACTTTTTTGACGCTGCTTACGCTGGGTACTGCGCAGGTCGACGAGTGAATCCAACTCCTTATTCAGTGCTGTGATCTTCTCCTCGATCCGGCGGCGGTCGAGCTCAAGCTTCGTTTCACCCGCTCCACGGTTCGCAAGTCCCGATCCTCCCCCTTGTCGCCCCAACGATTCCCGGCGTCCTACAAGGCGGGGTAACATATATTGAAGCTGAGCCACTTCGACTTGTAGCTGGGCTTCCCTGGTTTTCGCCCTTTCAGCGAAGATATCGAGAATCAGCATCGTTCTGTCCATGACACGAATATCAAGCCTCTCCTCAAGAACCCGGATTTGTGAAGGAGAAAGCTCATCGTTGGTGATAAGAACATCCGCCTCCCACTCTTCAATCAGGAGCTGCAGTTCTTCAATCTTCCCTTTTCCAATATAATGCACGTGATTCGGGCGGGGCAGATTCTGGGTCATTTCTCCGGCCACATCAATATGTCTTGCTTCTGCAAGTCCCGCCAACTCGAGCATCGAATACTCAAAGTCATTATTCTTATCTTTTGTGTTCACGCCAATGGCGATGGCTTTTAATCTTTCTTCCATAACATTGTCACTTCCTATCATTTAGTGGGTGCCGAATAAAAAAACACAGGCCTCCGCCTGTGCTTTTAGTAAATGGTGTTGAATATACGATGGCACATGAAGAAGACCGCACTTTCCCCTGGTGGCTTTCCAACGGAAACACCAATCGCACCAACCGGTAAATATTCAATTCTATTTTTAGAGGGGTTATAGGCACCCCTTCCTTCATCCACGTCAAATGAAGGATTCCTTTAAAAATAGTCAGACCGATCCCATCTACCCTGCACACAGGCAGAGTCTTTGAACTTATTCAATTAAGCGTTCAAATTGCGGATGCGAAGTCTGATTAAAATCAAAAGGAAAACCTCCATTTCTCATAAATTACATCCATTCTACCACAACTGCTCATGAATGGGAAGATATGGTTTGAGGGACGGACCTCCATCCGGCATGATTCACGGATGTATACGTTTCATCGACCCTTGAGAGGTCCGTCCCTCCCAAATGACTATCTAACATGATTTCTACTTTCCTGTTATACTCGTAAAGTATTGATTCTGATGGTAAAGAGAGTGATGATGATGAAAGAAGGCATTATGCTTATTGTGGAATTGATCAATAATCTCCACGATTTGTTGATTGTGATGGCAAGTGATCTCGGTTTCACCCTTACGGATAAAGATCTGCATTTCTGGATTATGGGATTCATCGGCATCGCCGTGTTCTTTTTTGTGTATGGAGTATCCAAGATTCTGTCGAAACTTCCCTTTGGAATTACCGCACTGGCTTTCTTCTATACGTTGACTTTCATGTTCGTGTTGGTCTTCGCCATTGAAATCCAGCAGGCGATCACGAACCGGGGGCATATGGAATTCATCGATGCCGTCATCGGTTTGTGGGGATACATTGTCTTTTTCTTCATTTATATCGGGATTGCGGCTGTTGTCCTGCTGGCAAAATACTTGTTTCAAAACATCAATAAAAACAGAACCCTGGATAACGATTAAGCCTCTCGGTGAAAACAAGTTAAGATAACGTGGAGAAAAGCTTAGAGTCTTTTAAGATTCTCAGCTTGTCCTCTCCATTAACCAAACACCCCTTCTATTTCACGAATTCACATTCCTTAATCCACTGCCGCTTACAAAAAATATCCACATAGAAAAACGATGACCCTGAATCGGGTCATCGTTTTTCTATTACAAAGGAGTAATCTTCCATCCATCGGCATCAAACTGAACTTTATAAACTCCTTCTGGATTTTCCACATCTATATGTTGTGATAACCATTCATTAAAAGCCTTGTCCGTGTTCAATACGACTAAGTAATCGGATTTTTTGAGACTTGTAATGAACTTTTCTTTTTCTTCTTCAGAGCTTATACCCTGCGTGATGGAATAGTTCTTTGACAGTTGTTCATAAGACGCGATGTATTTCAGATATCCCCTATCATCTTTACTATCCGGGCTATAATACGTAACCTGTGGTTCAACGGCACCCGTCGAGGCAATTTTGCTGACCAGGGACTTTACTTCCCATCTGACTGTCGACAGGGCTTCCGGTTTCTCAGCCATCACTTTGATGTTCCCGCTGAATGGATAAACAAAGAGACTTCCCAGCAAGATCAGAGTCGTCACTTTCATGATCGGCTTCTTGTTCAAATAAACGTCCCACTCATGGATAACAACCGTCATTAAAATGCCGACGACGTAAATGATAATCGTTGACTGATATCTTCCGAACCCTGCAAGTCTCGAGGCCTCAAATTCAGGCATTAAAAATACGTACATAAAATAGAGAGACAGCATGTAAAGAAGGTAAGAACCGTTTGACATGGCTAATGAGAAAAGCAGGAGCTTCGATAGCTGTCTTTGAAACACAAAGACGAAAATCAATAGAATGACCGCAATCACATTTAAAATGACAAGGGCTTTGACGTTATTCGATTCTATATTGGTCGCGGCCTTCCATAACTGAGTTCCGATCGTATCCATAAACTGTGGAGACTTTTCATTATTCGTCACCTTGCCGGGTGTGACGGCAAACTTATTTGCTCCATAACCGGTTTGGTAGGCTTTGATTGTATATTTCAACCATAAGTAGTTCAGGAACATGGGAAGTCCAATCAGCCAAAACAGGGCATGGCAGGCAATCCTTCCTGCCTCTTTCGTAATTAGCTGTTTATGTAAGTAATGATAATAGATAAAGCTAAAAATAAGGATGACATTGAAAGCCAGAAAGATCTTCCCACTATCTTTTAAAAGCATCAGCAGAATCAGTATGGGTGTATTCACAATAAGCTGCTTCTTCCAATCATCTCGATAATAATACGCTACAACGATCGAGGCCAATGCAGTCAATCCTAATAGGATATCGACCAAAAGATTATAAAAACTGCCCCAATTCACGAGTAATAGAGAAAACCCTGCTGTCATCGTTAACACAAGAGCTGCCGGTCTAGTCCATTTACTGAAATAAAACACCGTGACAATGCTTGATAATACTAAAAATGCCTGAGCCATCAGGGCATAACTTTCATGTTTCCCTAACACGCTTAAAATGAAGTAAATAAACACTGCACTGCCTGGAGGATAGTTCTGGAACGTCACGATGGTCGAACTGTCAGGTAATCCATCAAGGAGTGACATTTCCCTCACAATCAATCCCCAGTGACTGAAATTATCATAGTGGGTCAAGATCAAACCCTTTAAGTATACAATCATTCCTGCCAGCATAAGAGCAAATACAATGATACCAGGGTGAAGCAGCGGTTTTAATGACTGCTTCCTTTTCACGAAAAGAAAGAGGTAAACGCCAAAAAGAATAAGCCCCGAGTAGTAAATAAGGTTTACTGCTAGAGGCATAATGTTAATTAACCCTGCACAAAACACAACGGTAGTGATGGATGAAAAGATAAAAATGGGGATAAAAGCGATATGCACTTTTATCCGATTAAAAGCAAGAAGCCCCCATCCGCTTAAAGAAGCGAAAAGGAATAAAAAGGATACGATGCTGCTCATGATTCAACAACTCGACGGCCCACTTCATTTTTGAAAACCCACTCTCTCTGAATGACAAAGCTCACCAGGAATAACAAGGAATCGACCATAATTTTGATGACTACCTCTCCAGAACTGAAAGCGGAATAAATATAATGTACCCCCAACGCAGAAATGCCCATCTGAAGAATACTAAGGGTATAATATTTTACCATCGTATGAGATGAAGTGGATTGAAAGACTACATTTCTATTAATCATAAAATTAATGAACGAAGAAAGCACCCTTGCCAGCACCGTTGAAACAATGATGAAGGAATCCGGCAGCATTTCTTTCAGCATCAATGAGAAGATAATGAATAGAACAATATCTATACCAAAAGATGCAAAAGAGGATGCGATAAACTTCAGGAACACAGAATAGATTTTGATCGAATCTTTAATAGGATTGAAGTGCGAGGATTTATTTTCTTCTATATAAATCGTCTTGATCTTTACTTCTTCGATTTTGATATTCTTTTTCTTACATTCAAGCAGCATATTCATCTCGTATTCATAACGATTTCCTTTCACCTCAAGTAGGTCGCTTACGAATACTGCAGGAATTCCCCTCAAACCGGTCTGTGTATCGGAAACATTGATCCCGCTGGCAAACCTGACAACGACCTTTGTGAGATTATTCCCGAACCTGCTCCTGAATGGAATATTTTCTTCTGAGAAGTTCCTGGATCCAAGTACTAAACTGGTTGGGCTTCCCACTAATTTAGCAGCCACTTTCTTCATATCTTCGAGAGTATGCTGTCCATCGGAATCAATTGTAATGAGTCCGATTGAATCACTATAGTTCTCATTGAAATATGTAAAAGCCGTTTTAAGTGCACGACCTTTCCCCTGATTCACAGCATGGTGGAGCACCACACACTCCTTACGTTCTTCCAATTCTTCAAAAATACTTGAACACTCTTTTTTACTTCCATCATTCACAATAATAACTCGTGAAAATTGAGCTGATACGATTTCATTTACTAATATGGTCAATTTTTCATCTGGGTTATAGGCAGGGATGATGATGGCAATATCATGCATGGAATTCATTATATCTCCTCCCAAATATTTCAATCTATCCAACTATATCTAAAACAGTAGAATAATACAATACTACATCTTTTCTTTTTACAAAAACTACATAATTGTACCTAAAACAGATTCCTTCTTCACACAATACCCACTATTCGTCATTTTACACCTATATGAATGCCGGTACACGATGAATGGTTGACTCTACTCTCATTCACCCTTAACAACAAAAAAAGAGAGCTCTCTATATAGATGAGCCCTCCCATTTTTATTTCCCGCCTGTGAATGAAATTCCTTTAATAAAGTACCGATTAAAAAAAGCATACAGAAGGAGTACTGGCAGAGTAAAGACCATCGATGCCGCCATGATGTAGTTCCAGTAGCTGACGTATTGGCCTTTAAAGGTGTTCAGCCCTAATGGCAGTGTATACATTTCAGTATCGGTCATGACAATCAATGGAGTCATGAAGTTGTTCCAGAATCCCATGAAGACAAAGATCGCCTGTGCGGCCAACGCCGGCTTCGCTAATGGCAACACCACCTTGAAGAAGATTCCGAAACGGCTCAGTCCATCGATTTGAGCAGCCTCTTCCAGTTCTTTCGGGAAGTTGATGAAGAACTGTCTCATCATGAAGATGAAGGTGGCATTGATCATTGCCGGTACGATCATTCCCTGATACGAGTTAAGCCAGCCGATTTCCTTTAGAATCAAATAGTTCGGGATCATCGTGACTTGTGCCGGAATCATCAGAACAGCCAGGATCATGATGAACAATGTCTTTTTCCCTGGAAAACGTAGACGAGCCAAGGCGTAACCAGCCATGGAATTAAAGATGATATTCAATGAGGTCCCAATGACTGCGATGAATAAGCTATTGAATAACCATCTTGGAAAGAGCTCCTGCTCGATAAAGATCTGTTTGTAGTTATCCAATGTGAAATTTTTTGGAATGAAATTCATCGTTCCGCCAATGATTTCTTCCAATGTTTTAAATGAAGAAGACAGTGCCCATAAGAATGGAATCAGAGTTGTGATGGCGTAACCGATCAAGACAATGTATAGAAGACGCTTACTGAACGTCTTTTTCTTCGAATTCATGCTTCCATCCTCCTTAATAAAGAGATTCTTCTTTAGAGAATTTACGTTGAATCAATGTCGCCACGAGGATGATTAAGGCGAGGGCAAAAGCCAGTGCTGCCGCATATCCCATGGTTCCCAATGATTTAAAGGCATATTGATAGATCAGGAGGACAACCGTTAACGTCGAGTTGTTCGGACCACCGGATCCACCTGAGAAGATATACGATTGATCAAACAGCTGGAACGTTCCGATGACCCCCATGATGACGACAAAGGATGTAACCGGCCTCAAGAACGGTACGGTCACATAGAAGAACTTCTGAATGGCATTCGCTCCGTCCAGTTCAGCCGCTTCGTATAAAGAGTCCGGAATATCCTGAAGGGCGGCAAGATAAATGACCATGAAAAACGGTGCAGTCGCCCAAATGTTCATCAACATAATCGCATTCAGGGCAATGTCTGGGTCGCCTAAGAAATTATATGTCGGCAAGCCCACTTTCTCTAAAAGGTTGTTGATCAGCCCTTCTTTGTTATACATCCACATAAAGATCAGTGTCAGCACGGCTGAAGACGTTAAAGTCGGTAAGAAATAGACAATCCTGAACAGCTTCTCACCCTTTAACCCCGCGTTCAATGTCGCTGCCAGCACCAAAGCCAGAAAGGTTTGCGTCGGCACCACAATCAGTACGTACTTTGCCGTGTTCTTCAACGCGATAATGGCCCGGTTGTCTTCCATAATCCGGGCGAAGTTTTCGAAAGCAACAAATTCAACACTCATATCCCCCAGGAGTTGAACCTTATGAAAGGATAAAAAGATGGCATAAAGAATCGGTCCGATAATAAACACCGCTAATACAAATAGCGTGGGAAACATAAATAAATATCCCTGCCCTGCATCCTGTAATCTCTTCTTAGTAGATTGTTTGTTCATTCTTATCCCTACCTTCTATCTGTCTCTACTATCTTCAGCGATTACCTGTATTCTTTCTGCCCAGGTCCGCATCCAAGACCTCAAAAGAAAGAATACAGCCAATCGTAAAGCTGTACCTGACACAATTTGGTGTGCCAGGTACCTTTAAAAAGATTATTGAATTTCGCTGTTCGCTTGTTCTTCTGCTTCTTTCAATGCTTCATCCAATGGTCGGTCACCCAGGAAGGCAGCGATAAATTGGTTGTTGAAATTATTCATGATGATCGGCAGGTTCTTTCCTTCTGCCCAAACCGTTGCATAAGGTGCTCCCGCGACAAGCGCCCCGCGTAATTCATCCTTGTCATACCCTAATTTTTCTGCAACTGACTTACGTGTCGGAAGGGCAAATCCTTTGGATGTCCACGTTTCCATCCCTTCTTTACCAGTCAGATAGGAAATCAGCTCCCATGAAGCTTCCTTCTTTTCAGATGCCGCATTCATAACATAGCCAACGGTGTAGGCCATTGTTCCTTTTTCCCCATTGATGGTCGGTAATTCAGCCGTGCCGTATTCTACATCAGGGAAGGTATCCGCTAAGAATGGGATCGCCCAGTTCCCTTCGATGACCATGGCAGCCTTGCCTTGACCGAACATTTCCCCACCCCAGTTCGCTCCAACTTCTGAAGCCTGTGCAGAGGTTTTGTCTTCGTTATGCTGGTCGATGATCGGCTGAAGGGCCTTGACCACGTTATCTGAAGCAAAGTTCGCTTGATCATCCTTCACCACATCCCCACCCGTCGACTGGGCAATATGGTAAAGGCGGGCGAGTTCAGGAGCGACTCCAAATCCATACACGCCATCCTTTGTCAGGGCTTTTGACACATCACGAAGCTCATCCCATGTTGTCGGAACTTCTACACCGGCTTCTTCAAACATCTTTTTATTGTAAAATAAGGCCAGAGTCGAATAGTCTTTCGGGAAGCCATATGTCTTTTCATCGACCTGGAACGCTTCAAGCATCGGTTTCTCAAAGTCTTCCACATCGAAATCTTCCGTTACGTAATCATCCAGCGGTTCCACAACCCCGGTTTCAATCAGGGCAGGAGCCTCCAGGGCATCCAAATAGAAAACGTCAGGACCTTCCCCACCAATCAAACGTGTCTTCAATACGTCCATATACTGCTCGGAGATGACTTCATGCTTCACGTCAATAGTCGGATGTTTTTCTTCAAAGTCAGCAATCGTTTGAGTCAACAGCTTCTGTTCAGAAGGATTTCCTCCCCAGCCTGCCAACGTGATTTGCACCTTTTCATCTGCTCCGTTTGAACTCGTCTTCTCATCTGACCCGCTGCACCCCGCCAAAACCGAACCCACTAACATCGTCGTCATACCTAGAGTAGCCATCCATTTATTCTTCGCCATTTTTCATAACCCCTTTTTATGATTTAGTTAAAATAGGACTGTTCATCCTGGATGTGATTACACTGTCTGCTTTTCTTTCACAATGTCATAGCCTGTTGAGTTTTCTAGTATAGTGGTTTCTACTTTGTCTCCTTTTCGCGTTAAGGTCAGAGACAGCACTCCATCACCAATCGTTATATCGTGCACGGTCAAGATGTTCATTTCATGAAGTAAGGTTGGATTAAGATGAATTTCTTTTGTTAAGCTGTTTGGAAACAATCCTAGCAGTGATTGAATAAATACGAGGGGCGTCCCTGCTGCCCATGCCTGGGGAGAACAAGCGACAGGATACTTTACAGCCTTCCCGATTGCAGAGTCATAGCCGCAGAACAATTCCGGCAGTCGATCATACTCGAAGTGTCGGGATGCATCAATCAGTCCGCTCATCACCTTCTTTGATTCTTCCATAAATCCTAATTTACTTAATCCCAGAAGAGTCATGCTGTTATCATGGGGCCAAATGCTTCCATCGTGATAACTCATCGGGTTATAACCAGCCTCGCCTTTCCCCATGGTGCGAATGCCGTAGCCTGAAAACATCTTGTCATTCGTCAACGTCTGACTTACTTTTTCAGCCCTCTTTCGAGACATCATTTCTGAATATAAAACATGTCCTGGATTAGAGGTGATCGATTCAACCTTTTCCTTGTTCTGATCAAGTGCGATGGCATAGAATTCCACGTCATCCATCCAAAACTCCTGTTCAAATCGCTCTTGGAGCTTGTTCGCTTCCATTCTCAACCTAGAAGCCGTTTCTTGATCCTCAAGTTCTTCATAAACAGCAGCCAACCCACGTTTCGCCTGGTACACATACCCTTGAACCTCTACTAAGGCAATCGGTGTATCTGCATAGTCCCCGTTTCGATGTACAATGGAATCCCCAGAATCCTTCCATCCCTGGTTGGCAATTCCTTTCGACGATTCCTGATGATATTCAACGAATAGATCTCCATCACGGTCTCCATATCGGTCGATCCACTCAAGCGCTCTCTTCACGTTGTCTGAAAGCTTTCTGAACGTATGGAAGTCACCCGTCCATTTCACATACTCGGTTAACAGAACTAAGAATAGCGGGGTTGCATCAATCGTTCCATAATAAGGGGTGAACGGAATTTGGTTCGTATTCGCAAGCTCTCCGTACCGAATCTCATGCATGATTTTGCCAGGCTGTTCATCTCTCCACGGATCCACCTTTGTCCCTTGTTCACTGGCCATCGTGAACAGGGTTCCTTTTGCCACCTGGGGCTCGAAGGCAATCATCTGCAGTGCAGCAATCAGACTGTCTCTTCCAAATGGAACCCCGAACCAGGGCAGGCCTGCTACAGGAAACTTTCCGTATCCAGTGTCCGTCAGGAGGACGCGGAGATCTGACAACCCTCTGTCCACCAGCCGTTGCAGCGGCTGGTAATCCGTTTCAACTTTCGTTAAACCGGCGGACCATTCTTTATATGAAACCTTTAATTTTTGAAGAGCTTCTCCGACTGGTAATAGATCATCTCTTACCTCTTCTTTTTCCAGTGGTACGACCATCAATGTAATGGACTGTTCTTCCTCATGCTGAAGCTCAATCTGGAAGGTAATCTCACCATTTTCCTCCACGTTTTTCGCTTTGGCATCCCAATGGATCTTTGTCGCCCGATCGATGCCGTCTGCTCCTTCATATTGAAAGGTCAGTGTTTGATCCTCTACCTTCTGCCCCGCCCTCATTCCTATGTTTCCGGTTTGGAATCCGCGTACGATGAACATATCGTTAAAGTCCACATCGACTTCCACCTTCAACTCAAACGATACCGGCTTTGGATAATAATTTTTCGTCGTGATCGTTTCGTATAGCACATCTCCGTAAATAAAGCGCTTCCTTTCGATCTCTACTGATTCCCTCCAAAGAATAAGTTTTCCATCCTCTTCTTGATGGGGGTTCGTCAATAGAATGGTAGACATATAGTTTTCGGATCCATCCGAATGTAAGAGAATCGGTTTTTCATGATTGATTTTCACATTCAGCTTACTGAGATACCTTGTGTCATTCTTATACAAACCAAGTCCATAGCTATGATCTGAAACGATATCTCCCTGCTCATCTGTAAGAAGAAATAAGTTATTCTCTTTAATGACTCTGTAATTCATCTTTGGTTCCTCCTACTGTCAAAAAGGTTTTATTAGTGAATCATTCCAACTGGTTTCCGAAACGTTTTGGAAACATTCAAAAAATAAAAAATCCTATCTTTTTCCAAAACGTTTCGGATCATCTCCTAAATAAAAGTTGGCTATTCCTTTATGGAGACGTTCACCAACATTTATTCATTTCTATAAAGTGCTTTCTCTTTTGATTAACTTTGTCTCTAACACCATCCGGTGGGTCTTGGACTGATTTGATAATAAATCGAGGAGTAATCTTGCCCCTTCATACCCGAGTTGAAACTTATTCTGTTGGACGGTTGTCAGAGTGGGACTGACATAGGAAGCCAGCAGTATATCATCATATCCCACGATGGAAAGCTTTTCAGGAACCTTTACATTCAACTCTTTCGCTGCACTCATGGCCCCAATGGCCATTAAATCACTTGCACAAAATAACGCTGTGATTTCAGGATATGAGGTTAATAATGAGAGGGCTGCCCTCTTTCCACTTTCTTCTGTAAACTCCCCATTAACGATGTAATTGGCATTGAGTCCGACCTGTGCCCTTTGTAATGCATTTTCATACCCTTCCAATCGCTGTTGACTAACAAACGCAAATTCATGGCCATTAATCATCCCAATCTTTTTGTGCCCCTGATCGAGTAAATGCTGAACGGCTTTCTCGGCTCCTAATACATTATCCGTTGTCACATGACTCACATTCCCGGATTCAAGGGGAATATCGATCAGTACGCAGGGAATGTCACTTTCCACGACTTCATGTAAATAAGGGTCATCGGTTCGTATACCCTGGATAATGACACCGTCCACTCTTCTTTCCCTGCAAAGTTGAGTGTACGTCTTTTCACGCTGCTTCGAAGAATTGGTATTGAATAACACAAGATCGTAGTCGGAACCGGAAACAAATTCATTAATCCCTGCCAGCACTTCCACGATGAAATTATCCTTCACACTTTCCTTCGAGAATCCTGAAACGAGTAATCCAATCGTCTTCGACTTCTTCATGACCAAACTTCTGGCAATCGAGTTCGGACTGTAATTCAACTCCTTTGCCACTTGGGCAATCTTTTTCCTCGTGTCTTCATTTACATCAGAATATCCATTCAACGCTCTTGAAACCGTCGTCACGGACACTCCTGCTACTCTCGCAATATCTTTAATCGTTGTCACTTACACATCTCCCAAAACGTTTCGGATTTCCTATAATTGAATGATATAACAACTTGAAAACGATTACAACATTATTCTTCTATAACGTTGGACATGGGGACAGGCACTGTGTCCCAGGCCAGGGTTTTGGGACGCGGGGACAGGCACTATGTCCCAGATTTGGATGGTGTGACGCAGTGGCGTACTACCGAGAGACTGTTGTATTACTCCCTTCGCCTGTCGGGTTTGCACTGACAAAGGTGGAATTTCGCGGATATGTCAATGACTTTTTACAACCCTAAGGGCCCTTACACATCCATTTCTGTAATTCCCTCAAAATGTCACTACCAGAATGAAAAAGACAGCGAACGTCACTACATTCGCTGCCTTTCTGTCTTGTTCATTATAGCTTCCAAACCATCCATTTATTTTCTCGCTTCATGAACTTTCAGCTTCTTACCTTTGACTGTGGTTTTCTTCATTGCTTGTAAGACTAACGGCCCTTTGCCATTCAATATCTCTACATACGATAGATTTTCCTGGATTGTGATGATACCGATGTCATCAGCCGTCACTCCATCCATTTTGGCGATGGTCCCAACAAAATCGACAGCCCTGATTTTCTTCTTCTTTCCGCCATTGAAGTAGAGCTTCATGATGTCTCTGTTCAACTGCTCACTTTTGTCTGATTTATAATCAGGTTCCTCCTCCAGTTTACGCTCAAATGCAGCTTTCAACTCCAATACCGTTTCTAATGAAGGCGCCACTAGCTTTGGAATCGAGAATCCGATATACTCCTCAATCTCTGCAAGGAATTTCTCTTCATAAGGTGTACAGAAGGTGATCGCTTTTCCGGTTTGACCGGCTCTCCCTGTTCTCCCTGTGCGATGGACATAGCTTTCTTTTTCCATGGGAAGGTCATAGTTGATGACATGGGTGATATTTTCGATATCAATTCCTCGCGCCGCTACATCCGTTGCCACCAGGTAGGGGAAATCTCCCCGTTTAAAATCATCCATCACTTCAAAACGGGCTTCCTGAATCATACCTCCGTGGATTTTATCCACAGGATACCCGGATCGATCCAGTTCTTCACACAATGTATCCACATTTTCCTTTGTCCGGCAGAAAATGATACAGCTACCAGGATTTTCAACAGTCGTCACGTTTTTTAGAAGGGTAAGCTTATCTTCATCCCTCACTTCAAACAAGGAATGATCTATTTTATCCGTTGTGATCCCCGTTGCTTTGTTTTCAATATGGACGGGTTCCTTCATATACTTGTGACAGAGCACTTCCACGTCTTCCGGCAGTGTAGCCGAGAAGGTCAGGGTCATTCGATCCCTCGGCAATTTCTGAATAATGGCTTCCACCTGGTCAATAAAACCCATGTTCAGCATCTCATCGGCTTCGTCGATGACAAGATATTGAAGTTTATCCAGGGGAAACGTCCCTTTTTCAATATGATCGAGTACACGTCCAGGGGTGCCGACAACGACATGATTTTTCTGCTTAAGCTCCAGCTTTTGACGGTGAAAAGGAGATTTTCCATACACAGCAGCCGCTTTGATACGCTTAAATCGTCCGATGTTCGTGATGTCCTCTTTCACTTGAACGGCAAGTTCCCTGGTTGGCGTCAGAATGAGTGCCTGGGGTTTATTTTCTTCCCATACCACCATCTCGCAAAGAGGGATCCCGAATGAAGCCGTCTTCCCACTTCCCGTTTGCGACCGGACAACCAGATCCTTTTTCTCAAGGGCAAGAGGAAGTACCTTGGATTGGACCTCTGTCGGGGCTTCATAGCCTAAACCAGATAGTGCATTTATAATAGTATCGCTAAGTTTATAATCTCGAAATTGTCTCATTCTCATGTTAAAACCTCATTTATTTTTTCTTATTTTCATGGAAAATCTTGAATTCTATTCAACACTACAAATTCTTTTGAAATATCTTTAGGTATTCCATCAATAATGTGTTATGCTTTACCTAACCATTTTAAACTTGTAACATGTTGTCTCCGGGACCGACGAACGCTGTCGGTCCCTTTTTATATCCAAAAGCGCAGGCTGCGACGAGGCGGAACCTTCCTTTAAACAATCAACCCGGACAATAAAAAAAGGACCCTCCGAGAGAGTCCCTTCATCAAAAGCTATTACGCTTTGTTTACGTTAGTCGCTTGAAGTCCACGTTGACCTTGCTCAGTGTCAAATGTAACTTTTTGACCTTCGTCTAGAGATTTAAATCCTTCGCCTTGGATAGCTGAGAAATGTACGAATACATCTTCTCCACCTTCGATTTCGATGAAACCGAAACCTTTTTCTGCGTTAAACCATTTCACTGTACCTTCTTGCATGTGTGTATCCTCCTGTGTGGATTCGAATCCACGATTTATTACTATCGTTGCTCAATGAGAGATCAAAGGCGAAAAGTTTAAGTACTTATTCTTTCCTTACAGACCGAACAAAAATAATTCTTACTCAGTGTAACAGATAAACCAACAAAAAGCAAACCCCTTCAAACTCTCTCTTTATAAAGGAGAAACCTCTTCATTCGTCGAAAGTAAAAGATAAAGGGGATGATTTAATGAATAAGGTTGGATTACTCAAAAGCTTGAGTAAAGCGAGTCGCGGAAACTTTTTTTCAATCGAACTTCCAGTGTCATCGGATGAAGAAGCAGAAACCATCGAAAAGTCAGCAGCTGAATTAGAAAAGGAAGGAAAAATCAAAATCAGGGAATGTACTCTGAAAGAATCCTGCGTCTATATTCAAGGCATCATGAAATATTCGTTAACGTAACCGCAAAAAATGCCTCCACATTCAGGTCCTTTTTAAAAAAAGAAAAAAAGGACCCTCCATAGAGAGTCCTTCCTCATAAAGCAATTATGCTTTGTTTACGTTTGTCGCTTGAAGTCCACGTTGACCTTGCTCAGTGTCAAATGTAACTTTTTGACCTTCTTCTAACGTTTTAAAGCCTTCGCCTTGGATAGCTGAGAAATGTACGAATACATCTTCTCCACCTTCGATTTCGATGAACCCGAATCCTTTTTCTGCGTTAAACCATTTTACTGTACCTTCTTGCATGTGTGTATCCTCCTGTGTGGATTTAAATCCACGATTTATTACTATTATTGCTCAATTAGATATCAAAGGCGGAAAGTTTAAATACTCTCATTCCTTACAGACCGAACAAAAATAACTAATATTAATAGTAACAGGTAGCCGTCCATATAGCAAATACTATTTTATATCGACATCTTTATCAAAAAAAAAGTCCACTCCCCAAAAGGAAATGAACGTAAATAGGATTAATTATCTTTCTGCTTATTGCCATGTTTAACGCCTTTACTTGTATAAGGCTTGTTGCTTTTTTTCTTGTTGGCCCCTGCCTGCCATCGGTTCCAGCCTTTCTTTCCTGTTCCTTGGCCGGTTCCGCTCTTTTTCTTTGGTTTACTCATTTTTTCACTCCGTTATGGTTAGGTTCGTTCTTTCAAGTTCGTCCCTGCTATCATACCATTTATTTGAGGCAGAAAGTACTTCTTGTTTATTCCACTTCGTTTTTCTGACCCGTATAGATAAGAACCGCATCCCGCAGGAACTCTGCTGCACCATCTTTTACAGCATCATAATATGCTTTGAATCTCTCATCATCCACGTACATCTGGGCAAGGCCTGCATGAGCTTCCTTACTATAGTGTCCCCAGTAGAAAGTGATCCACTGTTTATGCAGGTCTGCCACTTTTTGAGCCGCTCGACCCGAAGGATCGCCTGTTTGAAGGGCTTCTCCCAAGACTTGTTTGATTTCCAGTTCCAGCCCGGTGATTTTTTTGTGCTCTTCTTCAGACATGTTCCTTAGCCTTGCATTCGACTCATCCATTGCGTTGTCGCCATATTTCCCACGTACTTCTTTTCCATACTTTTTCTCGTTGTCCGAAACCATCCTTTGCTTGAATCCCTCAAACTTCTCATGATCAGTCATGGTCATCTTCCCTTCCTTTACTTGTAGTGTTTTATTTACGTTGGCTATCAATCGATCAAGCTGCTCTCTTTTGGCCAGTAAAATTTCCCGGTGTTCTATTAATGCATTTGTTTCGTCGAAGGCTGGATCATCAAGAATATCTTTAATTTCATCCAACCCTATACCCAGTTCTTTGTAAAAGAGGATCTGCTGCAGTCTGTCGACTTCTTTTTCCCCGTAGATCCTGTAGCCTGATGAATTGATTCTGGCCGGCTTTAGAAGTCCAATTCCATCATAGTAACGGAGGGTTCTCGTACTCACCCCAGCCATCTCCCCCAATTTTTTAACGGTATATTCCATTATGTCACCTCCTGACAATTTTCACTTTACAGCCTGACGCCGCGTAAATGTAAAGGGGTATATAGAGGAAACATGTTTTTTTTCGTATAACACCCCTCCTGAATGGGATCCATTTGTTGAATTCCTTGAAAATATAATGTCAGTCCGATATTCTTAGAATATTAATTATCCGTTTAAGGTTGTGTTTAGCATGCGTATTAACAAGTATATCAGCGAAGCTGGGAAAGCATCCAGACGAGGTGCAGATAAATTGATCACGGAAGGAAGAGTCACAATCAATGGGAAAATCGCCAAAATAGGTGATCAAGTGAATCCTGGAGATGACGTAAGAGTAAGCGGGGCCCCTGTCAGGGTGGCACGGAATAATGTGTACATCGCTTTGAATAAACCGGTGGGGATCACGAGTACCACCGAAAAAGGCGTGAAAGGAAATATCGTCGATCTCGTTAACCATCCATTACGGATTTTCAACATCGGTCGTCTGGATAAAGATTCCGATGGATTGATCCTCTTGACGAACGATGGAGATATCGTCAATGAAATTCTCCGCGCCGAAAACCAGCATGAGAAAGAATACATCGTAACAGTTGACCGCCCGATTTCCGAGGATTTCTTAAAGCAGATGTCAGATGGTGTCAAGATCCTTGGTACGAAAACATTGCCATGTAAGGTGGAGCAAGTCTCCAAATACGTTTTTCAGATCACACTTACTCAAGGCTTGAACCGGCAGATCCGCCGTATGTGTGAAGTCCTTGGATATGAGGTGTACCGATTGCAGCGTACACGCATCATGAATATTCACTTAGGCAACCTGCCTGTAGGTCAATGGAGGGATCTCTCCAAAAAAGAAAAAACACGACTGTTCCAGGACTTACACTATGAACCGAAGGAATGGTGAAATAAACACACCCCCGACCATGACATCCGGGGGTGTCTTCTTTTTATGTACAGACACTTAAGATTCTTCATGATCCCCTGCTCCTTCTCAGGTCCCTCTATTAGCTTATTGGAGTAGATTCAGTCATTGCATTGAACCCATAAGAACAGCCATATTCCCAAAAGAATAATCCTTTTTTATCCACAAAGATAGTCTCATCGTTTCAATAAAATCAATCCCCTCAACATTCGAATGATACCCTCATATCCATAAATCCCCAAGGATACCGACTTTCCCACTAGTTTATAGTTAAAATTACACTATTTCTTCTATTCACATAAGATTCCCATATGAGTTTGGTCCTCTATTCAACCTGATCATATTTTGATAATTTTGATTTGCATTAACATGCAGACTATTTTCAGGGAGGATGACAAAAGTGAAGAGAAAAGCGAAATGGTTAGGTTCACTGCTAGTAGGGGCAGCTCTTGTGACCCCTTCATTGGGAGCACAGGCAGATGCAAAGGTACAGAATGAGATCAAAGGGCAAGACAACATCAGGGTATACATACAATCGGATAACACCTCTATCAAAAATGAAGCAAAGAGTAAATATGGGACGAGATGGAATCTGGATGAAGACACTTTCTCCACTACCGTAAATCAAAGCCAATTTGAAGCCCTACAGAAAAATAAAAATCTGTCGGTTCAAAAAGTGTCAAACGTACAGGTGGATCTCCTTTGGGACTCCAATAAATCCGTTACCCCCACTGACCAAACACCATGGGGAATCGAGGCAATGTATGAAGATCCCGCCATTCAAGCGACAAGTGGTGGAGAAAACATTCGTGTAGCTGTATTGGATACAGGAGTGAAGACCAACCACCAGGATCTGGAGAATCGGTCAGAACAGTGTAAAGACTTCACGGGGCTCCTATCCCCATTGAGAGATGGAAGTTGTTCTGATTTGCATGGCCATGGTACCCATGTTGCCGGCAGTGTACTGGCTGATGGAGGCGATGAAGGAACAGGAATCTACGGAGTCGCTCCAGATGCTAAGCTTTGGGCTTATAAGGTCCTCGGGGACACAGGAATGGGCTTCTCCGATGACATTGCAGCTGCGATCCGACACGCTTCCGATGAAGCTAATCGCCTTGGAGTGAACCTGGTTATTTCCATGTCGCTTGGATCAGACGGAAAGGACGAACTGATTTCTGAAGCAGTAACATACGCTAACAAGAATGGCACCCTTGTAGTAGCGGCTGCAGGAAATTCCGGTCCCGATGAAAACACGATCGGGTACCCTGGTGGTCTGAAAGAAGCAGTGGCGGTTGCTGCATTAGAAGACACAGTTGAAAACGGAACGTACCGAATCGCTGACTTCTCTTCCAGAGGGAATCCTTCAACAGATGGTGATTATATCATCGGAGAACAGGATGTAGAGGTTTCGGCTCCAGGAAAAAACATCCTATCAACCTGGAATGACGGAACATATAATACGATCAGTGGGACGTCAATGGCGACTCCACATGTATCGGGCCTGGCAGCTAAGATTTGGGCAGCGAACCCGGGCTTAACGAACACACAGCTGAGATCAGAGCTTCAAAACAGAGCAAAAGCGAAAGACATCCTCGGAGGGCTACATGCAGCTCAAGGAGATGACATCGCTTCTGGATTCGGTTTCCCGACAGTAAAACAATAAATACCAACCTCCTTACCCCATTATATCTCTGTGGGTAAGGAGGTTTTTTATGTTCTGCTTCCCCTGAAATACAAAGACCTCACCCCAAAACGTTTAAGAAGTCTCAAAAGAACTAGTCCTTTAGTAGTAGAGAGTCTAGACATTTGGACAATGGAAAAATGTCTGAATCTTTGGGAAGATAGTGTGATAGAGTTTATATAAGAGGGACAGTGCTCCCTTATCATCTATTTATCAAAGGAGGGATTTTTATCGCTCATTCCATATCCCGTGAAAGATATTCTTATCTTTACCTCATGACGATCAGTGTCATCGGATGGTGCGCCATCCTCTATCATTCGATCAACTTGAGTGCTGATACGTCTTCTCTATTGGTGCTGCTGTTGTTCGCCCTGTTCCTTGGGATCACAGAGTACTATCCCATCCCTGTCTGGAAGGGATTTACGACCATTAATTTCCCTTTATTGTATACCTTATATCTGATCTACGGGCTCAGTATGACCGTCACCATCTTCGCCCTCGTTCTCCTGGTGACTGGATTATGGCAGAAGCGTCCTTTAAGGATCCTCCTCTTTAATCCCGCTCAGTTGGGAATCAGCTTCATTCTTGCCGTAGCGGCTGTCGAAACCTATATGAATCCAGCCATACAGGGAGAAAATCTGATCATAGCCGGGACTTTGAGTTACTGCCTGCTCTTGCTCTTCTATTATGTCATTAACAATGTCATTGTGGATATGGTCCTTCTCTTAAGGCCTCAGCCATATAAGTTCGATGCATGGAAGAATAAATTGATATCAGAAGCAAACAGTGCCCTGATCTCCATCATGTACGGCGTTCTCTTTTACATATTGGGAAGCCAGAACCGCGGGGAGATCGACGTATTTTCTTATTTCTTCTTCTTCTCACCATTGATTGCCATTTCGCTGATCGGTGCCGGATATATGAGGATCAAGACAGAAAAGAACAGATTGAAGAGTCTCTTTATTGTGACGAAAGAATTGAACAAGCATATGCTGCAACAGAATCCGTTCCAATCATTTTTCAAGGAATTCAAACATGTGGTGTTCTATGATGAATTGTTGCTGTTATCCTTGCGACACAGTGAGTGGAACGTCAAGTATGATGGGAGGTCATCCAAGGATCCCATCATGGAAGATTGTTCATTCGAAGACCTCCCTGGTACGCAGACCATCCATTATATTAAAAACAGGAAATATGAGGAAGAGAACGGGCTCACCCGATGCTTCAGCAAAGAGATGAAAGCGTTTGTTTGTGTACCTTTGTTACTGGAAAAAGAATTGCTCGGCCTCCTCGTCGTCGCTCGTTCAAGAAGCAACAGTTTCCTTGAAGAAGAACGCAATGCCCTTGCAACCACAGCCAATCAATTGGCTGCCGTCCTTAAGACAAGGACTCTCGTAAAAGAAGAAGAAGAGAAAAACATTCTGGAAGAGAGAAATCGGATTGCCAGGAACATCCACGACGGAATCGCTCAGAATCTGGCAGGCGCTGTCCTGAATCTGGAGACTGCCCAACGGAAATGGGCCAAGCATCCCGATGACAGTTACGCATTGGTCGATGCCTGTACCCAGAAGCTCCGGGAAAGTTTATTAGAAGTCCGGAATTCCATCTATGCCCTCAAGCCCCCTTCCCGTAAAAACGTGGGCTTGATCCCGGCAATCAATAAAAGAATCGAAGAGTTCTATAAAGATGATACGTATAAGGATACCAACCTCACTTTCTCGATCAGGGGGAAGCCCTATACATTGAGTTCCATGGTGGAAGGCATTCTATTCGATACGTTCCAGGAGAGTGTCCAAAACAGTTTAAAGCATAGTGAAGCAAGAAATATCAACGTATTGCTCCACTATCAAAAAGAGAACATCATGCTTAAGATAAAGGATGACGGAAAGGGATTTTCCCTCTTCCATGCCATGATCAAAGCACAGAAGCATCCACATTTCGGCATCATGCAAATGAATGAAGCCGCAGATAAGATTAACGCCACATTGCATTTTGAAAGCAAAGAAGGAAGTGGAACCGAAGTCATCCTTGGGGTTCCGCGCCTGGGAATGGAGGGAGAACGTTGATTAAGGTATTTTTGATAGATGATCACGCCGTGCTGAGAGATGGGTTGACCAACATCCTCGGATTGGAAGAAGATATACAGGTTGTCGGGGAAGCGATATCTGCTCATCAGGTCCTCGAAGAACTAAAGCATTCGAAGCCCGATGTGATCCTTCTTGATATCAACATGCCCGGAAAGAATGGGATCGACGTATTGAAAGAAATTAAAACTTATCATCCGGAAATGAAAGTGATCATCCTGACGATGTTCAGCCAGGAAGATTACTTCTACCACGCCATTGATTTAGGGACAGACGGGTACTTATTGAAAGACTCCCCTTCATCCCAAGTCGTTGAAGCGATTCGATCCGTTTATAAAGGGGAATCGTATATCCACCCCCTCATGACCAAGAAACTTCTGAATCTTCACCAGAATAAAAATAAACAGGACGAAGAGGACCAATTGACCATGAGGGAAAAAGAAGTGCTCACTTTTCTTGTTGAAGGACTCTCCAATAAAGAAATTGCCGGCAAACTTCATATCACTGATAAAACCGTGAAAATCCACGTAAGCAACATCTTCAAGAAATTCAAAGTGAAGAGCCGGTCCCAAGTGATCATTTATGCTGTGAAGCACAGGCTCGTCCCATTGCCTCCTTACATTGAGTAAGGAGGTTTTTTTACTACTTTAGTCGTATCCACTTTGTCTTTTGTCCTAATAGGATTAGACCGATGCCTAATTTACTAGAAGATTCACACTATATATACTTTTTAAAAAAGGAGGGAAATCTATGAAGCTACGTTTACTTGTTTTAGTCGTACTTTGTCTGGCATTCGTTGTGCCGGCAAATACCTCTCTACATAGTGAAGCTTCCACAATGAATCATTCTAAAGTGGAAGACGGCCTCTTGGCCAAGTTCACTGAAGCAGGCACCCCGCTTGAAATCATCGTCAGTTTTACTTCACAGGATAAACACACACAGAAACAGGTACTTCAACAAACAGGGATTGAGAAGGGCATCCTTCTAAACCAGCTGCCCATGGCCGGAATGACCGCCACCAAGGAGCAGATAGCTGCATTAAGTCAATCGAGCAAAGTCCGTTCCATCTACTACAATCAGAAGCTGGAATACGAAAATGCCGATGCAACCAGACTAACCGGTGTCGACAAGGTCCGGACAGATGGTGATTTCATCAAGAAGAACGGCGGACTTCCCATAACGGGAGACGGTGTCGGAGTGGTGGTGAACGACAGCGGTGTGGATGGGACTCATAAGGATCTTGAATTCGGGGATCACCTCGTGCAAAATGTCGCCGCTTTCATGAACCTGAATGCTGTGACAGAGCTCGCCCCCGTGACGTATGTGGAGAATGTTCCGAATACGGATAATAACTCAGGACATGGAACTCATGTGGCAGGAATCGTCGGAGCCACCGGAAAGATGTCTTCCGGGAAACATGAAGGCGTCGCACCCGGTGCTGATATAGTCGGGTACGGTTCCGGAGCAGGATTAGCGATATTGGATACACTCGGTGCGTTCGATTACAGCCTGACGCATCAGTTCGAATACAATATCCGCGTCATCACCAATTCATGGGGGGATACAAGTGAAGCCGGAAAGCCTTTTGATCCGGAGCATCCCATCAATATTGCCACGAAGAAATTATTCGACCGCGGGATACTCACCGTATTCTCTGCAGGGAATTCAGGCCCCGGAGAAGGAACGATCTCAGGGAATTATAAGAAAGCTCCATGGGTCGTAACCGTGGCGGCCGGTACAAAAGGTGGCGAATTAACGGAGTTTTCATCCAGGGGACTGAAAGATGTCGGCGGAACCGTCTCGGTGGATGGTCAAGAATGGCATTGGACTGATGCACCAACCGTAACGGCACCTGGTGAGAATATTATTTCCACAAGAGTCATCTCCCCCATTCCAGCATTGGGGGCAACCAATGATGTAGAATTCATCGAGCCGGCCTATCTTCCTTATTATACGACGATGAGTGGTACATCAATGGCAGCACCCCATGTTGCCGGGATTGCGGCACTATTATTTGAAGCAAACCCTACATTAACACCTTTAGATGTGAAAGAAATCTTAACGTCCACTGCAACGAACATGCCAAACGATGAGTCTTGGGAAGTAGGAGCAGGTTATGTGAATGCCTACCAGGCTGTGAAGAAAGCTTATATCCATTAATGAAGGAGAGTGAACGTATGAAGAAGTTATCATTCATCTACGTATTCATCGTAGCAGCATTGATCTTTTCACTGGTAGGAGGGGCCTTCACATCCCCCCTTGCCCAGGCGCAAGAAGGGGTCCATGTGGATCCACGATTAACCGAGGCCCTCAAACAGAATAAACCTGTTTATCAGGTGATCGTCACGTTTAAGCAGAACGGTCCGGTGACGGATGGACAACTGGATGTATTGAAGAATGCCGGCGTGGAAACAGGATTATCCATGCACTCCCTTCCCATGGTGGGGGTACTGGCAACAAAATCACAAATAGACACCTTATCTCAAAGCAGTGAAATTCTGTCACTCTATTTAAATGAAAAACTCGACTATTATAATGCAGATTCAACCGCCATAACAGGTGTAGACAAAGCCCAAACGGATGCTTCATTCAGAAATGCCAACAATGGAATTCCGTTCAGTGGAAAAGGAATCGGTGTAGTGGTCAATGACAGCGGGGTGGATGGCACACACAAGGATATCGAATTCGGCAGGAATCTGGTGGAGAATGTGTTGGGAAGTACGAATCTTAATAGCCTGTCTCCAAGCTTACTTCCTGTGACGTATACAGAGGGTGTCGTCAATACGGATACCAATTCGGGTCACGGTACCCATGTCGCTGGAACTGTCGGCGGAACCGGGGCCATGTCGAAAGGAAAGTACGCCGGGGCAGCCCCTGGAGCCGATCTGATTGGATATGGTTCAGGTGCCGCGCTGTTCGTCCTCGATGGTATTGGCGGATTTGATTATGCCATCACCAACCAGATTGAACACAACATCAGAGTCATTACAAACTCATGGGGCTCTTCAGGCGACTTTGATCCCTACCATCCTATCAATCTGGCAAGTAAAGCAGCCTATGATCGCGGCATCACGGTCCTATTCGCAGCAGGGAATGAAGGTCCCGGGGAAAACACCCACAACCCTTATGCAAAAGCCCCTTGGGTTATCTCTGTAGCGGCTGGTGTGAAGGATGGGACACTGGCTGACTTTTCTTCAAGAGGAACGAAAGGCGTCGGTGGGACGTTTGAAATGGACGGAAAGCAATGGACATGGAAAGATGAACCATCGGTAACGGCACCGGGAGTGGACATCATTTCAACCCGCACAGTCTCACCTGTACCGGCACTGGGAGCTACGAATGACGCTGACATGATCGAGCCCGCTTATCTACCTTATTACACAGTCAGCAGCGGAACATCCATGGCGACTCCACACGTTGCAGGGATCGTCGCCCTTCTCCTTGAAGCAGATCCGACTCTCTTACCTGAAGAAGTGAAAGGGATTATTCAACAGTCTGCCACCAACATGCCTGGATACGAGTCATGGGAAGTAGGCGCCGGCTATGTGAATGCTTATGCAGCGATCGATTCCGTCGTTCATGATCAAACATACGGCGAAACACTCACAATCAACCAGGACTTTAACAGCTCTGTCGATACACAGACGGAACGGAAACCGTTTACGGTTGATTATAATCCGAACACGTTTACATCTGATAATGAATATGAATTCGTCGTGACAGGCGGTTTGAACACCCTTTCTGCCAAGGTTGACGCCAAAGGATTACTGGAGGAGACAGGAAATCCTGTGAACCTTGTCCTTGTTGACCCTGACGGGAATGAGCACAGTTCAGGGATCAGCTTGCTCTTTCCTTTATCCACGGATCGAACGGTTGTGGTACAGAACCCAACAGCAGGCACATGGAAAGTGAAAATAGTCGGAATCAGAGGGAATGAAGTAAATCCTATTGGTTCAGGTGTCCCTGAAGAGGTAAAAGGAACTCTATCCTTCACATCTGTGAACGGATTTAATGGACTTTCTGACATTTCAGGAGATCCGGCAGAACAAGCGATCAAGTCAGCTGTCAGCAATCGTTTAGTCGATGGATATACGGATGGGACATTCAAACCCCGCAGCTTCCTAAAGAGAGATGAACTGGCTCAGTATTTGGTGATGGGGGCTGAGATCCGCCAGAACCTATCAGGTTCAAACTCAATTTCTGATGCAAAAGCTGATTTTCTTCCCTTTATATCAGCTGTTACTTCAAAGGGCGCTGCCTTTAGAGACGGAAATCAGAATCAAAAAGGGGTCATGACCCTGAATGAAGAAGGAAAATTCAAGGGAAAACAGAGGGTCAACCGCACAGATCTTGCCTACTCCCTCGTTCAATCCCTTGGACTTGAACAACAGGCAGCCGGCTTTTCTGGGAACATCACTGCCCTTTACAAAGGGGAAGAAGTGAAGGTTGTGGATACAAATACAGTACCTCCTGAACAGAAAGGATACGTTCAAACGGCCATTTCGTTGAACATCCTGAATGTACAATTTAAAGTCGAACAAGGACCTTATGATCTGGAACCGACATTGAAAGCCTACTTCCATCCAACACAGGATGTGACACGTGGAGATTATGCCGTGGCCGCTGCAAGGTACTTTGAAACCTATTTAAAATAACACTTAATTGAAAAAGACCCGTCCATCGCGACGGGTCTTTCGTTATCCACCATACAATGCCCTTTTCCTTTATCCTTCATTGACGGCTGAATCCAGGTGGAATCCGAGAAAGCGACTACCCTGAAAAATCAATTCTCCCCGGTCTCCTTCTATGATCATCCCATAGTCATTATCTTTCACCTTTAGTTCCATCCTGTCACCTTCCTCTACTTGGAAGGTAATATAATAGAGGCTGTAGGCCCTAGATTCTCCTCCGCCCCTTATGGCCGTCCTTTTCCCAATCACTTTGGCCTTCACCTTTTGTTCCGGTGATTGATTATTATTACTCCATTCTGATAATCCCTTCGTGACAGAAAATACGATGATCGAAAACACGATCAAAAAAATGATTCCAATCATAACCGGCACCACTTGAAACATGATCTCCCCACCTGGCTGCACCCTGCATTCCCCCTTGAACTTTTTTCTATATTTTAACATCAAGAAACCTGTCTGTGTTCGTCATCCAGTTGATTATTTTTCATTATCCACTTTCAAAGGATCTGGGATGCGTATATCGATTGGATGAATCGGAAGGGGTCCATTTACCTCCATATACTGTCCTGAGAGTATTCAGCAACTAAAATAGCCTGATCGACAACCATAAGGTTTCGATCAGGCTGCCTTTTTCAATTACCCTGCAGGATGCTTCATCTTGTTCATAATCATAGTGAAATAATTTCTCTTCACGGGGCTGCGGGATTCTAATCCTTCATAAGAGGGAGGGTCCTCCAACTTAGGGGAATACACCCGTGTCCCCTTTATGATTTTTCTGATGGAGGACGTAAGCTCCTCACTTGGACTGTCTTTTGGCAAATACCCTTCAGCATCAACTTGTTCCACTTTCTCTCTATACCCCATTTTGGCAAATGTAGTAAGGACGAGCAATGGACATTCCACTTTAAGAGGTCCGTCCCTCTCAAGCATTTCTATCCCCATGATGAAGAGGTCGGGTTTGAGTTGATGAATCAGTGTCAATGCATCGTGCCTGTCTGCTGCCTGTCCGACGACCTGCATGTCGTCTTCGAGATTGAGGAGGGAGATCATGGTTTCGCGGATTGATTCTAGTTCCTCCTGAATGACGATCCTAATCATGTGAATTCCCTCCTTTATAAGGCTGTCAAGTAAAGACTCTCCTTAAAAAAGGAGAGTCGGCGGGATTTATAATTCAGGTTTGGCTTCAGTCGAGATTCTTGATTTAGACTTACTCAAGGACTTTATCGCTTTAAAGCTAACGAATGTTTTGTTGTTTTCGTCCCATAGCTTGAATCGCAATGACTTTAAGCTTGTCATAAGCGTAATGGTCGGTACGTTCTGTAATGGCTCTGTGTTATTATGGGCTTCTTCCAATTTGTAGTTCGGCACCCTTGGACTCAGATGATGCACATGGTGATACCCGATGTTCCCAGTCAGGAACTGCATGATCTTAGGAAGCTTGTAGAATGAGCTTCCTTCAACAGCTGCCAACACATATTGCCATTCCTTGTCTTCTTCGAAATACGAATCTTCAAAGGTATGCTGAACATAGAACAACCAGATTCCAATTGATCCTGAAATCATAAAGATGGATCCCTGTACTAGAAGGAATTCCTTCCAGCCCAGCGTCACGCATAGAAGTGCAATAAGGGACACGATGATCACGTTCACTAAATAGGTGTTGTGACGCTCTTTCTTACGGGCGTTCTTACGGTTGAACCGGTTCTTAAGAAGAAATACATAAATCGGTCCCAACACAAACATAACGAATGGATTGCGGTAAAGGCGATAGGCTAAACGAGTTTTAAGAGGTGCTGCTACATATTCATCAATCGTCAGTGTCCAGATGTCCCCCGTTCCACGCTTATCCAGATTTCCACTTGTGGCATGGTGGACGGCATGATCATGTCCCCACTGATCGAATGGAAATAGGGTCAGTACACCCATGGCCGTTCCGACGAATCGGTTGGCACGACGGCTTTTAAAGAATGAGAAATGGGTGCAATCGTGGAAGATAATAAAAGTACGTGTCAGGAATCCTGCAGCGATCACGATTGGAACGAGTGCCAGCCAGTACGACAAGGAAAGACTTTGATACGCAAGAAACCATAATAGAAAGAATGGCCCGATGGTATTGATAATCTGCCATACACTTTCTTTTGTTGTTGATTTTTCATAAGGAGCAACTTCTTTTTTCAACGTTTTTATATTTGTCATCTCATAATTCCCTTCATTGAAAGTGTTGGATTCATTATAGGCTATAAGAAAAGTTCGTGTTAGTAGTAGGTGTCATATGGTGGATATGACAAATGTCATAAGGGATAAATTGTCATCAATACGGGGGCTTTAAAACCACTGGCAATACAGGATTCTTAATGGATGCTTCACGCTTTCAGTTGGTCATATTATTTTTTCTAAATAGAAAAATATTCTTACTACTATAACTAAATCCCATTGCCTGTCGGGAATATTTAAGACACATATGCCAAAGATAAGATTAAGAATGAAAGAAGAGGGTGAGCATTTGCAGAAGGATGATGGCAGACATATTACGTTGACCTCGACGGAATTAGGGGAACTATGGAAAAATTATATGGGTGAAACCCTGCTGGATTGTGTGTATACCCACTACTTAACCAATGTAGACGATCAGCGCATCCGAGAGTTGCTCGAGAAAGCAAGAGAAATGACAAGGAAGCATATTGATAAATTGAAGGAGATCTTTCATAAAGAATCTTTCCCTATCCCCGAAGGCTTTGGGGAAAACGATTTGAATGAAGGGGCACCTGCCATGTTCACAGACAAATTCTACTTATTCTATCTGAAGGAAACCTCCCGCCTTAACTTACTTTTATTTGCAAACGCGTTGACGGTTTCGTTCAGGGAAGATATTAGACGATACTTTGATGAATGCATGAATGATTCAAGTGAACTATATCAGGATGCCATGAATAGTATGCTGGCGAAAGGGCTTCTAATCCGTGCGCCTTTCATTCCTATTCCCGACAAAGTGACATTCATTCAATCAAAGGACTTTTTGCATAAGCTGATAGGGAAGCAAAGACCGATGACTTCAACTGAAATCACCAGTATGTATGTTAACCTGGACTCCAATCAACTTGGGAAATCACTGATGATGGGATTCAGTCAGGCTGTTAAATCCAAGGAACTGAAGAAATACATGGTACGTGGCAGGGACATTTCTCAAAAGAATGTTACCGTCCTTCAAGACTTACTCACTAATGACCATTTACCATCTCCTCAACTGTGGGATCCCGAAGTCCTGAATTCAAAGACCGCCCCATTTTCTGAAAAACTGATGCTATATCATGTCGCCTTGGCAAACGCAGGGAGCCTGGTGAACTATGGTATGGGCATCACTTCAACTTATAGAGACGACATTTCCCTGGATATTTCAAGGCTGGTTGTGGAAATAGCCCAGTTTTCAAAAGATGGGGTGAACATGCTGATCGAAAAAGGATGGATGGAGCAGCCTCCCATGGCAGCCGACCGGGACGAATTGGCGAAGTAATTCAGCATCGGAAAAGTGATATAGGAATAATGTTCCACCATCACCACTTAAAGTGGACGGTCCGCTTATCCGTCCTCTATTAAATATAGGTACCCTGCACGTTGGACGACCGCATTCGATCCACCTTTTATGATTGATCCTCCATGGCCGCTCTCATCATACACACATTTTTCATAAGCCCTCACTTTCTGTTCAGCCTGTACATATAATGTGCTGAAAAAGGGGGATCAAACATGGTGGATCGTTTCATTCTGTTGATGCTTGCTGGCATTTTAGCAGGTTATGCATTAACCAAAGTTTCTCTTGCAGGGACATTCCTTGCGAGTGTCGCACCAATCATTTCCCTGATCGGGGTATTGGCAATAGTAGTATTTTCACTTTACCTGATCTTTAAAGGCGTAATGGCCTTGCTGGGCAGATAAATTGGAAAGAGACTCAGTTTTCTGAGTCTCTTTTTGTATCACTCCAACCTATTACTGACACACTAGAATCTGCCGTACGAACCTCCCCTTACTCACTTCACAGCGATCCATTATGGTGAATCCTGCTTTCTCCACGTGTTTATCCACATCTTCCAAGGTGACAATGACGACTTTCCCGGCTATGCGCCTGGCACTCTGAAGCATCTTAAGCTGCTCATCTTCTGAAATTACCGAGCAAAGATTGTAAGGAAGATCGATGACCGCGACATCATACCGGTCTGTTATGTTATTGATATCCTTTAAAGACACATCCCCTTCAAGACCAAAGTGGGCGATATTTTCTTTTACTCCATCAAGGATCAAAGGATTTCGGTCACTGCCGATGATATCCATTCCCATAGATAATGCTTCCACGAGGACAGTCCCGATTCCGCAACAAGGATCGATCATTTTTATCCCGGCTGGTTCTGGAGCCGCAATGTTTACAACAGCCCTGGCAACGCGGGTACTGAGTGCAGTGGAATAGCTGTGGGGTTTTTTCACATGATGCAACCATACGGCTTCATTTTTCGCATATGTTCCGAATACCCACCGACTCCCGGTGTCCATCACACCGAACCAACTACTCGGATTAACTAAATCGGCTTCCGCCTTCAGATGCAAGCCCACTTCCTTCTCTATCTTACGGAGCTTCTTAAAGCCCACTCGATCAGAATCAGGATTTTGCACAAACACCACTTTGAATCCATCCGGTGTTTCCAAATCTTTTATTTCATCTATTAAATCTGTAAAGCTTTCTCCTTCGCATATAATCTCAATTCTTTCCCTGATAAACGGACTCCTGCTGGGATCGATCTTCACTGAACTTTCGAGTATACCAGATTCGGAGTTTTGTCCAAATAACGCTCTTCTTTCCAATCCGCACAGTGATTCTTCGTTCTCTTCCCATGAATACATATATAAATAGTTTTTCGCTTCTATTATGATCATCTCCGTATGATGTTAAGAATAATGTGATACATTAGAACATTGTACCATATGTGGAACAGGGAAAGCCCCCCGGTCAGCTAACAAGTTAGTGTACCGGGGGGCTTTCGTCATGTCATGAATTATTTTTGGATCTTAGCGATATATTCTTTCACCACTTCATACACATATTCCTGATTGGCTGAGGCGGTTTCAGGGTTATATGCCCCGCCATTCGTCTTATTGTTGGATAATATTCGAATGCCTAAAAAGGCTACATCATAAGCTCCCGCAATTTGGGCAGCTGCCGCCCCTTCCATTTCTTCAACAGATGTTCCGTAATTCTCATGGAACCAATTGATCCGGTCCACTTCATTATTCCAAACATCTGCAGAACCTATCGTCCCTTCCACTACTTTTCCTTGTTCATGGCTATCTTTCACGGCCTTGGCGGCATGAAGCAAGTTTTTGTCACCATCATAATATCGGATATTTTCTGCGTTCGGATCTTCTCCGGCACTTCCTTCAGAAGCCATCAGGTCCATGGGGATCCAGTCTGTTGGTGCAATCCCTTCTCCCTCTTCCAGGTGTCCTGTCTTTAAGGACCCCAGATTGACGGTTCTTTCGCCAATTACGATATCATACACATTCAGATCAGGGTCATGTCCGCCGGATGTACCTTGATTAATGATGGCAATCGGATCGTACTTTTCAACGGCTACAGCTGTTGCTGCAGCTGTGTTTTCCATTCCCTTTCCCGTTTTGGTGACGATGACTGGATAACCATCCATCGTGCCTTTATAAAAGACAAATGATCCGGACTTCTCTTCTTTAACATCTTCCAACTTTCCAGCAAACTTTTCAGCTTCAATCGGCATCGGGCCTTGAATGATGATCGGCCTTTCAGACTTTTCTTCCATAGCCTCTGTCTGTGAAGTAGAGCTGCAGCCTGTGAATACACTTAATGCCAGTGCTGAAACCATTGTGAATGTAGCGATGTTCTTTTTCATTGTAATCTCTCCCTTTCCTGATGAAGTAATCCCGCTGTTTTGGCCAAAAGAAAGAGATCTGGAACAAGTAGAATCGTCTCTACTATCCAGACCTCCGAGTCAAAGTAAGATTGATAGAACAAAAATGTCCATTACAAAATGGTTGAGGCAAACACGCCTAAAAACCGAATACTTCAACTCGTAGTCTGGTTCTTATAATGGGAACCAGGTAGAAACACTCAGACCATATTACCGAGGATATACGAGTAACGATATGTAAATCAGTACTGTGCTACTATACCAAACCCGAAATAGATATTCAACAAAAATACGAATTTTATTTGAATATTATATTCTAATGTTCGTGTTTAGTTCATCCAAAATCATTTAATCCGTACGAAAAAGCCTATCTAGCTGGAGATTAAACACACTCATCTAAAGGAGTTCTGTCCCTGATCCTGAACAATAGCAGGGACAGATTCACCATTTTTCACGGAATCACATAATAAGGACGCATCATTTCATAATCTTCATGTTCAAGGATGTGACAATGCCAAACAAACAATCCCGTATAGGGCCCGAACGGAATAATGATGCGGGTGATTTCATGGGGATTTGCCCGGACCGTATCTTTCCATCCCTGTTCATTTGGATCAGGAGACTGTCTGGGACCGGTCGGGACAACCTTCTTTTCATTGTCATACATCTCTTCATCAAAAGGCTGCCTGTCAAGGATTTGAAACCGTACCATGTGTAAATGGATGGGATGCGTTGCTCGAGACACATTCACAAGGGTCCAGACCTCCACACTCCACAATCGGGGCATTTCAGATATTGGATCCACCCACAATCGATCATCCAATAAATGGATGGACCGTCCATATTGATCCGGCCTCATATTCAACAGCAGTTTCCTAGTCTTGTTACGATATCTTTCTTCTAACTTTGGAACGTGTGTCAGCCGTTGGGGAACGCTGCTGACATCCCGGTATGACAACGGACGAGTGACCCGGAATTGCATGACAGATCCGGTCGTTTCAGGGTCTGGTTTATTGCCTTGGGGAAACGGGGACTCAGCATCATTCATCATCGTTACAGTTTCCCCGAGAGATGATGTAAAATCGATGATAACATCTGCTCTTTCTGCCGGAGCCAGAAGTAAGCTCGATACTTCTACAGGCGTTGGCAATAACCCTTGGTCCGTACCGATTTGAATGAAGGGTAACCCATTTGAAAGGGATAATCGATAAAAGCGGGCATTGGATCCATTGAGGATCCTAAACCGGTAGCGCCGGGGCTCAGTCTCGAAATGAGGCCATACTTTCCCATTCACCAGGATCGTGTCACCGAAAAAGTCCGGCAGAACCGAAGGATTTACGCCTGGTACAGGAACCTCTGGTTGAGACGGATATAAGAGACTTCCGTCCGGATTAAATGAACGATCCTGAATAAGGAGGGGAATGTCGAACGGCATGCCCGGCAAGTTGAGACACTTCTCCTCTTCATCCTGGATGATATACAATCCCGCCAACCCGGCATAAATATTCAGGCGGGTGATCCCCATTGCATGGTCATGATACCAAAGGGTTGTTGCTTCCTGTTGGTTGGGATAGGTATAGATTTGATTGGTGAATCGAGGCCCAACTTCTTGAAATCCCCTCGTGAACCAGGCTTCGGGGTACCCGTCACTTGTATCCGGTGTCACACCACCATGAAGATGGACGACTGTCCGCACCTCGGGTTTATTTTTTTCTGCACCGTGAACCGTCGTATCAATGGGCAGAAAATGCTTCAACGGCAGCTCATTTTTCCACAAAACGCAGATCGGCTCATTCCTCTGTACTCGAAAGGTGGGACCGGGATATTCACCGTTATATCCCCAAATGGTTGTTGGCGGCAAATCTCTGTGAAGCTTTTTCATCGTCTGGATCATGCTTACTTCATAATATGGTATATGATGCAGCCATGAGGTCGGCTGGATGTCATTCATGATAGGAAGTGGATCGACAAATCGGTCGAGCATGAACATCACTCCTCCGTAAGAACTCTTCAAGCTGATACTAAAAGAGTATTCTTCTCATGCATTCGTTATCCCACCCTTTTCCAGTTCATCGATGATCTTCCCGATTGCACCCAACAAATGCCCAGAAGCAGACAAGCGCATCCACATGTTACAGATGATCTAAAGTTGGGAACTACTATACTAAAAAGGAGAAACTGTCATGCCGGAAGGTCCAGAAATCAGAAGAGCTGCCGACCTAGTGGAACGTGCTCTTCAACATAAAACCGTACAGGATGTATACTTTGCTTTTCCTCATTTGGAGGTTTACGAAGACTTATTGAAAGGTTCCACCGTTATCCGGGTGGATACAAAGGGAAAAGCCATGCTGATCCGCTTTGACAACGGTTATACCATTTACTCCCACAATCAGCTTTATGGAAGGTGGTATATCCGAAACCTGTACAACTATCCGCAGACGAACCGTCAGCTCCGACTTTCCTTGCATAATGAGAATAAGTCCGCGCTCTTGTACAGCGCTTCAGATATTGAAGTGCTCCGTGACGGGGAGGTGCACGTGCATCCATTTGTGGCAAAGGTCGGTCCGGATATTTTGAGCGAAGAAGTCACGGAGGGTGAACTGCTGGAGAGAATGAAGGATAAGCGATTTTCCAAACGGAAATGGTCCATCCTCCTGTTAGACCAAAGCTTTGTGGCTGGTATCGGCAATTATTTGAGGTCTGAGATAATGTTTGTAGCAGGGATTCATCCTTCCCTTAGACCGGCGGACTGTACTATAGAGCAGCTGACGAAAGCGGCAGAGGCGATGATTCAGCTGATGGTGCAATCCTATAAGACCGGGGGAATCACGAATAATCTTGAACTTGCAGACAGGTTGAAGGCGGAGGGTATGAAGCGCTCCCGTTACCGTCATTGGGTCTTTAACCGTGAAGGGGCTCCATGCTATATGTGTGGGGGGGAAATCGAGAAAATGATGGCTGCTTCCAGGAGACTGTATTTTTGTCCTCATTGTCAACGTGTGTAGTGGGACAGGTAAAAAGCCTGATCCCTTTTTTACATGGGCAAAAAAGGGATCAGGCTTTATGTTAGAAAAAACTTCTTTATTTTTATGATCACGTACCACAGTAGGTTCGATAAGGACGGTCTGGACGGTCTGGAAGATGCGTGTATTCTATGTCCCCTGGAGAAAGCTCATAGGGGTTGGATAGAACAGCGAGGAGACGCTTCATTACGCTGCAGTCGCCCCGCTCCACGGCTGCTCCCAACGCTTCCTCCACCCTGTGATTCCGCGGTATGACGGCGGGGTTGCTTTTCCTCATTAATTCGCAGGCATCCGTTCTGGTTTCCTTTTGTCTATCCAGCCTTTCGTACCACCGTTCTTTCCATTGGTCAAATTCTTTACTCCCTGAAAGTGAAGAATCCAGTTCCTCATCAAGGGCCAGTCCCCTGAACGTGTTCGTATAGTCGGCACCGTCCTTTTTCATCAAGTCAAGAAGGTCCTCTGCCAGGACCCGGTCACCGTCCTCTTCGTTAAAGAGACCGAGTTTATCCCTCATCCCCTTCATCCAAAGAGACTCATACTGTTTTGGAAATTCGTAGACCGCTTCCTGTGCAAGCTCCAATGATGTCTGTTGCTCATCATGGAGGACCGGCAACAACGATTCGGCAAACCGGGCTAAATTCCACCCTGCAATGGGAGGCTGATTCCCATAAGCATACCGTCCCCCTGTATCGATAGAGCTGAAGACTGTTTCAGGATTATACAGATCCATGAAAGCACAAGGACCATAATCAATCGTTTCTCCACTGATCGTCATATTGTCAGTATTCATCACACCGTGTATGAAGCCTACCAGCTGCCAATTGGCCAAGAGGGCGGCCTGGCGCTTAATGACTTCCTGCAGCAGGTGCAGAGAACGGTTCGGGGCGTTCATTCCTTGCGGGTAGTGACGCTCCACTGCATAATCCACCAGTGCCCTCAGATCCTCTACACTTCCAAACTTTGAAGCGAATTGAAAGGTACCGACGCGAAGGTGGCTGGCCGCCACTCGAGTCAGAATCGCACCCTTCTGTTCTGTTTCCCGGTAGATGGGTTCCCCCGTAGTGACCACTGAAAGGCTTCTTGTAGTCGGAATGCCAAGTCCATGCATGGCTTCACTGATGATATACTCACGGAGCATGGGTCCAAGTCCCGCCCGGCCGTCACCCCCGCGGGAATAAGGGGTCCTCCCACCGCCTTTGAGCTGGAGATCGAACCGCTCTCCCTCTGGCGTAATCTGCTCACCGATCAGGACAGCCCTGCCGTCCCCCAGCATATTGAAATGTCCGAATTGATGACCTGCATAAGCCTGGGCAATAGGTTCTGCCCCCACCGGGATATCATTCCCTGATAAGATATCTGCACTAAGTTCCTCTGCATTCAGCCCCAACGATCCCGCCATCTCATCATTTAGAACAATCAATTCAGGTGAATCAACCGGTGCAGGGTCTTGTCGGGTAAAAAATGGCCCTGGCAGTCTCGTATAACTGTTTTCCAAATTCCAGCCTGCTTTCTTTTCCATAAGCACGTTCTCCTCCAGTTCAGTACTAGCATAAAAAAATCATAGTCGGTCTATGATTTGTCCAGGTTCTTTTATCTGACCTTCATTATAACGTTCTTCCTGTCTGCTGTCCTTTGTTCCATTTCAACATCTATACCGATAGGTTTTTCATGAATATCATTCCCTATACCCCGCAATGGATCAGAGCTCCTTTAGGAATAACCATAAAATTAACATTATTGTAAAAAATAAAATTATTTTGAAATTATTGTCATATAAAGCTATAATGGTCGTGAAGATGAACGAATTTATCAGGGGGTGTTTCATTGAGAAGATTCAACTTCATCCGTCTTCCCGTCCAATTCTTCCTTACTTGTATCGGATTATTTCTTTTTAGCGGGGCAGGTTCCCTGCTTGCTTATGACAGTGAATTGGTCATTATGCTGGGGAGATATCTTCAGACATTACAGGAGATCGGAAAGGACATTTCACAGCCTGCTTCCATCATCATCCAGTTAGGGGATCCGCTGAATCCGAAAAGCTACCCGATTTATCCCATGTTATTTCAGATGTTCGGCTATTCCTTTTCCCTTCTCGTCCTTTCATTCTTTCTGGCCGCCGTCACCTCGTCCCTTATTAGCTACCTGTTCATGTTTCTGCCGGTCAGGGTGTATCGAATCTGCTTTCGGATACTCGATTCGCTGGATTCACTTCCAGATGTATTGATCATTGTCTTTATTCAATTGTTCATTGTCTGGTTCTTCAAGAAAACCAACATCCTGCTGTTTGACATTTATACCCTTGGGGATGAAAAAATCTATCTGCTCCCCGTCATTTGTCTGGCGATCATGCCCATCGCATTCTTAACGAAGCAATTCTTATTCCAGCTTCGGGAAGAAGAAGAAAAGCCCTATGTAGAATATTCCTATTCGAAGGGTTTCTCAAAAGCCTACACCATATGGGTGCATTTATTCCGGAACGTATGGGTCCATTTTTATTATCATATCAAACCCATCTTCCTGCTGATGCTCTCGAACCTGTTGATTATTGAGATCCTCTTTAATATCAACGGCTTTATGAATGTGCTCCTTGACGTGTCAAGCAATACCCCAAGCGCATTTTTTATCGGTATGCTGATGATCTACATACCTTTTTTCATCGTGTTCACTTTAGGAGCTGTTTTCCTTAGGAAATGGCTGTCCGGAGAGGAGGCTGGAGCATGATTATCATCCGATCACCAAGGTTTTGGCTGCCCCTCAGTATCATCCTTCTCCTCCTGTCAGGCAGTTTTATCGTGCCTGCTTTCTTCCCTGAACTCCTGGAGCCGGGACCACCGTATTTAAAGGATGAGAAGGGAATGATCATTGCAGATCCCCCTTATTCCATGGAGGAAATGAAGCCTTTAGGAAGTGACAAGCTGGGGCGGAACCTGTTCTATCTGCTGCTGGCCGGCGCTAAATATACGCTCCTGTCCGCTGTCATCATTGCTCTCCTTCGTATGATGGGCGGGTTTATGTTCGGGACGTTGTATGCCTTTCTGCCACAATGGGCCAGACAGTTCATTAAAGGTGTAGGGGATACGTTCAATTTCATCCCACTTGCCATTGTAGCCTTTGTTCTCCTTACACCGCTGCAACTGGCCTTCCAGGCAGAGGCCATGTCGTCCTTTCGGTTCCTGGTCATCGAGATCCTGGTGATCGCCATCATCATGATCCCTTCCCTCGGTATGTATATCGGGGAGGAAATGAAGGATTATCTCAAGAATGATTTCGTCTCTGTCTCCAGGCAGATCGGAGCGACGAAATTCCATCTCATCAAAAGGCACCTGCGTCCGCAGTTCAGCCGCAATGCCATCGTCATGTTTTCAGAGCAGACATCCCAGACCCTTTACCTCCTTATTCAGCTTGGGGTCCTCCACATCTGCCTGGGAGGTCTGAGGATCGAAGAGTTCGGGATCATGGAACACGTACCCGAATACTTCTCCTATACCAATGAATGGGCAGCAACGATGAGTATCAATATTCGCCAGGTCTTCCTTTATACCTGGCTGGTCATGACACCACTTGCCTTTTTTGCCGTTTCGATATACTGCATCAACGAGATCACCAGGTTCTTAAAAGAGGTGCTCCTTGAAGATAAGCTTCCGGTGAACAAAAAGAAGCATGATGTCTCGCAGTCACCGCTCCCATCCTCTAAGCTTGAAGAGCCATTCGCGTTTACGCACCAACCTCATTCAAAGGAGGAAGCCCAATGAAGAGAAGGATGATGATCATGCTTATCGCTTCCGTCTTTCTTCTCTTGTCAGGCTGCCGGGTTGAAATGGCGACGGAGCTTCCTGAAAGGAAACCAAAGCCAAGCGGCATCAGGATCGAAATGACGGGAACGGTCCTCCTTGAAGAAAGACAAGTGGTCGTAGAAGGACAGACAGATCTGCCTGAAGATGCCATCTTATTTGCCGGACTCAAAGAATACGGGGATTACGAATCATACCCCAGGATTCTGAACTGGCAGGCTGAAGAGGGAGAGGAATATGTGACCGAAAGCACAGGTAAAGTTGGCAAAAACGGAACATTCCAGATTACCGTGGACCGGGTCGATCCTGAGAAGAGGTACAAGCTGGAAGTGTTATTCAATCCAGCAATACAGCCCTCCAAGGTTCAGGAGGTCTTCGGGATATGGGGGGAAAACATTGCTCCTACAATAGGAATGACAGACTTTGAATACAACGAAAATATCCTGACCGGCTTCATCAAAATTGCGCCGATCATGAACATTACGGATAACGGCGGTTTGGATTCCAAGTGGAACCTCACGAATATTTTCGGTGAGAAATCCAGGCCGATTCAATAAAGAAAGCCCCTCACATGTATGAATGTGAGGGGCTTTCTTTGTCGACTGGATCAGACAGCACGGCTACTCAACAGGCTGATGGAGTCCTTACTGATTCAGGGTCAGGGTGGCGACACATTCGACATGGACGGTCTGAGGGAATAGATCTACAGGCTGCACCCCATCCAACGTATATCCAAACGGTTCAAGCTCCTTAATGTCCGTGGCAAATGTATCCGGATTGCAAGATACGTATACAATGCGCTCCGGTTTCGCCCGGCCGATTCGTCTCATCACTTTTCCGCCAGCACCGGAACGCGGAGGATCGAGCATTAATAATTGAGGATGGCCAAAGCTCTCTAGCATTTGATCAATCCCTTTACGGGCATCCTTTGCCAGGAACGTCGTGTTGGAGATCCCATTATCCTCTGCATTCCGCTTTGCCGATTCAATGGAACTTTCGACGATTTCAATGCCTGCAAGCTCTCCGACTCTGCTTGCGAATGGAAGGGAGAAAGTTCCTACTCCACAGAAAAGGTCGATCATTTTTTCTGACTTCTTCGGTTGTCCCATCTCAATCGCTAAGTCTACGAGCTTTTGAGCCTGGGTCGGATTTGTCTGGAAGAACGTATCGAACCAAAGGCGGAAACGGTATCCATCCATTTCATCATAGATGAAGTCGCGACCGGCCAACAGATGAATCTCTTCTGCCTGGGTCCGGTCCGCCCAAGCCGTATTTTCAAGCCATAGCAAGCTTTTTACGTGAGGGAATTTTTCACTGATGCGGGCAACTAAATCGTCCACTGCCCCCTGATGGTTCTCCGGTGCTTCAGTCGCGAACAGACCAAGCATCAGCTCACCTGTGATGAATGATTGTCTTACCATCAGATGACGGAGCAATCCTTCGTGTTCGTCTTTATTGTATCCTTTTAGATGATGATCCTTCACCCAATCGGCTACTTCCATGGTCGCTTCCACCATTTCTTCACTGGCGATCAGACATGTCTCAAGGGAAATGATCTTACGGAAATTCCCTTGTTCATGCAGCCCCAGTGCCCCTTCAGGAGAAAACGTGAATTCCATCTTATTACGGTAACGCCATGGATTGTCCATTCCCATAGTGTCCCGGACCAGAGCGGGATCAAAGCCTTGGCTTTCAAGGGCATGTTTCACATGATCCGTTTTCTGCTTCAACTGTCCTTCGTAATCCCAATGCTGCCACACACATCCGCCGCAGCGTTCAAAATGGGGACACGGAGCCGGGACTCTTTCAGGATGGGCCTCTAGAATTTCGTCAGGCATCGCCTTCCTTCTTCTTCTGTCCGGCTGATCCACTGTTACCTGGACCTTTTCACCTGGCAGGGTCTGGGGAATCGTAAGCCTAAGCTTCTTTGGATTGCCGAGCTCATTCTCACGCCAGATCACAGCCTGTCCAGAACCCTTTTGATCCAGCTCTTCTATAGTAGCAACCATTGTTTCTGGTTTCATATTCGTCAATTTCTGGTCCTCCTTGAAAACGTCTGTCTAACTTAATACTTTAGTAAAAATAGAGGCGGAATGCAACTGGCACTTGTGCCCTTACACCATCCCTCAGGTCCTTCTCAGGGTCCGTACCTCAACACGTTACCCCATTAAAGGTCAGACCTTGAATTCAGGAGGGTATGCAGCGTCCATATTCCCCGGTGATACAGGCTCACCTGGCCTTTCAGATGACTTTCAAGTTGAAATCTTTAAGAAAGATCGACCTTCAGCATCCTAGCCTTACTATCGAATGCATTGCAAAAAGGCGCCTGACCCACGATGGGATCAGGCACCTCTTCCTATATTATACGGGACAGGGGTTGTCCCCGTACCATTTACTTCGCTTCTAAACGACTGATCCGATCATCGAGATCAGGGTGAGTCGAGAACATCGCCGATTTACGACGGCCATTGATCTTCAACGTGGAGATGGCTGTGTCATCTTCCCCTTTCATGCGGCTTGAATATGCTTTCAGCATTTGCAGGGCATGGACCATTTTATCCTTACCGGCAAGATCCGCTCCCCCACGGTCGGCGTGATATTCACGGTGACGTGAATAGGCAAAGACAACTAAACTTCCAAGAATCGAGAATACAATCTGGAAGATAATGACGGCAATGAAATGAACGATTGGTGCCATTTCCTCCCGTGCAAATCGTGACGCAATCCATGCGGCGATCCGTGCCAGGAAGACAACAAATGTGTTGACCACTCCCTGCAGCAGGGTCATGGTCACCATATCCCCGTTCGCTACGTGTGCAACCTCATGGGCAATGACACCTTCCACGGCATCATCATCCATTTCACGGAGTAACCCAGTTGAAACAGCCACGAGTGAGCGCTTCTTGGAAGGACCTGTCGCAAAGGCATTCACTTCAGGAGAATCATAGATTCCGACTTCCGGCATATGCACCAATCCGGCTGCTCTTGATAACCGGTGGACTTTCTCCACAACGGCACGTTCCTCAGATGACAACGCCCCATCAGGATTCAACACCTGGACGCCCATCATTCGCTTTGCCATCCAACGCGACATGGCCAATGAAATGAACGACCCGGAGAAACCGATGATGGCACTGAATACGAGTAGTGCCCCAAAATCTATCCCACCTGAAGCATTAATGTAATTACCTGCTCCCGTGACGGAAAAAATGATAGTGATCGTCAGTAGTACTAAAACGTTGGTTAAAAGGAAATAAAAAATTCGTTTTCCCATCTTAATATCTCACTCCCATTTCAAGTTCATATGAACCTGTATCTGCATTTATTATACGTCCTCTTTCGAGAAAAAACAAGTAAAAGATGAAATTGACGCGACCCCACCGAACCAGTACTATAGAAGGAGATATTCGTAATAGAGACGGGGGAATCATGATGAAAACGTTTATTCTGACGCGTAAAAATATGGCCGACCTTCTGCTATCTCTTAACGGCATAAACAGCAGGCCTCCCCTCAAGGTGCTTCAGGAGGTGTGGAAGGATGTACACAAAGAAACTGACTTGCCTCCCATCATTCAGAAAATCCTCAAACCAGTTAAAGGAGAAACCGGTTTTTCCCTCAATGAGATCGTCTCCCTGGGAAATCTGATCGAATTCACCAACTTTCCCCAAAGCACAGTACAGAACTGGGTAAAGCGGGACGTCAAAGGGTTGATCGGTTCTCCTCAGCTTGGAAAAAAATATACCGTTGAACAAGCCGCCATGCTGTTCATCGTCGAAGACCTAAAAGCAACCCTGGATTTTGAATCCATTCGAAAGATACTGACCCTGGTGTTCAATAATATTGAAGACCGTACAGATGATATCGTCAACCCCACGGATCTTTATCTTGCCTATGCATCGGTCTTTGACCAGATCCACCACCACCCCCTTCCATCCATTAAGAAGGCAGATGGTTCAGTGAACGAGCACATCGACATTTTTATTAAAGAAGAATGCCGAGCTGTCTTGTCGACCATAGATGGACTTAAAGAAGAGAACTGGAATACAGTCATGAACGTACTGATCGTATCCGTCCTCACCGTACAGTCCGGATTTTATCGGGCCTCCACCAAGAAATATGTGAAGAAGGCCTTATCATAGTCTGTTAGAGGGACGGACCTTCATTTTTGCAAATGAAGGTCCGTCCCTCTCGTTTCATTACGATTTATGTTCTGAACGTTTCCAGTAATGAAGAAAAACATAATACATGCCTAATAAAAGGTATGTATTGAAGAAATGGAACATTAGATTGGTGCGAGAGCTCTTTACTCCATCAGTTATGATGGAAAGGCATGCCGTAACAATGAGGTAGAGGACCACATAACTGATGATTCCTTTCAAGCCTTTTCCTACCCTTTTTCCGATCCAGTCTCCAATCCAAATCGGTAAGAAAAAAATGCTTTCCAATGTACTGTTCATATATGACACCTACTTTTTTATGGCCCAGTATGGCTCATCGATCATTATCCTTTACGTATTCATGCGTAAAATAGTTTCATGAAGAGTCCGATAAGTTTCCCATGAAAAAAGTGGAACCCAATTGGATTCCACCACCTTTCCTTATCGATCTTTTCTTAAAAGATCCTCATATGTCTCCCTCTCGATAACAACCCGCGATTCCCCATCCTTCACAAACACGACAGCAGGCCTCGGGATCCGGTTATAATTACTCGCCATGGAATAGCCGTAAGCACCTGTACTGAACACTGCCAGGATATCTCCGTAATTTGTCGGCGGCAGCATCAGGTCCCAAATCAGCATATCTCCTGATTCGCAGCACTTCCCGGCGATGCTCACGAGCTCCGTGCACTCCTCATTCGGGCGGTTGGCAAGAACCGCATGGTATTTCGCGTGATACAGGGCCGGACGGATATTGTCAGTCATCCCTCCGTCAATGGCCACATATGTGCGTACATCAGGGATGATTTTCTTCGATCCCACTTTGTAGAGGGTCGTCCCTGCTTCTGCAACCATGCTTCGGCCCGGCTCCACCCATACTTCAGGGAGGGGATATTCGTTCTTGGCAAAATAGTTTTTCACACTGTCGGTGATTCCTTTCACGTATACTGGGATCGGCAGGGGCTGATCTTCCTCAGTATAACGGACACCGAATCCTCCACCGATATTCAATACAGGCAGGGTCACATCGTACTCGATGCGAATCCGCTGCAGGAAATCAGCCAGTACCCCGATCGCCTGATCGAAGCCTTCACGCTCAAAGATCTGGGATCCGATATGGGAATGGAGCCCCAGTAATGTGAAGTATGGCTTTCTAAGAGCCAGTTGAATCGCTGTTCGCGCCTGCCCGTTGGAGATGCTGAATCCGAATTTCGAATCCTCCTGCCCCGTGGTGATGTACTCATGGGTGTGGGCTTCGACACCCGGGGTGACCCTGATCAGGATCTGAACCTGTTGCTCCCGCTCTCTGGCAAGGTCGTGGAGCAGTTCAAGTTCCAGGAAACTGTCGACGACGAAGCAGCCGATTTCAGCCTCAAGAGCCATGAGAAGCTCTTCTTCTGACTTATTGTTCCCATGGAAATGGATGCGCTCAGCCGGAAATCCAGCCTCCAGGGCCGTATACAATTCCCCTCCGGACACCACATCCAGTGAAAGGTTTTCCTGCTCAGCCAGTCGCACCATCTCTTTACAAAGGAACGCTTTACTTGCATAGGCCACCTGATATTTGAGGCCGCTTTCCTCGAATGCCTCACGAAACAACTTCGCATTCCCCCGGATCATGCCTTCATCGTACACCATTAAAGGCGTACCGTAGGTTTCCGCTAAATCACCCGTGCTCATCCCACCGATTTCAAGATCTCCTCGAACATTTACGTCAACTGTACTCATATCCAAAACTCCTTTTGACTCTCTAAAAAAACACAAAAAACCCGTATGAAGCGATGCTCATACGGGTTATCATCAAAGTTTCCGGAAACATGATGAAGACTATGTATTAACATCTCTTCAATAGTGCTCCACAACTTTTTCATTGTGACAGTCCAACATTTCTTCAATGCTGGCCCAACAAAAAATAGAATTGGCTATTTTCTGCTTCGGCGATCTGCCTTTCCCTTCTTATCCCGGAATCCAATATTCTCAAAGAAGATACTCATCATACTCGCGCCTCTATTATCAGAGAGTGACTTATTATTTTATTGGCATAACTATACCATTCTCATAAAATGGTTGTCAATTGTTTTCAGAAAAACACCTGGAACCCCATTGAATTTACTCAAGATCGATTTGGAACCGGTTTACCGTTCCAAATCAACGTAGGAATGGGACATCCAATGAGTTGTCCTTAAGGTCTGCATCCGCCGCCTGGCTGAATGTAGACTAAAAACCCAAGTGGAGATCCTCCACTGTGATTCCATAACCAAAACGTGGACTACTCGCCTAAAGCGTGAGATGTTCCTCCAAACACGCACGATCATCTCACCGTTTCCTATTCCCTTGGACTTTTCCTGGTCTTTTCCGTTCACTTTTCACTCTATTAAATACTTATATTCACCTCCTTGAACTACTTCTTTTGCTTCCATCTCCGTCCATTCTCCAATTGAAACACCTGGATTCGCATCCAAGTAACTTTGAGTGATTTGAAAACCTATTTTGTAGTTTGACCACAAAGGAATATCTTTGGCTGAGTTGCCCGTGAAAAACTCATTGTAAACACTTGAGTCGTAGGAATTTGCATTTTTTCTTAATTCCTCTAAAACGATGTCCTGACTCTTATTTGCCAAAGATTCCGCCCATGGGGCCTGATAATCGGGGTACACGAATCCCGCAAAAGAATCCGCTTTTCCTTCGAAAATAACAGCCTCCATCAATGAGTAAAGTTCCTTACCGCTCCTTTCCATGTTCACTGCATGGTGATATTCGTGTGCCACTATATAATTTAACGTTTCCTCTTTAAACGAAGGGTCTATCTGGAGTAAAATGGCACCTTCACTCATGGTCAATCCCCAAACTCCATCCATTTTTAGTATAGTAAATGTATTTTCAGGGTTAAGAGGCATGACAAAAACCGTCTTGGTGCCCCCGGATAAGTAATTGGCAGATTTTATAAGGGATTCTTTTATCAATGTATTGATTCTATCTTGCTGCTCAAGCAGTTGGACTGTATTTTCTTCTAATGTTTGCGGGTTCTCCGTAGGTTGAAAGAATGGATAGTACATATTGCCTATATCTATATTCTTCTCAGCAGCGTACTGCTGAAAGGGAACAACCACTTTTCCCCCATATTCAACTTTTGTTTGTTGAGATGGATCATCCTGTACAAGACCTGTGTATTCAAGAATTTCCTCATAGAGAGGGATGATCTGAAAGGTCTGTTCATCATGGGTAAATTCCAATGAAGTTTGAGAAGGGATCGAAGGAGCTTTATCACTCTTGGCACTGCTCTCGTCTTTGGAACATCCGATTACCATGGACATGATTAGAACAAGGATGGCTGGGTACGTAAGTTGTCTCATATTACACTTCTCCTTTCATAATGGGATAAACTCTGTTCGACACGATTTTCTGTCAGGCATAGAATCACCGGCTGGTGTTTTAGTACTAAAAAGATTCATTGAAACATATACGATTGAATTTCCAAATAGTTTCAATTCCTCCGGATACTTGTTTAATAGTCTCCTTTCTCTCTTCCGTTTTACCAACTAAAATTTGTGTGAGTATACATAGAAAAAGAAGCTTATCATCAACCATAAGCTTCTTTCGGTCTATAGAATATCGTTTTATTCTTCTTACTTAAATACCTTCCTTCTCATCCACTGCGTGGCAGCCCATTTATCCCCGATGACGACCGGTGCCCCGCCGTGGAGCGTCAGATCGTTCAGCTCCTGGCTGTCATAGAAATATTCGAAGTAAACCGCCATCCCTTTTTGTGGGGAGACGGAGAGATTCAGTTTCGGGAAGTAGGTTTCCCCGCCTTCTTCTACGTCGTTCAGATACATGACGAGAGTACTGATTCTCGGGTTCTTGACAGGCCTTGCCGATGCCGAGAAGAAATCAAAGTGGGCCTTATATTCCTGACCCGGTTTATAATTAAGGATTTGCAGACCTTCCCCATGCTCCACGGGTATATTCATGATCTGCGAGACCCGCTTTTCAATGCGAGTCACGACGTCATGCTCATTCTCTTCAAGAAAGACAGAACTGCTCGTCCGGAGCTCGTCGACTGTCCGGGTATTCCCAATTTTTGACCGTTCGACACGGTCCTTGGATAACTGGATGAGTTGATCGCATTCTTCGTGGCTCAGCACATTTCCGAGAACGACGATCAGCGGCTCTTCCATCTTCACGATGATCTGAATATCCCGGTCGTCTGTCTTGATTTTATTCCCTGTATGGTGAAAAATCGTTTGTTCCTTTACAACTGTTTCAGTAGTTTCCATTGCCAACATTCATCAACCTCTTATCGTATTTTTAACATTCTGACTTCTTACATTGGTGGAAGCATCCTTTGAATCTTCCAATCTGGGAAAACGATTGCAACAATAGGCATAACGGTCATCTTTTTTTGTTGGCTGTTCCCTCCCGGGTGTATTTTCATATATTTTACACCCGGAATGGGTCTATTTCTATCTTTATTTTTCTCTTTTCTGATGAAAAAGTTGGAATCACATCAGGAAGCGGGATCCCTGCAGGATTTGCTTAGGAAAAAGGGTGTCACAGAAAAGACACGGATGGGTCATTCGTGTAAATGAGGGCTCAGAAATGGAACAAGACCTTGAATACTTGTTACGAGTTGCGGAAGGGGGCTAGAGAATTTTTGGGTGGTTTTTCAATATATTGATCAAAATACAATAAAGAGAACAGCAACTTGCTGTTCTCCCATCTTACTTAAGACCTTTTCAGTTATATCCTATTTGAGTGTGATAATTGTGCCTTTACCAGCGAAATTTTGATTATATCAGTGATCCTACCTGAATGATATCGACTAGTCACCTAATCTAGTCATCTTCACTGTTCATCCAATGAAACTCTTATCACATCATCCACATAAGTTGTAGTGCTGTAACCTAGAATGTCAAGTTGGGTAGGAATGTAATCTTCCGTGGAACCATCACGATAAAAGTCTATCGTCTGGACCGTTTCAAAGTAACGGGGAAGGTCCATTTCACCGTGTACATATTCATTCACGTCATACACTTTCCCATCCTCATCCATCAACACACCTTCCCCGCTGCTTACCCCGATTGAAATCATATCATCGTCTTCTGACATGCCTTTGAAATGATAATTTACACTCTCATAGGCCCTGTCCTTTGACATACCATGGGTCAGAACCACCTTTGCCGGGTTCCCGACACTGATCTTATCAATCGTAATCGGATTGCCAAGGTAATCAGTCGTTTGGGGCAGATCCTTGCCGGCATCGAGGATGATGGTTTTTGGTTCATCCACGGATAAACGAAGCGAGGCGAAGCGGATGTCCACTTCCTTTGGATCTTGGAAATAAAGAGTGTCGAAGGCTGCGGTAAAGGCAGTCCACCCTTCTTGATCCCAGGCCTCCACATACATATGGCCCCCGAACGGGTTTGAATCTGACTTCTTTTCACCTGCTTTAATAGAATCAAAGTTGATCATTTCAATCCTTTGTTTATCTGATTCACTCTGAAAGCTGTAGTGGAGGATTGTCGCAGTCGGGGCGATGGTCAGCTTATCCAATCTTACCGGGATCCCGGCGACTTCGACTTCCCGATTCATTTCATGAAGACGGGAAGATTGCTTTTCGAATGGGATCTTAAAGCTCCAGTCTCCCTCGGCAAACTTCATTTCCCCTTCTGTCACCCATTTACCCTGGGAGTCTAGGGTTAATTGCATGACCCTGGCAATATTCAGGTGAATCTCCCCCTTATCCTTCACTACGGGTGACAGGCTGATGGTTCCCACGTACACATTTGCCTGATCATTTCCGTAGTCACTTTGATCGACGGGTGGAGAATAATACCCGTAACCAGCTCCCATAGTCATGACGTCACGTTCATTTTCGATAAAGATGCCTTCGTACGGATTAATCATATATCGATTGTCATGGTTCATATCCTCGATTTCATAAAACACCAGGGTCTGTACGTCATCGGCCACGACACTTTTGATCGTGATCTTGACCCCGTCACTTTCGGCCTCAAGGTTCAGCCGCTCTCCCAGGTTATGCTGGAGCATTGTACGAAGCCGTTCATCCTCCTCGGTATAAGAATAATAGAGACTTGCGAATCCCCCCGTGACAAATCCCATGCTTATAAGGAGGGCGAATACACCTGCGATAGACATCAGGATTGAATTCCGCTTCTTTCTCCGTTTTTTCCTGCTCGCTTCTCTTTCATCCACCCTGCTCCTGAGCTTTTCCATAAATCGGTCAGAAGGGGAAATCTCCCTGCGCAACCGGTCTAGGGTCAGGGTCACCTCCTGGAATGAGGCAAGGTCTTCCTGGCAGTACTGGCAATGATAAATATGTATTTCAAATTCGACTTTCTCCGGTCGCTCCATGGTTCTTCCTAAGTAATCCAAATAATAGGGCTGATAGTCGGTACACCCCTGGAATCGTCTTCCTTGATTCATCTTTTCACGAATGACCCTGATCCCTGCAAACACCCTTGAAGTAACCGTTTCGACGGGAATGCGGAGAATTGTGGCAGCCTCTTCCCGGGAATACCCCTTCACATACGTTAACGCGACTGCGTCTCTCTCTGGACTTTCCAGTTGACGGATAGTCCCGAATTGATCATCCCCACCAGAAGACGGTGAACTCTTTTCATCGACAAGCTCCTGACACTGATGTAAAAAAACAGAAGCGGCTTTCCGTTCAAACGAAAGTTCTTTTTTCCTTCTGTGCATCTCTTCCTCTAATCGGATGATGGAACGGTAAAATGCCTCCTCCAGCTCCTCCTCGCTGTCCAGGAAAACACGGCCGAGTGCGTACAGTGAGCGTGCCTCCTTTTCAAACCAGGCGATGATCAAGTCCAGTTCCCGTCTCCCGTACTTACTGACCAGCACGGGACCGGTTTCCAATTTCGCCATAGTCATCCCCCCTTTTTCCAAATCTCTCAATCTCATCCTATTAATTATTTCAAAATTCCCAATCATTCACAATGATTTTATGCAGCTCACCTCCGTTAACCTCCTATTCCTCTCTTGAAAATCTAAACTTACCAATTGGGGAATTGACGAATTTCACTTCTCTATCTATAATTTCATTACCGAAGTGTCAATTATTAGGATATGAAAGAGGCGTGGAAATGAAAACAAAAGACAAGCTGATGGATTACTTTCGTATACAGTCAGAGCAAGTGGTCAATGAATGGCTGGAGATGCGGGTGGACGATCAATTTTCCATTTTTCATGCACATGCGTCAAAGGAGATTGAAGATAAACTGAGGCGGGAATGCAGAAGTTTTATTCAGTTTATAACAGAAGCATTAGTGAACAAAGATTTCAAGCTTTCCGAGGAACTTATGAATTGGTCGAACACCATCGCCAGAGAGCGTGTCAATGACGGGACAAGCATTGATAAGGTGCTGGATCAGTTTCAGAGATTCAGAGCCCTTTATTTTCGTTTTATGAAAAAATGGTTCCTGGAGAATACAGACATGCTAGAGGAAGAGCGGTATGACCTGATTGAAAACTATCAGGTGACCTTTGATGAAGTCATCAAAACCTTTGTCCTTTCATACAAAAAGCACTATGAAAATAGGTTGAAAGATCAGATGGGTCTCATCAATGAATTAAGCTCCCCTGTTATCCCTCTTTCCGAAACGATCGCCATCCTCCCCCTGGTCGGGGATATCGATACATCCAGGGCAAAATATATCATGGAGTCTACGCTGCAGAAGTGTGTGGAAAAAGAAATTCAGCATCTGGTGGTGGATCTCTCAGCCGTTCCGGTCATAGACACCATGGTGGCACAGAAAATATTTGAACTGATGAATACGTTGACATTGGTGGGGGTCCAGCCTATGATTACAGGAATCCGTCCTTCCATTGCACAGACCGCCGTTCAATTGGGTATCCCACTCGGCTCATTGACTATTCATTCTTCCCTGGTCTCTGCCCTGGATCATCTGGGGTACAGCCTCAATCCCTGCTGATAGTCAAAAAAAGGTCTGAATCCCATTGGATTCAGACCTTTTGACTATTCATATTCGATCGATTTCACTCAATTGTTCCATCATATCCAGCTCAATCATCTCTTTTGCCTTTGAGAAGGTAAGCACTTCATTGGAAACCCAATGATTATATAATTTTGACAGGGCGTTTCGGTGATACACCGTACCTTTGACCTCAGTGAAGAAATAGATGATCAACAGATTGACTACATCTGCAGGAAGAGACTTTTTCCGTTCAATCCCCTTTAGGGCGAGGATGTCCAAGCCTCTTAACGGGCCTCCCACCACGGTTTCTGCCATGTGAAAATGGTCAGCAGTCCGGCAAAGGATCAACAGTTCAGGATTAATATCTTCAAGTTTCAAGTGAATTCCCCTTTTACATAGATACTGAAGGAATGATCTTCATTTGATGATAGGATCAACTACTATGTATTATAACAAAAAAGCGTAACAGAGGAACACCCCGGTGTGCTAATTCTTACTTAACCAGAATTCCATGACTTTCTCATTCTCTGAAGGATAGAGAAGGTCCTTCACTTGCTTCTCCATGAGATAACACTCTGACAGCCATAGGGGAAGAGGTAGACAATCATTTTCTTGTTTCCACAAACGTTTTCGTTCCAGTGCATCTTCCACTTTCATCTTCACCCAAGTATCATGGATCAGATTATTCCTTTCGGCTTCACCTTCTTCCACCAATGGATGGATACAGCTGGTGAAATAGGGGATATCGTCAGTGAAGTGACTTCTATTCTTTACCCAGATCACGCTTTCTTTTGGAATGAAGCCTATCGTCCTATTTGTATTCAACGGCTGCCTGCTTTCTTCTAAAAAACAATAACACCCAGACCATTCCCTGTCGTCTTCTCCCGGCAGAAACAACTCTGTTGTATAAAGGGATTGCCCCGTATCATAGAGGTTGTAGACCACACGATTGATAAAGACTGGATCGCTCTTTTGATTCAAAGAGCCGGGCCCTGGTGGACTACACGTAAATCCATGTGAGTCAAATCGTACCATTTTGACGAATTGCATAGCGCCCCTCCTTCTATCGTGAATTCCTAAGGGCATCCTTCACCAATTCACTTTATAGTTGGAGGAATTCCCTCTATAGGATACATGTAAACAAAAAATCATAAAAAAAGAGCGAGAATGATCCTCGCTCATCACATGCTCTTCTTTCTAACGCACTTCGCTCAATGCTTTTTCAAGAGTGGACGTGACTGAAATGTTGTCAAATGAGATCCCCAATTGAACCGCGGTTTGGGCTATTTCCGGCCGTATCCCGGAAACGGTGCTCTTCACACCGATCAGACTCAGGCTGTGGATGATCTGGAATAACTGGTGGGCCACCATGGTATCCACCATGATAACACCTGACAGATCAATGAAAAGATGTCCCACATTTTTATCCACACATTCAGCCAGGGTATTTTCAAGGATATACTTTGCCCTTCCCGTATCGATATCCCCGATCAGGGGCAGGACACCTGTTCTCTTATCGATCAGGATGACCGGGGAACTCAACTCCCTGATCATTTCCTGCTGGGCACTCAGGCGCCTTTGGGCATACTCATAATTTCCTTCGGCGAATTTTGAAATGACAAGACTGAACGTCTGGATCATCAACTCTCGTATAGAATCAATTTCTTCCGGTGAAAACATGTTTTTATGCTCACGCCTAAATTCCTTCAACACCCCCAGGTATTGATCCTGGGTTCTGAAGAACTCTCTCAGAATAAAATGGGTAGGGGTTTGCAAATGCTCTTCATCCTTGGCGATTTCCTCGATCCATTGCTCGAAATTCAATAGCGCATCCTGACCCACTTCCTTAAAGAGGACACAAAAACGTTCGTGGAATTCATGATTTTGGCGTTTCAACGTTTGGATCACTTTCTGGTCCCTGGAGGCATAAACCCCGGTTGGATCGTTCTTGTCCAGTGACGCATACCAGTCTTCCGTCAGCTGCCATGTACGTTCGGTCATATATTCGTAAAATTGTTCAAAAACCTGCATGTTCAACCTACTTTCTTTTAAGCAAGATAATATGATGAATCTACACTTTTTCACTGATATTCATTCAGCCTGTAACCGCACTCTTAAAATAATTGTTCATAAGCTTAATGTACTATTACCTTGGATAAAAGTAAAAGAAAAAGATGAACGAAAGATTTAGAAGAATAAAATAGGGACGGACCTTCAGAGGTCCGTCCCTATAAGACTATCCGATATTTCGATATTCCTCGGCGATTCTGACGCTTTTTTGCTGTGTGAAGGCGCTGATGACAACGACAATGAGGACGTTGCAGATTAATCCGATGATGCCGGCGTGTATATCAAAAGGTGTCGTGCCGGCTATCAATTGATAATAATAGTTGACGATTGTACCGACGATGAGACCGGTGATGACAGCGGGACCTGTCACTCTTTTGGAATAAAGGGCACCGTAGACCCCGGGTGCAAATTGAACGATGGAACCATATGCACCCAGCAGCAGGGCAATGAGCCCCTGCCCTCCAAATACGGTGATAAAGTAAGCAAGCCCCCCTACTACAAACACCCCGATTCTCATCAGCAGCAGCGTCGTCCGGTCAGGAAGATCCGGCTTGACATTCTTGATCACCCCGTCCGTAAATTCAAGGGAGGCACTGTGGGTGATGGCATCTGCAGTCGACATAGCTGCAGCAAGTGCCCCTGCACCTACAAGCCCATACACCCAACCGGGCAGACTGAGGACCGTGGTGATCAAATAAGGGAGAATCTCATCAGGTGCCCCAATATCAGCGGGATTGACGATATTCACTGCGGAAAACCCGACAAATAACAGAGGAATAAGAAACAGGGCAAAGACAGGATAGACCAATACGGTTTTCTTGATCGTGCGTGCATTGGAGGCATAGGACTTTGAAAACAGGTGGGGCCACATCAAGAACCCAATCAGTGAAACAAGGATCGTGGTCGTATAAGCGGTACCCGACATGGTGGATCCTTCCTGACCGATTTCAAAGAAGGCAGGGTTGTCCTGAACCAGATTCGTAAACATCCCCCCTACGCTGTCGTGCAGCTGATTCACAATGGCAAGTCCCACCACCCAGGAAATAACGATCATCAAGATCCCCTGAAATACATCAGACCATGCAGCAGCCCGTAAACCACCCGTTGCCACATAGACGACGACAATCCCATACGCTAGGAGAGCTCCCAGCCACAGGGGGATGCGCCCTTCTGTCATGATATTGAAGATGTAGGCCATCCCTTTCATCTGAGTGGCAAGATATTGAATGGAGGCGAATAGTGCAATGAATCCGATTAATATCGGGAGGGTCTTCCCGCCATAGCGCTTTTTCATAAAGCCTGACACCGTGTAAATGTTGAATTTCCGTCCGATCTTCCCGATTTTCGGCCCAATGATATACCATGGAAGAATGGCAAAAGCGGTATAAGTTAAAATATAAAGTGCAGGTGCCCCTTTTGAATAGGCCCATCCAGGTGCTCCGAGAAATGAAAAGGCACTGAATACAGCTCCTCCCATCAGGAACCACATGACAACTAACCCAAGTCCTCCCCCTGCAACGGTAAATTCATCTAACGAATTTTTATCATGACCCCTCCCGGCCATCACACCTACTACCAGTGCAATGACAAGGTAGCCGATCATCATGATCATCGCAATCTGCCAATCTGCCATTACTTGACCTCCTCTTCATCTTTGTCCGGATCCATTCGATAGAGTACAAGAACAATCAAAAAGGTGATGACAATCCATGAAATCACCCAGAAGATCGAAAACGGCATACCGAGGATCATCGGGGTCGCCCTGTTCCCGATTGAAAACAATGGGAACACCAATAACAGAAACGGCAAAATCAAAGACAGGCAATAGATTTTGGTAAACGTACTCTTACTCATGAAACACCCTCCTTTTTTGCTGCGTATACCACTTTCCCGTCAACAATCGTTACGTCTACTTTTAAATCCCGTATTCGTTCAGGTTCACAAAGCAATATAGATTCATTCAATACGACAAGGTCGGCAAGCTTCCCGGCTTCTATACTTCCTTTCAATGATTCTTCAAAGCTGGCATAGGCACCATACCACGTATAAGCCTTAATGGCTTCCTGCAAGGTGATCCGCTGCCGGGCTCCCACCACTTCACCCGATTTACTCATACGGGTGAGGGCTGTGTAAATACCGTAGAGCGGATCTAGAGTGGTGATCGGGCTATCCGATCCGATGGCAAAAGGAATGCCGCTTTCGGCAAAACTCCTTAAAGGAAACATGATGTTCACCCGATCCCCATAATCTTTCCTATATCCGTCTCCGAATTCATAGAGAAAGGCTGGGTTTGGGATGGGAATGATTCCTAATCGATGTATGTCCTTGATGAGATCCGGCGGGGTCATTCCCGAATGTTCAATGCGATGGCGATGATCGTCTCTCGGATGTTGTTCCAATGCAGCCCTGACCGCTTCGATCATCATTTCCACGGCTTTGTCACCCATGGCATGGGCGGTGATCTGCCATCCTGCTTTGTGGGCTTTTCCAAGGGATTCATTTAACCCTTCCTGGTCTAAATATAAAATGCCGGAGTCAACAGGGTTGCTCGTATAGGGTTCCCTCGTCTTTGCCGTCGGACCGCTGCTGCTTCCATCGATAAAGACCTTTGCCGGTCCGATCCTCATCCACTCATCTCCGAGCCCTGAAACCATTCCGCTTTGAACCCCTTTCTCCACCATCCCAGGTGAATCATGGAGAGATCCGTAAAGGGCATATACTCTCTGCTTTATCCGCTTCTCTTTAACAGCTTTTTGAAGAAAGCGTATATGCTCCGGCCCATACCCGCCCGCATCGTGGACACTCGTGATGCCTTTCTCCAAATAGTCCATAGAAGCGAGAGTCAAACCTTCCTGTACTTCCGCTTCCGAATAGTTGGCTAAAAGGAACATCTCCATGTGGGCCGTTTCAAACAGAAGTCCTGTCAATTCACCATTCACCCGGCCAAACTTCCCTCCATCCGGATCTTTGGTGTCTGAATCGATGCCGGCAAGATCCAGTGCCCTTGTGTTGACACAGGAGATATGCCCGCATGTGCGGACAACGATGATCGGATGCTCGGTGGAAACCTGATCCAAGTCCCACCTTGAGAGATGCCGTCCCTCATCAAGACTGTTCTGGTTATATCCCCATCCCCTTATCCATTCTCCTTTTGGGGTACTCTCCGCTTTCTCCTTCAAATTCCCGAGTAGTTCTGTTATGCTTCTTGCTTCTTTTCCATTCACACCGAGCTTATTGGTACCGTAGATCTCAAGATGTGCATGGGCGTCAATGAAGCCGGGCAGAATACTTTTCCCCTCAAGGTCAATCACCTGCGTGTCTTCACCAGCATACCGTACTATTTCCTCATTCGTACCAACCGCCAGAATGGTATTCCCCAGAATGGCCACCGCTTCTTTCACCGCGAATTCAGAATCAACCGTAACCACTTCTCCATTCATCAGGAGCATTGTCGCCTGCAAACCCTCACCTCCATTTATGTAAGGAGGGACCTGCCCTCCACTGCTTGATCACTTATCCTGAACTACAGCTGAAACGTCATTGGTATCTAGCGACCTCTCATGCCCCTGACAGATCCGCAATGCGGTGGCGTACAGAAGCTCCACGCCTTTATGGATATCGTCCATTTCTGCAAACTCCAGCGGATTATGACTGATGCCTTTTTCACAGCGGACGAAGATCATCCCGTAATCGCTTATATACGACATGAAGAGGGCATCATGAAACGGGCCGCTCATCAAAGTCGGCGAGTCGAGTCCCAGCTTCCCGTCTTCCTCTTTCATGATGGACTTGATCCAGTCGGCGCAATATCTTGGTTCACTGCGGGTATCCTCTTTGATCTCGTATGACAGGTTGTACAGAGAGGAGGTTTCTTCTATGATTTGATAGAGTTTGTCTTCAAGCGTTGTACGGGCTTCAAGGTCGATGTCGCGAAGGTCGACCGTAAACTCTACTTTTTCAGCGATGATATTTCTCGAATTCGGGAATACCTGCATGCTCCCTACTGTTCCTACATTGGTGTCAGTTCCTTCTCTTTTGACCAGCTCATCGAATTTCCGGATGATTTCTGAAGCCCCGACAAGGGCATCCTGCCTCATGTTCATCGGTACGGATCCTGCATGACCGGCGAATCCTTCGAGGGTGACCGTCAGCCAAATCGGACCCGAAATGCCAGACACGATTCCAACGGGTTTTCCTTTGTTCTCAAGGACCGGCCCCTGTTCAATATGGAGCTCAAGAAACGCGGCGATATCCCCTTTTTTGTATACGGGACTTTCCGTGATATCCGGTTCTACCCCGAATTCCTTCAACGCTTCCCTTCTCGTCACACCCTGCTTGTCTTTCCGTTCAAGCTCACCATCCTCAAGCATCCCGGCGAGGGCCCGGACGCCGAAAACCCCTTTATTGAACCGGCTGCCTTCTTCATCGGAGAAACAAATCACTTCAATGGTCCGGTCCGGCACGATCCCTTTGTCCTTGAAGCTATGGACGACTTCTATGGCTCCGAGGGCCCCTGCGGTACCGTCGAACCTTCCCCCATATGGCTGGGAATCAATGTGGGATCCGAGGATAAGGATCGGCTTATCTGGGTCAGTCCCTTCCATCCTACCGATCAGGTTCCCGAATCCATCAATCTTTGCTGTTAACCCGGCATCCTCCATCCAGCCTTTCACCACATCCACGGCCTTTCGGTCTTCCTTCGAATGAGCCAGGCGGCAAACGCCCGTCTCCCCGATCTTTCCAATTTCAGCAAGCTCCTCAAGATGCCTCTTTAATCGATTTCCATTGATTTCCATCGAACCACCCTTTTCTCCATTGTTTATGAAACTTATAGATAAGTGTATTTTGAAAAAGCTTGTTTATCATTAGACAAACTGTCTACAAAACAACATGGGAATCAGACATTTCGGTAAAAAGAAAGAAATTTCAGAAAAATAAAAAGAGACCCTTCTCCATGAACTTCCTGACACGATCCCCCTTTCAACATGAACAGGCCTGCTATGACTAGGTTCTAGATGATTTTCACATAATCCTTCTCCTTTTCCGAAAATAAAACGATTGACACAGGAGAAAAAGAGGGACGAACTTTATGATGAAATCATAAAGTTCGTCCCTCTTTATGGAAGAGACCATGTGCCGGATGAGAGAGATTGTTTTCCTTTAAGGAACCAACCTTTGTGTCGCCTTCGCAAAGACCGACGGCTTCAAAGCAGATGGAGTCCTTATAGTATCCTACATCTATCATGTTTTTTTCCATGATAGATTCACTTTTAGTTGCTTGTTACTTTTTTTTCCGCAATCAAGTCCTCGAGACGTTCTTTTTGAGAGATCAGATCTTCAATCGATAAGTCCTGTCTGTAGGAAGGCTGCATGGATTGTAAGCCGGTTGAGATGGGATTATGCTGGATCAACTGTGACAGCTGCCCCTGATTTTGTTCGTAAAGACGATATCCTACTGCTCCCACCACTGTTCCTGAAACGAATCCCATAAGAAAATCTTTGTTCACTACCATGTTTAAGTCCCCCTAGATTTTTTTATAATAAAAGCGCTTTGCTCTTATTTGCATCATTGAATAATTCGACGATATTGACTGCCCACGTTAAGGTGGCAACATGAAGGATGTTACCGGCACCCAGAGAAAGCATGCTCACAATACCCGTAATCACATCCGGATGCCTCAGCTTATTCTGGCCATGAGATAGGACGGTATAGGCTGTGGAGATCATAACTGAATAATCTAATACACCCGGTATCTTCCCTGACGACTTTCTTAAGTAAGCCAGGAGAATCAGGAATCCCGTTACTAAGGACCTCAGTAAATCCTTCCTTAGGGCAGGAGTCATATTGACCATGATATGATCGAGTGGATCAAACCTCGTTTGCTTAAAAAACAGGCTGATGAACCGAAGTATGACATGTTTGTCTATGATCGTTTGATCATAGGATATCACCATGGACTGGATGATTGGCTCGATTCTCACCATTAGAATCCCTTTGATTGAGGAAAACATATGCTTGATTTGTTCATAGTCCTTTTTGTCATGAAGGGCCGGTATGATCAGGCGGAGTCGACCAGGTATGTCGTGGATGATGTTAAAGGTTCCTGCCATTGAACTCGCTCCTCCTTCAAGAGTAATGTCGTACTATTCAGTAATACGCCGATGGTGGCCGCATTATGAATCGCAGCCCCTACGATGGGTGCAATCACCCCGAATGCACCGAGCATGATCGCCACACTGTTGACTGCAATCGTAATCGTGAAATTCTGTTGAATCTTGGTCATCGTTTTCTTCGATAACTGAACGGCATCGGAAAGGATCAATGGATTGTCGGAGGTGATGACAACGTCACTTGCTTCGACGGCAATATCCGTCCGCTTTCCACCCATGGTGACCCCGACGTCGGCAAAGGCGAGTGCCGGGGCATCATTGATCCCGTCCCCTACCATCATCACGCGATTACCGGACTTTTTGAGTTCTTCAACATACTTTGCTTTTTCATGGGGGAGGACCTCAGAATAATAAGCATCCAATTGAAGTTCCTGATACACGTCCTGGGCGACTTGTTGATTGTCTCCTGTAATCATGAGGACTTCATCGATGCCAGATCTTCTCAGTTGATTGATGGTCCGTTTCATCCCATTTCTGATCCTGTCTTCTATGATGATGACACCTGCCACCTTCCCGTCTAAAGCAACCATGACGGCATTTCCAGACTTGGACAGCTTGTGGACGAACTTGAGGCCTCTTATATCCACCCCTTCTTTTAGAAGAAGCTTCTTATTCCCGACTAAAACCTTTTTATCCCCGACCCGTGCTTTCACCCCGTGACCGACCATTTGTTCCATCTGTTCGTGGTCATGATCAGGAAGATCAAGCTTCCATTCCCTGGCCAGATTCAACATGGCCTCCGCGATTGGGTGAGAGGAATGCTCTTCGGCGGACGCAACGTACATGAGAATCTCTTTTTCCGTATAGCCGTTATAGGGGATGATTTGTTTAACCACAGGCTTACCTTGGGTCAGGGTTCCCGTTTTATCAAGGATCACAGTGTCAATGGTGGAAAGCTTCTGAACGTATTCCCCGCCTTTAATAAGAGCACCGTTCCGTGCCGATTTCCCGATGGATGCCGAGATGGCGGCAGCAGTGGACAGTTTCATCCCGCAGACATAATCGATGACAAGCATGTTCAATACCCGGTCCCAGCTCCGTGTGGCGGCGAAAATAAAGCCCGCCAGTAAAAAGGACACGGGAACGAGACGCTCGGAAAGCTCATCGGCATAAGATTGAATGGGGGCTTTCTTCTGCTGTGCATCTTCTATTAATTGAACGATCTTCGAGACGGCTGTCTCTTCCCCTATCTTCTCCACTTTGACCCTGATGTTTCCCGACCTGACAATCGTTCCGGCATACACATTCTGATTGTGTTGGATTTCCTTCGGATAAAATTCCCCTGTAATGGAAGATTCATCAATGCTTGCCGATCCATTCAGGACAAGTCCATCTGCACAAACCTTTTCCCCTTCAAAGACCATGATTTCATCTCCCGGACCAATATCCTGGATGGAAACTCTTCTTTCATTTCCTTGCCGGTCAACTTTCCACACATAAGGAACATCCAGATTCATCATGTCCTTGACGTAACGGCTCGTTCGTTTAGCCGTCATTTCCGTGATCATCTCACTTAACGTAGACATGAACAGGATCACCAGTGCAGACCGGGGATTCCCTTTCAGTAAAGAAGCAAAAATGGCTGCCGTACTTAATGTATCTGCATTGGGCTTCTTTCCCTCCTTGAATCCCTTCGTCCCATTGGCGATAATGTGCCGGGAAGCATATATGCTCATCAGGGCACCCGGACGAATCAGCTGCTTTATTCCAAGCAGACCCTTGGCCGGGAACAAAACATCCACCAAAAGGGCGGCCCCGCTCACAGCAAGTTCCTTCTTATGATTGATTTCCTTTTCAATTGATACAGCCATTCTCTTTTTAACGGTATGGATTAATTGACTGGGTGAAATCGCAGCTTCGTGATGGATGAGGATCGATCGGGTTTCAGCTGTATAAATGGCGGAATACACACCGGGCACTGAACGAAAACAGGCTTCAATGATCTTTGGATGACTGTCAGTATGAAAGAGAAGACGAGTTCTACCTGGGATCGCGTGTAGAATCCGGATCTTATTCACTACCTGTCACCGCCTTCCTTTGTAATGAGAGTGTACGCCCAGTAAAGGAGGCTGCTCGCGAAAGCCGGATTGGCCGCAAACCCTGTAGCCCCTTTGAATAGAAGCCATGCAACCAGCAAGGATTCAACGTCTGCTTTCCCCCCTGTTTGTTTTTTGATGAGGTGGTCAACTGTATGGACCCCTTTTTTCATCGTTTTCTTCATCTTTGAATCCATTTCAGCATAGGTCTGAGTAGAAATGTGAACAGCGAATTGTACAATTTCATCGAATTGTTCGGGAGTCAGGTGACTGCTGTGAAATTCCATCAACAGGCTCCCGGTGATCCCCGAGGCTTTTACTGTTTTCACAAGGGGAAGGAAGCGAATATGCTCTTCCAATGCATGAGCAATCTTCTCTTCCTTCCAATGATTGCTCTGTAAGCGTACACGACCAGGCATGGCATGAACCACCTGTACCTTTTGATCTTTCAGTCTCTTCATGATGCTTGGTGCCAGAATCGATGCACCCAAGCCGACCAAGGTTTGGATCATAACTGCGCCACTTCTCTCGCAATGACGTCATTATGTACCCGTTGAACCGTTTGGATCCATTCTTCAATCTGCTCCTCATTGACATCGGCATTCGTCTTGTATTCTACTAAAATAGTTCCTGTTTCAGACGTGTGCCGGACGGATTGAATATGTTGCTCTAATTGTAAAATAGGCAGGAGTGAAGCAACGATCTTCGAATTCCCTTCCCAGTAAGGCGAAGACAACCGTACCCGGCCGGGGATAAAATGCATGACCTTGATTTGATAACGGGAAAGCATCTTTTCTATACGTCTGAGAAAAAATGCTTGTTTCACTTTTGTCAGCATAACAGGCTCCTTTACAGAAAATTTGCATTATTAAATAATATACTGGTTTTTGGGATTATATTACAAGCTAAGTTTTTCCTGATTTTTCGTGTTTTTTCGTAGGATTTTGGAAGTGGGAATGGGAAAAAGACCTCAGATCTGTCCGAGGTCTCTTTGTCTGGTGTAGTCAGTTTAATGTGACACTTCTCTTTTACATGATTCTTCATGGCTATAGATTCATTTCACTATTTCCTCATAAACTCAATCGTTTCCTTCATCCCCTGTTCATAAGGTGTACCCTTCACATCCCCGACTAACTCTTTCACCTTTTCACCTGATAAGATGGTAGGTTCGGAATTGATATACTGCATCTCCACGGCTTCACGCATGCTTTTCCCAGCAAAAAGGGCATAAAGGGCAAACATCGGCTTCGAAATGGAGTAGAGACTCTTCCCTTCTCCTAACTGCCTTTTCAGTATGTGTTCCAGCTCGCTTCCGGTAGTGGTCCCGACAGCAGGGATATTCCAGTTGTGGCCATATGCTTCGTCCCTTAAAGCCAAGTCAACCATCGTCCTGGCACCGTCCTTTGTGTAAATAAATTCCCGGGCTACATTCTTTGGTCCTACAAATCCGGCTTTTTTCTTTTCAAGTAACTGCTCCAATGTGTAGTGAATGTACGTATTGGTGGCGTTCGGTCCATAAAAGTCGGGGAAGTGGCAGATGAACGCGGGAACTGAGCTCTGATGGATCATGTGATTCATTTCAAGGCGGAGTTTCCCTTTCCGTGTATGGGGATGCTTTTCCCTGTCTTCCTTTAGTACATCACCGCCGCTTCGTCCATAGATATAGATATTATCCACCATAGCCAATCTGGAGCTGTTTCGTTCCGCTGCATGGAGGATATTTTCTGAAATGATTAATAATTTATGTTTCCACGCTTCATAGGGAAGGTTGATGGCATGAAAAATGATGTCACAACCTCTTGACGCATGAACAAGCTGGTCTTTGTTTTCTGCATCACCTGCCTGGATGTCTACGAGACTGATGCCATCAAACAGCGTACCAAGCCTTTCTCTTCCTCTTGCAAATGCTGCGACCTCGATTCCCCGGCTGACCAATTCCATCACCAGGGCATATCCCATTCCGCCGGAAGCTCCCACTACCATTGCCTTTTTCATAAAACCATCCCCCTCTTATTAACCACTGGTCAAATAACATTAAAAAAATGTATTACCCAATTGATTTCATAATGAAATCAACATGGGAGCGTGCCAGATTCTCTACATCTTCAAAGGTTTCATCACAATGACAATAGTGACTGACAAAGCCGTGCAACGAAAGAAATATCGACCATGTCTGCTGGATGGTGACCTCTCTGTTGCTCAGCTGTCTAAGAGCATTGGAAAATTTTTCATATGATTCATTCGGGCCATTGCTGACATAGCATTTGACTTCTTCATCAGCTAGCATGAACATCATTTCATACTGGCTCTTATAGGTCAGGCCGAATCGAATGAAAGCAAGAAGGATCCCCTTAAACTTCCCCTCGTTATCCACATCCTCACCCATCACATCATCCAGCCACTGATCTAACAGCTTAAAATCGGATTCAATCATGGCATAGAACAAATCTGCTTTATTCTTGAAGTGATAATAGATGGAGCCGTGACTGTATCCAAGCTTTGATGCAATCTTTCTCATGGACACCTGCTGGTAGCCCTGGTTACGAAAAAGCTCCCGTGCCGCCCCCATCACCATTTCCTTCGTCAATTCCTGTGCTACTGCTTTTCTCGGTGACATAATCTTACCCATCCTTTTTATTGACCCGTGTTTAATTAAATCATAATCGGGTGAATAAACCATTGTCAAGGATTTATTTACCAATTAAGAGGGACGGACCTTCCGTAAGTAAACGGAGGTCCGTCCCTCTTATTGGAATGCTTATCTCTGTATCCGGTTTTCAGAACACAGCCTCTTTGAAATGATTCACAGGTGTTGGAAGTGTAAAAAAATTATAAGAAGAAATATGTAAATTTATGTTAATCTAGTAATAGAGGTAAACACCTCATATTCCGTTATACGGAATAAATCTAGAACGATATTATCTTCTATATATATGAAACAGGGAGTGATGAAAGTGAAATACCTTTTTGATTTTATTCTGGCACTATCTTTGAATGGCATTTCCTATTTCGTTGCGAGCTTACTTCTTGGAAATGAATTAACTCTTGGGCAGGCCATTTTCATCGGTATTTCTGTTGTTTCATTAGGGGCGTTGACTGAGGCACTGGGAGGTCCGATGTGGTTAATCGTCCTTATCCCATTTCCTGTTGGAATGGGTTTGCTTTTCTCATTTCTTAGCGTATCTGTTCCACTATGGTTCCTGACATATATCACCACTCTTGCCATATACACCGTTATACATATACCCATGAGTTATTTTTTCCAATTCCATTCTTTAATCCCTGCTTGGAAACTTTCTTAAATACATCGTAAGTTAACCAAATAAGAAAAGGATAATGGCTCAGAGTGATTGTGAGCCTTTACCCTTTTGGTTTCATGAGATCGTTCAATGTTATGTAGGATGTTACTTTATGCTCCCCATTCGATCATTTCATTAGCACTGTCAAATTTCCCCACAGACACTCCTACTTTCCCAAAAATCCCCCTTCGGATTTGATCAGCTGTCCCGTAATCCATTCCGAATCTTCACTGGCGAGGAACTTGATCAGCTTTGCGGCATCTTCCGGCTTCCCAATACGCCCTGTAGGAAATAGAGGGAGTAGATGATCCCGGATCTCTTCATTGATCCAGCCTGAATCGGTTGGACCCGGATCAACGGCATTCACCGTGATGCCGATTGGCGCGAGGCCGACGGATAATGGTTCCGTGACGGCGATCAGCATGCCTTTCGATGCGATGTAGGCGAGATTATTGGGATCGGGTCCCTTGGATACCATATGGATGATCCTGCCGCCCTTTCCTTGAGGGAAGGCCTTCCCGAACCTTCTCGCAAACTCCATTGTCAGCATCAGTGTTCCGCTGTTGTTCACTTGATAATGCTGATCAAGGATCTCTTTCGTCAATGTATGAAAATTGGACGGGGATTCAAATGTGGCGTTGTTCACTAAGATGGACGGAGAACCCAATATTTCTTCCACTCGATCCATCAAGAGGTCCGGTGAGGCTTCATCACTCAAATCCACTTCCAAATGGGCGGCACGGACCCCCATGCTGATTAATTCTCCACACAGCCTATCCGGAAACCCTCGTTCCGCCCCGTTCCCACTCTCTTCATCAAAAGGAGACCAGTGGGTGAAGAAGATATCCGCTCCTGCTCCGGCAAGGGAACGGCAAATCGCTGCCCCGATTCCTTCCCACCGGCTTGTCCCTGTTACAATGGCTATTTTCCCTTTTAAATTTGTCATTTCATTTACCTCCATGGCAGATCACAAATTTTCGTAAATTTCAATCAGAGTCCCCTCACGATCCCGGAAATGGGCGACCTTTAATCCCCAGTCGACCTTCTCCATGGGGAGGGTGATAAACGTCACCATTCCCTTCAATTTTTCATACGTTTCTTCCACGTTTTCCACTTTAAGGACGAGGGCGAACCGGTCCGTCCGCCGAGGTTCGGAAAAGGTCTCCTGGTCAAGGGCATCCGCCATCCGTTTCCTGTCGAATATCCCCAATTCCATATGACCGACCTTGAATTGGCCGTACGAAGACGTTTCATCTCCCCAGGAGACCTCAAAGCCGAGGACATCCCGGTAAAAGAGGAAACACTCCTTATAGTCATTCACCAGTAATCTAGTATGTGTGAGTTCGATTTCAATCCCCTCCCTGTTTACCTCAATTCTAATAGACTAATAGGATATAGTAGAGCCCGCTGGCCAGGGAAAAACGATAATGGATCAATGCCAATTCCATGCCCTGACCATTTTGAACCTCACTGCCCCGTCCCATTCCCAGAGTCCCGGCCGCCTCCCATTGTGTAGTTACGGTCCTCTCCAGGCCTGGCACCAGGATTTATCCCCTGCACATGTTGATTGCTCCGTCTCTTCTTTCGTCGAAGATCAATCAGTAAAGAAAAGAGTAAAATCCCTGCAATCATGATCACAAACCACCACATCATTCATCACCCCTTCTACAGTGTATGATCTGCCGTTCGTTTGATCACCTGATTCACCTTGTAGATCTTTACTAACAACCCTCCTTTATTTAAAATTCGATGTAGAATGGATGGGCTGAATCATCCAGACAATACTCGATCCGTTCCCTGAAATTCTTCCAGGTCACCATTTCCAACGCTTGTTCTATGGGAAAGAATCCGACTTCCAGGCTTTCTGAAGAAGTTGTCGGCTGTCCTCCAATCGCTTTAGCTAAAAACAGGGTGTTACAAATAGATCGATTTACATTCTGGAATACACCGCAAAATTTCACTACTTCGATGTCGATTCCGCTTTCTTCCTTCGTCTCCCTTATAGCTGCTTCTTTCAGGGATTCTCCTTCCTCCACCTGCCCTCCAGGCATTTCCCAGCCTCTGCGTGGACCTTTTATCAACAACATTTCCTTGTGGTCATTGATCACCACCGTCGCTGCCGAAACAATATGTTTAGGCGGTACATACACACTTTTTTCTTGAGATAGCATACACATTCCTCCGATTGGTTTGTACAATTCACCCATGTCTATGAAGAGAATTACCAACTATTTTACCATAATATTCTAAAAATTAACTCAAAAAATGGATGAAAGGTGTGTCTCTTACCCCCACCTATCATCCAAACCAATCCCTTATCATACGCTGCAAAGGCCTTGAACACCTCTTGGTGAAAAAGGCCGGATAACCTTCACATCTCAGGAAATCATGGGGCCTTCACAAGTTCCAATAATTCTTCCATACTACCTGAACATATTTCCACCTCGGGTAAATGATAAAAGGTGGTGGTACTGGCGAAATCATGTACTTCATTATCCGGTGAATAAAGGATTACCCGTTTGTCGAGGGCGATGGCCATCCCCAATTCAACATGACTTCCTTTCCCACCTGGTAGCAGGACGATGACAATATCGGAATGAATGATTCCGTCCTTTTCTTTTAGTCCTATGTATCTCAGATCCTCAAATGTCGAAGCTCGTTCATTAACCGTCCAATCATATGTATGGATGTGTCCTTCCATTTTTAACGCTTCACTTACGTAGCGTACTCTATCCTTATTACTGAAGCCGGAAGCAATATAAAAATTCATCTATATCCCCCTTTTGCCTATTTTCAACGCCTGGACTCCATGTGCCCGGCTGCCCCCTCCAGGCATCCTGCTGATGCTTGTCATTCAAACCCTATATTAACATAAATTCCCTCTTACCCTTATTAATTCATTTGCAAGGTCCGTCCCTCTCCTTTTCGATGTGCTCTCCATCGTTTCGTGATGGCGGTTTCGGGGAATAGATGGTTATGCTTCTTAGACTGACACGGGAGGAGGAATGTGAATGATTGGCGAGACAGCTAATGTGTTATTTCTAGGGATTCCCATGTCGATCATTTTGATATTGATTATCGCGACGATCCTTTTCTTCAGGAGAAAATCCAGGAAGGATAGGCGTTTTTAAGTTGAAACGATAAAATAAAAAGGAAGCGGTAGTGTCAGTGAAAACTGACACTACCGCTTCTCTTTTTATGCTGGCATTAACAGCCTACGGCAACAGCACTTCATCAATGACGTGAATCACACCATTGGAAGCCTCGATGTCTGCCTGAACGACATTTGCATTGTTTACACGAACGGGATCAAGGGAGATATCCACGGTTTTCTTCGCAAGGGTTTCAGCCTTCATGCCATCTTTCAAATCCGTTGAAAGGACTTTCCCAGACACTACGTGGTACAGAAGAATGTCCTTCAAGTCTTCCCTCGCTAATAATTCTTCTGCAGTGATCCCCAGTTTCTTCAAGAGCTTTTCAAAAGCCGCATCGGTTGGAGCAAATACCGTAAAGGGCCCTTCCCCTTTCAGAGTATCAACCAAACCTGCTTTCTCCAAAGCTGCTGCAAGGGTTTTGAATTGGCCTGCCTCTACCGCCGTATCAACGATATCCTTTTTGCCTGCAGGTGCCTGACCGTCTTCAGCAGCCCCTGCCCCACTTGAAACGGACAGGAACATCATGAGTGCCATCAAGATGAATCCAACTGTTTTTTTCATCGTCCTACCTCCTGAAATTAGTATGTAAACTGGTGTTTACTCAAAAGGTAGTATGTGTTGTATAAGCAGGATTATCCATTTTTGGATAAGGTTTTTGTCTTTCATTATTTACATCGAACGGTGAATGGCTTCATTCGCTTTATGGGCAGCTTCATTCGGAACATATAGTTGATACGTGGTGGCGAACCCATATCCTCCGCCTTCCCCGCCTCCAGAACTGATCGTTTTGGTTTGATGTTTGATCCCACTATTCACCAGCCTTCCTTTGATTGTGGAGTATTCCCCGACATCTTGAGTGGAGTAAACCAGCTCCCACCTCATGAATAATCGCTTCAATATGTTTTCAAACATTTCCACCGCCTCCTCATCCCTCAATCACGATTCAGAATCCCCCCTGACCTTATTGGACAGATCTTGTCTTTTCCTCATTCTTCTTTTTCTGGGCTTGCCAAGTGTAGATCATCCCTGTCACCCCTGCCGACATGCTTACCACAAAGCTCCACATCACATATCGCCATTCCCCTGTTATAAGTGCTACCCCAATAAAGAACACCAGCTGGCCCACCAGGGCAAACCACGAGGCAATCCAGGCCAATGTAAGATTTTGTTTCATCTTTACCCCTCCGTTCTTATTACCAATTATTTCAAAGTGTTTCATCGAACTCAATCAATATTTTCAAAGTTTTAAAGCTTACACTCCCGTCACCATATATAATAGGAATGGGTGATCAAGATGAAACGCATTCATTACAGTTGGATCATATTAACCATTTCCTTTTTTTCCATCATAGCAGCCGGGATTGTCCGTTCTTCGTCGGGCGTATTTATCGAGCCTTTCGAAGGTGAATTCGGATGGAATCGCTCCACCATTTCTCTTGCCTTTGACGTGGGCTTGTTTTTGTACGGGTTTTCAGGTCCTTTTATGGCAGCGTTGATCGAAGTGCTTGGATTGAAAAAGATGATGATCCTATCCATGGGAACGTTGGTTACAGGCGCTACCCTTACGCTTGCAATGGAAGAACCGTGGCAATTGATTCTGATTTGGGGAATCATCATCGGGCTTGGTTCCTCCCTGTTCTTAACGGTGCTGAGCCCGTATGTGGCAAATCGATGGTTCGTGAAACGGCGGGGTCTGGCAGTCGGGATTCTGACAGCAAGTACGGCCACGGGACAGCTGATCCTGCTCCCCGTCCTGGCGGTATTGATTGAAGGTCATTCATGGCGCTGGGCTATGAACCTCATCATCATCCTGAGCGTCATCATGTTACTCATCATTGTGTTCTTTATGAAAGAATCTCCTAAAGAATTGGGCATATCCCCCTATGGAAGTGATGAAGGAACCGAAGAAAGCGGGGAAACCGGGAAGAAGAATCCCATCGTGTTGGCGTTCAACGGTCTTTTTCTTGCCGTTAAAGCCAAGGAGTTTTGGCTTCTCGCAGGAAGCTTTTTCATCTGCGGGTTATCAACGAGTGGATTGATTGGGACGCATTTTGTTTCCTACTGCCTAAGCTACGGGATTCCTCTCGTTACTGCCGCTTCACTCCTTTCATTCATGGGCATATTCGACCTGGTCGGCACCACCTTATCCGGATGGTTGTCGGACCGTTTCGATAATCGGTGGCTATTGTTTTGGTATTATGCCTTAAGAGGGGGATCCCTTGTGCTGCTTCCCTTTGCTCTGTCAGAAGGATCTTTGCCGCTACTCATTCTTTTCACTGTATTTTACGGACTGGATTGGATTGCCACGGTCCCTCCTACAGTCAACATCTCGAGGCAAATCTTCGGAGTCGCCAAAAGCGGGATCATTTACGGCTGGATTTTCGCCGCTCATCAGGCTGGCGCTGCCGTTGCAGCATACGGAGGCGGAGTGATCTTCAATCGAACCAACTCCTACACATCCGCCTTCCTCCTCGCAGGGGTATTCTGTATCCTCGCCAGCCTCTTTGTCATCATCATCAAAAAAGACGCAGGGGTGGAAAAAGAGGGACGAACCTCTTGAAGAACATCAGCAACCGGTTATGAGGTCCGTCCCTGAAAAAGAAGCTCCTTCGTCATTTCCAAGGACGAAGGAGCTTTCTATTTCTCATTTGTTCTTTCTTTCCTGGGCCTTGATGGATACTTTCTCAAGTCCGTTTTGGGCGAATTCTACATCAGACTTTGGCATCGCTTGATTGTTTTTAAGATCTTTGTTTTTCTGTTTAGACATTCTTTCACCACCCCATTTCGTTGTATTTATATCGTGCACAAGGAAGACCATAAATATGAAGGATCTACTATTTTTGTGTAAACGAAAAAAGCCGACTCCAAAAGGAACCGACTTGTGATGCAGATGATCAATGTTAAAAAATCCCGTTCTCATTCGGTGAATCCTCTGGGACTGCCTGTCCGACATCCCACAATTCAACGATGCGTTCACCCTGGAACCGGAAGAGATGGACAACGGCGAATCCCGGGTCCTCAGGATGCTGCCTGATATGTGAGTGAACGGCAACGGTATCTCCGTCTTCCATGGCATGCTTGACTTCCAGTATCTTGTCAGGGTTTTGACGTGCATCTTCTTCCATGGCTGTCATAAGTGATTCCACATCACCTTGGAAATACGGGTTATGGTGAGTAAGTCCCGATCCCCCATGCTTCAAAAATGCTTCCCTCACTTTCCCTGAAGCGACAAGCTGCAGAAATGAGACTGCTTTTTCTTTGAGTCCTGTTAAACCTTCCATCTAGATCATCCTCTCCATTATCTATAGTTTCATTGTAAAGGAAAGAGATCGTTTAGACGAGCACTATGACATATGGAAACAGACTTCCACCATTCATTGGGGTTGGTTACAAATCTCCTTGATCCACATTGAGTTCAATTAAATTCCCATCGGGATCGGCACAGAAAATTTGTGCAAAGCCGCTTTTGGAATAGGGTTTATCTAGAATCTCCACTTCGTTTTCTTTTAACCATTTGAGAGTATCGTAATAATCTTCCACCCTGAGGGCAAAGTGTCCTTCCCGGCTGGATAAGCTTTTATCCTGACGGATGGTTTGGGAGGAAGGATCGACAATCAGGTGGAGCTGCTGCCCCCCTATTTCATACCAGGCACCGGGGAAATCAAAATCAGGCCGCTGTATTTCTGTTAAGCATAGTGTTTTACCGTAAAACTGTTTGGCCTTCTCCAAATCCGTAACCGTAAGACTTACATGATGCAGACTTTTATACGCAATCACAACGTCCCTTCTTTCTTTTCCTTTTTCTAAAATGGAACCAGCCCTCTATACCGTCATCTTCCAGCTCGACATGGAGAGCCATCGCTCCTTCTCTTTATAATCAGGATCGATCTTCCCTACAAGCCGCCAGAAGGATCGATCGTGATTAAGGTGAACCATGTGACACATTTCGTGGATGACGACGTAGTCGATGACGTCCCTTGGAGCCATGGCGAGCTTCCAGTTAAAAGTCAATTGCCGCCTGGCATCACATGTGCCCCAAGTTGTCTTGCTGTCAGAAATGCGTATGGACCTGGGTTTCATTTTAAAGTGCTGTTGATGGCTGGTGATGCTTTTTTCCACCAGAGTTTTACACTGCTGATAGTAATAACGTTTCAACGCCTGTTTAATCCGGTCATCATCGGGCTCTTTCACATGAATATGCAGGGTATCACCGGTAAAGGCGACATAGTCCTGCCCGGTCCCAGGGTCATGATGGACTTCGATGGGATAGCTTTTCCCTAGATATAAAAAAGGCTCACCCTGGGCATAGCTCTTTATCTGCGGACCCTCGAGACGGTCCTTTCTTTCCTGGGATTTCTCCAGAATCAGTTCCCATTTGTCCTCAAGTAAACGAAAGACGGCCTCATCCTGTGTACCTTTCGGTGCATGGACCTCAATCTGCCCGAAGCTGTCGAGATAAATGCCGATGGACGTTCGATTCTTATATGTGATGTTGAAATGTATCGTCTCACCTGAGTACGTATGCTTCATGGCGGTTATCCCCTGTATCGGACGGCTAATCCTTTTAAGAAATTACGGGCATAGCGATCTCCGCACACTTTATAATTTTTATGTCCTTCCCTTCTTAGGAGCCCGCCAAGCTCCCCTTTAGTGATGGTCACTCCAGCATCATCAAGGATCTCGATCATGTCCTCACTTGTTAAAGAAAGAGCAATCTTCACTTTCTTAAGCAGAAGATTATTCGCATGTTCATAGGTCAATTCCTGTCGTACCGGCTGACCCGGCCCTGGATCTTTCTTCCCTCTTTTGAAGGTGATAAATCCATTTAAGAAGGATTCATACATCTCGTCATCACAAGGAATCTGATTGTCATCCTCCTCGTTCTCTTCCCCTGAGTCATCGTTGTATGGCGTTTTGGTCAGGACCTTTACTACTTCTTCCTTCGACAGGTCGAAGCCGCCGAGTTTGAAGATCTCCACCATTTCCGTATTCTTGATATCCAATGCGTACCGCAGTCGAATCAATAGATCATTGTTATCTAAATTCATATGTGAACCTCCTGAATGATTACGTATCATTAAATCACTAGCTTACCATTTCCACAGCGTAAAAAGAAGCTTTCCGGTCATGACAACCTGTTAATCGTCAGACTCCATAAAGAAGGTCCGTCCCTGCAAAAGAGGGACGGACCTTCATTTACCCTTGATAAAGTGGAAAACGCAGTGTCACGGTGGTACCGTTTCCGGATTCACTGTCAAAGTGAATGGTTCCGTTGTATTTCTCCACGATGTTGAAGCAGATCATGAGACCGAGTCCGGTCCCCCTGCTCTTTAATGAGTAAAATGGAGTGCCAAGGTTCTTTACCTCTTCCTCCGTCATCCCCTGCCCCCTGTCGATGATCTGGATGACGACATCACGTTTCTGCCTTTCTGTCATGACTGAAACAGTACTGCTGGGAGGAGAGGCTTCGATGGCATTTTTGATGAGATTGATGAAAAGCTGCTTCATTTCTATGGAATTGGCCGCAACGTGACAGCCTTCTTTCACATGAAGGTCGATAGAGTTATCATTCAATAGTCCGTACATGCTGAGGATCTCTGTTACATCCTGCAATACCCTTTCAATGTCGATGCGATCCACTTCTTCCCCACCATCAAGCTTTGAAATCGAGAGAAACTGGGAAATGACATGCTCTGCTGTATCAAGCTCGTTCATCATCAGGGAGAAGTTCTCCTTTTGGCTTTGACTGAATGAGGGATCCTTCACATAAAATTGAAGAAAGCCGTTCACGACGGTCAACGGATTCCGGATCTCGTGAGCGACAGCCGCCGCCAGCTGTCCTGTCGTCCTCATCCGCTCTGACTGCTGAACCTGCCTGTAGTACATTCGCTGCTTCTGAATCCGCAGATTCGTTAAATGAAAGATAAAGTACAGGATGATCTGGCTTGCCAGGAAATTCACTACATTCCCCGCTATGTCTTTATAGATATAAGGATAATGCACACCGTTATCTACAAATCCGATATACCCAAACGTCCCTGTTATGAAGACAACATTGATCACAAGTGAAAAATAAAAAAGACCCTTATCAAAAAAGAGTATGGAAAAGGCCGGGATGAAACAAAGAAGGACAAACCCCGACCACGTATCGGGATACAGATAAAACAAGGTATAAAAGTAACCTGTGGATGATAGCACGATCATGTATTTTAACCAGGCATTTTCATACCACGGATACATCAGCAGGCAGAATGAGATGACAAACACCATCACTCCATGCATCCCAAACCCTCTATTAACAGGGTTATCAATCAACCATCCCATCACCATCAGGATGATGATGACCGTGACGATGATATAGTAATATTTTTTATGTAACCGACCTTGAAATTCTTTCATTTAGATGCTCCTACTAGTAATCTACATTTCTACCGTACAATGACAGATATTGTAACTATCTAACAAAAGCATTGGAAAGTCAATCATTGAATGAATTCGTCCATTCTGTTCTTCATCTGTGTCTTTATGTGGAATAATTCATTATTGTTTTTGTCATTTCCGGGGAAATAGTTACAAAATTTGTCGATTTTTCAGCGGGCAGGGACTTTGTCGGACGGTGCCCCGCTACCATCGGAATGAGAAACACGCGTCCAACATATGTCATTGAAAGAAACAGTCACCGTTATTCATGATTCAATGGGTACGATCTTCATCAATTCATCAAACGAATCTATCGCATGCTCATATTCGTCCACTTCACCAAACCCATATCGGGCGTAGACAAACGGAACACCGGCCTCTTCGGCTGCCTTTTGATCTCCCTTTGTATCCCCTACATATACAGGAGATGCCAGATTGTTGCGTTCCATAACCAGTTTAATATTTTCACCCTTTGAGAGGCCCGTTCTGCCTGGATTTTCATAGTCCAGAAAATGCTTATCCAGTCCGTGGAACTCATAAAAAGCCTCGATATATCCGTGCTGACAATTGCTGACGATGAATAATTTATACCTCTTTGACAATTTCTCAAGGACCGCTTCCACATGATCATATACATGGCCGCCATTCTTACTTAAGTGAGGGATCTCATGTTTCGATAAATTCTCCAGCAGCTGTCCCGTTTCCTCTTCGTCTAGTTCAGGGAACAGCTTCTCTCCAATTTCCTTCATCTGAAGTCCCATAGTCCCTTCAAGATGCTTACGCGTTACCTTACCTTTTACTTTATCATGATCATCGGTCACCTTGTTCCATGCTTCAAGCACAGAATCGATCGGATCCCAGAGTGTACCGTCCAGGTCGAATATGATGCTGTCCATTCTTCATTCCTCCATACGTTTAGTGTTCTTCAATAGGAAAATATGATCTTCAGCCCCAATAAGAAACAGCTGTCCATATTAAAACCCCGAGTGCAACAACTGCCAATAGTAAATCGATCATCGCAGTCTTCTTGCTTCCATTCTTTAAGTTCATCACCATGTCATACATCCCCTTGCCTGTCCAAAACACCATCAAAGACATCCAGCCTACGGAGTCATTTTTAGGTTCGTCATCAAACAACAGAATCCATGCCCCTATAATAAATGAAAGCAGAAAGACATTTAGTGAAATGTTCAGAGGTTTATTCAATTTATAAGAATCCATTTGTCTCCCTCCAATAGCAGCAATTTACTCTTTATTTTCGGATAAGGATGAGTGACGTATCTCCTTCCTGCCTCGATTTATATACTCAGCCATAATCGATTCTGGGACCAGACTTCCCCCCGTCGCCCAGACCAGGTGGGTCGCCTTTTCGTTTTTAATAGAACGGGATTCCACATGTTTCTGTACATCGGGAATAAGTGGGCCGATCATCCCTGCCAATGCAGAAGGCTCAAGTGAAATGGCTTCTGCATCGTAAAGAAGGGCAAGCATCTTGAATAGATTGTCATCTCCTACTGTATAAACACCGTTGACCAGTCCCTCGATCATCCTTCCTGCCAATGCCGAAGGTCTGCCAACCGCCAACCCGTCCGCTTCCGTCCTGTTACTTAATCCTATATCCTTTACAGAAATCGCTTCATGTAAACCGGTGGCAAGCCCGAGAAGCATACAAGGGGACTCGACGGGTTCGGCCAGGTAACAATGGACAGAATTTCCGAAGACATGCTTCAGCCCATACGTCACTCCTCCTGGTCCACCCCCTACACCGCATGGCAAATAGACAATCAGAGGATGTTCACGGTCAACCTTGACTCCTTCTGCCTCGAGCTGCTTCTTCAACCTGAGTGCCGCTACAGCATATCCCATGAACAAATCCTTGGAGTTTTCATCATCAATGAAATAACCGTTCGGATCTTCCATGGACTGCTTCCTGCCTTCTTCCACCGCATGGGAGAAGTCGTTCTCATGTTCGACGACCGATACACCTTTTTTCCGGAGAAGGTCCTTTTTCCACTCCTTCGCATCACGGGACATATGGACGGTCACCTTGAAACCAAGCGCCGCGCCGACTGTTCCAATGCTCAATGCCAAATTACCTGTCGATCCGACGGAAATGGAGTAGTCGGAAAAGAACGTCTTGAAGGAATCTTGTGCCAGTATCGAATAGTCATCTGTCAATCGGATGCGGTCTTCCTGAAGTAACAGGGTTTCTGCGTGCTTCAGGACCTCATAGATCCCTCCCCTGGCTTTAATGGATCCAGCAATCGGGAGCTGGTTATCACATTTCATCATGAGTTTCCCGTCGATCTTTCTCCCATAGTGAGCTTGTAGTTCCTCCTTCATCCCCAGCAGATGTCGGACAGGGGATTCAATGATACCATCCGTCTCCATCGTTTCTGTGAAAACCTGTTTGAAGTAGGAAGCAAATCGTTGAAGCCGCTTTTCCGCTTCCTCCATATCCTCTCCTGGAACACTGCAGACGTTCTCCCGTAACGGATTCTGCCAGAAGGTTTCTTTCCTTTCTTGTAAATCCGCCAATAAAGCAGGATTTAGACCAGTATTATCTTCCTTACTCAATATATATCCCCCTTCCAATGCTCCTCAAAAAAGGATAGAGATGTGTCTCTCCTGAGTCATCTTTTAACCTCTCCCTTTTTCATCACCTTTTTAACAATTATTTCAAATCTTGACTCTGAACTCAATTCATTTTTGCCCATCAAAAAAGGTCTGACCTTTTTGAGGCCAGACTTCATGGTGCATCACAACGTATCATACTTTTCACTAAAGGCTATATGACTCGCCAGAAAATAGATGATGAAATAGATGGGAAGGGAATAAATCATTTTCCAATTCAGAAGATCGTAAATTCCGATCCAATAGATGAGGGGTTCCCCGACGAATGTTGTCAATACAGCAAAGATGAGTCCCTTAAGGAATGGAGAGAACCGGGGTTTCAATTGAATCAACCCCATGATAACGACAGGCATTAAGGATAAATCATACGGGACATAAGCAGGGATGAACGGTAGGACATCATAGCGGTATGCCCACAATCCCATTTGGACGCCGATGGTATCAAGGCTGACAGAAACGACGCCTACGAAAAATCCAGCGCTCAACAGACGGTACCGGCTCTCCTTCTTATGCAAAATCAACCAAAGGAGCCAGGTGATGAATGTGATGGTGACACCAAACCACCATTGCCAGGTGAAGACAATCTCTTCTTTCCATAAGGTCATGTATGCATCACTTACTTGTATGGTCTGCTTGGATATTTCGTCTATTTTCTTCACTGTACTCAACATTCACACCGCCTTTCTACCTGCTTATTGACCTCTCCTTTCCAAATAGGTGACATAACGGTAAAGCCCCAGCAAAATCAGCAGTAGTAAGACATCTTCTACAATTGAATATTGAAGCTTCCACCATCCGTAATGGAAATAACCGAACGGCTCCGGGAGAGAAGCCACCATTTCATACCCGATAATAAGGGCCAGCCATACCGTAATATAGAGGATTTGTTTTCCTTTTCCTTTTTTAAAAGGGAAAAAATTTAGAAACAACACATTGACCGGTGGAATCAGGACTGTGTGGGTAAGGATGTCTGTCCAGCCAATCTCCGGGGTAAAATACCAATAGCCTCTATATTTCAACTCCACATAATGATCATGCAGAAGCTGAAGGGCAATCGTAAATAACCAGATATGGGTCATCTGATTCAAGGTGAGTCTTTTCTTGACTGCCAGGGCTATTCCATTAAATAAGATAATAGCAAGTAAGAGTCCAATCATGAAATCACTTATCCTCATTAGCTCGGCGATCCTGCAGAGCTTACCATAGTTTTGATGGAACTAAAGGTGGACCAAGGCATCATTCATCCAGACGGAGCCTGCTACCCAATAGTCGCGCTGGAACTTGCCATTATTATGCCAATTCTCCTGAAAACTATTCATTTACTTATTTGAGGGACGGACCTTCCTTTCCATCAATAGAGGGTCGTCCCTGTGACCCTTATTTGTTTTGTATGAATCGATTCCCAATAGGGGACATTTACGATAGGGAGCGTGTACTTGTGCTGAAGGTTTTTGCTATGCAGCAGGAGGGACGGACCTCTGCATGTTAAGTAAACCATCCCTCTTCTGCATGTATGCGTCTAAACGTAAATGGTGTGATTCAGATTGATTAGAACATACTATTCCAAAACATTCATCCACGAGGAGAACATCTATGATTTCATTTATCGTGACCATCCTATTTATTCTATCCGCATGGCACTGGGGAGATTGGAAGAACTGGAAACAGTATTATCCCACCATGCTTTATATGATCATCAACGCGGTTCTGTTCAATGTCCTTACGTATGAATATCCTACCTGGGAATGGAGGGATCACAGCGGAGTTTTTCCAAACCACACCCTCTTGGACCTTTGGATCATCTACACACAATTTCCTGCTGTCGTGCTCCTCTATTTAAGTCATTACCCTAAATCCTTTAAACGAAAAGTTCTCCGATGGTTGATATGGGTCGGTATCTTTACCGGATTGGAAGTGTCTGTCGGCATTGTGAAATACATCGTGTATGACAACTCATGGAACATATGGTGGTCGATTATTTTCAACATGATTACGTTCGTAATGATTCCCTTGCATTATAGGAGACCATTACTCACCTGGTTGTTTTCCTTGATCGTGATCGCTTGTTTATGTATGATATTTGAATTGCCATTGACGAAGATGAGGTAGCCGGCTCAGTGTTCCTCCTAAAAAAAAAGCTTATCCTTTTCAGAATAAGCTCCAGCTTTGACGACAACCACAAAACTACCCATCTCATACAGCTGATTGACGCCGGCGGGGCCGACTAAAAGAATGTGAGAAACAGGAACCCATTACACCTCAGTATCCTTGACCTGCTTCAGCAGCCTCTGCATCAGCCTTTGTCACATGGACGGTCCCCGGTGGATGCTGGGTCGGGGCATAAATCGAGTATAACTTGACGGGAGTATTCCCGGTGTTGATCAGATTGTGCCATGTACCCGCCGGGATCACGACGGCATCATCATCTTTCACTTCCCTCTGAAAGGTTAAGTTATCCGGCCGGTCCCCCATCATGACGATTCCCTGCCCCTGTTCAAGGCGAAGGAATTGATCAAGATCGGGATGGATTTCAAGGCCGATATCTTCCCCGGGTTGAATACTCATCAGGGTTACCTGCAGATGCTTCCCCGTCCAAATAGCCGTCCGGAATGTATCGTTTTCAACCGTAGCCTCTTCAATATCCACCACATATGGTGCAGGGCCGTAATCCATTGACGTCACCCGGTTGTCAGCATCGATACCCAGCATACTCAATCGACGGGCATGCTCCCATTCATTCCTGCATGTATTCACGAATACCTCATACAGCTGCGGGTTTCCTGCCTGCAAGCTGCCAAGGCGGAACTGTTCATACCCATTCAACGCTGTATCATACCCTATGCTGAGTCCCTCACGGTAAGAGGAGAAAGGAACACCCTCATGCCTGTAAACCGGCTGCGTCCCCGTAAGGGAAGTATACAGGTTCGAAAGCTCCCACCAATTCTTCTTCTCCTCTTCCATCATAGTGATCAGGTCCTGCTGATGTCCCTGATCAGGCGCAATGCTGGCTAATCGATAATACAAATCAGCCGTCGAGGCCTTACCCTTGATTCCATTCAGGAGGATATCCACCAGTGGATCACTGCCCACATTGTTCATTGCCATGGCTTCTCGATACCCTGGTTGAACAGGGCCGTTCATTGGAATATCGTACATGCTTTTCATTCCCTTCACCTTTTTACCACGATAGTGTATGCAGGAATGTGGCGGATGTGCTTGTGCCTGATTCTTCGGGAAGAGGGACGGACCTCACTTTTTTAGAAAGTGAGGTCCGTCCCTCCGATTTATAAACGTACTGTTTTCTTAGAATCCGTCACCTTGTAAAAGAAGCCAGATCGTTATTCCTCGTTTTTGGAGGTCCGTCCCTCACAGACCTGTCCCTCACAGACCTTAAACATCCCGGTCATGTTCGGTGAGTAGTCTTTGAAATCATATTTTTCATAGAATGGCACGTTTCCTTCTGAAGCAAAGAGTCCTACAAAGGCTTTATCAGGGGCGTGTTCTTGTATGTAACCCATGAGCTCATCCATGATTTTTCCTCCGATTCCCTTCCCATGGTAGTCGGGGTGAACCACAATGTCCTGGATATAGAAATAGATCGCTCCGTCACCTACGATCCTCCCCATTCCGATCACCACTTCCCCATGCATGACAACTACAGAGTAAATAGAATTCGATAGAGACGCTTCCGCCACATCGAAATTCATGAAATCCTTCCAGCCGACACTCTCACATAAATAGGTGTATTCTCTCAATGTCGGGACTGTCCCGGCCATCATCTTATATTGTTTCATCCAGTCGTTCCTCCGCTAAACTGCTTATTTTTCTTATCTATTAATAGTTCGACAGGGTTCTGGCTACTCCTTTTTATAATGAACTAATGAGGTTTAGAGAGTTTATTTTCAACACTTCCAATGGTGCTCTGCCGAAATCGTTAAGGTGAAAAACAATGTCCCCTACCAATATAGGCCCTTCCAGGACATTTTCCCTTTCAAGCGTTTACATGGCTAATGTGAAATGATCGTGTATCTCATTCCAACCTTCAAGGTCCGTCCCTTATTTTGCCTTATCCTCTCCTTTATGGAATAATGAACGGGGAATTTATTTAGGTGAGGTTTCACTCTACCACTTTTGATTTACATGCCGAGGGCTGGAGGTTATTTTTTGTTTGCACATGGATTGAAAATGAAAGGCATAGATTACAAGAATCTTATTTTATACACGATTTGGGCCCTCTGTGTCGTGGCTTCTCTTTATTTCGTATATCACAATCATGGATGGTATGATCGTCCGATTGCGGAAGTGGTCAGTACGAAGATCGGGGAGACGACGGATATGGAGGATATGAATGGGAATAAGGACCGCCTCTACCTGCAACAGATCGAAGCGATCCTTAAAAACGGGAAGCTGAAAGGAGAGACGATTCATTTAACGAATGAATATTCCCTTTCGGGTGCCTATGATCAAGCCTATCGCCCCGGCAATGAACTATTCGTATCCGTTGACAGGACGAGAGACGGGGACCACCTGACAGGACATATAGAAGACGTCAAACGGGATCACTATTTGATGATCACCGCCTGGGCATTCATCACCCTTTTACTCGTAGTCGGGAAAAGGCAGGGGCTCCTCTCCCTCATCACCCTGGGAGTCAATGCCCTGATCCTTTCCTATGCACTTGATGTATACCTGAATTCAGAAAACGCCAGCCTCCTGGTGGTTTGCAGCATCGGGGTCATCTTATTCACCTGCATCTCCCTGCTCCTGGTGAACGGCTTCAATGAAAAAACCTACGCTGCGGTGGTGGCGACTCTGATCGGAACATTCATGACCCTCCTGATCAGCTATGTGGTCGTCGGCTTCACCTCAGGGGAAGGTCTTAGGTATGAGGAGATGCAATTTCTCACCCGTCCCTATGAAATGGTATTCATGGCGGGGATCCTTGTAGGTTGTCTCGGGGCCGTGATGGATGTCGCCATCACATTATCTTCGTCCATCTTCGGGCTTTATGAGAAAAATCCCGCCATCTCCATCAAAGCCCTGCAGAAGTCTGGCTTTGATATCGGGAAGGACATCATGGGGACGATGACGAATATATTGTTTTTCGTCTATATCAGCGGCGCGATCCCCATGCTAATCCTATTTTTTAAAAATGCGTCCCCCCTTGGATTCACCCTGACCATGAATCTTTCACTTGAAATGGCCCGTGCCCTCACAGGCGGAATCGGCATCGTGCTCGCAATTCCCATCGGCATCTATACGTCCATCTTCTTTGTGAGTAGAAAGAAGGTGAAATCATGACGGTACAATTGTGTCTCGCAGCCATCCTTTTCATCCTGATGGTGGCCATAGGAGGGAAAAAAGGAGCCCGTTCCTTCATTGCCCTGTTCCTGAATTTCGGTGTCCTCCTTCTTACGATCATTCTGATGAATGATCCGAAGCTGAATCCGGTAATCCTGACGCTATTCGCCTGCATCATGATCAGCTGCATCTCCCTGTTTTTCATCAGTGAAATCAACATCAAGACCGTGACAGCCTTCATCTCGACGATTATCACGACAGGCGCACTTCTTTTCTTCATTCTGATGCTCACGGATGCCGCCATGATCCAGGGATTCAGTGAAGAAGAAATCGAGGAAATCGGGGCATTCTCCCTCTATGTAGGAGTGGATTTTGTCAAAATCGGTGCTTCCATGATCATCATGAGCACGATCGGAGCCATCATTGATTTGTCTATTTCCATCTCCTCGCCCATGAGGGAAATCGCCTATCACAACCCATCGATCAGCAGGAAAGCATTATTCGCTTCCGGCCTTAGCATCGGCAGGGATATACTTGGGACCAGCACCAATACCCTGTTCTTCGCCTTTTTCGGAGGTTACATGGCGCTGTTGATCTGGTTCAAGGATCTTTCCTATTCATTGGGGGAAATCGTGAATTCCAAAGTTTTCACGTCGGAAATGATTTTCATCGGAGCGGCTGGAATCGGGGTGGCCCTGGCGATTCCGGTTACTTCCTGGATCACGGCTTACTTTTTGGTGAAAAAGCGAAGCCCGAGGTGATGCAGTCTCTGTCATGGAAAGGCCAAGCTCTTTCAAAGAAGTCGTATGAATAAAAAAACACCCCCAAAAGTTAGTTTTTCACTCTAACTTTCGGGGGTCGGTACCACCCTGTTCCAATGCGTTTTTTTATATGAGAGTCCCCTCTTCTTTTAAAATCTCTTCGAAAACACGGACGATTTCTTCATCATAATGAGAGCCCGATAACCTTTTCAGTTCATCCATGGCATATTGTCTGCTGAAGGCTTTCCGGTAGGCCCTGTCTTCTGTCATGGCATCGAATGCATCACAGACGGCAATGATACGGGCTTCGAGGAGGATGACATCCCCTTTCAGTCCCCGGGGATAGCCGCTGCCGTTCAATCGTTCATGGTGCTGCTCTATAATAGGGACCAGCTCCTGGTAATAAGTGTCTCTGATCATATTGGCACCGTCTTCAGGATGCTTTTTGACAATGGCAAATTCCTCATCTGTGAGACGGTCGGCCTTGTTGAGGATCTCAGCCGGTACATGGATTTTACCCATGTCGTGAAGAAGGGAAGCCATGGTGAGATTCTCCAGCTGATCTTTATGTAATTTCAGCTTTTTAGCGATTTTCACGCAGTATTTCGATACCCTGTCACTATGCATGGAGGTGTACCGGTCTTTCTTTTCCACTTCTTTTACTTTTTCCAACAAATCAGACATATCCTTGCTTAGATGAAAAAAGGTAGGTTCTGTAACTGCCCATAATAAGGTGACCTGTGTGACGGCTGTGAAATGGATCGGTTCTCTGATTCCTTGGGCTGAGAAATAATCCTCTGCCCTCATCATCTTTTTTTCGCCATCTATCTCACATTCCATCTCGCCGGATAGGACATAATAAAATTCCATCCCACTGGGGTTATCACCTGGGTATACGTAAAACATGCTTGCTTCATGGATCGTCTGTATCAATACCTCTACACCGTCACCCTTGGATAACAGGCCTAACTCGAAGTGATCAAAGGTCACTTTCTCCAGTGGTGCTCTGATATTCCCCATTTTGAATCCTTCCATCATATACGCCCACCCTTACATAGTAAGTTTCGACAGTGAATAAAACGAGCCCATTTGAACTCGTTCCATACCATTTACTGTTACCCTTTATAGAATCCAACCACTCGAATGGGATCGATCCACACCCATCTGTCAGCAAAACGGACGTGCTTCCAGCTGCACTCGGCCATGACACCTTCTTCTTTTGCTTCTTCAATCATCTCTTGAGACATTTCCAGCGTTTCCTCGTAAACCTTATGGATGATGTCATCCAATTCTTCATTGTATTCAGCTGTGATTTTCTCCAGCTTATCCGAGCGTTCTTTCAGTTTTTTTGTTATTTTAGCATCCAATTGAGATACCTTATCTTTCAGTTTACTGACCTTCTTTTCGTCACTGGAGAGCTTCAATTCCTTCTCCGCTTCTTCTTTGTCTTTCTTTAAATTTTGAATTTCCTTCCCCTCTTCAAGTCCTCTTACCACAGCTAAAAACTTCCTGTTAAGCTCGTCTGCTTTTTCTACAGCTTCCTTTACCTTCTTATCAATTTCCTGATTGGTTTTTTCAATCTCTTCGAGGACCTCTTGATAATCTCCATCATCCGAAGCACCCACTACACTTGTTCCGAAGCTAAAGTAGACCATCATCATCACGATAAGAGACACGATCTTTTTCATATGTACACCCTCCCAATCTATTATTATCTCATTCACTGCCATTTCATTTTCTGCACATACTAAATTCTGTCATATTATCTAAATTTAGTATAAAAGTCCTCACTCCAAAAAACAACATTTTTTAACAGAATAATCTGTCTATTTTTTCGTCATAGTTGAAGATGAGAGGGAATAATCGGGAAAAAACGCTGATTTTGAAGGTGATTGTAAAGTCAAACGTTTCATTTCTATCATCTTCCCCTTGCTATGAAACCCGTTTCATACATTACTCTTAAGGAAGAATGCGGTCTTCCCCATTCCACTCGATTGGCGTAACGCTTATGTGGCGGCGTGACAATCGTATACCGTTCGCGAAGTGTTCATTGATGATGAACACTTTTTGTGCTGGCAGGAGCGTTTACTCTCCTCCGTCATGGTTTTTTAAAAAATTTTCATAAAATGTTTGAATATTCTTAAAATGGTTAGTATAATAGAAAAAAGGTCAAGGAGCTGATTTTCATGAAGAAGTATTTGCTTAACTCACCACAGTCTGATGTAAATCACATGGATTCATTATTTGCAGAAATGATATTGGACGAGGCTTTGCTAAAATTTCGGAAAGAGCAAATCGCACAGGACATTGACCAGGCATTACACAATCGAAACAAAGAAGAATTCCTGCGCTTGACGGAGGAATTGAAACTCATTCAGAATGCCGGATAACATACGAATAACGATCTTCCTAAAGGACAATGCCCCTGCAACACAGCAGGGGCATTGTTTATTTTCCAGATATTATGACACATAATCGATCGTCTTTCCGCCGATTTCCGCTTCTCTTCCAAACAATCTTGAATATACGCCCGTTTGGTTCTGAAGGAGTTCCACATGCTTCCCTTGTTCCACGATACTTCCATCTTTTAGGACCACGATCTGATCGGCTGAAAGGACCGTTGATAACCGGTGGGAAACGATGATGATCGTTTGATTCTTGCCGGCTCTCACCACAGCTTCATTGATCTTCGTTTCCGTGATGGGATCAAGGGCCGAGCTCGCTTCATCGAGAATCAGGATCGGGGCGTCCTTCAAGAGGGCGCGTGCCAGGGAGAGACGCTGCTTCTGCCCTCCTGACAACAGGCTTCCCCTTTCCCCCACAGGGGTGTCAAGTCCTTCAGGGAGTGTGGCGATCAGGTCACCCAGTCCGCTGTCTTCGAGCGCTTTCAGGAGTTCCGCCTCTGTTGCATCCCTCTTCCCGATTCTCAGATTTTCGGCCAGTGTCCCGCTCCTTAACATGACATCCTGTGTCACAATCGCCATCTGTGATCGGAGCCACGCTGTGTCCCATTCACGGATATCGCGGCCGTCGACTTCAATTTTGCCCACACCCGTGTCGTAAAGCTTGAACAAGAGGTCGACGATGGTAGATTTTCCTGATCCGCTCGGTCCCACCAGCGCCCACTTTTCACCGGCACCGATAGAGAATGACACACCCTTCAACACATTCTCTTCCTTACCCGGATAGGAGAACGCCACATCCTGGAGGGTGATGCTGCCTTTTGCCCGCTCCCCTCTTGCCCCTTTTGACACTTCGGCTTCAGAGACTTTCTCTTTTAGGAGGATTTCAGAGCGATCCAGTGCAGGACCCGTTCTTCTGACAGACAGCCAGTTGCGGAGAAGGCGCTGCATTTCATTGGCGGCAATCGTTACAAGTCCCCCGGCTGTCAGCATCTGCCCGCTTGTCAAACCTTGGTTCCAGATCAATAATGTACTGATGAGATACACAAGTCCGAGTGCAAAACCGTTGTAGCTCGCAATCACCACAACCGACTGCATCCTAGCTTTCAATTCCTTCACCGAGTGCCGGACGAAGGTGTCACGGATTGAGATGACACTTTCCACTTCACTTTCAGACACACCCATGACCCGTGACAGATGGATACCCGTCACCGATTCACGCAATCTCTCAAGATATCTCGACGCTTCCTTACGGGCATCCGCCGAAGCCGACCGGGTTCTTGCCCCCACATAATTAGAAGTCCAGTAAAAGATCACACCGAGCACGACACTCGTGATCATCAAATATGGATGGATCCATAGGAGCACCAGGCTGTAAATGAATACCCCCTGCACGCTCGCCATGAAGGTCGAGCCTTCCCAGGCAAGGAAGTTATGGAGGGTATCGGGGTCATCCGACACCCTCGCAAGCATTTCCCCTGTGGAATTATGGTGATAAAAGGAATACGGAACGATCTGGAGATGGCGGAACAGCCGCAGCTTCTGCCAATTCGTCACGGTTTTCGCGGTCTGATGACAGAAATATTCGTCGATGACCATCATCACCAGATCAAGGACCGCTGATAAAATCAGGAGCCACATCAGACCCCAGAGCCAGCTGTAGTTTTCATTCGGAATGATCGTATCCACAAGCCAGCTGAGGGCGAGGGTAGGGATCAGGGCCGAAAACACCTGGCTGATGGCGATGACGACAGAATCTGCGATCACCCATTTTTTATAAGGGCGGAGAAAGGCCAATACCCTTCTGCCGTCCCGATTCTTTACTTGGGCTGTCATCCGATCATCTCCCTTTCAAGCTCGCTGTATTGAGCCTTGTATAATTCATAATACTTTCCTTGCTTCAGAAGCAGTTCTTCATGAGTTCCCTTTTCAGCCACGACTCCTTGATCGAGGAGGATAATGATATCTGCCTTCCGCACTGTGACGAGACGGTGGGCGATGGTGATGGTCGTCCTGCCCGGGATCAGCTTCTCCAGTGAAGCTTGAACCCGCTCCTCCGTCTCCCCGTCCAGGGAGGATGTTGCTTCATCGAAGACCAGGACAGGCGGCTGCCTCAGAATCGCCCGGGCAAGGGCCACCCGCTGCCTCTGACCACCTGAGAGCTTCAGCCCCCGCTCCCCGACGATCGTTTCGTACCTTTCCTCAAGGGAGTCAATCAATTCCTTCAATCCCGCAGCCTCCACAGCCTGTTCCAATTCCTCCATGGTGGCATCGGGCTTCCCGTACAGCAGGTTTTGCCGGAGGGTGCTATTTAATAGGAAGGTTTCCTGCGAGACGACACCGACCTGCCGGCGGAAACTGTTCCGGTTATAGTCCAATAGATTCTTATCATCTATGGATACCGATCCCTCCTGGGGTTCATACAGTCCAAGTAATAGCTGGACGAGGGTACTTTTCCCACCTCCGCTCGTCCCGACGATTCCGATGTGGTCCCCTTGTTCAAGGGACAGGGAGACTCCCTTCAAAACTTGCTTATCCGTCCCTGGATAAGAGAACCATAGATTCTCCAAGTCTATCTTCCCTTTCACAGGACCAAAGGAAGGAAGCTCCTCTTTATGCTCCTCGGGAAGATCGAAATATTCATAGATTCGCTGAAGGGCGGGAATCGCCTGCTGAATCGTCAGGGCATGCTCCGCCATGGAACGGACCGGCAGGAACATGATGGGGATGAAGCTCAGGCAGGCAACAAGGGTACCGATCGTGATCGTCCCATCCCAGACCGCCCAGCCGCCGATCAACATGACGACACCGGGAGCGGCAATATTAAAGAGATTCCCGAGGCGCCAGTTCACCTTGCCGATCAGGGCTGCCCGGATAGAGAACTGCTTCCAGTCCAGAAGCTTCTTCTCCTGTGTCCCCACTTCCACATCCTGTGTCTGGTAGGTCCTTACGAGTCTCACACTTTCAATGCTTTCCTGAAGGTGCTGATACATGTCGGCACTCATCTCCCGCTGAACGGCGCTCATCTTCCGCATCTTCTTACCTAATGTAAAAGAAGGAACAATATAAATGGCAAATACGGCGAACATCACGATGGCAGCCGGCCAAAAAAGCACAAACACGGCGGCAAAGGCAGCAATCGCTCCCACCACCTGCTGGAGGATACGTGGAACCACCGTATTATTCAGGTTCTGGATGGACTCCACATCATGGGTCAGCCGGAACAGCATATCCCCCCTCGGCGTCTTCGAGAAGAACGACATGGGTGTCCGGTGCAGCTTCCGGAATGCCCGGATCTGCATATCCGTAATCACATCGAGGCCGATCTTCACCTGCACATACTCCTGCATCGTCTCAAACAGGGATTTGCCCAGGTAAGCACCGAGAATGCCGGCTACGACCCAGACCAGGAACCCCAGGTCACCACCCACGATCACATCATCCACCAAGCGCTTCACAAGGATCGATGGCACGATCGTAAACAGACCGCCGATGATGGAGAAGATCAGGGCCACCAGCAGCTTCCGCCAATAAGGCTTAAAATGATTTAACGTTGTTTTTAATAAGTTCATGATGACTCCCCCTCACAAAACCCTATTTTATACCAATTTATTAAAATATTCACTATAATTCGAATCGGTCGAATCATTTAGATACTTACAGTATACGAAACTCCTTATATTCTTACTTCCGTCAAGGGGACGGACGATTTCTACGACTTTCGGATGATAGAAAAGGCTATTTCGTAAACATTGTTGCTGCAAATCAGAAAAGAGTAGAAGTTGATTTCCGCTCCAGGATGCCACCTTTTCTCGGTGCTGGTGTCCTGATCAGGAGCAGTTCCCCTCAACTTCCGGCAAATCGTACGTTTAAAACGCAACATTCTTTTAGAAAAGCGCAGAAAAAAGATGATCCCTCTTTCTGATGGGATCACCTTTTCAGGGATATTTGATTAGGTTTCCTTAATCAGCCGTGGGAGGCTTCATCACTACTGATCGTTTATCACATGAAAATCTCCTGCTTTGTTTCCCTTGTCTGTTTAAATGAAAAGAGGATCATCACTCCTCCGAGGATCCCACACATCCCGTACATAAAGGAATAGGATGAAAAGTCCGCAAGCGGACCCATCACGACTCCACCAAGGGAAACGCCCAGGTCCGCCGTGGCGATGAAGAGCCCTAAGAGGACATTCCGTTCCATTTTCGGCAGGACAAAGGACAGGTACGTGGTAAGTGTGGGATAAATCAGGGCCTGAGCCATCCCGATCCCTACGGCTCCCCCATAGAACAGAACACTCCCGAATGTCTGGGAGAAGCTGATGCTGAGGGATGACAGGGCGAGAAGCAGCATGGTTCCCATGACAAAGGGGGCGTGCCACCTGCCGTCAGATGGGATGCTTTTTCTCAGAGTAAACCGGGCCAATACCACCGTTGCCGCCTGCAGCATAAGGAAGACACCTGCACTCCCCCTCTCCAGCTGAAGGGCGTATAAGGGAATGAAGGTAGTGATCGCCCCGAAGATGATGGAAGACCCGAGCATCAGGACGCTGCACTTCAACAAGAAAGGATTTTCTACGAGTTGAGTAAAGGAGGAGAGCATCCTCCTCCCTTTCCCCTCTCCTTCCTCCTGGGGATTACCTTCATCCGTTTCCAGCTTGGCCGTGAATCCGAATAAGCCCGTCATAACGGCAAGGCCGATCATGACGTATCCGAATGAATCCATGCCTCCCTGCCAGATACCGACGGCCAGCAGAGGGCCAAGGATTCCTGGGATATACGAAAAAAGTGAATACAGGGAGATGCCCTGTGACCGGTCTTTCTCAGGCAGGGCATCCATGATCCCGATCTGCATGGCCATGGAAAAGAAGGCCGTTGCCACCCCCTGCAGCATCCTCGCAGCCAGATAGCCCCAAAGACCTGAAACGGCATAGAGGGCAAGGGCCAGGCCGTTCAGGATCAGGATGATGCGCAGGATCCTTGTAGGTCCGTGCTTTTGGATGATCTGACCAGCCCAGGGCCGGAAGAACATCGTCGTGAATAGATACGCCCCCATCACGAGGCCGATCACCGTGTTGCTCGCTCCCCACTCTTTTCCTTGAAGGGGGATGAGCACATTCAGGATGGCGTTCGCGCTGAAATAACATAGGACGACCAGGTAAAGTCGTAAAAATGGCCATGATAAGGCTCCGTTCACAGTCTTTCGCCTCCTGTCTTCTTGTTGGTTTCCGGGACTAAAACGTAATCATTGACTGTAACAGGTGCTTCCCATACGTCGATTGAACGTCCTGTAAGCGTTCCGTTTCCACTATTTCTTCCACCCTGCCGCGGCGGAAGATGAGGATGCGGTCGCACAGATAGGCGGCGGCCTGAATGTCATGTGTAATGAACACATACGTCAAGCTCCGGGTTTCTTTCAGTCCCCTGAGGAGATCCAATACCTGTAGTTGAACCGACACATCAAGGGAACTGATGGCTTCATCAAACAGGATGCAGTCGGGTTCCGTCGCGATTGCCCTTGCGATGCAGACCCTTTGAACTTCTCCCCCGGATAATTCATGGGGATACTTATGTTTATCGTCAGGAGACAACCCTACTTCCTTCAACAGCGCTTCCACCTTCAGGATCTTTTGATCACCTGATGGATTCTGGAGATGCAGGGGCTCAAGGATGGCCTCTTCCACTGAGAAAAAGGGGTTGATGGACGAGGTGTAATTCTGGAATACGACGCTGATTTTCCCTTTTCGTACCCGTTTACTCCCAACATCCTTCGAAGCGAGGGTGACGGTTCCACGGTCCGGCTTTTCGATACCGATCAGCAGCCTCCCCAGGGTCGATTTGCCGCTTCCACTTTCTCCGATGATGCCCAGGCATTCTCCCCGCATCACTTCAAAGCTGACATCAGACAGTACCTGCTGCCTCACCGTGGAGAAGAGACCTCCGTGCTTATACGATTTGTCTATACCGTTAACGTTTAACAAAGGACCGTCCCCCCCTCTGTCTGTTCAATGGATCGCTCAATGATCGCCGGGTCGATACCAGGTGCTTGGTGTATTCTTCAACAGGCGTTTCCAGCACCGAGTGAGTCCTTCCTCTTTCAATGATCCGGCCGTCCTTCATGACCAAAAGATCATCTGCGATATGCCGGACTACGCCAAGGTCATGGGAGATGAAGATCATGGAGCACCCCACTCTTTCCTTTAATTCTGTCAGCTGCTTCATCACTTCGTATTGCGTGATGGTATCAAGTGCTGTCGTCGGCTCGTCGGCGATGATCAGGTCAGGTTCCAGGACGAGTGCCAGGGCAATCATGATCCTCTGGAGCATCCCGCCGGATAGCTGATGAGGATAGTGGTTCATTGCTTCACCGGGGACCATGACACTTTCCAGGGCAGATTTCAGCTTTCGTTCCGCCTCCTTCTTGGGCCAATTGAAATGTTCAGCAGCTGTTTGAAGCAGGTGAACCCCAATGACACGTGATGGATCAAAGGCCGTCATTCCGTTCTGCATGATCATGTACATCTGTCTGCCCCGTTTTTTCCTCATGGCTTTTTTTGAAAGGCCGAGGAGATTTTCCCCTTTGAAAAAGACGTTGCCGGTTTCTTTGAGCCCCGGCTGGTTTAACCCCATCAGGGACCGGCATGTAAGGGACTTGCCGCTTCCGCTTTCCCCGACGATGGCGAGTGTGGTCCCTTTCTTCACAAGGAAGGAACTATTCTTTACAAGGGTATTCCCAGTCTTTTCATCGACAATGGATAGATTCTTCACCTCGAGGATATTCATTTCGTTTCAGCCACCTCTTTTCTTGAGCCTGCCTTCATCATGGAAAAGCCACCTTGACGAACCCTTCTTCCCCTGCTTTTGGGATCCAATGCGATCTGAAGGGAATCTGAAAGAAAATTAAAGGACATGACAATCGTGATGATGGCGAAACCGGGAGCGAGCAATAATTCGGGTCGTGTGAACATCACCGACCGGGCTTCATTCAACATCATCCCCCATTCCGCCGTTGGTGCCTGGACCCCCAATCCAAGAAAGGAAAATCCTGAAATCTGGAGGATCATGGACGAAATCGAACTGCTTGAGATGACGGCGATATCGGCAAACGTCACCGGCACGATATGCTTGAGCATGATTCTGCCGTCGCTGACACCGATGGCCCTTGCATATCTCACATAATCGGATTCGGCGAATTGACTGACCGACGTCCGGATGATCCGGGCAAACCAGGCCCATTTTGTGATAATGAAGGCAATGAGGATATTTTGAAGTCCCACCCCGAGTACACCGATGATGGCAAGGGCCATGATGTACCCTGGAAACGACAGCATGATATCACAGACCCTCATGAGAACGGCATCCACTTTCCCCTGAAAATATCCCGACACGAAGCCGACGATGGCTCCGATCACCACAGATATGACCAAGGCCACCAGCACCCATAAGACGCTCGGCCTGATGCCGTAAAGAATCCTCGACAGGATGCAGCGGCCCAAATGATCATTCCCCAACAGATAATCCCATGATGGCGGGGCATAGCGCAGGCCCATGTCCACCTCGGCGGGATCGTGGGGGGCGATGAACGGAGCAAACAGGCCGCTCACGAGAGTCAACAGAACGACAATCAACGATACCAACCCGAGTGCATCATGACGTATATTCAATACATGTCTCATCTAATGATCATTCCTTACTTTAGGATTCACAGCGGCGTTCAGAATGTCCGAAATCGCATTGAAGATCACGAAAGCCGCCGCCACGATCAGGACATATGCCTGAACGACGGGAAAGTCCCGGCTGATAATGGATCTGACACTCAAGCTTCCGACACCCGGCCAGGCAAACACACTTTCCACGACCACCGTACTCCCCAATATGATGGGCACAGCCATACAGAAGACGGAGATTGCAACCTGAAGGGAGTTGCGGATGATCCTCCCGGTGACCTGCCATTCCTTCAGTCCGCATGCCCGTGCATAAAGAACATAATCAGCACTCAACTGCTGCAGCATGGAGCTTCGGATGATCCGGAAGTAGATCCCTGCATAGCTGATGGTGATGACGAGGACGGGAAGGATATAACCCGAGTAGGAGTCCATGCCGTTCGTCGGAAGCCAATCGAGCTTAACGGAAAAATACCAGATCAACAGAGTGGCCACTAAATAAGAAGGCATGGCTGTCAGGAAAAATGAGATGCCCCTGATGAACCGGTCCGCCGCTTTGTCCTGCTGCAACGAACATATCACCCCAAGGAACACCGAAAGGACGATGACGGCTCCAGAGGAAATGAGCGTCAGCTTCACCGTATTGATCAATGCGGGACCAAGGAGGGACCAGACAGCCTGGCCTGTCACAAAGGACGTCCCGAAGTCGAGACGGAGACAGTCCAGCAGCCAATCCCCGTACTGCAGGAGGAATGGCCGGTTCAATCCGAGCTCCTCCCTTGTGCCTTCTTTCAGTTCATCCGTAATGACCGGTACTCCCTGTGCCTTCAAAACGACCTCCGCGGGATCCATGGGGGACAGACTCATCAGCACGAAGGTCAGAAAGGAAATCACCAGCAGCACCGGCACCGCCATTAACATTCTTTTAAAGATGTATCGTATCAAGACCATCCTCCTCTCAATCGTTGGGGTTTATTCGTGTAATTCCATCTGTTCGAACGGAAGCTCAAACTGTGTTTGTTTGAACGTCAGTCCCTTTAATCCTTCAGGAGCCACAACCGTCATCCTGCCGTTGGATATCGGGATGAATACAGCTTCCTCATGAACGATCGATAATATATCCTTATAGAGGGATTTCCTCTTCCCTTCATCCGTCTCCACCATGACGTCTTCAATCTTTTGATATAGTTCGTCTGCTTGCCTGATGCCCTTGGTTGTATGAAGGTAGGATGCGTCGGAAGTAAATGCCGCAATGGTACTGACAGGGTCGTAGGCGAGTCCCCATGTTTGATTGAATAATAGCTCATAGTCCCCTGTTGAACGTCTTCCTGCGATGGAGGTGGATTCTTCCCCAAGGATTTCAAGCTGGACTCCGATTTTCTTGAGTGAGCTTTGGATGAATTCTGCCTCTGTTTTTTGAGAAGGGGAATTGCTGTCGTAATAGAGCTTCATGGCTAAAGGCTGACCATCCTTCTCACGGATTCCGCCGTCACCAGTCTTCCAGCCTGCTTCTTCCAGGAGCTCTATCGCTCTATCCTCATCAAAGCTCCTTTTCTTCAACTCAATATCGGCATACAGGACATTGGCTGAAAATAAGGTGTGGGCTTCTGTTTCCGTCCCGTCCAGAATCTTCTCTGAAATCGTCTTTCGGTCGATGGCATACCAGATTGCTTCCCGGACCGCCGTCTCCTTGACAGGACTATCCCTTTTGCTGCTGTTGGCGACGATCATCTTCGTATTCATCGGTTGGCTTCTTTCCACCTGATAGTCCCCTGTCCCGACCAGCTGCTGCATCGCTTCCACATTGAGGCTGTCAGCCCCGCGGTCATCCGTGAAAGCGAAGTTGATCTCCCCTTTTTGCAATGCGAGGAAAGTCGTCTCCCCGGCAGGGAGCACTTTCGCCGTAATTTCTTTAATAGAAGGAACTCCTCCCCAATAGTCTTCGTTTGCTTTAAACCGGGCGAACTCATCTACTTGATGTTCCTCGAGGATATAAGGACCGGTGCCGTGATAACCACTCACCCCATCTTTTGTTTCCCCGTTCTTGAAGTCATTCGGTGACAGAAACACATAAGGCCTCGTCATGGATAACTCCGTTAGCGTTGGATAATAGGCCTCAGACAGAGCCAGTTCAACGGTATGTTCATCCTTGACCCGAACTTCCTCAACTTTAGTGGAAAGCTTGATCCACGAGTGTTTCTCCCGATTGTGCTGTACAGCTTCTATATTCTCCTTGACTGCTTCAGCATTGAATGGTGTTCCGTCATGGAAGGTTACATCCTTCCTGAGGTGGAAGGTATACACCTTGCCGTCTCCTGAAATCTCCCAGGACTCAGCAAGCAGCGGTTTGATGCCATCCTCCGTATTCTCTACCAACGATTCATACACCTTGCCTTGTGCTGCCATGGATCCCGTGTATATATGCGGGTTCATGTCATTAATATCTTTGGCTGTGGCATAGATCAATCCATCTTTAGCAGCCCCAGGTTCTCCTTCCGTTTTCCCTGAGCAGGCAGCAAGGATCATGGTCACAGCGACCAATAAGCTTAACGTCCATTTCTTCTTCATCACGTACTTCTCTCCTTTAACGTCCTTGTAAAATAAAATCATTACGATTTGTCTCCTGTAACATCTGTCCGGTTATCCCCTTGATGTCCTTATGAAAGCTCCGGATCCGAAAAGCTTCAGAAAGCTTTTGACCTTGATAGGCTGCAGCCACTTCTGCCAGCTTCTTCTCATAGGTTCTGATCTGCCTGTCGATGGTGGGGCATTGCACGTCCAAGAACCTGGCAATCCCCTGGATGATCTTGATGCGGTAGTAGTCTTCCTTAGGCATCCTCGGAATGTCAAGCTCCCCCTCCAGATTCCTGAACATGCTCCGGATCGGCACGGCGGAGAAGTCGAAATACCTTCCTGCCTCATCCGGGGTGGAAAAAGGATCGATCAGGAGGGAAGTATAGCGTATGTAAAGCAGATACTCCTGGTGGATCGTCTCCAGTTGTTCAAACCCCTCGATGTCCGTGCGGGACAGACTTTCCTCTCTCACAGGATAGGTATCATCCGTCATGAATCGGAGGAGGTTGACTCTCTCCATGCCCAACTTCTCAAGGATCCGCATCATTTCCTGCCACTGGGCGAGCATATCCCGTATCAAATGCTGGGTGATTGGACCTTCCGGGTACAGCTTATACACATATTTCCTGGAAGGCCTGTCAGCGAATATCTCCTTCAGTGTCACCTCGTTCATAAAGAGGGGCGGATGGACGTATAGGGAAATGTTACGCGTTTCGGCCTCCAGTGGTGACGGTGTCCTGACGACCTCGATCCCAAGCTTCCTTCCCGATTCGATAAGGCTTTGAACGATCTCGGAATATCCATGGGTAGAACCGATATACAGCCTCTTTTTTACGGCGGTGGTGACGACATGATGGGAAGGCTCCTTCTCCATCCACCTTGTATCCCCTAAATATGTGGAGAAACTGATGATTTCGGCCTCTGGTTGAATATCTGACAGATCATGCTTCACGAGTCGATTGGACCCGAAAGTCGGTGAAACCAGCACAATGGACTGTACGCCTCTGAATACGTCCCTCGGGATCGTGTGGAGCACGTCCAGATAAGCGTCGGTGGTAACGGCAAGCACCACTGTGTCCCAGTTTCCGCCTATGGTTTCCAACCCTCTGAAGACATGATCGACTCTGCATGTACCTTGCACTCTTTCATTCTCCCGATTCTGAACAGACACGCAAATATGATGATCATTTCTCTCCAACGATTGAAAAAAAGATTCGGACCTGACCGAGTTTCTTCCGGCAATCCCCACTTCACAGCCCATTTGCTCTTTAGCCAACATACAAAGCTGCACCGAGACAGGTCCCGTACCAATTACTAAGACTCGTTTACCCATTATCAGCCGCCGCCTTCCCTGTCCTGAACTTCTCATAAACGATGACATCGAATATTTGCTGAGGGCGCATACTGTTTTCTGCCATTCTCCATTTCTTCTGATCTACTTTCTGTGAAGGGAAATTGAAGAGGGATTTAAGCCCGTCCCCGTACCTCATGGACACGACGACGTCTTCTCCCGTCCGTTCATAGAGCTGATCGAGGATGTCATATTTCCCTTCTACCGTCGAACTGAAGATGATATGCGTCACGTCCTTCAGGTCCTTGTGCTCTTCCACCTGCGAAAGCTCCAATGTGATTGGAAGATCCCTGCCCAACCGGTCCACCACTTGACGACCAAGAGTGATGGCTTCCGGGTCGATGTCGATTCCGATGACCTTCGCTCCTGTACGCCCTGCAATCAGGAGGGGCGTCATGGGGAATGAGCCGGATCCAACCAGAAGGACAGTCGACTTCTGCGTCACCTGAAACTGTCCGAACTCCTTTTCAATGCAGGATTCAATGTTTTGAAAATAATCTGCTGCCTCTTCTTCCCCACTCAAAAGCTTCATGGCGCGATGCTTCTCCATCTTTGCAACCGAAAGGGCCGACAGCTTCCTTACCCCATCCACAAGGTGTAAGACATCCTCTGGCGTGGAATCCATCAGCAGTTTCCACCTCTTTATGTATTCTTCATTGAGTATGAATGCGGAATACTCATCAATTAACTCCTCTAAAGCGAAAGCATCCTCTTCCATTAAGCCACTCCCTTCCATGGCCTTCGCAAATCGCTTCAAATACATGCGCAGATCATCTTCCAACGTCCTGTTCTCAATCATCCTGCTACCTCCTCCTCGTTCATCATTATGAAAGCTTTGCCTTCTGCCACGATCCCGACAGTCCCTTCAATCCGGACGGACGTAATGGACCCTTCATCCCACTCGGCGCTGACATGCATCTCACCTCCAGGCTGTTTGACTCGTGCTGACATAGAGCGATCCTGCTTCCATGCCAGATAGGCACCCAGTGACCCGGTTCCCGACCCGCATCCCCTTTCCCACACCATGCTCCCCAGCTCAGGCACATGAATGAGGGGGGACAGTTCACTTGTCCCGGCATCATACAGGAGCACCCCGACCAATTTCCCCTCATAGGATGACCGGATTGTCCTTGCCAGTGCTTCGGCGGACCGTCTCAGTATAGGATCCATCGGTCCCGCTTCCAGTACTGCGTGAACTGCCTCCTGGTAATGGATCATGGTGACGGCCAGGACTTCTCCATCCACCACCCACATCTGTTTCTGGATCAGTGTGGGAACAGGAATGGTCATTGTGCACCGATATACCCCCATTTCATTTTCCACCTCACAAGAGACCAGCTCATCCGTTCCCGAGACTTGCATCAGGATCGTTGATGAATCACCATGTGGCATAGACCTTTGAGAAGCAATGAAAGCCGCCAACGACATGCAGGCATTCCCGCAGAACTCTCCCCCGGCCATCACCAGGGCCGCATCTGCAGCTCCGTCCTCTGCCTCTTCCATGAAGCCGACCTGTTCTGCATGGAGACTGTCATATGCCATAAGCCTTGAGGCAATCTGGTGGTAATCGTCCACCCGGTGTCTGGTCTTTACTAGAACCGTCATGTTCTCAGTCGGATTGAATTTGACAAATTCGATTTCCTGCATCATGTTGATCCCTTTCCTCCTTTTTTCCACCGCTTCGTCAGCAGCCACTGTGTGGTGCGTGTAAAGCTTATTTCCTGAATGTAAAATTCGTAATGATTACGATTTACAACGCAAAAAAAATACTCTCCTGCATGTAAAACGTAACAGTTTCGATTTACCTCTTCTATGCTAGGGAGTTTTTCATTTTCTGTCAATTAACTTTTCCCTAAAAAAGAAAATTCAGGAAAAAGGGGCTATCTTTTCTAAAAGGGGACTTTCCGACCTTTCGGAGGGTGTTGAATCAAAGGATTCACAGTCTTGACGAAGAAGAAACGGATAACATGAAGACCCCTTCCATATAACTGTTTTCCTGCCTAAATAGTCCTTTGATGAGAAATCATGAACATCCGTCTTTATCAGAGCAATAAAAAAGCTGAAGAATGTGCTTCTTCAGCTTTTCCAAACCTAATCAGGATATCTCATCCACACCTTCTGCCAGCTCCCTCATGGAGTTCAACTTAGAGGTGAGTTCAAAGAACCATTCTTCATCTCCCGTTGACAGCGCCAGGTCGATGAGGAAATGGATTTGTTCTTTGTTCTTGATAATGGTGGACGGTATTTTTTTCACCTGCTTGCCAAGTAAGGGGATGGTCTTGCCTTCAATGGCTTTATTGTCACTTGTGACGACTTTTGCTTTGATGGTCCGGCCTTGGATGTCAAGGTTCTCGATATACCCGATGACGAGTTCACCCGAGTGTGATGTCCCCTTGATCCAATCTCCCGTTTTTAAGATCGATTCCTGGTTTGACATGATCCTTTTCACCTTCTAACATTATTTTGTAAACTGTAATGCTTTTCATTACATTTAAATCAAAGGAAAGCACCTTCTTCTGGCCTTCCGTTATTTCTCTTGATTGATCAGATCGACTATATCTTTGATGGTATAGTCCTTTAAATAATCCCCCAGTTGTTCTTCTGCACCGAGGAAAATGTGAAATAGAACTCTTTTCATATTGGCCCCGACGACACATTGTTCGTTGGAGTCCGTGCATTTCGGCTGCAGGGCACCTTCAGAGGTGATTTTATAAATATCCCAAAGATTGATCTCACTCAGTTCACGGGCAAAGATGAATCCTCCGCCTGTTCCTTCTTTGGAAGTAATGAATCCCTGTTTCTTCAACAAGCTCAAGACTTTCCGGATGCGGACCGGATGAACCCCGGCACTTTCTGAGATAGCATCGCTTGTGGACATGCGGTCCATCTTCAGTGCAAGGTAGGTTAAACTGTGAATCGCTAACGTAAAATCACTATTCATTGCCTTCCTCCTTTATGACTGTAATGGTATCTTTTACAGTTTATACTGTCAAGGATGCCGTTAATTGGCGAGCTTCTGAAGCTCATGGAACGACACGTTGCGAATCTTGCGTGGAAGGAAGCTGCGGATTTCTTCATCATTATATCCGACCTGCAACCTCTTTTCATCCATGATGATCGGTCTTTTCAGCATTTGCGGATTCTCCCTGATGAGAGCGTAAAGATCCTTCAGAGGCAGCGCTTCAATATCCACGTCCAATGCCTGGAACGCTTTGGACTGGGTGGAGATGATGTCTTCCGTCCCATTTTCCGTCAGGCGGAGAATCGACTTGATTTCGTCAGGTGTCAACGGCTCCGTGTTCATGTTTCGTTCGATATATTCAATGGAATGCTCCTCGAGCCATGCTTTTGCTTTTCGGCATGAACCACAGCTTGGTGTCAGAAATAGATTGACCATTTGTTTCAACACTCCTTCTAGTATTAAATAAATTGTAATAAAAAAAAGTACAGTTTAGATAGTAAAAAATATACTCGATGTTTTCCGGGTACACTGTAATAATAATATTTACAGTTGAATGTGTCAATAGGGATTTTTTATCTGCAAATATAGACTTGCCTGGTGCGGGGGTGTCTATTTAAAAGAAATTTCGACACGGAGGATGAATTATGGTGAAAAAAGATTCATTCATTCTCAACAGGATCGATTTTTTCCTGAGAGGATCAATCATCCGAATACGGGATTGAATACACTCGAATCCGGATTAATTTCCAAGGGAAGTGATTCCTACCCTGCAATTTACGTCCTCATTTTGACCCACAGGCTTCTCAACAACTCTATTCCAGCTAAAAAGCACACTCTAAAGACTTTTTCTATCCCCTTTATAATCGCACAAAAAACCCTTTCCACCCAAGGAAAAGGTCCTGCACTTCAGCTTATTTCCGTGAGACCGCCCCTTTAGCCGAAACGGCGGCAAAAGTAATGGTGATGGCGCTGACAATGATGATCGCTATGACACCCTGCATCAAATCCCAGAAGACCCAGCCGTCAATAAGAGCGGTACGCATGCTCTCGAACACGTAGGTGGTAGGGTTGATGGTGGCGGCAATCTTCAGCCACTGGGCTTCGATCAATTCGTAGGGAACGAACGTCGTGCTTAAGAAGATGAGCGGGAAGAAGATGAACGTCCCTGCCTGGGCAGCCTGGGCATTCCGTGTCCTTAGGGCAATCCCGACGGAATATCCAGCGAATGCGAGTCCCCAGCCGATGGCAATGAGAAGGACAAACAGGATACCGGCAAATCCGGTCTTCACATGTAATCCGAGCAAAAAGGCCATACCGATGATCAACAGGGTCTGGACAAGGAGCTGCAGCATCCCTGCGATGATTGGGCCAAGGACGATGGCAAGCCTTGATGCGGGTGTGAGAAGAAGCCTGGAGAAAAAGCCGTTTTCAATATCCTTCACAATGCTTTGACCGGCTCCACCAGCCCCGCCGATGGCAGCCGACACAATCGAGACAGGCAGGATGAACGCCAGATAATCGGCACCTTCGAATGTAGGCAGCTGGGATATCCCGCTCAGTCCCCCTTCATACACAAGAAGGAAGAAGGCGGAAATGATGAGGTTGGGAATGAATGAAAACGGGTTCCGGATCGTAGTCTTCACATTCCGGACCGTCATGAGCCACGTGTCTTTCAGTACACTATTCCCCACGGCTCTTCACCCCTTCTCCAGTCTCCCTGGTCAATTTCAGAAATATATCATCCAGGGTAGGTGAAGAAAGCTGGATGTCTATGATCCCGATTTTCTCTGCATCAAGCATCCGGACCACCTCTAAAAGCTGCCTGGTTCCTTCTTCAACATATAGTAGGATCTTGTCTTGCTGTTGGATGACATCAACATCGTCCATCTCTGTCCGGATCAGCCCGACGCTGTGGTCGATCCGTTCACGGTCCTTCAAGGTCAAGGTGATGAGATCATGACCGATTTGTGATTTCAGCTCCCTTGGAGATCCCATGGCCACGATTTCCCCTTTATTGATAATGCCGATGCGGTCAGCAAGAGAATCCGCCTCCTCCAAATATTGCGTCGTAAGAAAAATCGTCGTCCCGTTTTCTTGATTCAGCCTCCTCAGTTCCTTCCAAATCGATGCGCGGCTGGAAGGATCAAGCCCCGTCGTCGGTTCATCCAGGAAGAGAATATTCGGTTCGTTGACAAGGGTAAGGGCGAGATCCAGCCTTCTTCTCATTCCCCCGGAATACCCGCCGATCCGGCGTTCCGCAGCTTCAGTCAAATCCACGATAGTAAGAAGTTCCCCTGCCCGCTTCCTACCTTCCTCTTTACTGAACCCGAATATGTACGCCTGAAGCTCCACCATTTCACGGCCAGTCAAATCAGGATCGACTCCGGTTTCCTGAAGGGCGACGCCGATATGCCGGCGGACGTTCTCCGGGTCCTTTATGACATCATGCCCCGCCACTTCCACTTTACCGGAAGTAGCATTGATCAAGGTCGTCAGAATCTGCACCGTTGTCGACTTTCCTGCCCCATTTGGACCTAAGAAAGCGAAGAACTCTCCCTCTTCGACTTCGAAGGAACCCCCCTTGACCGCCTGTACGTTTCCCTTTTTGAACGTTTTCGTTACATTTTCCACGATAATCTTCCCATTCACACGCATCCCTCCATCCTTTCTATTTCTATTCGAGGAATCGGTTGATATATCCTTTAATGAGAAAGGATATATGTGTTTCCGTGAAAAGATAAAAAAGCTGGTGATCGCCTCTCGATCCCCAGCTTTTTGAATGAATATTACTAATTACCGATTTACATGTCCTTGCTGTTCCGCTTCATCCACTTTCAACTCGTGACGGGACTTATCGGGGATAGATGGCTCCACTACTTATGATCACAATGGAAATGAGCTAACATATGACGTTTCCGTTTCCTCTCTTAACGAGCGAACCATTGAAAGGACTTCAGGTTAAAGAATGACCAGAGCCAACTGCATCGGAACTTTTCCCCTTCACCTGCTTCAACGTCGCCACGATTAAAAAGCTCACAATCACAAGCAGCAGCCATGAGCTTACCTTCCCAAGATGAACGAGGCTCCAGGCATCGGTCTGATTCGGGTACTCCCAGGCACCAAAATACGTGGCGATATTCTCGGCAATCCAGATGAAAAAGCCGATGAGGACAAAGGAAAGGGAGAGCGGCATATAGTATCGGGACCCTCCTACCACATAATGGACACCGGATTTCCAGAAGACGACCAGGACAAGGGCTGCCAGCCACCATCGTATATCGATCCAGAAATGGTGGGTGAAGAAATTCAAGTAAATCGCCGCTGCCAGGGGGACGACAACCCTGAAAGAGGGCCACTGAATGAGTTGGACCTTTAACCTTCTCCATGCCTGACAAAGGTAACTCGCCACACTTGCATACATAAAGCCGCTGTATAACGGGACTCCCAACAGTTTGGAATACCCCTCGCCGGGATACGACCAGGAGCCCATATGGACCTTGAACAGCTCAAGGGCAAGGCCGATCCCATGAAACAGGGTAATCACCTTTAGTTCATCCCTGGTTTCCAGTCCCGAGCGCAGCATACCCCACTGCATCAAGAGGCAGATGAGGAGAAGCCAATCATATCGGGGTAGGAAGGGCAGGGAGATGAGCTGCGTTAGCGCCAAAGAGGCAAAGATGACAACGGGAAAAAGGCAGGACAGAGCCTGCTCCCATCCGAAACGGAGGAGTTGCTTGACAGCCCTCATGGGTACGGCCACTTCAGGATTCCTCTGTCTCTTCATCCGGTTGGTACTCAAGCAGATCCCCCGGCTGACAGTCGAGGGCCTTGCATATCGCTTCCAATGTGGATAATCGGACCGCCTTGGCCTTGCCGTTCTTTAAGATCGACAGATTCGCCATAGTGATCCCGACCCGTTCGGATAGTTCCGTCACGCTCATTTTCCGTTTCGCAAGCATCACGTCAATATTGATTATCATCGCCATACTTTCACCTCAGACCGTTAAATCATGTTCAGATTTTATCTCGATGGCATTGTTCAACAGCTTCTCAAGGACTGCTGCAAACACGGCAATCACCGCTGCACCGAAAATGAAGACCATTCCGATCAGGATGACCCCAGGTGCGTCATCCACTTCCGCCAGCATATAAAAGAGGGGCATGGCGGCTACATAGAATAGACTGATGAAGACGGCACATTTTTTGATCGTTTTTAACGCTTTGACGGAGTAGTCCGAGAACGCGTTATTTCTGTCTATATATGTTAAGAGCTTAAACGCCTGGAACAATGCCATGAAGAACGGTACAGCGGAAAGAACCATCACGATCAGAATTCCATAGACTACATACCGATACTCCCATCCATTTTCCCCTGCATCCATGGCGAGGAGGGGCAATCCGATCACACATAAAGCCGCAATGGGGGCTCCAATAAGGAAAAGAGCGATTTTCAAGAAGAGCGTTTCCCGTTTCATACACAGCACCTCACTTAATCTTATAATTAGAATTTATCATATGATTTATTGTTTTACAATAAATTTTTATTTATATTTGCTATATTTTTATTGAATATAATAAAAAATTCATCCCTCACCTACGATAAGTATTTCCGTTTCCGTAGAGAAACCCGAACGAGCATATCTTTTAGCATTGTTAATGGTTGTTTTGGTTGATTTCCCAACCTTTTATAAGATCAATACAATAAAGCTACACAGCAAATAGCACCCCGAATAACCACTGGACAATGAATCATGTCATCTTCCTGGAAAGGGTGCTTGTTTCCATGTTAGTTGAAATGCGATTTTCTACTTTTCAAAGAAGAATCAAGGATGTATGTGGTAAAATTTCTTAATAAGAACTATTCGACTACTTAAAAATAAGCGGGTAATAACAATCCAATCTAAGCGATAGGATAGTGTTAATTAACGAACGTGAGGGGGAATCATGTTGGAATGGCTCTGGTTACCGTTAATCATTGCATTTTCTCTAGCTTATTATGCTCATAAGAATTATTTAAATCATAAGCAGAAGGTAAGAGAAATGGATTTGAAAGAGAAACAAATTGAGTTAGAGATGTTGAAAGAAAGAAACGGCTCAAACACAGATATAAAAGGGGATTAAATACACTCTTAAAGGGGTCTTCAATTTAATAAGAACATCACATTCAAAGACAAAAAGCCTGGAATATCCAAAGCTTTTTGTCTTTGCTATTTGTATAGTTAGTTCGCTTGCTATTTACGTTAACTGGCTTTCCTCGGAAGTAGTCAAGATTAAGTGGAGAAAGCGTAAAATCGATTCCCAACCAACAGTCGTTGCGAAATCTTAGTTTCTAGGGTCTACATAATCCGGATAATCCGTAATGATGGCATCCACCTTCATGTCGAATAGAAAGTCTGCCGTTTCTTGATTTCGAACGGTCCATGATCCTATTTTCATATCATGGGAGTGAACGCGGTCCACCAATTCTTCCATCACCAATTTATAGCTCGGATTAAACCAGTCCGCAAAGGAGGAGAACTGCTTAATCGCTTCCTCTGTCGTCAGGGCAGAGTTGGAGATCAATACGCCGATTGGCACCTCAGGAAGCAGCTGATCCATTTTCTTCATCGACAAAACGTTAAACGATTGAACAATGATCTTTCCATTTTGAGGTCGATCAAGATGACGTTCTTTTAATGCATCGGCCACCTGTTCTTCCATGCCAGGATACTGCTCCGGCGCTTTCAATTCGATTAGAATGCCAACTTTTCCATGATAACGTTCGAGAACCTCATGGAATGTAGGAATACGCTCCCCTGCAAACTCTTCGCCTTTCCAGCTGCCGGCATCAAGGCTCTTAAGTTCTACAAGGGTCAGATCTCCGACTCTCCCGGTTCCATCGGTTGTGCGGTCAACCGTGGTATCATGTATGACCACCAATTCACCATCTTCGCTTCGCTGCACATCGATTTCGATATAATCGGCTTTCATATCCACGGCGAGATCGAAGCCGGCGATCGTATTTTCAGGTGCATATCCCGTTGCTCCCCGGTGCGCGACATTTTCCACTTGCTTTCTTTCTCCCTCCCTCGTCTCTTCTGCAGACGCCTGACTGAATGGGCTCAATAGGAATGACAAGGCAATCCCTGTACCTAATAAGAATGATTTGTTCACTTCCTCCATCTCCTCTCGAAAATATGAATTCCACTGTATTTTAGAAAAGGGATGTTGAGTGGGTATGTAGGGACAGATACAGATTGATGTTGATCATGTTAACAAAATTCGACCTTTTTCCTTACGTATTTTTACAAATCGATGAAACAAAAATAAGCCGCTGATTCATTGTGCTCAGGCGGGATGAAAAAGGGGCCCCTCCTGAATAAGGAGGCAGCCCCGGTAGGTTCAATAAAATGTTTCATTCTTTTCCCATGATTCAACGGTGTGATAGGCCGTATGCGGGTCATATCCTTTCCCCAGCAGATAGGCGATGGCAGCTACCTCTGTAAGGGCATGGGAATAGGATGTATACTTTGCTTCCTTTAATCCATACTCCACAAATGGTTTCACAGCATTCAACGTCTCATATTTCAAGTCTGTATGAGGGTTATAACCCCTTGTATGAAAAGGGTGGCCATAATACATGATTCTTTCTCATCCTTCCTTCATTAAGTCCTTCACGCTTTTTATCGTATGATGAAAGTGGATTTTCGTTTGTTGTCCTGATGAAATCCTCGAAGAAAGGTTCCCTTATACATGAATGAACCTATTCCGTCATACCTATGGAAGGAGAGAAAACTTTCCTACTACCAGGTGTAAGGAGATGATCTGAATGTATCCGTACCATTACAGGGGGAACGGCTGGGAACCCGTGTTGACTCTATTGCAGCAAAGCTTACGTGCAGAAGAAATGGTATGCAGTATAAGCAGCGAGCTGTTCCATATCCCACAAACGCAAAATTTAAAGGGAAATAATGAAATGCACAGTCATTTAGTACCGGCTTCCTACCACCGGGTAACCGCCGTGGGATCTGCTATGAGACTGGTCAATGGGGAGCAGCAACAAACCATTGTCACAACACTCGCCACATGCATCCTCAATGCGGAAAACCAGGATCAACAAGTGCGTGCCGGCTTAATGGTAATGGAAGAAAATGCAGCCCCGGAATTCAAACGCGTCATTCAAACCATCATTGAGTGGCAGGAGCAGGCAGAGGCATTTTTATTCCAAGCGAAAGAAGCGATGCGGAGTATGGGGATTGGTTTTTCTCCTTAAAGAGATCTGGAGGAGCGGGGTCTGCTTTTGAGACCCCGGTATGCTAATGAAAGCTATTTTTCAAGATTAGGACGAAACCTTGCCATCAAGTAAGTATCATAGTAAACTCCGTCTGACAGCCATTTATCTTCTCTCAGGGTCCCTTCTATTTCAAAGCCATGTTCCCGGTAGAGATGAATGGCTTTTTCATTGGTTTCAAGAACGCTCAACGTCATCTTTCTTATATCATGGGAATCCGCCCATTGAATCGACTCTTTTAACAGGTTCGTTCCAATCCCGTATCCCCAGAATTCCTTCAGAACTCCTACCCCGAATTCGACTCTGTGGGAAGTCCTTTTTAGGTTCGTTCCTTCACATCTTGAGTATCCAATGATCCTATTATCGCTTTCCGCTACTAAGAACAAACGGTTCTCCCTCTCAAGATCCTCTTGAATGATGGCTTTAAAACCTTCCTCGTCTATGAACGCTTCCCCTTTTTCCCTATCCAGGTTTTCCGTTTCCCCATCGATTTGCACCCTTACATTGGACAATGCTTCCGCATCCTTCTCCTCTGCCGATCTTATGGTATAGGAGAGATCACGAACAGGATACTCACTTTGCTTCACTCTCAACTCTGTCTCCCCCCTCTATGCCCAGTCTTTCTCCATGATGATAAAGCTGTATGCCGTGCCTCTTATGTCGTTCTGGAATTCCCCTTTTCGTATGAAACCTTCTTTTTCATACGTTCTGATAGCCCGTTCATTAAAGTCGACTACTGCGAGGCCCAGTCGGGTAAATCCCAGACGGTCCCTGCCTTGTTCCACAATGTCATGGACAAATGCCGAGCCATGCCCTTTTCCTGTCAAGGATGGACTCATTTGTACCCCGACGGCCACTATTTTCTCCCCATCTTCTTCTACATCAAAGAATTCGCAATTGCCAACGAGATGCCCTTTCTCATCCGTCACGGAAAAGGCTCTTTCATCATGGATGCTTTCCTTCAAGCCGTCGATCTTTTCCTGCTGGATGTTATTATCGTAAAATGAATAGATTCCTTCATACGTCCAAGTCATGAATTCGTTTATATCGTCCGTTGTCCTTTTTCTGAGTGTAAATTTCATTGTTCATTCCCCTTTTGTTCGGTCTTCATTCATCTCTCATCTCTATTTTCTTTTTCCCATAAATGCAGTGGCAAAGGCACTAAACACATCACCTAATAGTGATAAAGGTGCAGCCATGTTTCGCTCCTCCCATTCTTTTCATGTTCATTCTCATGATCAACCTAGGATTATGTAACATACTCTAGTAAACGATCAAATGAATGAATTTCAGCATATGGTTTTATGCCGGTACCATTCCTGATCCTATGTGGATTGAACCATATGCCTTTTATATTGGCATTTTGGCAGCCTTCCATATCCTTTTCCAGGTCATCTCCCACAAACAATGTCTCTTCCGGTTTCACATTAAGCTCGTTTAAAGCTAATTCAAATATGCGTTTGTCAGGCTTTGTGAGTCCCACATCTTCAGAAATAATGATTGTCTCGAAACAGCGATATAAATGAGTGTTCTTGATTTTCGCTGTTTGTCTCTCCGTCGTGCCGTTTGTGATGATACCCACTTTAACCTGACTCTTTATTTCATTAAGGACAGCAATCATTAGTTTGTTTACGGAAAAACATTGAGGAAAGTGATGATTCCAAAAGTCCTGAATGGAATCAGAGGGCAGTCGATGGGATGGTGGAAAATCATCAAAAAATGAGTCCAGCACGTTCGTTTTATCACTATAGCCATAGCTTTTTCTATCGTGTTCTTTGAACCTTTTCAGCATTTCGGTTTTCTTAGAATGGGAAACCTCCTCATAACACTTCTCTACCAAAATGAAAAACAGGTTTTCTACTGCTTTGTCCCTGTCAATCAAGGTGTCATCCAGATCAAACAGGATTGCTTTATAACCGTTCATGTGACTTCACCAGCCTTCTTCAACATGTAGTAGCTCATTTTCTTTTTCACTTATTGTAGTTAAAGGTTCGCTATTCTATTATTCTCGTCAACTGAATAATGAACTTTTGAAAAAAGTAACAAAAGATAGTATAGAACAGCCCATCAACACGATTCCCCAGGTTCTTTTTTCATCAACCATGATAGATTCAATACAAAGAACGAACATCAGCATCCCGAAAAACAATTGTAAAAATGGAAATAGCTCGCTTCGATTAAAAACTAGACCGTAGACTGAAAAAAGAATAATGAGAAGTGCCAGTATTCGTCTGCTTATGTTTATCAAAAGGCTCTTTTCATAAACATTGTTGCTACCCTAAAGAAGACTGTAGAAGTTGATTTCCGCTCCAGGATGCTCGCTTTCCGCGGGGCTGGCGGTGAGCCTCCTCGGGCGTTGCCCTGTGGGGTCTCACCTGTCCAGCTACTCCCGCAGGAGTCGAGTATCCTTCCGCTCCAATCAACTTTCTGAGCATGTTTCTAAATCGTTTCGATACAAACATGATAGAAAAAACTTCTTTAAAGTTTATTAGAAGATTGCTTTTCTATTAAGGAAGAACAATATTGGTTTAAATGTCATTGTTGATTGACACATTTAGCTACATCACTTCTTTCTTTCACTGATAAAACGATGATTGTTACACCTATTATGCCAAAGGAAATCGCCAGTATAATAGGAACTGTTCCTACCTCTACTAAGGCAGTTCCAAAGATTCCATACCTTGTATCCCATCCCGGACCACCATCACTTGCCAGCACACGTGAATAGACTGACGCTGAAATCAGTGCAGAACCGTATATGATTGAACTCACTAATAGAAACAGTAACCCCACAATAGGATTCTTCAACTCTAATCACCTCCAAAACACCTAAAATGAACATTCATTTCCGCTAGTCCAATAACTTCTACAAAAGAAGGGTTAATCCTTCTTTCTTAAAGGTTGAGCATTCATCTTCTTTTTAGGTAATACAGGGTTTATCCGATTTGCGATTAGTGATTAAATAATCGTACAAATAAAAAGACCACTGACCAACCCCCTAAACTAAATAACAAATCCTCCTAAATAATCTTCCCACTCACAGGTGAAGAAAGGTTCATCATCGTTAGGGCTCCCCGTACTCCATAGAGGAATCGATAAACTCTTCTAACAGCACATTATTTTCGGTTACTACCTTCACGATGTAACTGTATTCACCAGTCAATCTGTGACATTCTACAACGTGGGGATTTTCTTTACAAAATTCTCTGAAGGCTTTGCAGCGATGGGTTTTGATTAATATGAATGCTTTGACAGGTTTATGGACTTTTTCAGGGTTAATGATGGCTCTATATCCTTCAATCACTCCCTGCTCTTCCAGCTTCCTTACCCTCTCTGTAACGGCAGGGACTGAAAGGGATATTTGTTTGCCCAACTCCGTCATGGATATTCTGGCATTCACTTGTAATAGATCTAGTATTTGAAGGTTTATAGTATCCACGATTCTCCACCTTCAATCTTATTGTGAAACCCAATCATTTCCTTAACTCCTTAAGAATAACAGTAATAATTCCTAAAAAATAGTATATAAATAGAAGCTTCTTTTCCTTAAGATGATGGTAAGTCGAATAGAGAGGGGTTTGTTTATGGGATTGAAAATGAAATCAAGATGTGAAAGGTGTGAGCAGAAACTGCAGGATGAGGCATTCATCTGTGTGCACGAATGTACGTTTTGCTCCAGATGTGCTGATGAAATGGCTCATATATGCCCTAATTGTCACGGCGAACTGGTAAGAAGGCCGAAGCACGCTGCAGCATGTCCGGTAAGGAATGGAGGCAGACAATGAAAAAGGCACTGCTTATTATAGATGTACAAGAGACGTTTCATCATCCTAAATGGGGGAAGAGAAATAACCCTGATGCAGAGGAAAATATGAAACTACTACTTAATGAATGGAGACACAGGGATTCAGAAGTCATTTTCATTAAACATCTTTCTAAGGATCCCCAATCCGGTTTCCACCCTGACCATGAAGGGTCATGCATCAAAGAAATAGTCAAACCTCTCGAGGCAGAAACCGTAATGACGAAAGAGGTTAACAGCGCTTTTATAGGCACCTCACTAAAAAAACACTTAGATGATAGGGGGATTACAGAAGTAGTGATAACAGGCTTGACTACTCCCCATTGCATCTCTACAACGACCAGGATGAGCGGAAATCTGGGATATCAAACGTATCTTGTATCAGATGCAACTGCCGCATTCGATATGGATTATAAAGGCCGTTATATCGATTCAGAAACGGTGCATACTATGTCACTTGCTGCGCTGGATAATGAGTTTGCTACGGTGTTGACGACGGAGGAGCTTTTGGAACGATTGTTTAAAGACACAAGATGGTAATGCTTGCTTTTTATTGTTGCAGCATTTTTGCCCAATACTCGATAAGAAAGAGTCTTACCCAGTCTCGAAAAAGCCTCCTTAATCACCATCAATCTTCTCATCGTCCACCATTTGATCGTTTATCTGAGTGATTACGGTCCCCTTGGGTAAGTTCGAAATAAACTTCTCGAGGGGAACAAATTTGTCTTCGTTAGAAAATATAAAGAACCCAGCCCCATCGTGAAAGATCGTGATAAAGGTTGTTTCTGCATCAATGTTGAATGTGGGGATGGACCGTTTCCTTTTTCTCCCCCACTCTATGACTTCCCCTAATTCAAACACGAGATTGTCGGAATAGGAAATGGCATAAAACTCATTTTGAGATGGCAGCCAGTATGTTTCATTAAGTAAAAGAGCCAATTTATCCGGATCGTGAATCTTTGCAGTAAAGCAGGGCGGATGATAACGGTGCCTGCCCAATAAATCATAGTAGCTTCTTTTTTCTTCCAGGTAATGCAGGGAGAATTCAATGTTATTCTGATTCAAGAACGTTATGTATTCCTCATCTTGTTCATCATAGACCACAAAGGTGACAAATAAAGGATACTTGTTTTGGTGGATGAAAAACGTCAATAGGAAGTTTTTATTTTCCTCTATGTAATCTTCCCCATGAGCATTCACATAATAGGCCTTGTCCAGTTCTCCATGGAGTCTTACATGATGCCCTGATTCATCTAAAAGTTCTTTTGAAATTCGTTTATCTTCAATCCATATTTCTGACATGTTTTTTGCTCCTGACTATGTTGTATTTACTCTATTATTTTATGCTTTTATACTGAGGTGTCCAAACCACCAGACAAAAAATAACATCACGGCAACGATAAACCAACCAAGTGCAACAAGATGTTTTTTCTCTGCCTTTTTCTTACTTGAATTTGCAGCCGCTATGCCACCAACCAATGCAACGGACATTGCGAACCATGTCCAAAAATTCATCCTTACTTGTACCTCACTTAGCCCTTTCACCCGACGTCGATCCACCACCAGTTCACCTTTCGAAATTCATCATTACTCCTGTTCTTCTAACCATTTTTTCACTTTATCCGCCATCTCTTTTTGTAAGTCATCTATATGTCCACTGTCTTGTTGAGCGAATTTCAAGTATTTGCGTGGAAACATTTTTTCTAATGAAGACTGATACATCGAACCATCCTGGGGTTCTATGTACTCAATAACAGTATATGATTCTTCTATTTTACTTAATCGGATGACGGCAGGTAATGAATGTCCCGCTTGTATGTCTATTCCATCTGATTGATTAAAACCGCCGTAATAAGACCACATATAGACACTCAGGACACCGTCTTCCTCACTGGTCCCATATATTTTATGGACTTCAAATTGCTTATCAGTAGCAAAGTATGACGTGGCGTTTTTTTGAATAATGTAATCAGAAATGACCGTTTCCACTTCATCGGTTATGTGTTTATCTCCATCCTTTAGATTCTCATCACCGCCTGTACATGCCGCTAAAAATAATGCCCCTAATAATAAACATAACACCCTTACCTTCATCAAACGTCACCACCTAACCTCAAAAGCTATTCATCTGTAATCGCTATAAACGAATAAACAAACTTCTTACTTGTCTTGAAGTTCCTTTCGCCCTGTTTTGGTGAAAGTGATATAATGTAACGAAAATTCACTCTTTTTAAGGAGAATGCCTTTCACTATGAAATACACACTGACTGAATGTAAAGAGGATCGATATTTTGTTGGACTCAAATATCCCGGAGAGGTATCCATTCAACATTTAGGAGAAGCTGGCCTGCCATTTTTCTGGACGACGTTTTCTGAACAATTCTTTCAAAGCCACGTAAGCGATCTCGTTCCCAAGGAAGAAGCGATCGGTTATATGAAGAGAATACTTGACCGGGATCGTGATCTCAACTATGAATACTATGCAGCATGTGAAGTAACACAATTCGGTGAGACGGGCGACTTCGATAGAATCATCATTCCGAAAGGGCAATACTTATTTTTCGAGATTCTCTTTCGTGTCAAAGACCGTGAGATTGTATCGGTAGTTGACTTTTTACAGAAAGAATCGTCACTCAGGGATCGTGTGGACCTCTCCTATTGCTTTGAATACTATCCTGAAACGTTTAACCATAATGAAGAAGGCACCTTCTTTTATTTGGTTGTTCCGGTGAAGGAAGATTAGTAAGCTGCCCCGATTTTCAGCAGATGCCACTGAGCTTCATTTTGAATAGCTGTAATGAAACTTAGTCTTTATTTTGAAAATGAAATAGGTCACCAAAAATAGAATGATTCCAACCTTATTAAACTGAAAAAATACCTTTACGACATCACCAAAAGTATGTAGTGGATGAAACCCGCTCAGAAGTAAGGTTGGAAAAACCGTGATCAGCATGACCAGATAATGAACAATGATCTGTTTACTAAAACTCCATTGTTTGATTTCATATACTACGCTGGCACAACCTAAGAAAAACGCGATCAGGCCATAATGATAGAAAATGCTTGAATGATCTGGCGACGTCTTCCATAGTGACATGAATAGAAAGAAAGCAAGGAGGATTATGCCTCTCATCAATCCTTTAATAAGTAGGTTCATTTCGTTTTCCTTCCTGTTTATCGTTCAATCGCTCATTTTGTAGGTCTTTATAGAGGAATTAATCATTGTTGATACTGCTCAAGATCATTCGTGGACAGTTTAAGCCTTGTTTTCATGCATACATGACACGTTCCATCACTCATTAATCCTTTCTGCCACACATTTAATCCTGAATTGAACGAATTAATCCCTATTCAAATTAATTAATCCCCGACGAGAATAATCCGGTCCAACCCCATAAGTTTGGACACGTTCTTCAAACTTCTCAAGTATGCTTAGTTTTTCATTTTACTACCGCGCTTTCGCTTGCTCACCTCCAATTCTTTAAACTGGTTCCCAGTTCAAA
>NZ_JAAXCV010000027.1 GCF_012911895.1 Bacillus sp. RO3
AATTTGCTTACAGCTTCCTTCAGATTCCAGGTCACCCTGGACACCCTTGCCTTCAGCTAACGGCTACAACGACCTTCACCGTTCGGGACTTGAACCCTAAAGCGTGTGCACATGCCGGGCACACAAATAAGAGGATGAACCTTTAAGGGTTCATCCTCTTATGAACGGATTATGCCGTTGCACTCTTTGGTGTCTTGTCTTCTCTTTTGATGAAGAATTGTAAGCCGAGCATGACAGCAAATAACACCAATCCGATGATATCAGTGCTTCCCTCAGGATAAATCAGCATCAAGCCGGCGGCCACACAAAGGAAACGTTCGATCAGATAGACTCTGCGGTACCAATATCCGATCATACCGGCTCCTATGGCCATCATACCTGTTATCGCAGTAAAGACTACCCATAATAATCTTGGGATCGTTGTATCAATCATCAATAACTCAGGTGACAGAACGAACATATACGGGATAATAAAGGCAGCAATCGCTAATTTGGCAGAATTGACCCCTGTCCGTATCGGCTCTCCCCCTGAAACACCGGCTGCTGCAAAGGCGGCAAGAGCCACTGGTGGTGTGATATCTGCAATGATACCAAAGTAAAAAACAAATAAATGAGCAGCCAACTCAGGTGCCCCCAACAGGATGATAGCAGGTGCTGCAATCGTTGAAGTAATGACGTAATTGGCTGTTGTAGGAGATCCCATCCCCAACACGATTGAAGCAATCATTGTAAACACCAGTGTCAGGATCAGCTTGCCTTCATTAGAACTTGTCAGATCTGCTGCAAGGTCCACCAGACCATTTGCAAGAGTCAAGCCCAGACCGGTTTTTGTTACAACTCCGACAATGATACCCGCAGCGGCAGTTGCTACGGCTACAGAAAGGGCCGTTCGTGCTCCATCCACTAATGCGTCGACTGCATCTCTAAAGCCAATTCTGGTTTCCTTTCTAATCGCGCTGATCACGATAGTGGCGACAATCGACCAAAGTGCTGCGCGCATAACACTCATTCCACTTACTAATAAAATGATGACAGTAAGGATCGGCATGAGCAGGTAGATTTTCTTTAAGACTTCTTTGCGGTCAGGCATTTCTTCATCTGATAGACCGCGAAGACCGATTCGTTTGGCTTCAAAGTGAGTCATGATCCAAATTCCTGTAAAATACAACAGGGCCGGAATTGTAGCAGCCTTTGCGATATCCCAATAAGAGATTCCCCCGATAAATTCAACCATCAAGAACGCTGCCGCTCCCATTATCGGCGGCATCAGCTGTCCACCTGTAGAGGCTGCCGCTTCTACTCCGCCTGCAAACTCTTTTCGATAACCAAGCTTCTTCATCATTGGAATCGTGAAGGAACCCGATGTAACGACGTTCGCAACAGAGCTTCCACTGATCGTACCTTGTAGGGCGCTGGAGAAGATCGCAACCTTGGCAGGACCGCCTGTCCGCTTACCGGCGATTGCAACTGCTAAATCATTGAAATATTGACCTACTCCTGTTTTGACCAGGAAAGCTCCGAATAATAAGAATAAGAAGATAAAGGTTGCTGAAACATAAAGCGGTGTTCCAAGAATCCCTTCACTAGTAAAGAACATCGTCTTCACGATATCGTCCCAGTCATATCCTCTATGAGCAAGGAATCCAGGCATCAAACGACCGTAATACATATAGAGGATAAAAGAAGAGGCAATAATGGTGATCGGTAAACCGACTGCACGACGTGTTGCCTCCAGCACAAGGATCATCGCTGCAAATCCAACATAAAAATCAAGCGATGTCATGATACCTACCCTGCTGACTATATCATCCTGCATAATCGGCCAGTATGCACCGATTCCTACCGAGATGACAGAGAGACCGACATCATACCATGCCACTTTATTCTTCCGTAAATTTTTCTTTCTTGCTGGAAACAGAAGAAAGACAAGGGACAAGGCAAACCCTAAATGAATGGATAATAACAATTGTCTAGGGATGAACTGAAAGATCGATGCGACTAATTGAAATAGAGAAAATGCTAATAGACCATAGAATATAACCCATTTAAAAAGTCCATGATTCAGTTTTCTGGTTGATGATTCAGGATCATACTTTTCTAATAACTCTTGTTGTTGTTCAGAGCTTAGTGATTCGAAATGATTATCTTTTTCCAACAACGGTCACTCCTTTCCACTGATCATAAAGTGATTGCTTCTTCAATTGCATCCGAACGACTGAGCCTTTATCAAAATAGTCAGCTAAAGGATAGGCCTCACCTTCCACTACAAGTCTGTGATTGGCTACCACTTGTCCGATTCGGATATCAATGAATGAAAAAATTCTATCCATATTTGATAATAAATATTTCCCTTCTTTTGTTACTTCGAAGGATTCATTTCCTTCTGCATTAGAAGGCATACCAATTGCTGTATCCTCGTAAAGCAGCATTGTCTGTTGAATTTGATTGGTAGATTGGCGATAAAACTCTTCTACTTCCGATAGATGAATAGAATGAGTGTATCGAACCGAAAATGTTTGATCTTCAGGCAGTCTAAAGAGGACAGGATCTCCCTCTGTACTTCTTGGTTCGATCACCAGATACGTTTGAAAGGGAATAAAGATGATGGATACAAAAACAAGAATAATGAGAAATGATCCTATGAATGAAACCTTCTTCACCAGAATTCCCACCATTCTATTCAATACTTTTTAACAGGGATTTAACCTGTTCCAAAACAAAAGAATAGACCGTTTTAAGCGGCCTATCCTTTCGTCCTTCTGCTGGTGTGGAACTATTCCATTGAAACGCCTTTTTCATCGAAGTATTTCTTCGCACCAGGATGTAATTCAATCCCCATACCTTTTAACCCATCTTCAGCCTTGATGATCTTACCTTTGGCATGAGTGATAGAATCGGTATTTTCAAAAATTGCTTTCGTTACATCATAAATGACCTCTTCAGAAATGTCTGCATTGGTTACCAGCATGGCACGAACTGCAACGGTTGTAACCGCATCATCGACTTTGCTGTAAGTTCCTGCAGGGATTTCATCTTCAGAGTAGTAAGGATACTTCTCGATCAGCTCACTGATTTTACCGGATTCAACAGGTACGATCGTGATATCCTCTGTTGCAGCCAAACCTTCAACCGCTCCTGTTGGAGTACCTGAAGTGATGAATGCCGCATCGATTGTTCCATCTTGGATACCTGTCGTTGAATCATCAAAAGATAAGTTACGAGCCTGTAAATCTTCTAAAGTGATTCCATGGATTTCAAGGATCTGCTTTGCATTAAGTAATGTCCCTGATCCTGCTTCACCTACAGAAACGACTTTCCCTTTTAAATCTTCTACAGATTTGATTCCAGAATCCTTCGTTGTAACGATTTGAATCGTTTCAGGATATAAAGTTGCAATACCACGTGCGTTCTCTACCTTGTTGTCACTGAACATTTCTGTTCCTTCAGATGCATAAGAAGCGATATCTGTTTGTGTAAAAGCGATTTCAGTTTTTCCGTCTTTAATCGAAGCCATGTTCTCTGCAGATGCACCTGAAGTTGAAGCAGATGCCTTGATTCCGGTTTCATCTTCAATGATCTTAGCGAATGTTCCGCCCAACGGGTAATATGTACCCCCTGTTCCACCTGTAGCGATTCCAATGAAGTCAACCTCTTTGTTGCCTTCACCCTCAGATGATCCTCCACCTGATCCGCCGCCACATGCAGCAAGAATGACAGATAGAACTAGAAGTAGTGCAGTGCTTAAAAATAAACTGCGTTTTTTCATATTCTAATTCCCCCCTATTAAATTTTCTACTTTACCGAAATAATTGTAACACAATCCGTAATAATCTTGTCAAATTAAATACATAATCTTTTATTGTTTTTCATAAAAAAACTGAACTCATCCAGTATTGATGGGCTGTGGTTCTGGTATTAGGCTCGTTGGCCTTAGGAGAATTTTTTCACAATTGAATAGAGAATGTATAAAGCGATTTCATTTTCATCGTCCCTAGAGAAGCCGGTGAAGACTATTTCCCCGCCGGCTTCTCGCATATACATCTCTCACTCTCTACCCGATTAACTCCTCATCTTCAAACTTCATCTTATCCGCCTCTGAAATATTTTCTTCCCGATCCCGCAGGCTATGTGCGATTCTAGAAGAAGCATTTGCCGCAATGCTCGCCACAATATCGTCTAAAAAGGTATGTACACCCTTTCCATTCTTTGTATCCAGCTCACGGATGATTCCGATTTTATTTTTATCAAGATGTCCGAATGTCGTTACTGCAATGCTTCCATATCCAAGGGCAGCCCCTAATGCAATGGTTTCATCCACTCCAAATAATCCTTCATCCGATTCCACTATTGATTGAAGCGGTTCGGAAAGCTTCTTCTCTTCCGCAAGAATATCCAGTTCAACGCCTACCAGGATGGCATGCTGGATCTCTCTCTTCAACAATACTTTCTTTACACTTTCCACACAATCATCCATGTTCAACTCAAGATTATATGGGTACTGCATTTCATAGACAATGTCAGCAATATCCTCTATTGTTACACCTCTATCTTTCAATCTCTTTAAGGCGGCTTTCGTGACGTCTCTTGAATGTACTGGTTTGTTCATAGTGATTCCCCTTTCATACAGTGCATTTGCTTAGTAAAAATTATAACATTGTTTCGAATTTTCGTATTGCGATTCGGTTTAGGGAATTATCCAGGAGATTATGATACAATCGTTCTGTAAACGTTAACACTGATTTTTAGGAGGCTATCGTCATGACAACCGCAAGAGGAAATGTAACTGAACTGAACCTCTATAGTAAAGAATTGAGTGAAGAGATCAAGATGCTCGTATACCTGCCAGCCACTTTTTCTCCCCTTTATAAATATTCACTGCTCATTACCCAGGATGGGAAGGATTACTTCCAGCTTGGAAGAATACCTCGACTGGCTGATGAACTTCTCGAAAGAAAAGAAATTGAAAATACGATCATAGTTGGAGTTCCTTACAAAGATGTGGAAGACCGCAGAAGAAAATACCATCCCCATGGGGAAGAGAACGATGCTTACATTCGCTTTTTGGCCCATGAGTTGGTTCCGTATCTTGATGAGCATTATCCGACATTTCATATGGGAATGGGACGTGCACTCGTTGGAGATTCATTAGGGGCGACTGTTTCATTAATGACGGCACTGAAGTATCCCAATACGTTTGGGAAAGTTCTACTTCAGTCCCCTTTTGTCAACGAGAAAGTGTTAGAAGCCGTTGAAAACTTCTCTCAGCCTCACCTATTGAGCATATACCATGTCATCGGCCAGAAAGAGACAGAGGTAAAAACGACGGATGGAAGCGTAAAGGACTTCCTAACGCCCAACCGAAAGCTTCATGAAACATTCGAACAAAGGGGCTTTTCTTCCTTTTATGAAGAATTCCAAGGAGATCATACATGGAAGTATTGGCAGCCTGATTTACGACGTGCCCTTAAGATCATGTTTAATTGATTAACGGGGAGTGGCGAAGTCAAGTTTCTCCCCACTCCTCATTCGGATGAACATGATGGTGGTTGTCCCCTTCCCCTTTTGTTCGCCCTATATTAAATTTTTGAAAAATTTGCTATACTATACATATAAAAAAATAGTTAAATAGAGGAGGATTGATGAAAATGAATTATGGTATAGTCATTTTCCCATCGAAAAAGCTGCAAGATATCGCAAACTCTTATAGGAAACGTTATGATCCTCATTATGCGCTGGTTCCACCACACTTGACGTTAAAGAATGTCTTTAGTGCAGATGATGATCAAATCAAAGATATCGCTTCTAAATTAGCGGCTATTTCAAAGAAATACGATCCTTTCAACCTTAAAGTATACAAAGTAAGCTCCTTTCAACCTGTTAATAACGTCATTTATTTCAAGGTGAATCCGACTCCTGAACTTCAAGGGCTCCACGATGACATGCATAGTCATCGTTTCATGGGAGACGAACCAGAATTCGCTTTCGTCCCTCACATAACGATCGCCCAGAAGCTTTCAAATGATGAGCATTCGGATATATTCGGATCACTGGGCATGCTTGGAATCAATCATGAAGAAACCATCGACCGCTTCCATCTATTATACCAATTAGAGAATGGTTCATGGACAGTATATGAAACCTTCCGTCTTGGAAAGGAAGAATAAACATTGAACGTAGAAGTCGCCAAAACAGAAAATCAAATTCAAGATGTTTTCAATATTAGGAAAACCGTGTTTGTTGAAGAACAAAAGGTGCCTCTGGAGGAAGAAATCGATGAATTCGAAAATGATTCCACTCATTTTGTCCTCTACGATCAAAATCAACCTGCAGGCGCCGGCCGTTTCCGTATAATTGACGGGGTAGGGAAAGTGGAAAGAATCTGTGTTCTGGAATCAGTCAGAGGAAAAGGCGCAGGTCGTAACATCATGCTTGCTATCGAGGAATATGCTAAGAAGCAGTCCTTGGCTCATTTAAAGTTGAACGCCCAAACATATGCCATCCCTTTTTACGAAGGTCTGGGCTATCAAGTGACTTCTGATGAATTTATGGATGCAGGGATCCCTCACAGAACAATGAAAAAAGAACTATAAAAGAACCACGTGATGAGCAGGTCTGCTTCATCACGTGGTTCTTTTTTTAGTTAAACGATTGCCCTTTCAAGAAGTATAATCCCCTATGAACTCGTCGATAATGGGATAGTGTATGGGAAGGGGGATCAAGATGGAGTACATGTCGATTGCCGTCGAATTAATCGTTGGATATTTTGCTTTATTACTACTCACAAAAATCCTCGGTAAAACACAAATTACACAAATTTCAGCGTTTGATTTTATTTCAGCCTTGATATTGGGGGAACTTGTAGGGAATTCCTTATATGATGGAAAGACAACGATACTTCCCATCCTTTCAGCCATCTTCATTTGGGGAAGTTTGATTTTTTTTACAGAGTTTTTCACACAGAAATCCAGAAAATTCCGCCATATGATGGAAGGAACACCGGCATTGATTATAAAAAAAGGAAAGATTGACTTTAATGAACTCAAACGAAACCATTTAGACCTAAATCAACTGCAGCACCTCCTTCGGGCAAAGGAAATCTTCTCAGTAAGGGAATGTGAATATGCTCTTTTAGAATCTGACGGTACATTGAGTGTGATCAGAAAGTCAATTTATGAAATCATACAGCGACAGGATCTAGATATTCCTGCGAAACCAGCATCTCTCCCTCTTTCATTAATCGTAGATGGGGAAATCCTATACGATAACTTAAAGCTCGTTGAACAAAAAGAAGATTGGCTATTGATGGAGATAAAAAAACAGGGCTTCCTCTCCTCCAAAGATGTTCTCTACGCTGAATGGGAAGAAGGAGAAAGCCTGTTGGTTCAGGGATATTAGTGATGGGAAATGATGAGTTCGTTCTCTCTTACTTGAAAGGATAGGAGCCCACTTCGTTCCAGGCTGCTCAGGTAAGCAGTGACGGATGTTCGGTACAGCAGCCATTGCCCAAGGTTTGAGACAGATACGTTATGTACGTCCAAAAATCTTTTCGTGATTTTTTCTATAGACTGCCCATCCGGGGTAGCTTGTACCAGTCCTAAGAGGGAATTCAGGTGTTCCTTATGAAGATTCATATTAACCCGGACAGTATCAATAAATCCCTCTTCATATCTCCCGTGTCCAGGGATCGCTCCTTTACATCCAATGTGAAGGAGCTTTTCTAATGATTCCAGCGTTTGTTCGGCATCGATAATGAACGGAATAATATGCTTACGTAAAGTCTCCCTGCCAAAATAACTGTCTGCAGCATATAATACATCGTCAATGAGGAGCCCAACCTGCCCATACGAATGCCCGGGCAAATCGATTGCTTCAAATGAAAAAGGTCCGATGGAGTTCTTACCCGTCAAAATTACTTCATCCATTTCCACTGCCTGTCCTTCAAGAAACTTATTCCGCAATTCCTTCAGGGGATATGCTCCATTAAATAAATAAATCGGTTCAAGGATGGGGTTCTCCATGATCGCTTTTTCTAAATTTGGGGCGAAAAGAGGGATTCCCAGTTTTTCCTTTAAGTAGTGAGCTCCTCCAAAATGATCGGCGTGGGCATGGGTAATGACACAATAATGAAGGGGGAGGCTTTCTTTGGCAAGGTAACGGATTACTTTCTTCACTGAGGAATCATCCAATCCGCTGTCAATGAGCAGCCCCTTCCCTTCCTTCATACAGTAACCGATCGTCACGCTGCCCGTAAATGCATAGCAGTGCCCGCTTAGGTTTTCTAGCTTCAAGTTATGACCTCCCGAAATGTGTGGAATACATATAAAAACGATCAGAGCTTTTCAACGTGAAAGCCCATTAAACATATTCGTTGAAATAGGTGCCTTTTCCTGTTAGCTTGGCCATTACTTTTGATGAGGTAGGGGTGTAAGGGAAGGACTTATATGAAGTATTGGGTTTAATCAATCGAGTGTTAGGTTTGGTTGTTTCTGTCTCTCCCTGTTGTGCCTGTGACTTGTTTTTAGGCGGCTTTACCGGTTGGACCGGGAGGAAGGTAAACGGATGTTTATTCACTTTTAATTCACGTTCCTGATACTGTTTATATTGATGGTGGGGAATTGGAGCGATATAACCCATTATCATTACCTCCTTACTTATAAGTACCCATTGTCTCTTGAGCTTTAAACTATTTATGACAACATCTCTCATTTGCACTTAGTTGAGCCGGACCAAGGTTGAATAAGGTCTCCGCCACTGCTCCCCGAATATAATAAAAAAGGAGAATTAACATAAAATACGTGCGGGCACACATCTTTATGTCCATTCTCCTTTTCTTTTATAGAAACTTTATTTTTTTCCTTTATTTAACATATTTGAAATGGTTCCAAAATCCAGTTGCTTTCCATCATTCACGATCGACTGAACGATTTTATCTTCCATTTCCTTGTTTACAGGTTTATTGGCTATTTTAGATACTCGTTTAATGACGCTTCTGACCGTTGCCTCATCTTTGAAGTTCGCATTCTGTAATGAGTTTGCAAGCTCAAACACTTCGTTCATGTTTACGCCTGTCTTCTTCTCTAAATTCTTAAAAAAGTTATTATTCATTTACCTCACGCCTCCTTTTAACTATAAGCATCATATGTAAAAAAACCGGGAGCGTGATAATGAATTGGGATTTTTCATGTTGAGGGATTTCTTTCAAAATTGGCTGATTATTTGCAGGGAATGGAGGAACATCTTTCGTGCAGACGTTTTTCACTCGTTCCTCAAACAAAAAGACAAAATCTCTCTGAACGAGGATTCTGCCTTTTGTACCCCTTTCTAACAGAAACTGGCTCCAACGATAATTAATAAAATGAAAAGCACGACGATTAATACAAAAGTCGATCCATAACCGCCATATCCATATCCACAGCCACCGTAACCATATCCATATCCATAAGGCATTTACTGTCACCTCTCTTTTACCATTAGTCTCTTATAACATATGTATTGAGAGAGTAATCCGTATGGGCTTATGGGGAATTTTATTGTGTGTTTGTCCAATTGTACAGGTCGAAGGTAAGGTTCCCCTCACGATCCAGCTGGGCAAGAAAGATGGATTCCACCTGTAAGTGCCTTTTCGAGAGCTCTTTTTGTAACCAGGGCATGGGAAATCCGACTTCTTGAAGAGCTGCTACATCAATTTCCCCATCTAAAATGACTGCCTGTGGAGGTGAAGACTGCTGTGAAATGGAATACACATCCTCCCGGAGGAGTGGCTGCTTTTCTCTCTTCAGCAGCACACTTAGATCGCCGTTTGTATCCAGTGAAGCGAACTCGACATCTTCAGCGCGGAAGACATCTTTCTTTCGCAATTGTTCCAGCAGTTCATCAACGGAATACTGCTCTTTCTTTAATGCCTTCTCATCAATGTTTCCATCCCTAATAAACACGGTTGGTTCTCCTTCAGCAAAGTGCCTGAATCTCACGCTTTTCAATGACAAGTAGGAGAACAGGAGAGGAAACATAAACCATAGGAAGATACTCATCAAGCCCTCGCTTAATGGAAGGCCCAGGTCCATCGATAAAGTCCCTGCAATGCTCCCCACGGTGATTCCAGTAATGTATTCAAAAAAGGATAATTTAGAAAGCTGTTTTTTACCAAGTAACTTTGTAATGACGAATAGAGACAGTAGTATAAACATACTGCGCAGGGCCACTTCGAAATATTCAGGCATCCAATTTCACCTCTATTATCCTTTCGGTTTAAAAAGTAGTGCTCCAATAAAACCAAATATAATGGCGGAGGAGATCCCTGAGCTTGTTACTTCAAACATACCGGTAAGTACGCCCACTAGACCATGTTCCTGGGATTCCTGCATGGCACCATTGACCAGGGCGTTGCCGAAACTGGTTATGGGGATGGTCGCCCCGGCACCGGCAAAATCAATGAGGGGCTCGTATAATCCGAATCCTGAAAAAACAGCTCCAGCCACAACCAGTAAGCTCAGTGTATGAGCAGGAGTTAATTTAGCAACATCAAATAGCAATTGACCAATCACGCAGATGATTCCGCCTATTGTAAAAGACCAAAAAAACATAGCTAACACATCATTACCTCCTTTCACTTATATATATTCAATGGAAACGGCATGGGCAATACATGGTATTGTTTCCCCTTGCTGAAATGTCAATGGCGATAACAGGGCCCCTGTAGCCACAACCAGGATCCGTTTATACGTCCCCTTTCTCATTTCATTTAATAGATGTCCATATAAGACGGTAGCTGAACAGCCTGGTCCGCTTGCTCCTGATTGGACTGGCTGATCTTCGCGGTAAATCAGCATTCCACAGTCTTTAAACTGATGATCAGAGAAGTTGAATCCTTTCTCCCTCAGCATTTCAACAGCTGTCTGTCTGCCGATCTTAGCCAAGTCACCTGTTATGATTAAGTCGTAGTAAGAAGGATCTCTTCCCAGATCTTGAAAATGACCTGCAATCGTATCTGCTGCAGCCGGTGCCATGGCTCCACCCATATTGAACGGATCTTTCAGTCCCATATCCATCACCTTGCCGATCGTTGCAGATGTAACTCTAGGTTCCTGCGTCGTAATGCTACCGCCTGCCCCGATGACCGCATACCCTGCACCTGTTACTGTCCACTGCGCTGTAGGAGGCTTTTGACCACCGTACTCAGTCGGATACCGGAATTGTTTCTCTGTTGCGGCATTATGACTGGAAGCTCCTGTCACAACATGTTGCGCCCCTTGATAATTCACGATGAAGGCAGATAATGCCAACCCTTCCATAGAAGTGGAACACGCACCAAACAATCCTAAGTACGGGATTCCGTTTGTTCTGGCTGCAAAGCTTGATGGGGTGATTTGATTGATAAGATCTCCTGTTAAGAAATATTGAACATCGCTCTTTTGGAGAGATTTTTTATCCAGGGCAATTTGAACAGCATCTTCAATGAGCGTTCGATTGGCTTTTTCATACGTGTTTTGCCCCATCCACAGATCATCATAAAACTGATCAAAGTCGGAAGCTAAGTTCCCATTCTTTTCAAAGGGCCCGCCCACCACACCTGTCGACAAAATGGCGGGATTAGCTGGAAAAACCCATGATCTTGAACCTTGAAGCATTATATCACCCCCAATTGAATTAAGATCGTTTTGATTAATGCTACGATAAAAGCGGAAAACACTCCAAAAACGATAACCGAACCTGCCAGTTTGAATATATTGCCTCCAACCCCCAGGACATACCCCTCTGTTTTATGCTCAATCGCTGCTGCAATCACTGAGTTACCGAATCCTGTAACCGGAACTGCACTTCCGGCTCCTGCGAATTGACCGATATGATCATATACCCCAAAGCCTGTCAGAAGCATTGAAATAAACACCATCGTGGCAACTGTCGGGTTTCCAGCCGTCTGCTCCGTGAAATGGAAGAAATAAATGTACATATACGATATGGCCTGACCGATCAGGCAAAAGGTCCCCCCGACAAAGAAAGCCTTTAAAACATTTTTAACAAGGGGTCTCTTTGTTTCGTATTCCTTCTCCAGCTGTTCATATTTTCTCTGTTCGGGTGTTTTTTTATCTTTCCCCACAAGTCATTCCTCCTACGTCTTTTCCTTTTGAAGCTCTACGATATCCTGAAACTTCTTTTCAGCGTCTTTCTTAGAAATCGAACCCCTTCTCAGCTTTTCCTTTAAACGGATGGTTTCAAGAAAAATCTTGTAATCACTTGATAGAATGAAATCCTCATCCGGATATTTACTTTCCAGATAATCATCCATCTTTTTTTCGATCTTTTTCATATGAAATCTTTTTAAATGTTTCACTTTATATACGACAAGCGTTTCTTCCTTTCCTTGGATGACCGCTACATCATAAAGCTCTTCCATTTTTGCAATTTCCCGTTTGACGGCATGTCCATAGCTGTCCGTTTCGGGATTATCCACTAATTCAATGGGAGGTGGATCGGTTTTCTTCATAAGCGCGATCTTGCTGTCGGTACCATCTTCCTTGTTAGCACAGCCTATTAAGACAAGTAATGTAATTGGAACGATGATTCGTTTTTTGTTCATAACATATCCCTCTTTTATTTGTACTCATGCTTTATTTTTTTCTTAAAGTGAAATTTTATGAAAAAAAAAAGACTGCCCATATTTGAGCAGTCTATCTTTTCTTAACTTTCGAGCCACATCCGCAACCTTTTTTCTTCATAGGAGCGTTGCTTGATTTCTTAGTACCAGTGGAAGCATTCTTCATCTTAATCGTCCTCCTTTACCATTGCCCTTACGTTCATTATATGTGACTTTCAGTAAGCTTGTTTCCACTAATTACCTAAAAAAATTCACTCTCTTATCCAACTTTGGACAGCTGCCTCTACGATAGAAGCAATTCCAGCAACTGCTAAAACGGTGATGATAGGAACAAAGATCAGGGGAAGAAAAATATTTCCTGCATATAGGAATAATGCAACCCATATACCTGTGCACCAATAGCAAGATAATAATTCACCCATGAACCCTTTCAATCCTCCTTGTTTTGGTACAAGAAAAATTTCTTCCACACCATTCTCCCCCATTTCCGTGACTTCATCGAAAAATGGAGACCTTAAAGACTCAGTGATTTTATCAAATACGATGAGGTGAGTCATCCTAAACACAGCAAGACCCAATATGATGATTTCAAAGATATCCATAATCCCACTCCTTTTATACACTATATCCCGCCCAATTTAGTCAAAAGGGGCATTTGTCCGTTACCCAATTTCCTTCTCTACAATATGTTATTAATGTAGCGAATATTATTTAAGGAGGAAAATCTTATGGGTTGCGGTAATTACAAGAAAGATGATATTGCAGGTGCAAGAGACCGCGGTTGTGTATGCCTTGCTGTTCGAGCTATTAAAGATATTCAAGATGCAGCAGATCAAGACTGTTTTGATTGTAAAAATGATTGTTTTCTTGAGCCACTTGGATCTTTAGTAAGTCCAGTAGGAGATGCACCAAATACACGTGTTTTCAAACTTTACAATAAGAAAGGAGACCTTTTTAAGGTACACCCTAAACATTATTGCTGGAAAACACCTTACTTCCGCGTGAAGAATGTATTTGATGACTGCTGTGCAACACTTCAAGTGTTGAAGAAAGTCCATGTTACCGGTGAAGACGTTGATTCTGAAGACGAATTAATGGGGTTAAACAGAAACTTCATGTACGTATTGACCGGAGATTGTATCACAGTTGATTTAGACTGCTTCTGTGCTATCCAATGTGTCGATGATGTAAGAGTAGAAGGCATTTGTGACTAATAAGCAACGAGAACAAGAAGCCAGTCGGAAATTCCGCCTGGCTTCTTTTATTTCAACCCGATGATTTGAATCGCCTTTAATGAATTCCTACTTAAAGTGACTTCATCACCCTGAAACGTCTTAATGTCAATGGACGCTCCATCTGCTTTAAGTAAGACACCGCGATAGACTGCTTCATCAGTTTGAAACGCACATGGAAAAGGGGACCTGCCCATAATACTTTGCTCCATATACTCAATTTTTCCATCCAAATCGAGATCTTTAAAGGGGGTTAGTGGCTTAAAGTATCCGTCATAAGAAGGATCCTTCCCTAGTTGACCTTGATGTTGCCTCGTTTCTTTACTTGCAGAATTATCTTCCCGACTGGGCTCAATTCCCAGAGATTCTTTTTTTCTGATGGGATCAACGGCATCCTTTTCTATTTTTCTGACGGGATGATACTCCGCTTGCTTTAACGACCCCAAGGGGGCAGCTTCATAAAGCTCCGTTCTCCTTTTCGTTTCTATTTGTTGGGGGATGATTCGTTCTTTTTTTGGTTGGGTAACCTTTGAAGATCCCCTGAAAACATCCTGCATGCTGCTTTTCACTTCATTCATTCTGGGCTGATGTATATACAATAGTGGCTTTTTCTGACTATTCAATACGATGCCCCTCCTTTCATTCTACATTTATATGTATGCAAAAAGGGCATATGAGTTTCTTATCTGCGATTGAAAATGCCTGCACGAATCATTAAAAAAACCCCGTGCTTCTATGTAAGCACGGGGTCTTTATTAATGTCACGTTACCCTAAAACATGGTAACCGGAGTCTACATGCAAATTCTCACCTGTGATTCCTCTGGAATAATCACTGAACAGGAATACTGCTGTATCACCGACTTCTTCTTGGGTTGTATTGCGGCGGAGCGGGGCACGCTCTTCGATTTCTTTCAGGATGCTGTTAAAGTCGCCTACACCTTTAGCGGAAAGAGTACGAATCGGTCCAGCTGAAATGGCGTTCACTCGTATACCGTGTTTACCAAGGTCACTTGCAAGATATTTTACGCTCGCTTCAAGTGATGCTTTCGCTACACCCATCACATTATAGTTCTGCATGACTCTTTCTCCGCCGAGGTACGTCATGGAAACGATGCTACCACCCTCCGTCATAAGATCCTTCGCCACTTTCGAAACGGCAGTCAATGAATAAGAGCTGATGTTATGAGCCAGAAGGAATCCATCTCTCGTTGTGTTCATATAATCCCCTGCGAGTTCTTCCTTATTGGCAAATGCTATACAGTGAGCCAGTCCGTGAATGACACCGACTTCTTCTTTGATGGCCGCAAAGCATTTTTCAATATCCTCATCACTTGTTACATCACATGGCAGAACTAGTGAATCCTCTCCACCTTCTAATGTACTGGTCAGATCTCTAACACCTTTTTCAAATCGCTCCCCTGCATATGTAAAGATCAAACGCGCTCCCGATTGATGTAAAGAGCGGGCAATGCCCCACGCGATACTGCGTTTATTTGCAACTCCCATAACCACATAGGTTTTACCTTTTAATGAAAGAGTCATTGTAATCCTCCTAATTTATACATGTTATTAGTACCTGATACTAATTCTACAGGAATCCTGGTTAAAAGAAAAGAAAAATCCCTACATGATTCGCCTTTTAACTTCTTCTATTTGAATGATATGCCGCTGTTCATGTTTACCGAGGAGCTCCAGTACTTGCCAAATGGGCATTTCTCCAAATCGATGATGATGCATGGACCGTTTATCCAATCCCTTCTTTGTATATAATTCCAAGAATCTTAGCGTATATGAGCGGGATTCCTCTAAAGCATGAGCTAAATCTTCTTTTCGTTGAAAATCTGATGATGGTTCGATGGGTGCTTTCAATTTCCTTGATGGATCGTCGAATACAGATAAATCAACTGGATTATTCTCACTTGAATTCGAATGGTTATCCGCTGATTCAAGTGCCAATGTCAAAAATCTCTTTTCAGCTCCAGCCAGGTGAAGAACGATTTGCGCAATGCTCCATTCCTCCTCTGAGGGCTTCTCATTCAGCTTCTCGAGGGGTAGGTCCCAAAAGCTTTCTTTCATCTTTTCTCTGATTTCAAACACTTTGGTTTCCCACATCATATTTTGCCTCCCTTTGATCATTTCTACATTAGTAATTAGAGTTACGGTTTGGAATCTCCTGCTCAATCCATAAGGAGAAAGTAAATATTGATTTCCCCTGCAGGATAACCTGGCGGTGTGATCAACTTTCTTTAAGAAAACAGCTTAAAATAAAAACTTCCCAAGAAATATTCCTGGGAAGCTGATTGGGTTTAACAATATTCACAGAACTCAAGCTCACGCTTCAGTTCATCTACATATTCTTTGGAACCTGTGACGATCAAGCGGTCGTTCATGTGGAGTTCTGTGTCTCCGTGCGGCACAATGGAGTCTTTCCCTCTGAAGATCCTCACAAAGATGACGTCTCCTGTAAACGGAAATTTCCGAAGGGTCATGCCTTCAAAATGACTGTTCAGCATACGAATCTCATAAAGGGATGTCTCTTGATTCGTTAGGATATTCATGACAGACGGTGACTCGATGAGGGCACGAAGTAGGGCTTTCGTTGACAGGAACACCGAATATACCTCAATGCCCTGTTCCCGAAGAGTCTCATGTAGATCAGGACTTTCAACTCTTACAATGACACGGTTCACGCCATATTCTTTAGCGGCCACAGCAAGGGTTGCGTTGATTTCTTCGTCACCCGTCGAGATCACAATAATATCAGATTCAAATATTTTGTTCCCTTCAAGTGTGTCTAACTCGTAATTATCGATTTCATTGATGGTAAACAAAGAATCAGCGATATTGCGATCAGACTTATCTTGTTTTGTATGATACAGAACCGGTTCATAAAGGGATGAATGAAGCTCCCTGGAAACCGGCATGGTGAGCTGATTGGCTCCCAAGAAAGTAATCTTGAGTTTTTTCTCTTTTGCACTTTCTCTTGGAAAGAGCTTTTTAAAGAAAATCGGTGTGATAATGCACGTGATAACGGCTACTAATATAAGCGTACCACTCATTTGCGCTGTGATAATTTCCATTCTCTCCGCTATCTTCGCAGCAGCGATGACCAGCGACAATGTAGATGTAAGAAGAAACGCTGATGCAATCGTTGTTTTTGTATCGTACCAATACCTTAACATGTATACGGGAACGATTTTTGATGCCAGGAATGCCAGAAGAAGTAATGGAATCAACATCAGCATCTTTTTATCGCTGAGAAGTGATCCAAGATCCAGTTCAACCCCTACCATAACAAAGAAAATCGGGATCAGGAAGCCATATCCAAAGGAATCAAGCTTATGGACCATTTCCTGATTTGGTGCTAATAATGATACCAATACACCTGCAAGGAATGCTCCCAGGATGTTTTCAGCCCCAACGGTTTCTGATACTGCTACCAGTAAGATGATCAAGGTGAATACTGCACGCGTACCAATTTGCACGGTCCCAGTCGATAAGCTCTTGATGAAGGAATTGTTCTTCAATCTCTTGGCCAGGAAATACAGGAGTACTCCAACACCGAATAGGATCAGGAGAAGCCACATGTTTCCGTGCCCCTCCCCGTAAAGTGATACGAATACTGCAAGCAATATCATCGTCACAAGGTCTGCAATGACCGCCACAAGGAGGATGATCTGTCCGATAGCGCTCTTCATGATATGTGCTTCCTTAAGCGTAGGAACGACAACACCAAGTGAAATCGTTGATATGATTAAGGTCATTAAGAAGGCATTATCAATGAGTCCGAACCATACGAATAGATAGGATAGTCCCAGTGAAACAAAGAATATTCCTATAAAGATAAACGTTGCTACCTTTAGGCGGTTCGGTTCTTCCTTCCCGTTAGGTAACACTTCTTTTTTCTTTTTCCCACCTGAAAATGCAGTGAAATCAATTTCAAGTCCACTTAAGAACATAAGAAAAATAAATCCTAGTGTGGACAATGTTTCTAACCACATATCCTGGTGAACAATATTGAATCCACTCTTCCCGATAATGAGTCCCATGATGATTTCAGCGATGACCACGGGAATAAAATTGAGTTTGAATCTATGCAGCAATATGGGAGTCAAAAATGCTACAAGAATAACAATGACCAAAGATGCAACTGAAGCGTGCTGTTCCATCTAAACCTCCCCCTCTTCTCTCTATATTAAGTAATTCATGAATAAAGTCGCTAAACCAAAGTAAATCAAAATGCTGATGATGTCATTTATCGTAGTAATAAACGGACCAGAAGCGACGGCTGGATCGACTTTTAGTTTGTGCATCAACAGCGGTACTAATGTACCTGCCAGTGTGGCCACAAATAATGAAACGAGTACGGACACACCAACGAGGATACCTAGAAAGAATTCACCTTTCCAGATATATACAATCATACTGACTACAACACCGCATGTAGTTCCTGTTATTAGACCCGTTCCCGCTTCACGGATGATCAGTGACATTTTATTTTCCTTTTCAAGGTCCCCTGTTGCAATCCCCCTTACGGCTACCGCAAGGGCCTGGGTGCCTGTGTTACCTGCCATACCTGCTATTAAAGGAATAAAAACTGCCAGTATCGCCACTTTATCCAACGTGTCCTCAAACCTTCCGATAAGGCTTGCAGTGAACATCCCCAGAAAGAGTAACGCAATTAACCAGGGAAGTCGCTTTTTTGCTGCATTGAATGGACTTCGGTCGATGGAATCCAAATCGACGATTCCCGCTAGTTTCGAGTAGTCATCAGATGCCTCTTCTTCCATGACGTCCATAATATCATCAACTGTGATGATTCCTAATAAGTGTTGTTGAAAATCGACGACAGGTAATGCAAGGAAGTCGTAATCCTTCATCTGTCTTGCAACAGCTTCCTGATCCTCGCTGACCCTTACGGACATGACACGGTCACTCATGATGTCTCCGATCATCACGTCGTCATGACTGATGATGAGATCTCTTAAAGAAATAACCCCGACCAGTTTTTTTTCATCATCCACTACATAAATATAATAGATCGTTTCAGCGTTTGGAGCTTCATTTTTTAAGATATACATGGCCGACCGGACGGTCTGATTCTTTGATATGGCCACGAATTCCGTCGTCATGATACTACCGGCTGTGTACTCTTCGTAATGGAGTAATTCTTTGATCTCCTTGGCTGATTCATCATCCATGATCGTCAGATAGCTGACAACCTGATCTTTATCCAATTCATTTAATACATCCACTGCGTCATCGGCATACATATTGGATAACATCTCTGCAGCATATGTAGGATTCATCTCAGCTAAAATACCCTGATAATCCTCTTCATCTATATCAAGACTTTCAAAAAGCTCTGCCATCTCTTCGGGAGAAAGATAATGATACAGGCGGTTTCGTAAGTCTTCTTCTATTTTAGAGAAAAACTTAGCTTGGTCATAAGAGTGTAAATGGACAAATTCAGAACGAAATACATCCAGATCTTCTTCTTCGAGGGCTCTGATGAGCAGATCTTCATCATACATTTCTTTGTCAAGCTTCTCTCTATCCTTATCTTGATCTTGGGTTACTTCAGACATCATATACACCCTCCTTCTTATCTGAATTGTATAGAGTCGTAATAATACTAGCAAATCTTAAGAAGAATGTCTCTCATGAATTGATTACCGTTGTTAGTTGTATAAAAAGTTAATCCGTTGTATTAATTACATACGGCCAAATGCTTATTCAAACCAAGATAAAATAAAATGCCTTATAAAATATGAATAAACTTCCTTCACGTATGAAAGACTGAATCATTAATATGGCATAAAAAACGGGAAAAGGAAAGAAAAATGCCACAGGAAAGCAGGGATTATATGAGAATCGATATCATCGGGGACATTCATGGTTGTTATAAAGAGTTCGAAGGATTGACCACCCGGCTGGGCTATAAGTGGACATCCGGCCTCCCTGTCCACCCTGAAGGAAGGGTCCTTGGCGTTGTTGGCGATTTGACTGATCGGGGTCACCATTCACTTAAAACCATTTCAATCGTCTACAAGCTTTTCCAGAAAGGTTGCCTTTATTATGTCCCAGGAAACCATTGTAATAAGCTCTATCGCTACTTCCTCGGTAACAATGTAAAAATCCTTCACGGGCTTGAAACAACCGTAGCAGAATTAAGTGCCCTCCCCATGAAGGAAAGAGACCGATATAAACAAATGTTCATCAGTCTATATGAACAATCCCCTTTGTATCATATATTAGATGACGGGAAGCTGATTATTGCTCATGCCGGTATCAAAGAAGAACTGATAGGAAAACAGAGTAACCGTGTGAAAACATTCGTTTTATATGGAGATATCACAGGTGAGAAAAATGAAGACGGGACTCCAGTCAGAAAGGATTGGGCACAAGACTATCATGGTGATGCCTGGATAGTCTATGGGCACACCCCCGTTAAAGAGGCCCGCATCATCAACAAGACTGCCAATATTGATACAGGAGCTGTCTTTGGAGGGAAGTTGACTGCATTAAGATACCCTGAAATTGAAGTCGTTAGCATCGAATCCACCATGCCATTGGTCGAGGAAAAATTTCGTGATTTTCATTCATAAGGGAAGTATCAATGTGAGTAAGGTTTGACATCATTCCGTCCTTTCATCAATAAAAGAGATCCTTTTCGAACTTACCGAAAAGGATCTCTTTTTTCATTGTCTTTCCAGGAGCCACTTCATGTCATTCGGCATTGCGGCCTCCAATCTCATGAACTGCTTCTTGATCGGATGAAAGAAATCGAGCCTCTTGCAATGAAGGGCCTGTCTTTCCAACAACTCAAGACCCCCTCCATACAAATCATCCCCAGCCAAAGGATGACCGATGAAGGCCATATGAACCCTGATTTGATGGGTTCTGCCTGTTTCCAATTTTAATTCAATATGAGCAAAGTCAGGGTATTGTTTTTCCACCCTATAATGAGTCAAGGCATAACGTCCTTCGCTTCGCACTTCCCTTTCGATGATGCTTCCTTCTTTTCGACCGATGGGTTCTTCAATCGTACCTGCGAAGGGATCAATCTGACCTTCTGCAAACGCTTCATACATCCTTTGGATCTCCCGACTTTTCTGCTGGAGACTGAATAAATGATGCACGTGACGGTGTTTGGCTATTAAAACCAGGCCCGATGTATCTTTATCTAACCTCGTTACGATATGAACGGCAGATGAAACACGGACTTCTTCATAATAACCTGCAATGGCATTGGCAAGACTTCCGGTAGGTTCTACTTTGGTGGGGATGGATTTCATACCGGAAGGCTTATCCACAACCAGAATGTCATTATCCTCGTATAGAATGGATAATGGAACTTTTTCAGGGACCAACGATTCACTCCCTTTTTCTGCAGGGAACCTTAACTCAAGGATATCTCCTTTATTCAGGGGGTATCGGACATTCTCTTCTTTACCATTCACAGTGATACGCCCCCCATCAAACTTCACAGCAGTCAGGGTGCGCTTGGATATATGCTGAGCCATTAGAAATTCCCTCATGAGCTTCCCATCATAAGAAGCAGGTATGACCCAGTTCAGTGTATAATCTCTCATTTTCGACTTAAACCTTTCTGGTCATTCATCAGCCACAAAGGAATCATGCACCCTCTTCCAAAATGGGAATGGGCGGAATCGGGCAAAACGTATTTTCTCATCAGCAACCCGGTATTGAATGCTTTTCACATCTTTGTGAAGAAGAGACAGATGATCGATGGTGACGAGGAAATCCGGCCCATTCACCGGCTTCAGCATACATGTATGATGAGCAGGCAAGATCAGGGGGGATCCGATGGTCCGGAATACCCGATTATTAATGGATGCCATTTCAGCGAATTGAATGGCAGGAAGAGATGGATGAATAATGGCTCCGCCTAGTGCCTTGTTATATGCCGTACTGCCTGAAGGAGTCGATAAGCACAACCCATCTCCCCTAAAACGTTCAAAGTGCTGTCCCCTGATTTCCACATCCATGACCAAGGTCCCCTCAACGCTTTTGACAGTGGATTCATTTAAAGCTAAGTAGCGGGTTTCCTTCCCTCCATGCTGATAGCGGATGATCGTCTCGAGCAACGGGTATTCAATGATCTGATAAGGTGTTTTCGCTATGGCAATCACGAGCTTTTCAATCTCTTCCGGCACCCAGTCGGCATAGAAGCCGAGATGTCCCGTATGCACACCCACAAATGCCGTCTTATCCAAACGTGATCTGTATCGATGGAATGCGTAAAGAAGCGTACCATCTCCTCCCACCGATATGACGATATCAGGTTGGTCGTCGTCATATTGTAGATTAAAGTCCTGAAGATAGGTTCTCATTTTGTGCATTAATGTATTGGATTTTGAATCACCTTTTGATGTAATCGCAAATTTCATTCATTTACCCCCTTCAAGTCCTACTGATTTGCTTTAGGGCTTTTCCCCCGCTGATCTTTTTCCTTTTTGTTTGTAAATATGACTTGGGCTTCCTGAATTTCTTCGCGGATCAAACTCATTTCCTCATCCAATCGAAAGGCAGCTTCTGCTGCTCCTGCCAAACGAAGACGAACTTGTTCGGGGATTTGTCCACTGTACTTATAATTCAAAGAGTGCTCAATCGTCGCCCAAAAATTCATAGAAAGAGTCCGGATTTGAATTTCCACCAAAATATTTTTCTCACCGTGTATCGTCTGAACTGGATACTCGATGACCACATGATAGGATCGGTATCCACTTGGCTTCTTGGATGTCACATAATCTCTCTCTTCGATAATAGAAAAGTCGTTTCGCCCACGAAGCTTCTCCACTACGACATGAATATCCTCCACGAATTGACACATCATTCGTAATCCGGCAATATCTTGCATCTCTCTCTCAATATTCGATAACTTAATGCCTTTTTGATTTGCTTTATCAAGAATACTCGCAATTGGTTTTACTCTTCCAGTCACAAATTCAATTGGAGAATGAGTATTATGTAATTCATATTCTCCCCTCATCCCTTTAAGCTTGATTTTTAGTTCATCAACCGCTTGCTTGTAGGGTGCTAAAAAATGTTCCCAGTGATTCATTCTCCTCACCTCTTTACGTCACACGACTACTTATCCAGAAATACGCTCTCTACCTTTTTAACCATTTCGTCGCCATAGTTCCCATTTCCTTCTATGTTGCTAACAAGATAATCAAGTTCTTCGTTGAATCGCACCAATTCAAGAGAGTAATCCTCGCTCTTTGCCATTACGGCAGAATTTTCTTTCAGTGCTGTTTTCAACTCCGACCAGATGGATTCTTCCAAATATAAGTAAACATATTCATCAGCGTTTTCAGCTAAGTATACGAATGCATACCGATCCGAGTCCGCGATGATTTGACCAGCGGCAGTCGTACCCTTCAAGTAGTCTGACTGGTCCGTATGTAAGAATAATGTACCGTTTTCATATGTGGTTTGGTTAAATTGAACAATTTTCCTCATGCTATTTCTTCATCCTTCCATTAAACAATCAGTATCATTTTAACATAACACAACCATTACATCTAAATATTGAAGTTATGTTTTGGAAAAGAGATAATAGAGATAGTATAGAAGGAAAGGATGCTTCTCATGTCACAGGAAATTGAAATAGAATTCAAGAATCTCGTAACACGAGACGAATTTACCCGGCTGACCTCACATTTTCAGATAAAAGAAGAGGATTTTTCCTCTCAGGACAACCATTATTTTGATACAAAAAACGATCTTTTGAAGGAAAATCAATCGGCTTTAAGGATCAGGGAAAAGTCCGGTACGTATACGTTAACGTTAAAAACGCCGTTACACGATGATCTTTTAGAAACGAACCAAACAATAACAAAGGACGAGGCTGAATTGCTTTTGAAAGGAGGGAGATTCCCGGAAGGAGAAGTGTATGACGCCCTGATATCACTCCAAATCCCGATCCCCTCCCTGCAGCACTTCGGAACGCTGTCTACGAGCCGGGCTGAAATCGACTATATGGACGGACTGCTTGTCTTCGACAAAAGCTCTTACTTACAAAAGGAAGACTATGAGCTGGAGTATGAAGTAAAAGAACGCAAAAGAGGAGAAACCATCTTCCTTCACTTACTCAAGGAATTAAACATCCCCCTTCGTAAAACGGATAACAAGATCAAACGTTTCTACCTTGAAAAATTAAAACAGAATGGACAAGGACCGATATAGTAAAGGGATAAAAGTTTTCAAAAAAAGAGGAGTCATATTCATGAATGTGCAGCAATTGAAAACAATGATGGAGTTGCAGGCTTTAAACACTTTAGGTTCAGTATCATCTGTTCAAGCAAACACTTCCCAGTTCAGTGATCTATTCCAACAACTCTTAAATCAGTCACTCCACACGAACCAAAATGTTCTGAATAGAAACCAAATGCTCGGAGCCGTCAGCGCTATGATGGATACCAACAAATCCTTCTCTGTTCAGGCACCACTCCCTGCGATCTCTCCTGTGAAAGAACCGATCTTTACGGCTCCTCAGACGATTGATGAAATCATCTCAGGGGCTTCGGATCAGTATGGAATTCCAAAAAAGCTGATTCAAGCGGTCATTAAACAGGAATCGAACTTCAACCCGGCTGCCGTAAGCCCTGCCGGAGCATCAGGATTGATGCAGCTTATGCCCAGTACAGCAAGAGGACTCGGGGTGAACAACATCTTTGATCCGGAAGAAAACGTATTCGCCGGAACGAAATATTTAAAGCAAATGATGGATAGATACGACGGAGACCTTCACCTGGCTCTGGCAGCCTATAATGCAGGTCCTGGAAATGTCGATAAACACAACGGCATACCACCGTTTAAAGAAACCACCGCGTATGTCAAAAAGGTAACCGATCGTTATTATGCATAATGACTCTAAATAGGCTGACCTCCAAATGAGGGTCAGCCTTCTTTTTTGATCATGATGATTATGAGGAGGCGAATATTTCATGACCAACTTTAAGCATTCTTTAACAGTCCTTTAGTCCCGGTTCCATTAACAAAAACAAATGGAGTAAATCGTGCCCTTCTCCCAATGAATCAGGATAGACACAGGAAAGAAGGCTACACTAATTTAGGAAACATTTGTTGGTGTGAGGCGATTTGTTTGAGATATAAACTAATGCTTGCTAGAATAAACATACATTCTAAGGAAAAAGGAGTCATTCTTATGGTCGAGAAACCACAAATGCCTTATAATCTTATCGGCGAAAAGAAACTCTCCATGCTTGTTGAAGCTTTTTATGATAGAGTAGCAAATCATCCAGAGCTGGCACCGATATTCCCGGATGATTTAACCGAGACAGCTCGAAAACAAAAACAATTCTTAACTCAATACCTAGGTGGTCCTGCCCTATATACTGAGGAACATGGTCACCCTATGCTGCGTGCGAGGCATCTGCCATTTCCGATTACGGAGGATCGGGCAAAGGCTTGGTTAAACTGTATGCATGAAGCAATGGATGAAGTCAATCTAGAGGGTCCAGTAAGAGATGACTTTTTTCACAGGCTGGCATTAACGGCTCACCATATGGTGAATATAGTATCTGAAAAGGGTCAAAATCTTGACTAGAACAGATAGCTGGCATCACCTTAAAGGGTGTGGACAGGATAAGAAACCTCTGGAAATATATATGTTTATCGACCCTCTTTGCCCTGAATGCTGGGCGTTGGAACCAATCTTAAAGAAATTGCATATTGAGTACGGACAATACTTTCGCATTCGTTACATTTTGAGTGGCCAGCTTGCATCTTTAAATATCGCAACCAAACGTAAGCAAGAAGATTTAGCCCAACTATGGGATAAAACGGCGAGTCGTTCAGGAATGTCTTGTGATGGAAGCTTCTGGATCGAAAATCCCATCGATTCACCTTATCTTGCTTCATTCGCCATTAAAGCCGCCGAGCTGCAAGGAAAGCATTCAGGAATTCGTTTTTTACGATTTTTACAGGAACGATTATTCCTTCAGAAGAAGGACATCTCGAATATCGAGGTACTGAAGGACTGTGCCCAAGCCGCCAAGCTCGATATGAATGAATTCATGAATGATATCAATTCTGCCTCCGCATCAAAGGCATTTCAGTGTGATGTGAAGATTACATCCGAAATGGAAGTGGAAGAGATTCCGACATTGGTCTTCTTTAATGAGAATATTGAGGATGAAGGATTAAAGATTACGGGAATGTATTCTTATGAGGTGTATGTTCATATCATTGAAGAAATGCTCGGCAGGAAGCCCGAGAAGCAAGCCTTGCCGCCACTGGATGTTTTCATGAAATATTACCGAGTCGTTGCTTCAAAGGAAATTGCCGTTGTATATGATTTATCAATAGAAGAAGTGGAAAAGCACATGAAGAAATGGACATTACAGCAAAAAGTAAAAAAGCTCCCTGCAAAGCACGGAACGTTTTGGAAATATATACGTCACTAATGATATTTTAATATAGTAAAATGATCCAAGTTACAAGAAAAGCCGATGTTGTTTCCAACATCGGCTTTTCAATACGAACAAAGGGGATGGGAGAAATTTTTCACGGTCAAACAAAGGGGTATATGTTTGCTTGTGATCAACTTCACACTGATAATATATCATGCGGCCACTTGTATTGGCAAGTTGTTTGTATGGTATTTCACAATATTGTCAAAATCCATTCATGTTCCTCTTTTCCTCATCATATACATGGTCATAAGACAACTTATCAACGGAGGGAAATGGTATGGCCCTAAAGATAAAATATGGAATCCTCCTGCTGCTAATCTTCATCAGCTTTTTCATCAATATCCTAGGACTCATGCGCCTGGTCCCAGTTCTTATAACATCCCCTATCCTGTTCCTTTCACTTCTGCTTTTCTTCCACTCCCTGGGCAACCGTAACCGCTTCAAAGGATTCAAACCAACGAAATGAAGGAAAGCTTCAGAATAAATAACTCCTCTCGGGAACATTGATCCCTAAGAGGAGTTTTAGATTTCACAGTGCTTGCACTCTATTTATTGAAGTTTCTGGAGCAGTTCTTCCATTTCATTCAACTTCTCTTCAAAGACTTTGCATGCGTCTTCTACCGGCTTGGAGGTGGTCATATCCACACCTGCTTTTTTCAGCACTTCAATCGGGTAATCGGAGCTACCTGCTTTAAGGAAGTCGATATACCTTTCAACAGCAGGCTCTCCCTCATCTAAAATCTGTTGACTGAGAGCAGTTGCAGCTGAGTATCCGGTTGCGTATTGATACACATAGTAGTTGTAATAGAAGTGAGGAATACGCGCCCACTCCAAGCCTATCTCTTCATCAATTGAAAGGTCTTCACCGAAATATTTCTTATTCAGCTCATAATATTCGTTCGTCAGGAATTCCGAAGTAAGAGCTTCGCCTTCCTGGGCTTTTTTATGAATCAGATGTTCAAACTCCGCAAACATCGTTTGACGGAAAACGGTCCCCCTGAACCCTTCTAAGTAATGATTTAAGAGATACAGTCGCTTTTTCTCATCCTCTATTGTGTTCAAAAGGTAGTCATTTAATAGAGCTTCATTACAAGTAGAGGCCACTTCCGCCACAAAGATGGAATAATGTCCATACGTGTATGGCTGGGCTTTTCGTGTATAGTGGCTGTGAACACTGTGACCGAATTCATGGGCCAGTGTAAATAGATTGTTCACATTATCCTGCCAATTCATAAGGATATAAGGATTCGTTCCGTATGCCCCGGAAGAGTATGCCCCGCTCCTCTTACCTTTGTTCTCGACTACGTCCACCCAACGGTTATCAAACCCTTCTTTCAGGACACTTGCATATTCTTCACCTAGAGGCTTTAAGCCCTCAAGTATCATGTTTTGTGCCTCATCATAGCTGATCTCCATTTTGACTTCCTTCACCAGAGGGGTGTATAAGTCGTACATATGAACCTCATCCAAACCCAGTACCTTTTTACGAAGCTTCACATAACGCTGAAGCAAATGAAGGTTTTTATTGACCGTATTCACAAGGTTATCGTATACCTGTTCAGGGATATTGTTATTGGATAACGCTGCGTGTCTTGCTGAATCGTAATTTCTTACATGCGCCACAAAGTTATCTTTTTTTACCGCTCCACTTAATGTTGAGGCAAATGTATTCTCGAATTTCCCGTACGTTTCATAAACTTTTTTAAACGCTTCTTTCCTCACCCGGCGATCGCTGCTCTCCAGGAACCGGATGAATCTGCCGTGCGTAATATCCACTTCTTCTCCGTTTTCATCCTTGATGCTCGGAAACTCCAGATCTGCATTATTCAACATTCCAAACGTATTACTGGCTGCACTGAACACCTCGGATGCTTGGGCAAGTAGGGCTTCTTCCTCGGCAGATAATACATGTGGACGCTGAAGATTGATTTCTTCCAATGCATGTTTGTACTTCTTCAATTCTTCTTTTTCTTTAAGAAATCCTTGTAGTTTACTTTCTTCAATAGAAAGAACTTCAGGAACCATATAAGCAAATTTACTCGCTAATTGTGTATAAAGGCTTTTTGCCCGGTCATCAAGCCCCTGATAGTGTGAATTTGTTGTATCCTGATCATAACGCATATGAGAATATGTATAAACCCTGCCCATGCGCTCCATGATTTCATCCTGGAAGGCAAAGGCTTCATATAGATGCTCCGCACTATCCCCCAGTGTTCCTTTAAACTCGTCTGCTTTACCGGTCAATTCTTTTATTTCCTTGTATTCTTTTTCCCATGCTTCGTCACTTTCGAATATATCTTCCAATCTCCATGTTAACTTTTCCTCTACCTCATTCCTGCCTGGCAGGCTTTTTACAGCTGTATCTTTTGTCATATATATCCTCCATTCTAGAATCCACAGAAAATTCCTTATAGTTACATTCTCTCTTATCTAAGATTTTCCTGCAACAAAACAATCTTTGTTACACCTTTTTTAATATATGCTTCCATTTAGAATTAAAATCATGCTGGTGCTTTTCGAAACTGGAAAAGGTGTCAGGGCATACCCACGGGACCGAAAGCTGAAACCGCCCTCCTCCAGCCTTTCTGATGATCTGCATAGCCTCCAACAAGACCAAATATTGATTTACTGCCCTTCTCGTCCCCTCGTCCAGGCTTACCATAGGAAGAGGACGGACCTCTAAATGCCCCCTTTCGAGCCTTTTAGACATCGCCTGCTCAAGACTATCCATTGTAAAATACTTCTCTTTCTTCATACAATCCTTCCACACATAATATTGCCACTCCAATGCATGACTCTTAAAGTGAAGAGCATGGGGAAAAACAGGTATGCCGACAAACAAAGGTAAATATAAACATGTATCTCCACCTTCATAGACTTCCTTTAAAAATACATCATGCTTAGATTTACGATAATGGAGCTTATTGTGAATCCATTTCGATCGGAGTTGACTCCAATTCTTTATCAGATACCTATGATCAATGGTGGAAACTGAAATAGAGAATGGAAGGGAGAAATCCTCAATGGAAATCTTTACAGGTGAAGCACTAATAAAAGTTGATGAAGATACGGGAATGAGATGGGTATATAACGTAAAGGATCTATTTTCGGGAGAAAAAAGAAGAAGAAAATAGTGTAAATGGGGTGAATAACGAATAAATACTTGCTGAAAGGGAGGTAAATACACTAGCCCATTTTGGTTGATTTTAACCTCTTGGGTGAGTAACCAATAAGGAGTGATGCTTTGACTTTTGTATCCTTGATTGCGGGATAGCATGTCAGCTAGGGGAATAGAGGAACACTGTATCTCAATGGCAATATCCTCCGCTTCCGTGCGTATGAACACATCCGCTATTTGCTGAATTTGTTTTATATAATGTTCCACCTCCACAATTGGATAACGGCCTTTTAGCCTTTCATAAAGCATTTTCTTGCCAAGCAGATGCCGGGGTGACTCATGATGCTTCCCAATCATGCATTGAGATTGTGGAAGATGAGCAAAATGTGGTACATTTCGTAATCCAATCTTAAGCTTTACATCTCCAGAACAATGAGGACATTGGAAGGAATCTCTTCTGTACACAGTCAAATCATCCCGTGTGTAATGAATGGTGGAGAACACTTTGTTTTTATATAAAGCTGTTAACATAGAACACCTCCTTCAACACACATTCGATAAAAAAAGGAAAATTCCTGCATAAAAAAACCTTGGGACAAAAAATGTTCCAAACATAGAGAAAACCGAACGATCATTCAACATCCATTGATCGTCCGGATTTCTAATTCGAGGTAACTTAATGTTGCATATGATCAATTTCATTTGGACATGTCACAACCTCATCCTTTTTATAATAGAGGTGACATTAATCTTGAAGTGGATTCTAATATGCGATAACCAAGATGCCTCTTCTGAAACTCTTGCAGGTCCAGTTCTGCAGCATCCTCTAAATCACGTAAATATTCTTTAACAAGCGAATTGGTGCTTTCAGTTTTATAGAGAAAGGCATTCACTTCAAAGTTTAAATGAAAGCTCCTCATATCCATATTTGAGGTACCGATGGAAGCCATCTCTTCATCCACAATGACGATTTTGCTGTGCATAAAGCCTTTTTGATATTCAAAGATACGTGCTCCTGATTCAAGAAGATCTGGGAAGTAAGACCTTGATGCGTGGAAAACAATGCGTTTATCAGGCTTATGGGGAACGAGCAGCCTCACATCCACTCCACTTAAAGCAGCAATTTTGAGAGCTGAGAAGATATCTTCATCGGGTATAAAATAAGGTGAGGCCACCCACACACTTTTCCTGGCAGAAGTGATCATGGAAAAGAAGATATTTTTTAATACGCTCAACTCATTATCAGGCCCTCCTGCAATCATTTGAACCCCTCCATCATTTGCATTTTCAAGAGGGTCAGGACTTAAATAACCAGGAGTCAGGAAATCGTCATTCGTCATATAATACCAGTCCTGAAGAAAGATAAGCTGTAACGTCCGAACTGCTTCGCCCCTGACAAACAAGTGGGTGTCACGCCAGAATCCAAATTGGGGATTTTTCCCTAAATACTCATCTCCTATATTAAGTCCGCCTACAAATCCGATACTGCCATCTATAACGATGATTTTGCGGTGATTACGGAAATTAAACTTATTATTGAGAACAGGAATTTTCACTGGACCAAAGGGTACGACTTCAACCCCGGCATCTTTTAATTCTGCAATATAATCCTTTGATAATTGCCAGGCCCCTACCGCATCATACAGGAAGCGAATCTTCACACCGTCTTTGGCCCGTTCGATCAGAATATCCTTTATCTGATTTCCGATTTCATCGTGCCGGACGATATAATATTCCATATGAATGTGATGCTTCGCAGTTTTTAACCAGTTCAGGATTTCACCAAATGTCTCTTCACCGTTAGTTAACAGTTTAGTTTCACTGGAAAAGGATATGGCGCTGTTCCCGATTCTCTGAGCAAGCTGAAAATGCTTTTCCTGAAATAAGCCAAACATTTCCGCGTTCATTTCCTTCGGCCCAGGTTCAAATTTATTATAGGTTTCCTTGTCCAATATGTACTTCTTCTTATACATTTTCTCTTTGCGAAAGTTACGCCCAAATAATAAATAAAAGATAAAACCAAGAAACGGAAAGGCTCCTAGTACGACTAACCACGTCAACGTCTGGGTTGGATGACGATTCTCAAAGAAAATGAGGAACCCTATGACAATAACAGAAAGTGTAAAGATTAAACTGATATACTTCACCATACCAGAAAGGTATTGATCGAAGTAGAAAATATAACTTAACACCAAAACAGCAATGAACAGGAGAATTCTTACCGTATTTTTCATACTTTTAACACCTTCCACTGTCTTAATGATCGTCGTGAAATAAAAAAATACCGATTTCTAAATGAAACCGGTATGATCGTTACGAGAAGTGTCCACTTATTGTGTTAAACACGTCCCCATTCATGACCACTTTTCCATACTCTTCAAGGCGATGAACGGTCATTCGTGACTCATCCGCATATTCAAGTAATACGCTTAGCATGTTGTCGATGTCTTCCTCCGAGAAGTGCTCTTCTGAAAACTTCACATAAATGAAATATTTATCCTCGAATGCTAGCAGCTTTGTCTCTAAATGATCCACAGGCATGTCTTTCATCCGATGGGATAGAGAAATGGCATCTTCAAAATCATTGAATTTTAACGTAAAATCAAGGGCGACTTCTGATTCACCGTCTTGGTCCTGTTTGATCTGAAAATGTTGATCAAGTAGATCCTCAATGCGTTCATCTACAGGAAGTTCCTTTAGTTTATCCTCTGGAATCGGCAATTCGAAACGCTGACCGTCTTTAGAGACCTGAGCTCTTGTAACAAGTACTTCCAGTCCTTTATCTAATGCCTGAACCTGAATCCATAGGGGTCCTTCTATTCCGAAATCTTCTTCCTGATGGACTTCATCCATCATATCCCAAAAGAGTTCCTCACTTCTTTCACGATTATACCAAATCTCTTCACGGTCAAACCCGCGATCTTCGATATCACCATAAGAAATATAGAATTTAACTGTATTTTCGTTAATGCGTTCGATTTCCAATTTACACCTCTCCCTTCTTGCATGATGTTAGTGAAGGGACTACACCCTCTTGAGCTTGATCGCTCTATTGCTGGTGAAGATAGAAGATACATTTAGGTTAGTTTGTACCTTGTACTTCTATTTTATGATATAACCACTGAAAATGGAATTAAACTAACACCCATTTTTTCTTCACTATTCCCATTAGGTGTTTTTGACATTTTAGCGAATATTTGCTGAAAATTCAAGTCATAATACTCGCTATAATATAAAAGGGGTTGACCCGAAAGGATACGCAACGTTCCTTAAAGGGTCAGCCCCTTTTACTTATATATTCTCCATCGTTCAAAATATGATGAGAATGTAAGGTACTTTAGTTTACCATCCTTTGAGCCTCTAGAAGTTGGAATGTCCGAACCTTTCTAGGAAGGAAGCGTCTAATCTCGTCTTCATTGTAACCAACCTGCAGCCGCTTTTCATCTAAAATGATCGGACGTCTTAAAAGACCAGGATTTTTCTGGATAAGCTCAAATAATTCTTGAAGTGGCAATGTTTCTAAATCCACATTAAGCTTTTGAAAAGTCTTGGAACGCGTCGAAATGATTTCATCTGTTCCATCCTCTGTCATTCGAAGGATTTCTTTTATTTCATCAATGCTTAATGGTTCAGAAAACACGTTACGTTCTGTATATGGAATCTCATGCTCTTCTAACCAAGCTTTTGCCTTGCGACAAGATGTACAACTAGGTGAAGTGAATAATGTAACCACGAATCATTCACACTCCCTTAAGAATTTTTATATAGAGTATTTTATTTAAACAATGGCATTTATTTAAAATTAGTTTAAATAAGAAATCTCTATTATGTATTATACATGAATTATTGTCCATTGAACATACTTTTAACTAATTTGTCAAATTTCCTATACATAGGTTTTACAGAAGGTTTATACTCCATTTCTATAATAGGTATACCCCTTTTTTACCGGGCTAAACATGTTAAGGGATTTTTTCATTTAGAAAACCTTATTGCGAATATGCAATAAGGTTATTTTGTTTAGAGATCTTTCAGTACATCCCCATCACGGTCTTCATCTTTCTTCAGGACTTCGTCAACTGGCTGGTACGAAGCACCATAGAACTTTTTATCATTGTACGTATGGATCAGTTCATAGGTCTTTTTCATAGAGTCGAAGATCAAATCTTCCGTTTCCTGATTGGGGGCCCAGTAGAGTATTTCCATTTTATTGATCTCATTTGTAGCAAGGGAGCGGCGGGCATAACCGATGCTCACTGCATGTTCAAAGCCTTCTCGCTTGTAAAACTTCAAACGTTTTTCCGTATCAGTGTCGTCATAATCAACCGGCTCCACTTCTAAAATGATGGCTTTGTTTTTTTTCTTTAGCTTTTCTAATAGCTTATGACCCAGTCCCTGTCCCCGCGCATCCTTTGAGACGAAAAGATAATCAATGAAGATGAAATCATCAAGTTCCGCATACATAAGCACATGATGTTGTCCTTCATCTTTATGATAAATATCGCTTCTTTCTTTTAAAAGTGACTCAAGATGTTCTTTTGATTTCATTTCCTCTACAGGAAAATATTGATTTAATTTTTCATACCAATGCATGGATCTACTCCTTTAAACGTTTTTGAATGTCATTGACTAACGGGATACGATTATTTTTCTCTGAAAAAAAATGTTTATGTTAGATGTTAGTCTTTCCCGTGGGATAGTATTACGGAAATACAGGCTTAAAACAACCTGAAATGAGGGTAGTGTGGTTGAAAGCGGTTAATCTTACCAGTACTTTTATCATACCAATTTTTATGTATATTTTCAAATCAAAAAGCCTGACCGGGCGAGCTTAGTCAGGCTTTTTCATCAAGGTGTGTAATCTACACCTTCTGTATACGTATTCCCTGCGTTCCATAGCAGGAATTCTTTGATGCCCTGATCATTTAAAGCTTTGATCTGGGCTTCTACTTCCGCTTTTCCATATGCTTTATAATTTCCGCTTCCCAGCCAGGAAGCAGTGAAATCCTGGAGCCATGGCCTTGAAATTGGAGGGTTATCTAATTCTGCCAGCTTGGATTTCTCAAGTTTCGCGTATTCTGTTACCAATTCATATGGCTGTAAATCGGGTTTGGCAATTCCAAAGTACGGCGTCCAGTGACTTGGATAAATCATGGATGAAATCACGTCGACATTTTCAGAGATCTTCGAAAAGTTCTGTCCGATACCGGGCGCTTCAGGAAGAGTAGCGGTATAACCGAAGATGTCCACGGAAACTTTGACTCCATAGGGATCAAGTTTTTCATGTGCATACTCTACAAAGTCCGTAACTGCCTGAACGCGCTTTTGAACATTATCTGAATCCTGACTGGCATAGTCTCCTCCGTCATACTCAAGCTCATCATCACGTTTTTCAAACCCTTCTGGGAAACGCACATAATCAAACTGTATTTCCTGGAATCCCATCTTGGCAGCTTCGATGGCAATCCCGACATTGTAATCCCACACTTCTTTTACGAATGGATTCACAAAAGATTCGCCTCTACCGTTTTTCCAGACCTGCCCCCCATCTTTAAAGGAAAGTTCAGGCTTTTCATTTGCCAACACGGTATCTTTAAATACGACAATCCTTGCGATTGGATAAATCTGTTTTTCTTCCAGTTTCTTCAATACTGCAATCGGATCCTTTATATATGGCTTCCCTACTTTTGCATAAGGAGAAGATTTTTCCGGTTCATATGTCACGTAGCCGTGATCATCCTTAATATCGATAACCATGGCATTTAAATCCGTATCATCCATAAGTTTCGTCAAGCGGTCAAATCTTGCTCCACCTGCTGAGTGACCCGTCACATAAACCCCTCTAACCGCATCTGGATATTCAAACTTGAATCCTGAATCAAACGCAAACCTTGGAGCCGGATTTTTCATTTCCTTTTCAGTTAAAGAAAGACTTCTTTTCTCATGGACTGAGGATGATACCTCACCTTCAGCACCGGCCGACTGGAATGGCAATACACACATTGTGACTAAACATAAGGATGTCGCTACCTTACTCCATTTCAACATTAACCTCTCCTCTATTAAATAAGCTTTCTAGTAAAATATGTAACCCAGTTCTATTCTAACAAGGAAATAACTTGAAAGAAAAGGGATATAATACTTAATCTGTCGAAATTCCTGGGGAAATGATTATTGTTCATTCTATAATATGATTTTCTTGTTAAAAAAGAATGAGAACAGGCCCTTCAATTAAAAAAGCTCCCCTTGACAAGGGGAGCTTAAGCGCTTATTCGCCTTTGTATTGTGCTTTGTATTGGGCAAACTCTTTTTCTGAACAATATACAAAGTGCCCAGGTGCGACTTCACGCATGTCAAGATTATCATCCTCTGTATAATTATGGACAGCAGGATTATATTCTTTTCTTCTACGTGTGCGCTCATACTCAGGATCCGGTAACGGAATCGCTGAAAGAAGCGATTGGGTATAAGGGTGCAATGGGTTTTTATACAGAGCATCACTTGGTGCCAATTCGACTAATTTACCAAAGTACATAACACCGATACGATCGCTGATGTATTTCACCATTGAAAGATCGTGTGCGATAAACAAGTACGTCAAGCCTTTTTCTTTTTGTAATTCTTGCATCAGATTTACCACCTGTGCCTGGATGGAAACATCTAGAGCCGAAATTGGTTCATCGGCAATGATGAAGTCCGGGTCAACGGCAAGGGCACGGGCAATCCCGATACGCTGTCTTTGACCGCCGGAGAACTCATGAGGATAGCGTCCTGCATGTTCTTTGTTCAAACCGACAGTCTCTAATAAATCGTGAACTCTTTTCAACCGTTCCTCTTTATTCGAAGCCAACCCATGAATGTCAATTCCTTCAGCGATGATGTCCGCTACCTTCATACGTGGATTCAAGCTTGCATACGGATCCTGAAAGATCATTTGCATTTTTCGGTTAAATTTCTTTAATTGAGTACGTGATTTCTTCCCATGCACGTCTTCTCCATTAAAGAGCACTTGACCGTCAGTGGCATTGTACAGTCGAATGATTGTACGGCCAGTGGTTGATTTTCCACAGCCTGATTCCCCAACCAGTCCAAGGGTTTCCCCTTTATAAATATCAAAGCTGATGTCATCCACCGCTTTAACCATGTTCGGTTTCCCGGGATTAAAGTACTGTTTTAAATTCTTAATTTCCAATAACTTCTCTGCCATTATGAACGAACCCCCTCAACAAGTACCGGCTCTTTATAATTAGAAGGCATTTGTCTTTGTCTTAATTTAACGATTTCAGGCGGCTCAACTTTTGGAGCACTCGGATGCAGCAACCATGACTTCACATAATGTGTGTCAGAAACCTGATAATAAGGCGGCTCTTGTTCAAAATCCACTTTCAGGGCATATTCACTCCGGAGGGCAAATGCATCTCCTTTAGGCGGATTCAATAGGTCCGGTGGAGTTCCAGGGATGGCAATCAATTCCTGTTCCCCTTCCGTCTCTGTAGTAGGCATGGAGCCGATCAGTCCCCACGTGTAAGGGTGACGCGGATCATAGAAGATTTCATCCACTGTGCCTGTTTCTACGATTTGACCACCATACATGACGGCGACACGATCTGCCACATTGGCAACAACCCCCAGGTCATGGGTGATGAAAATAATCGATGTATCTATTTTATTTTGCAGGTCCTTCATCAGTTCAAGGATCTGTGCCTGGATTGTAACATCCAATGCTGTCGTTGGCTCATCAGCGATGAGGATTTTAGGATTACAAGCCAGAGCTATCGCAATGACGACACGCTGACGCTGACCACCTGAGAATTGGTGAGGGTATTGCTTGAATCGAGTTTCCGGACTTGGCAATCCTACAAGTTTAAGCAACTCGATTGCACGCTTTTTCGCGTCGTTTTTACTCATGTTCTGATGTTTTATCAAAGGTTCCATGATCTGCTTCCCAATGGTCATTGTTGGGTTTAAAGATGTCATCGGATCTTGGAAAATCATAGAAATATCTTTCCCACGGATTTTTTGCATATCCTTTTCAGGCAATTTCACTAAATCTTTGCCTTCGAATAGCATCTCTCCTCCTTTGATAAAGCCAGGAGGGTTCGGAATTAACCTCATGATCGCTTTCGTAGTCACCGACTTACCAGATCCGGATTCCCCTACGATTGCCAATGTTTCACCTTTATCTAAATGAAAATCTACACCGCGGACAGCCTGAACCTCTCCTCCATGCGTATTGAAGGAGACGTGTAGATCTTTTACTTCTAAAATTTTTGACATTTTCTTAATCTCCCTTCATTACTTACGCATTTTCGGATCTAGTGCATCACGCAGACCATCAGCCATTAAGTTGAAGCTTAAAATGACCAATGAAATGACAGCGGATGGAACTAACATCATATGTGGAAATGACTGGATCGATTTGTACCCATCATTAACCAATGAACCTAGAGATGCTCTTGGTGGAGCGATCCCCAATCCGATAAAGCTTAAGAATGCTTCTGTGTAAATCGCCGCTGGAACTGTGAACATTGTAGTAATGATAACAGGTCCCATTACGTTCGGAAGTAGGTGTTTGAAGATCAAACGGTTGCTGCTTGCGCCTAGTGTGCGTGAAGCAAGTACGAATTCCTGATTCTTCAATTGGAGTACCTGTCCACGGACGATACGCGCCATACCGGTCCAACCGGTTATAACCATGGCCATGGTAATGGAGAATATTCCTGGCTCAAATATCAATATAAAGAGGATAACGACGATTAAGTTAGGTATCCCCACCAGTATCTCAATGATACGTTGCATGACATCATCGACTTTACCACCGTAGTAAGCTGAAATCCCACCATAAGAAATTCCGATTAGAAAATCGATGATGGCTGCTAAGATACCGATATATAATGAGATTCGTGTACCGTTCCATGTACGAGTCCACAAGTCTCGACCTAAATCGTCTGTTCCAAACCAGTAATTTTCTTTCACTTGTCTTGCTTCATATACATCGAATCCATCTGCATCTTTTCCGTCAAATGGCAGCCAGCTGATTCCTGAAAGCGCTTCAATTTTCGGAGGCAGCTTTGCATGTCGAATATTTTGATCACTAAACTTATAGTCATTCATCATTGGGCCAAAAGCAGCGAAGAAAATGATGATTGCCGTGATGACGATACCGGCAATGGCCCCTTTGTTCTTACGTAAACGAATCCACGAGTCCTGCCAGAAATTCAGGCTTGGACGTGAGATCTTCTCTGACTCGTCTTCCCTAGCCTTTTGAGGTTGGAAGAGGTCTGGACTAAGTTGATCTAACTTCTTTTTGTTTGTTTCCATTATTTCTTCCCTCCAGCTAAGCGAATACGCGGATCAATGATTCCGTACAGGATATCTACCAGGAAAATGACTCCAATGAATAAAGCACTGAAGAAAAGGGTAATACCCATGATAACGGTATAATCATTTGTATTGATTGATAATACGAATTGCTCCCCTAAACCAGGAACAGCGAAAATCCGTTCAACGACTAGTGATCCGGTCATGACACCGACAGTCATTGGTCCTAAGATGGTTACAATTGGAATCAAAGCGTTTCTAACAGCATGCTTGATAACCGTTGCCGTTTTGGAAATACCTTTTGCTTTTGCAAGCAAGATATAATCGGAGTTCAATATTTCAAGCATTTCCGTTCTCATGAAACGGGCAATGGTCGCTACGACGAATACAGTTAACGCTAGAGTCGGAAGAATCGTGTGTTTGTATTCTCCCCATAATGCCACCGGCAGCCATCCAAGTTTAACCCCTACATAATATTGCAGAAGTCCTGCAAATACGAACGACGGAATGGATATTCCTATTACAGCAAGGAATGTAGAACCATAGTCAATCCAGGAGTTATGTTTGATTGCTGCAATAATTCCAATAAGTAGCCCTAAGAAAGTACCTAATACCATAGCTTGGAATCCAAGAAGTGCGGAAGGACCAATACGATCTCCAACAATTTGAGTGACAGGACGATTGTCGTATTGGAAGGACAACCCTAAATCACCTTTTGCCAGTCCAACCATGTAGTTTACATATTGTTCAGGCAGTGGGTCGTTCAGACCGTATTTATCCAGGATGATTTGTTGTTGTTCCGGAGTCAGCCTTTCTGTGTTTTGTAGTGGAGATCCAGGTAGGAGCTTCATCAGAAAGAAAGTGGCGGTTGCAATGATAAGCAAAGTGATGATCATATAGACGATACGTTGAATTGTATATCTGACCATTCTTTAGCCCCCCTTTATTTGTCTATTTTTTATACATCTTTAATTATATCGATAATCGACATGATTTCAATGTATTTTTACTTTTTTGATAATTTTCGACATTCACTGGAAAAGGAGAGCGTATGCTTGCGCATACACTCTCCTCAGAAGGTTTGTTAATTGAGCTGAAAATTACTCAATGTAAGTCCATTTGTATGATGCATCAGCACCAAATGAGTGACGTAACAGACCTTTTACATATGGACGCTCTAGGAAAGCAGTTCCACGTTGGTACATTGGGCTGATCGCTTGATCTTCAAAAAGGATCTTTTCAGCGTCAACCATTGCCTGCCAGCGAGCTTCCTGATCACCAAGAAGTTCACCTTTAGATTGTTCGATTAACTTGTCATATTCAGGATTAGAGTAACCCATTTGGTTATGAGCACCATCAGTAACAAACATGTCAACGAATGTCATCGGATCTGGATAGTCAGGACCCCAACCAGCGAATGAGAAGTCATATTGACCTTTAGATTCTAGTTCAAGCTTTTGCTTGAACGGTTGAGCTTTAATGCTGACAGTTAAGCCTTCTAAGTTTTGCTCAAGTTGTTCTTTTAAGAACTCACCGATTTTCTTAGAGCTGTCAGAGTCATAGTTTAGAAGTTCTAATTCAATAGAATCTTTACCTAACTCTTCTTTCGCTTTAGCCCAGTGTTCTGCAGCTTTTTCAGGATCGTAACCGCCGAATTCACCTACAGCTTCACGGTAGTCAGAACCGTCAGGACCTGTAACGAAATCTTTTGGTACTAAGAAGTACGCAGGGATAGAACCGTTGTTAAGAAGAACGTCTACCATACCTTGCTTGTCGTATGCAGCATCTACTGCTTTACGAGCATTCACATTAGCCATTACTTCGTTACCTTGGTTTAAGCGTAAGAAGAATACAGCTGTGTCCGCTTTTGTTTTGAAGTTTTCATCTGACTTGTACTTGTCTACGAATTCAGCTGAAAGACCAGCGATATCCGCTTTTTCTGTTTCGTATAAGTTTACACCAGTAGCAGTATCCTTAACGATGTTGAAGTTGATTTCTTTCAATTTCACAACGTCTGCTTCCCAGTAGCCGTCGTTTTTAGATAATTTGAAGCTTTGCTCATGCTTCCATTCAGAAAGTGTGAATGGTCCGTTATAAACAGTCGTGTCAGCTTCAAGACCGAATTTATCGCCTTGCTCTTCCACGAACTTTTGATTTTGAGGATAGAATGTTGCGAAAGAAAGTAACGCTTTGAAGTATGGTACAGCTGTTTCAAGCTGAACTTCTAGAGTTTTCTCGTCAACTGCTTTAACACCTAATTCTTCAACTGGAACTTCACCAGCATTTACTTTAGCAGCGTTTTTAAGATCGTACATGATGTACGCATACTCTGCACCAGTATCAGGGTTTAAAGCTTTTTGCCAAGCGTAAACGAAGTCGTTTGCAGTAACTGCATCTCCGTTAGACCATTTAGCGTCACGAAGTTTAAACGTGTAAGTCTTGCCATCTTCACTGATTTGAGGCTCTTCAGCAGCCATACCAAGTACAGCTTCGTCATTTTCACCTAAACGGTAAAGACCTTCAAATACGTTGTTCATTACTTCGAATGAAACAGCGTCAGTTGCTAGAGTAGAGTCCATTGATGGGATCTCAGAACTCTCAAGCAAGTTAAGTACCTGTTCTCTTTGTTCGGCAGACTCGCCTTCTCCGCCGGCTTTTTCTCCTTCGCCCTCAGTTTTCTTGTCGCCGCCACAAGCAGCCAAGAAAGTACTTAGAGCCAGAAGAAGAACCAGCAAGAATGAAAACTTTTTCTTCATCTTGAAATTGACCTCCTCGTAAATCTCATATTTATTTATCTTCTAATTTTCAGAAGATTTGTTACTTATTATACATGATAGAGAAATTATTGCAATATGAATTTAACAGTTTTTTTGGTAAATTATCAGATTAGTAGGCATATCGAAGCCAAAACATTGATTTAAAAGCATTCCTTCCAAACATTTTGGAGAGATTGTCCTATTACAAATGTTACAAACTCCTTGTCCGAACAGCCCTCTTCTCTTACTTCTATCGTATGTCACTTTCTTCTCACTCCCTCCGTATCTATTATAAATATTAGTTTCTTAGACTAAATATAAAAAAGAGATTAGATTCTTTTTTCCTTTCTTGAATCGATTTATTTCCTGATATCCATTACGTGTACGCCTTGAGAGGATATATGTACTCCAACTCCATACACGGGGGCTGTTTGAATAGATATGAACGTTTGAATTAACACGGGGTCTTCATGTATACTTTTGTTAAAAACATCTTAAGGAGAATTATGAAACGTCTAAATTTTTTTTACATATTCACACTGCTTTTCTTCATCATCTTAATCGTCATGGCCATCCTTCAGAAAAAAACACTGTTTCTTTCTATAATTGACAGCCTGTTCATCATCGGAATAGCATATGTTGCCATTGGGTCCTTTCTTTACATTTTTGAAAAAGGCTTTTTTAATGGAATTGTATATGCACTGAAGAGATTCCGGAACAGCACGAAACAGGGTAAGTACATTTCCCAGTTCGATGATCTAGATGAAACGAAGGAAGCCTATGAAGAATACGGGGCAGAGCGCTTCATTTCCGTAAAGGGATCTTTTCTTGTACTTGGCTCCATAACCCTTCTTTTATCTGTTGCTATATCCTATCTGTTATACCCTTGAATTCCAAAATGATCTTTCATATAATTGATTCATAAGAAAAAAGTGATAAGCATAGATGAAGAATAGTACTTTTCCTCATGAATGATAGAGAGCTTGTGGCTGGTGAAAACAAGTATTCATGGAAAAGGAATGGACTTCGGAGCTTTATTTGCGAAATGAAGTAGCATATAACGGATTAACCTCACGTTAAAGGGGTTCCATGCCAGTCATGGACTAAGCTGACTCATACATGAGTACTTAGGGTGGCACCGCGGAATTGACCCCATTCGTCCCTATCTTCAACAGGACGGGTGGGTTTTTATTTTGTATAAACAGGAGGAACGATTATGAAGACAATATTTAGCGGCATTCAACCGAGCGGTACGATTACCCTCGGAAATTACATCGGGGCTATGAAGCAGTTCACTGAGTTGCAGGAAGAGTACAATTGCTATTTCTGTGTTGTGGATCAGCACGCCATTACGGTAGCTCAGGATAAGATGGAGCTTCGCAAGAACATCCGCAGTCTGGCGGCACTCTATATTGCGTGTGGTATAGACCCTGAGAAGTCAACCCTATTCATTCAATCCGAGGTTCCCGCCCATGCACAGGCAGGTTGGATCCTGCAGTGTGTGACGTACATTGGTGAACTGGAACGAATGACGCAATTCAAAGATAAATCTCATGGTAAAGAAGCCGTTTCTGCAGGTTTATTGACCTACCCGCCGCTTATGGCAGCGGACATTCTACTATATAGTACCGACCTGGTCCCAGTAGGAGAAGATCAGAAGCAGCATCTGGAATTGACCAGAAATCTTGCCGAACGATTCAATAATAAATACAATAACATCTTTACGGTCCCGGAAGTCAGAATTCCAAAAGTGGGAGCACGGGTTATGTCCCTTCAGGACCCATTGAGAAAAATGAGCAAGTCAGATGCCAACCTTAAGTCCTTCATTACACTTCTCGACGATCCAAAACAGATTGAAAAGAAAATTAAAAGTGCTGTAACGGATTCAGACGGAATTGTAAAATACGATAAAGAAAACAAACCTGGAGTGTCTAACCTGCTTTCTATTTATTCCATTCTTGAAGGCAGTACGATAGAAGATCTTGAAAAAAGGTATGAAGGGAAAGGCTATGGTGACTTCAAAGCTGACTTGGCCCAGGTGGTCGTCAATGCCATTAAACCTGTACAGGACCGCTACTATGAATTGATCGATTCTGATGAACTGGATGATATTTTGGATCGAGGAGCGGAAAAAGCTAATTTCACAGCAAACAAAATGCTTAAAAAGATGGAAAAAGCAATGGGTCTGGGTCGTAAAGACAGAAAGAGAAAATAATAAATGGTGCTCAGAGTTTGCAAAAAAGCACCCGAGTCCTTATTGTCATTCTCATTATGAGGATCCTCAAGTCCAAAACAAAAACCCCGGGTCCCCCCGGGGTTTTATTCCACCAACTAATTGACTTTCGGACGATTTTCCACTTCCCACAGTTTTTCAAAGAAAGGTTGTCCCTTGATTAAATTCTCGCATAGGGTCAGGTGCTTGTCCGACCAGCCAAATTTAGTTTCTTCATATAACATTTGCCAGATTTCTTCGAAGTCTAGTTCTTTTATGGACCTGTATCTTTCCGGAGCCCATTCCGTATACCAATATCTGATTTCAGCCGTATTGTTAGAGTTGTGAAGTTGATCCAGTGCCATAAATAGTAATTGCTTCAACTGTCGCTCTTTTCTAGTAAGTCCGCTCATCATATATGGACTTGGAGAAAGAATATGGTAGGAATCCTCCTGCTTTGTCTCTGGCTGACTGGTGAAATGCATCGGATCATGATTTTCCACCATTTCGTAGACGAGTTGTTCCTGTCTTGGTATCAGTCTGCTCTTTCTAATTGGGACGGTATAACCGATGGTGTCCACTGCAAGGATCCCTGTCCCATCTGTGACAATGAAGCAATAATCCAATTGAATCCGCTCATGATTTTTACGTAAATACGCTTTTTGATAGACATTACTAAGCAGTTGTTGAGGTAATTCTGATAAATCATTCTCGATGTAGTGAAATAGAACCGTGTCCACTTTAATGAGAGGAACCTGATCCAGCAACTCAATAACGTCCTCTTTTCTCCATTCGTGAAAATGACATACATTGTAGCCATTTTCTTCGCCTTCGAACCAATTTACCCATACATCATGAAGATATAACATGATTGACCCCTCACTTTGCTACAATCTTATTTGTCAATCAGTATAGGCAAATCGGTGTAAATTTATTCCTCTATCACAGCGGTTTTAAAGATAGTGGTTATTTTTCCTGCGGGGAATATAGATTGAGAGCGTAATGATCAGAATGCCTAAGAGAAATAAATAGCATTCGAGCCGGGTGGACACGAATAGAATATAATCTGTAAACGTCATGCCAGTCGTAAGAAGGTTTAGATAGATGATCAAACTGACTCCACCGGAAACGGCCAGTCCAAAACCTATGAACAAAACAAACATTCGAAACACCATACCTTCCGCCTCTATCCTCATATTTAACGATTTAGCTCGTCCATTCTTACTTTAGTTTATGAGCATGAATAAAAGATATGACCCAATCGGACACCTAAATTTATTATCCCTGCCGGGAATCGTATAACCTTAGGTACGACTCCAGGCATATCTAAGGTAAGAAAGAGGCGGATTGTCTTCCCAGCAGGGCTATGGTCGAAGCATCCTTTTTCTTGAGAAAATTTTTCACTAAGTAATAACCCGCTGCGTACCCAAGCATCTTGGGGTACTGCTTTCTTCCAAGAAGTAAATGATCGTGAAGCGGACTTCTCCTTGTAACGTCCAGATTCGGTTCAATCCATTTCTCAATATACCTTGTCAATTCTTTTTCATCATATGCCTCTGTCCAGGAAGCCACATATTTTTCTCCACAGTACTCTTTAACGGCATGCTCTGCCAGGCCTTCAAAAATGATTGAATCCAATAAAGTATACTGAGAGTCTTTTTTATTTAGAGTTTTCATTCTGACACAGTGATGGTATTCATGGATAAAGAGAGCTTCATATTCTTTACTATCTTCTTGTTCTGTTACAAAAAAGAAGATCTCATCCTTGAAGCAAATACCTGATTTCTTCATAGAGGTTTGGAACAATCCTCTCCTTTCCTGAACAGGGAATAGATATATGGGAACGTCCGGTCCATTCCATTTACGCTTGTATTTCTTTTCATAAAGGGAAAAGCGCTCCCAAATATTATTTTCCTTCATTTTTTCATATATTCCTTCCGCTTGGTGTGATGATTTATACATTCCGTGCTTCATCAGATACTCATAAAACGACTTTTGGTCTTCCCTTCCGTTTTTTGTGTTCTTTAATACTTCCAACGGTTTGTGAATAGAGTGTTTCAGCCAATCATCAGTAGGTGCAATGGTCACCTTCATCCCTCTTTCCCGGCTTTTTATCATGTATATGTAAAAAGCAGAGGGTTCACAACAAAAAAACAAGCATGCTGGTCTGCATGCTTGCTCTCATTTTAATTCGTATATTTTTTGAAGACGATTGTAGCGTTATGGCCACCGAAGCCCAATGAATTACTCATTGCAACATTTACTTCCTGCTTTCGCGCCTCGTTTGCTACATAGTCAAGATCACAGTCAGGATCTGGCGTTTCAATATTGATCGTCGGTGGGAGGATGCTTTCTTTCATCGCTAACACGGTGAAAATCGCCTCAACTCCTCCTGCTGCCCCCAGCAGATGCCCTGTCATGGATTTCGTGGAGCTCATGGCTAACTTGTAGGCATGCTCCCCGAATACTTCCTTGACCGCCATCGTTTCGTATTTATCATTATATGGAGTGCTTGTTCCGTGTGCATTGATGTAATCCATTTGCTCAGGAAGGATTCCACCGTCCTCCAAAGCCATTTTCATTGCTCTTGCTCCACCTTCCCCTGCCGGTGCAGGAGCTGTAATGTGATAGGCATCACCCGTACAACCATATCCAACGATTTCAGCATAGATCGGGGCTCCACGCTTCAGTGCATGTTCAAGCTCTTCGAGGACCACGACACCTGCCCCTTCTCCCATGACAAAGCCATCACGGTTTGTATCGAACGGCCTTGATGCTTTCTCGGGGTCTGTGTTGGTTGATAGCGCAGTATTTGCACAGAATCCTGCAACTGACATCTTCGTAATCGGAGCTTCTGCTCCACCTGAAACCATGACGTCCGCATCTCCACGCTGGATGACTTTAAATGCGTCCCCGATGGAATTCGTACCGGTGGCACAAGCTGTAACGGTACAAGAATTAAAACCTTTCGCACCAAGCATGATGGAAACTTGTCCTGCCGCCATATCCGGGATGATCATTGGAACGAAGAATGGACTCACACGGCGATATCCTCTTTTTTGGAAGGTTTCATATTGCTGCTCAAAGGTTTCCATTCCACCGATTCCAGAACCGATCCAAACTCCGACACGATGAGCATTCTCTTCTGTAATATCAAGTTTCGAATCTTTAACCGCCATCAATGATGCCGCAATGGCATAATGAGTGAAGCGATCCATCTTTCTTGCTTCTTTTTTCTCGATACCGAATTCTTCGATGTTGAAATCCTTCAGTTCAGCTGCTACTTTGGCAGGGTATTCGTCTGCATTTAATCGGGTCAGGGGACCTACACCTGTTTTACCGGCTACAATATTGGCCCACGTCGATTCAACGTCATTTCCCAATGGAGTAACACTTCCCAGTCCTGTTACAACTACTCGTTTCTTACTCATGTATTCCATCTCCTTTGTCTTTCAAGTTATGAAGGGAGTCTATTTATTTGCCCCAGCGCATGATGATCGCGCCCCAAGTCAATCCGCCGCCGAATCCTACCATGACGACTACATCATTTTCCTTCACTCTACCTGCCTCTAGATCTTCAATCAATGAAACAGGTATGGAAGCAGCAGAAGTATTGCCGTATTTGTTTACGGTTTTAGACATTTTTTCTACCGGCAATTCCAGTCGTTGTCTTGCTGCTTCCATAATACGGATATTGGCTTGATGTGGAATTAAGAAATCAACATCCTCTTTCTTCAAGCCTGCTTTTTCGATAACATTTATGCTCGATTCACCCATTTGACGAACGGCGAATTTAAATACTTCACGACCGTTCATAATAATGTTTTCTTCTTGGTATAAGTGCTTTGCACCTGAACCGTCTGCGCCTAATTCAAAGGCAAGGATTCCCTTGTCATCCGGCACTTGGCCAAGGACGGCTGCACCCGCTGCATCTCCAAAGAGGACTGCTGTGTTACGGTCGTCCCAATCTGTGATTTTAGATAACTTCTCAACACCTACAACGAGAACATGTTTATAGGCACCATTATCGATGAACTGCTTTGCCGTAATCATACCATACATAAATCCGGCACAGGCAGCACTTAAATCCATCGCTGCCGCTTTCTTGGCCCCTAATCTCTCTTGGAGCAGGCAGGCAACAGATGGGAATGGATGGTCAGGTGTCACTGTAGCCACCAGAATCAGATCAATTTCTTCCGGAGAAATCCCTGCATCCCTTATGGCCGTTTTGGAAGCTTCATACGCCATGTCTGATGTATCTGTATCATTATCTGCTATTCTTCGCTCTTCGATGCCAGTTCTTGTTCGAATCCATTCGTCAGATGTATCCACCATTTTTTCAAGATCGGCATTCGTTACGACTTTCTCAGGAAGGTAACGCCCAATTCCTATAATTCCTGTATTCATACCGGCATTCCCTACTTTCCTTTATATATTTTTTAGTTCTGCCCGCTTTCAGTCTTAAAGATTGTGAGTGGACCTTGCCACGTACACGCTGTAGCTTTGAGAGAGCCGAGCCCTGTTGGCTAACTAGTCACACACACAAACGTCTGGTTTATTATCAATTATTATGACTTGGTACTAATTTTAACGAAGATTTCTATTTTCTGCAATTATTTTTTACTTCTTCTGTTTATCTAAACGTTTGACCATACTCGTACAACCCTATGGCACATAGGTTATGTAGTAGTTAGAGGAGGTGAGAATGTGTCTGAAGAAAAGAAGATGCATCCATTTGACCGGATGATGTACGGTGAGAGAAGCCGAAACAAAGAAGCTTCATCTTCTCAGGAGGAACAACAAAGCAATGGCGGGGCATCCCTCTTCGAAGGAGTTCATTCGATTATGAACTCCATCGATGAATTGAAACCGCTCTATGAGAAAATCAGTCCTCTTTTAAACAGGTGGTATAAATGAATCGTCTGTTTTATTTCCGATAATCCATCTTTTCCGGCTCATGTTGCCACAACCGGGCAAAATAAAAAGCGGTTCACTGATACATTCAGTGAACCGCTTCTTTTCTATGCTTATTTGTTATGTAAGGCATCCTGCCTGCCTAATTCATAGGCTTCATGCATGACTTGGGTAAACAGCGTCATAAATGGTTGCAGCATTTCAGGTGAGAACTCGACTCCTGCTTGATCAAGCTGCTCTTTTGCTTGTGGGAAGTACTTCATGGCTATCTGCATAAATTCCATCGTTTTATCTTGATTCATTGCTTAGATTCCTTTCCGTTCGGTAATTTGCCCGTTTCAATGTAGGCTTGAACATGTTGCTTCATCTCAGCTTGAAATTGCTCCGGAATGATCGGACTATATTTACCCATTGAAATGACTCCGTCTTCAAAATCGAATTCAAGGTTCCCTGGTTCGAGAGTGTCATTGGAGAATCTTTCTGCAACCACTCCATAGAGCTTATCAGCGTGCTGAACAGTACTCGTTAAAACAGTGGATTCACCTAAATCCGATTGGTCAGAAACATAGCCGATGGCGTAGAGTCCCTTTTCCTTCAACTTTCCGATTACAGCTACATTATAGCCATCACCTGCAGGATATACAACATCGACCCTTTGACTCAATAAACTCTCCAGCTTTTGAAAAGCAATATCCTGATCGTTCCAATCATTAGTGTACTCGATTACGAGCTCCGTTTCACCCCTCTGGTGCTTCACACCATCGATGAATCCCTTGACCTCGGGTTGCCATTCATGAGCTGCAATCACTCCGACTTTCTTTGTCTTGGATTGATAGGCGGCTGTCATGCCTCCGAAGAAGCCCATAGCATATCCCTTGAATTGTAGACTGGTTGTATTCTTTTCTGTTGCATTCCCGTTAAAGCTTACAAAATGCATGTGGGGATACTTACCTGATAGGGTGTTAAATATCTCCGTATATTCACTTCCGTGGCCAAATACCAAGGTAACATCTTCATCGTTATACTCTTTTACCGCTAATTTAATTGATGTATCATTCTTAATACTCTCTTTATAGAAGACATCTGCATGATAATCGGACTGTATTTTTAATAACCCTTTGTATCCTTTTGTTCCCCACACCCCATCATTTACGGTTTCAGGGACCAGCAAACCAACTTTTTCTATTTCAGCATTACTTCCAGCTGAACAACCACTTATTCCTATTAGGAATACAATCAAGAAAACAGCATAAAATTTCTTACTCATGTGCAGCAACTCCTTTAAAGATCGTGCAGCATCTATAAAAAGAATCCATAGAAAATTATTACATCATGTTTATTCTACCCTCATCCCCATCTACAAGGAAAGAAAAAGTTTTCTCATTCCTGAATTTCATGCAATGTAATACCTCTCAATTGTTCTTTTATGATCCTTTCGTGGGATTTAGAAGGCTTGACGATAAGTTCCTTGCCACCTGGTTCCCCATTCATCCCCCCGGGAGAAAAAGACTTTTTCGTTACATAGGACAATGCTTCATTCCAGCTCTGGTCGGATAGAGCTTTCATCGTAAAAATTCCCTTCTTATTTGAATGTTTTACAATGGTCCTGGCAGCATCTTTCACATAGATTGCTCCACTCGGATCATCACGATAATCAGAGTCGACCTCTTCCCCACTCAATAGTTTGGCGAATAGGAAGTCTTTCGGCTGATGAATTCCGTACAAAGTTGGAAGATAAAATATGGTCCCTTCCCCTGTGTGATGTTGATTCCTGTGAAGATAGGAATAGACTCGAGTAATGGTGAGGGGTTGTTCAATTTCTGACAGCAGCCCTTCTACCTCTCCCAGGTCCACACTATCCTCTCTTTCCGTATCATAGTATGGAAGGAACACGCTGCATCCGGATGGTATATCCTTATCCCACTCTTCATAAGGAACATATTGAATGTTTGAGTTCCTTCCAATTTCTAACCATTTATCTTTCAGTTCTATATACCCGTCAACTGCCGTTACCGTCCATCCATTTTCAAGAAGGGCGTGACAAAGTTCGAACCCCAAAAAGTGTTGAGCAGCAAAAACGAATGCATGATTCAAGTCAATCACTCCAATGTGTTTGTTATAGCTCTTTCTCATGTAAAGAAAAATAAGAAGCAAACTTCCCTCCAAGAGAAGCACGTTTTTCAGGAAGCACAAAGAATAAATCAGTAGGTTTCCCTTTTTCTAAACGTTCTGTATATATATCTTTTATGAGAGTGAATTGATTTTTATAACGATTAACAGTCGTTGTCTGTACAATATATAGGGGAATCGAGATGTTTTTAAATACTTCGTAGTTCTTTGCCTGATTCAAAATCAAGGCTTCACAGTCCTCCTGGTTCAATTTGAAGGTGTGTGTCAGTTCCTTGATTACTTTTTTATAAAAGAATTTCTGTTCCCTTTCTTGTTCTAAATGATCAAATAATGATACGCAAGGTGAGAGCATGACAGCGCTCCTTATTTCTTGTTCCATTTTCGGATATAGGTCTTTTAATACAAGCGCTCCCATCCCTTCTGCCAGAATGTGAATCTTCCCATTAATGATTTCAGAGCGTTTAATATGCTGATAGAGGCGTTTCGCCAATTCCACCGCTTGCCTGCTCCCCCAATTCGCTCCGTAAAGATTACAATAATACACAATATATCCTTTGGCTGTCAGGTCTTGAATCCATTTGAAGCGTGCCTCATGTTGAACCCAAAAGCTGCTCCTTTCATCCACATAATGATGGGAGTCCCCTATCACCATTACAGCGAATCCACTGGGGCGTTCAGGATAATGAATCATGCACCACTCTTGCTCTAATTGAAACAATCGCTGATACATTAGAATTTCTCCTTTTACATAGTAAGTCATTATAGTTTATGTAAATCCTACACAATGGTAAGGGAGATAGCCCAAAAAACACCTATTATTTACAAATATTGAAGACCTGAACATGGAGTACACTTTGATCAGGGTCTGGTTGATAAAGATGGTAAGGGTTACATTTCACAGATTAGTCATTTATTAATTCCTGAAGCTGTGGTAAGATAAGATAGATTGAAACTGGTTGCAAAACGACACATAATAGTCGATTACATAACATAGGAATGAGGTGACTTGACGTGAGATTTTTCTGGATGTTCTTCTGGGCATTTGCTCTGACTGAAATGTTAACTTACGTTGTAAGTTCAATGAATGGAACGGCTTTCCATTTTGAAACAGGATTGATTTTGTCCGTTTGTGTAACGGTAATGGTATTCCTAATCACGCTTGTTATTCCAAACGAGCCGGTGGAAAAGCACTAAAAAAAGCAGCCTGAAGCGGCTGCTTTTTTTAGTGCAGGATTAGACCATTTTCTTTCGCATCGATGGTGATGGTATCATTGGGTTTTACTTTTCCTGCGATGATTTCCCTTGCCAGTCTGGTCTCCACTTCCCTTTGCAAGTACCTTTTCAAAGGCCGGGCACCATAAACTGGATCATAAGCATTTTGCGCTATGAACTCCTTTGCACGTTCAGTCATGGACAGGATGATCTGCTGTTCTTCCACCCTGTATTGGAGCTCTTGTACCAGCTTATGGATGATTCCTTTAATATCTCTGATGGTCAATGGTTTAAAGAGGATAATGTCATCTACCCGGTTGAGGAACTCAGGACGGAAAGATGAACGGAGCTGACTCAACACCAGATTCTTTGTTTCTTCATCTATCTCCCCTTCCAGATTATTCTTCTCTAATAAATGGGAAGATCCGATGTTTGAAGTCATAATGATGACGGTATTCTTACAATCAACCGTTCTGCCTTGAGAATCGGTTATCCGGCCGTCATCGAGCATTTGGAGAAGAATATTGAATACTTCAGGGTGGGCTTTCTCAATTTCATCCAGCAGAATGACCGAATAGGGCTTTCTCCTGATTGCTTCTGTGAGCTGGCCTCCCTCTTCATAACCAACATATCCAGGGGGCGCCCCAATCAACCGGGAAACCGCATGCTTCTCCATATATTCAGACATATCAATCCTTATCATCTGCTCCTCGCTATCAAACAATGTGTGCGCGAGTGTCTTGGCGAGCTCTGTCTTTCCTACCCCCGTAGGACCTAAGAATATGAAAGAACCGATGGGACGGTTTGGATCTTTAATGCCCGCTCTCGCACGGATGACGGCATCACTCACCAATTGAACGGCCTCCTCCTGCCCAATCACCCTTTCATGCAGAGTACGGTCGAGCTTCAATAGCTTCTCTCTCTCACCTTCCACAAGCTTCATGACAGGAATCCCCGTCCACCGGGCTACTATATTCGCAACTTCTTCTTCTGTCACTTCTTCCCGCAGCAAACGCCCTTCCTGCTCTTTCAGCATTTCTTGTTCCACTGCCTCGAGTTCTTTTTCCATTGCAGGGATCCTGCCGTGCCTTAGCTCAGCAGCTTTAGTAAGATCATATTCACCTTCTGCTTCTTCCAAGAGGCGTCGAAGTTTCTCAAGTTCTTCCCGCTTCTCCTGAACGACAGCAATGCTTTCTTTCTCCTGCTGCCATTTCAACTTCATCTTATTTGCTTTTTCCTTCAGATTAGCCAAGTCTCCACGGATTCGATCAAGGCGATCAATTGATGTCTGATCCTTTTCCTTATAAAGGGCTGCTTCTTCTATTTCTAGCTGCATCACTTTACGTGTCACTTCATCCAATTCTGAAGGCATGGAGTCTATTTCAGTTCGGATCATGGCACATGCTTCATCGATTAAATCGATGGCCTTATCCGGCAGAAACCGGTCGGAGATATAGCGGTCTGACAGTTTGGAAGCAGCCACTATGGCCCGGTCATGAATATTGACCCCGTGATGGATTTCAAAACGCTCCTTCAATCCTCTTAAAATGGAAATGGTATCTTCTACATCGGGCTCCTGTACCAGCACCTGTTGAAATCTTCTTTCCAGAGCAGGATCCTTTTCAATGTACTTCCGGTATTCATTAAGAGTTGTCGCTCCTATACAATGAAGTTCTCCCCTTGCAAGCATCGGCTTCAGAATATTCCCTGCATCCATTGCCCCTTCCGTTTTTCCGGCTCCGACAATGGTATGAAGTTCATCAATGAATAGGAGGATCTGCCCCTCACTCTTTTTCACTTCATGTAATACGGCTTTTAAACGCTCCTCAAATTCTCCCCTGAATTTGGCTCCTGCAACCAATGAGCTCATATCCAATTCGAAAATCGTTTTATCCTTTAATCCTTCCGGTACATCTTTTCTGACAATCCGTTGGGCAAGCCCTTCAACGATGGCTGTCTTCCCTACTCCCGGCTCCCCGATAAGGACAGGATTATTCTTAGTCTTTCTTGAAAGGATACGAATCACATGACGGATTTCACTGTCCCTGCCTATGACCGGGTCTATTCTTCCTGACTTTACATCGGCGACAAGATCCCTCCCATATTTCTTCAATGCTTCATATGTCACTTCCGGGTTTTGCGTCGTCACCCTGCTCCCTCCTCTGATTGATTGAATGATCACTTCTATTTTCTCTTCTGTCACCTTCTCCTCTGTTAAATACCTGGTGAGAGGGTGATGTGACTGCTTGAATAAAGCAAGGGCCAAATGTTCGATTGAAATATAGTCATCTTCCCATTCAGCCTTTAAGCTATCACTATCCTGTAAAAGCTGATGAATATCATTTGAGAAGAATTGTCCATACTTCAGTCCTTCTCCTTCCACAGAAGGCATGTCCATCAGCTTGTCATCAATCCACTTTTTTAACCCTTCTGTCTTTATTCCTCCACGTTCATAAATCGTTTTAAGAAGACTATCTTCTGAACCAAGGAGTGATTCCCACAAATGAAGAAGGGTGATATCTGTATGTAGTCTCTTTTTTGCTGAATCACCGGCCGAAATGAAGCCTTCTTGGATACTGTGAGTCATGTTCTCAAATTTCATCGTGGATCACCTCATGATTTGACCTTTATTGACCTTTACTTCTATTATAACCCTGTTACGGGAAAAGGAAAAGAAAAAGGAACAAGGTTCGCTTCAGACCATTCTCACCAACCTCGTTGATGGTGTGCTGCCCGCATCCTTGTTCCTTTAGGGTTTAAGGTTTTCTCTTATACGTCCATAGGCGATTATGGTTTGAGTTCTCAGGGAACCGGTCTCCCGCTTCTAACCGCAGCTTCTGGGGATTCTTCACCATGCTTCCTGTCTCACCGATTTCAATGTATTCTCCATTATTAGGAGCTTTCTCACCAGCTCTGAATTGCCGTGACTGTCCCATTTTACCCCTCCTTTTCGAAGCGATGCTTCCTTATTATTTTTCTACAAGGTCGGACATTCATGCATACCAGATGAAGGATATCCTACGTTTATTATGATAAAGAGGTTACGGTTCGGTTAACATTTACAAAAACGCTTTACAGTCTTTCCCTTTATGGTGTTAAATTAAAAACTGTGGAGAAAAAAAGCTTGGAGGATACACAATGGATTTTTATCTGATTATGAAATACTTATTTTTAGGGATATTTCAAGGATTTACTGAACCAATCCCAATATCATCAAGCGGACACTTATTATTAGCTCAGCACTTCCTGGGCATCAAGGATGCAACCCTGACATTTGAAATACTCGTAAATACTGCTTCATTAGTGGCAGTCCTCATCATTTACCGTGAAGACATCATACGCCTGATCGTAAATGGGCTGTGCTACTTCAAACATAAAACACCTGAAACGAAACGGGATTTTCATTTCATTGTGTATTTATTGATCGGGACGATCCCGGCAGGGGTGATCGGGGTATTATTCGGTGATGTGATAGAAGAGCATCTTACTTATGTTGTCACTGTAGGTGTCACACTCATTATCACTGGAATCGCTCTTTGGTTGATCCGCAATCTCAGAGGAAGAAAAAATGATGGGGACTTAAACGTGAAAGACGCCATCATCATCGGGCTTGCCCAGGCTGTAGCTCTAATACCGGGCATCAGTCGTTCAGGGGCTACCATTGTTGCCGCAATGGCGAGTGGAATGAAAGCCGAAACGGCGTTGAGATTTTCATTCCTTCTATATATCCCTGTCAGTGTCGGTGTTATGGTGTTTGGAGTTAGCGATCTCATTCAGGACAAGAACTTAACTTCCATGGCGGTTCCGTACTCGGTCGCATTCGTTTCTTCCCTTATTGCTTCATATTTCTCACTGAAGTGGTTTATGAATATTATGGCTAAAGGGAATCTGAAATATTTCGCCATATACTGTGCCATTGCAGGATCTGCTGTATTAATTTTTGCCTGATTCCCTTCTATCCAAGTGTTTCATTTGTTAAACTTAATCTATAAAACATAACGATAGAAATGATGTGATCTCATGAGTGAAATGACCGAAATCCCTTCCGAGATTAAACAATTATTTTACAGTAAGAAAACGGTACGGACCCTCAAAAAAGGAACGTATCTGTTTCAAGAGGGAAAACCAGCTCACGAGTTGTACTTGATCAAAAGCGGTCGTGTTCAAATCAGTAAAGTCATTCCTGAAGGCAGGGAGTTATCTTTACGCATCTGTTCAAGTCATGATGTCATCGGAGAGTTGACCCTATTCACGAGGGATGCCTATTACATGCTCAGTGCAAAAATTCTCGAGAATTCAGAGATTTATGTGTTAGGGAAAGACATGTTCGAAGAAATGCTAACCAAAAACAGTGACTTGACCATCAAATGGCTGAAATGGTTACAAATTCAGAATCAACAAAACCAGACAAAGTTTCGGGACCTGATTCTTCACGGAAAAAAGGGTGCGCTATATTCAACGCTGATCCGCTTAACCAATAGCTATGGAAAAAAGGTCGATAGCGGAATTCTGATTGATTTCCCTTTGACCAACCAGGAACTGGCCAATTTCTGCGGTTCCTCAAGGGAGGTCGTTAATCGGCTGCTGAGTGAATTGAAGAAAAAAAATGTCCTGGAGATGAAAAAAGGATCTATCCTGATTTGTGATTTGAACTATCTTAAAGACGAAATTGATTGTGAGAATTGTCCTGTATCGATCTGTCGGATTGATTGACCTTTTCTATTTAGTGAACACTTAATAGAAGGAAAAAGGGCCCAAAAGACTTTAGTCTTTTGGGCCCTTTTAGCAGCCACCTCTGGTTACCTGATCCCCAATGCGATTTTTGCGTAGCGGGACATATTGTCTTTACTCCAGGGTGGATTCCAGACGATATCTACTTCTGTTTCTTTGACCTCCGGAATGTCACTCAGGGCTGCTTTCACTTGATCCACAATGGTACCGGCAAGTGGACACCCCATGGAAGTAAGGGTCATCGTCACCGTTGCTTTCCCTTCTTCATCCAGATCCACGTCATATACCAGCCCTAAATTTACAATGTCTATACCTAATTCAGGGTCAACGACTTGTTCAAGCGCACCCATCAAGTTGTCTTTAAGATCCTGATCCATGCTAACACTCCTTCTCTTTGCTATTTACCCTTTTTCACTACTCATCTTAACAAATATGCGTTTATAAAACAAAAGGTTAGGCTGATAAGTGCTTATCAAACCACTCGACAAGCTTTAACACGCCTTCTCTTGTTACTTTGTGATCGGCTTTATCATCTTCAATAAAGACAAGATTGTTCTCCTGTGATTCATAGTACGGCAGGATACTCTGATAAAACTCATGTGCCATGGAAAACGGTACGACTTTATCCCTCTTTCCGTGCCAAAACATCAGGGGTCTTCCGCCAAGCTTCTCAGGTTGAAGACTTAGATCGTAATGAGAGAGTTCCTCAAGCATGCCGTTAATTTCTTCATCATCAAACGGTATTTCATACCCGAGTGCCTCTACTTGAGCTAACTGCGCCTGAGCAAATTTCACATATGTAGGATTTCCCATTAAGGAAACAGCCGAGGAAATCCACTCATATTGAGTCAATGCTCCCAATGTGACGATTCCACCCATTGAGGTACCTGCGACCCCGATACCATTCTGTACAAGCAAGCCTTTTTCTTCAAAATGCTCTTTAAGGATCGACAATTCATGTATCGTTTTCAGAACGATTTTCCAGAAGATTTCTCCTAATTGATGCTCTGATTTACCTGTGGACCGTTCACCGTGCTCTAAACAATCGGGAAGGATCACTCTGAACCCCTTTTCCGCCAAATAATATGCGTAATGTAAATTATGCTCTTTCGCACTCGTGAAGCCGTGAATAAAAAAACATACGGGTATTGGTTTATCCTTGTCCTCTTCCTTCACAAGATGAAGGAAAGGAATGGTTTGGATGGTTGATTTATCAACGAAAATCATATGTATTCTCTCCCTCCTGAATGCATTTCACTTTACTATAATATCCTACATTTGGTAGTATGTATAATATTTAAATCGAGGGGGTGATAAACCTTCTCTAAATGATTTGACAATGCGGTGGACAACTTTCAAGGTCTAACGATAAACTAGAATTGCCTTCATACCAATAAGATTGGGGACCTGATTTCATGAATAGACACGAAAAACATCTGATTGTTCTGGATTTGGATGGAACACTGTTAACAGATGAAAAGAAAATCTCGATAAAAACACACGACATTTTAAAAAAAGCACGACTAAGAGGTCATGAAGTGATGATTGCTACAGGCAGACCTTATCGTGCAAGCGAATTGTATTATCAGCAATTAAATCTGACAACTCCCATCGTTAACTTCAACGGTGCATTTGTGCATCATCCAAAAGATGATTCCTGGGGGATGTTTCACGAACCAATGGACGTAAATGTGGCGAAACAAATCATTGATGCATGCCATGACTTTTCGTTTCGCAACATTGTTGCTGAGGTGATGGATGATGTTTATCTGCATTATCACGATGAAAAGATCATTGATGTATTCATGATGGGAAATCCTGCTATTTCTACCGGTGATATTCGCCGTGTGCTTTCTGATCATCCTACATCGATGCTCATTCATGCTGAAGAAGAAGATGTACAGGAGATTCGTTCCCATCTGGACGATGTACATGCAGAATTAATTGACCATCGCCGTTGGGCTGCGCCTTGGCACATCATTGAAATCGTTAAGTCAGGACTTAATAAAGCAGTCGGGATCGAACGGGTGGCCTCTGCTTTGAATATACCACAAGAGCGGATCATAGCGTTCGGGGATGAAGATAATGACCTTGAAATGCTTGAATATGCAGGAACAGGCGTTGCGATGGGGAATGCCATCGATCCTCTCAAAGAGATCGCAAATGAGATCGCTTTATCAAACGAAGAAGATGGAATTGGCCGCTATCTTCAAAAACGCTTCGACCTCTAAAATGTACTGGAAGACGAGGGGATATCTTTTCTCTGTATTCTATCCCTGCACCGAGCCATACTAAAAAAGAGCGCGAGATGCGCTCCAACTTGTACAAGGGGTGGTAGTGATGGGTAGAAATAAATCAAAACGATTTGTTCAACAAGGTAAAATCGCTGTATCAAAACATGATGAACGTATTCCTTACCATCTGACTTACGCTGAAGCAGAGGCGAAAAAACTTGCTTCTCACGGCGAAGGGTCAGGAGGGTTGGAATAATGAGCAACCCATTATTCCAACAAGCCCGTCATGCTGTTCAATCGGCCAAACAAGCATGCAGTTCGGGGGAAAACGCTCAAATGTCCATTGATAAGGCTAAAAATGCTTTGTCATCTGCTTACGCTAACTCAAATGTCGAGGAACAGAAGCAGCTACATGCTCTTCAAGACGAGTTAAACCGCCTATCATAAGCTGAAACAGGGTTGTCCCGGCCGGACAACCCTGTTTCATTATGGAATGGAGATGACATAACGGTGCTTTATCTTCCCGTCTTCACTATCCCGTTCATAAAGACTTAAGAAAACCTTGCCTTTCCTTCCTTTGAGTTCCGGGAGGATGAGGGTAAATTCAGTCCAGTTAGGTGCCTCTTTATTAACCTTGAATATGGTCTCTTTTAGGAGCACCCGATGTCCGTCTTCCACATCATAATAAAAACTTCCATCTGATACACGTGCTTCTCCCTGAACGATTACCCGTCCTTTCACCTCACGGACCTTCATTGCCCTAAAAGCAGGATTTTCTTCAGGAACTGTAAATGTATGCGTCGCCCTTAAAGGGAGATTGAATTCACTCAGACTTTCTCCCAAAAGCTGTGCTTGAATGGTATACTGACCTTCCGGTACACGCTTTCCATTCTCCTTGTAGTCCCACGTCTCTTTCCAGATTTCCACTTCTCCTTTCTTTATGGAAAGGCTTTGAAGCGCTTGAAGGAAGGCTTTTCCGTGACTGTATTGATAGACCACCTTTCCCGCTTTATTCTTAATAGTAAAGTCAAACATTTGACTGCTGTTAAAAGTGATGTTCTTATCCATGTCACTATTATTATAAAGAAGGAGTTTAATCAGGGCCCCTTCCTCTCCGGGAAGAGCACTTACAGTAAAGATCAATGGAGCTTTCTCCGCTTTCATTTCTGACGGAAAACAAAAGAGCATGAAAGAACTTATCAGTATATATACAACTGCCTTCAAGGTGATACCCCTTTCTATTAAGGTTCACCCATAGTATTCGTTAATTTAGAGATTCTAATCTTTTCTAAAGAAACCGAATATCCCTGTCGTTTGCACAATATTGGTAAAGGCATCGGGATCTGCTTCCTTTATCGTTTGTTCAAGTTCATAAAGTTCATATCTGGAAATGACAATGATCAACATTTCCTTATCCTCACCAGAAAATGCCCCTTTTGCAGGTAAAGTTGTAATCCCTCTGACAAGTTTGGAGTGAATGGCTTCTCGTAATTCATTTGATTTCTTTGTTACGATCATGGCAGTCAATTTCTCATGTCGTGTATGAATGGCATCAATGACCCGGGTCGAAGCATATAGCGTAACCAGTGTATACAATGCTTTCTCCCAGCCATAAAGAAATCCTGCAGAAATAATAATAACAGCATTCATTAGGAAGAAATAGGTTCCTACCGGCTTATCTTTCATTCTGGAGAGAATCATGGCGATAATATCCATCCCCCCCGTTGAAGCCCCCCACTTCAATGTAATCCCAACCCCGACAGCAGCGATGACACCGCCAAAGACTGCATTAAGGAGGATATCCGGGGATAATTGAATCACAGGGATCACTTCCAGGAAGAAGGAAGTAAGAAATACAGAAATGAAACTATATACTGTAAAGGAACGGCCGACTTTCAGCCATCCCAGGATCGTTACAGGAATATTTAAGATGAATAATAAAATACCGGTTGAAATATTGAAAGGGGCAAACTCTTTTAACACACTTGATAACAATTGAGCCAGCCCAGTAAAGCCACTTGCATATACATTTGCAGGTATCAGGAAAAAATTCATGGCAACAGCACCCAGTACTGCCCCCACCAATACGACAAAGAACTTCTTCGCTTCTAACTGAACATGATCTTTCGACATAGACAGACCTCCCACATCTTGTTGTTATTTTCTATGTTCCACCATTCATCTTATCTAAACTCACCTGAATATTCATCCTTTAATATAAGAATGAACCTTTTTACCTCCAATTACTGTTTTATAGATTGTTATTTCCATGAAAAATAGCTAGACTAAAGTTATAGAGAATAGTCAAAGGATGATTGAAATGACAGTAAAATTAATAGCTGATAGTGCAAGCGACCTTCCTGCTTCTTATTACACCCAATACAACATAGAGCTGCTTCCACTGAAAGTACATATTGACGGGCAGGATTACGAGGACCTGGTTTCCATCGAACCGAAAACAGTCTTCAACAAAATCAGAGAAGGACAAATGCCAAAAACGTCCCAAGTATCACCAGACCTTTTCCTGAAGAAATTCACTGAACTCGCCAAAACAAATCAATCAGGTATTTACATCGCCTTTTCCTCCCAATTGTCAGGCACCTACCAAACTGCCGTCATGATCTCCGAGCAGGTTAAAGAAGAGTACCCTGAGCTTGATTTGACCATCATCGATTCTAAATGTGCTTCACTTGGATACGGTCTGGTCGTGAAGAAGGCTGCCGAATTACTTCAGAATGGAGGAAGTAAAGAAGACATCATTCATTCTGCACGCTTCCATTCAGAGCATATGGAACATTTGTTTACCGTTGAAGACCTTGAATACCTGGCAAAAGGGGGACGGGTGTCCAAAGCATCAGCATTTCTTGGTGGTCTCCTGAACATTAAGCCACTCCTTCATGTTGAGGACGGAAAGCTCGTACCTATTGAGAAGCTCCGAGGCAAAAAGAAACTGCTTAAACGTATTCTGGAATTAATGGAGGAAAGAGCTGAAGACCTTTCCAACCAGGTCATCGCCATCAGTCACGGCGACAACGAAGAACTTGCTCTTGAAATGAAACAACTCATTCAGGAAAAATTTTCACCTAAAGATGTATATATCAATATTATTGGATGTGCCATAGGTTCTCATACAGGAACAGGCACCTTAGCCATATTTTTCTTAAACGAGAATTCATAAACTCCCCTTCTCTTCCTCATACTATGGGAGAAGAATCACACAGGAAGGGAGAATACCATGCCACATACATCTGATAATGATAAAAAAGCGAAAGACAACAATGCACTTCTCCAGGAAAAAAATAAAATCAAAGAAGTGAACCGAAAAGCAGGGAAAAACCAGTATTCCAAAAAAACGGATCATCTCTAATATTTGTGAAGGTCCCGGTCTCCGGGATTTAAAAGCACTAGTTCATGATTGAGCTGGTGCTTATTTTGTTGGTTAGATGACATGGCGGGATGTTCACATTATCAGTTAACACCAATTGAATTCCGGCGTCTTCCTTCAGCTATATGATATTCTTTTCGTTAATGCTTTATTTCATTGTCCCATCCTCAAAAAATACCCCCTTTCCATCCTTAGAAGTTGTATCCGCCTTAGAAGCTTGTCTATAATGAAAAGAGATGATGAAATGGAGGGGTTACATATGGCAAAGGAAAGTTCTTTTGATATTGTATCGAAGGTAGATATGTCCGAAGTGAGCAATGCGATTCAAATTGCATTGAAAGAAATTACAACACGTTATGACTTTAAAGGAAGCAAAAGTGACATTAAATTGGACGGAGAAGAAATCGTCCTCGTTTCCGATGATGAATTTAAAATGAATCAGCTGAAGGACGTTCTTCTCAGCAAACTGATCAAGCGGAATGTTCCTGTAAAAAACCTTGATTACAGTAAGCTTGAAGGGGCTTCTGGCGGCACTGTCCGTCAGCGTGCGAAACTCGTTCAGGGAATCGATAAAGAAAACGCAAAAAAAATCAACACCATCATCAAGAATTCCGGTGTAAAAGTGAAAAGCCAGGTTCAGGATGATCAAGTGCGCGTCACAGGAAAAAGCAAGGACGATCTTCAGAAAATCATCGCAGCGATCCGTGAAGCAGATCTAACAATTGATGTGCAGTACGTAAACTTCCGATAATCCGGTTTTTCAAAGAAGTCTAATGGGTACAATAATTCCATTAGACTTCTTTCATTTAGGAGGAAAAACATGAAGAAAAAAGTCATTGTGATAGGTGCGGTGGGAGGCGGTGCCACTACTGCATCACAAATCAGAAAACAAGATGCTGAAATGGAAATCATCCTGCTTGAAAAGACATCATATCTTTCATATGGTGCTTGCGGGATGCCCTATTACTTGGGTGAAGTCATCAAGGACCGGGAAAGCTTATTTGCCGCAACCCCTGAAAAATTACATACGAAAAAGAACATTGATGTCCGTATGCGTCATGAAGCGCTGAAAATTGACCGCAAAAATAAATCTCTGCTTATAAGGGATCATGAACAAAACCATGATTATGAAGAATCCTATGATTATCTGGTATTGGCAACGGGGGCTTCGCCATATTTACCTGACATCCCCGGACTTAAACAAATTCCAGCCTTTCATCTCAGAACAGTGGAAGATATGGACCGGATCAAACAGTTTCTTGAAACCTCCAAACCACAAACATGCACGATCATCGGCGGAGGCTACATTGGCGTGGAAATGTCAGAGAATTTCACTCATTTAGGCATGAAGGTCAATCTTGTAGAAAGGTCGGAACATGTGATCAGTGTAATCGATGAAGAAACGGCATATGCCCTGCAGGATCACATAAAAGAAAAAGGTGTTCACCTGTATACCAAGAATGGCTTGAAAGAGGTACTTCCGGAATGCAAATTGAAATTAGATAATGGAGAAACCGTTCAGTCGGATTTCATCCTTCTTTCTGTCGGAGTGAAACCTAACAACACTCTTGCTGAGGAAGCAGGCCTATCCCTGGGGGAATCAGGTGGCGTCGTCAGTAATGAGTTTATGCAGACTGATGATCCGTCCATATATGCGGTGGGGGATGTAGTGGAATCCATCGATTTTATTGACGGGACCCCTAAACAGGTTCCTCTTGCATGGCCTGCCCATAGACAGGCGTATATTATCGCAAGACACCTGTCAGGTAATCCCATTCCTTTCAAAGGCATGCTTGGAACTGCCATTGCAAAGGTATTTGATCTCTCCATCGCTTCTACCGGGTTAGGAGAGAACGAGTTAAGGGAAAAAGGTTATGCGTATGCTACAACCATTCATGAGGGGAAATCACATGCGGGCTACTATCCAGGTGCTGAAGATGTGTATGTGAGGGTCCATTATTGCCCAGACAGCGGAAAAATTTTCGGTGGAAATGTCGTAGGAGGTGAAGGAGTAGACAAGCAAATCGATATACTCGCCACAGCCATTTACGGAGGTTTGACCATTACCGACCTCCAGGAAATTGAAACTTCCTACGCCCCACCCTTCTCTTCTCCAAAGGGATTATTGAATATGATCGGGTATAAGGCGGAAAAAAGATAAAAGCAGCCAGGCTTCTCTAATGGGAGCCTGGCTTTTTGACATGATTGTTCAATCTCCAACGATTTTGAAACCCATCAACAGACACTATACCTCTACACGGTCCATGGATGTTCATCCTACTTCTCCCCCAAAAAACAAGTTAATAATTCTTGTTTCAGGGTAAACACTATCCAAAGAACCATTAAACCTATCAAAGGAGTGCTTTCATTGTCACAACAACAAAGCAGTAAACAGACATTTCCTCCCCAGCATCAGGGTCATCAGCCTGGAACTGTGGATGAGATGAATCCCCAACCTATCCATACAGATCAACAATACAAAGGCAGCGGGAAACTGGACGGGAAGATCGCTCTTATTACAGGAGGAGACAGCGGGATTGGCCGCTCGGTTGCTTGGTACTTTGCCAGGGAAGGAGCACATATTGCCATTTCTTACTTAGACGAACATGAAGATGCAAATAAGACGAAAGAATTGGTGGAAGCGGAAGGTGTGAGATGTATACTGCTTCCGGGTGATATCGGCAGTTCGACATTTTGTAAAGACATCGTGAATAAAACGATTTCAGAGTTCGGAAAGCTTGATGTCCTGGTAAATAATGCTGCAGAACAGCATCCCCAGCAAGGAATGGAGGATATTACGGACGAGCAGCTGGAGCGTACGTTTAGAACAAACGTATTCTCTATGTTCTATCTAACAAGGGCCGCACTTCCTCATCTCAAGAAAGGGGCCTCCATCATTAATACCGCTTCGATCACAGCCTATAAAGGAAATAAAGATTTGATTGATTATTCTTCTACAAAGGGTGCGATTGTCAGCTTTACCCGATCCCTTGCAGAAAATATTGCTTCGGATGGGATCAGAGTGAATGGCGTGGCCCCAGGTCCGATTTGGACCCCGCTCATTCCCTCCACTTTCAGTTCCAAGAAGGTTTCTCAGTTTGGCGGTAATACCCCACTAGGAAGAGCAGGTCAACCTTATGAATTAGGACCGGCTTACGTCTATTTAGCGTGCGAAGACTCAAGCTACGTGTCCGGACAAATGATTCATATCAATGGAGGCACGGTCATAAACGGATAAAGAAGAAAGCGACTGATGATCGGAATTCCTCACCAGGAGGAGAATCCAGCTCTTCAGTCGCTTACTATTACTTCCGATTACTGCAAGAATATCTTGTTACGAGCTGATGAGGAACGATGATTCTCTTAATCGGCTCTTTTGGATTTTCTATCTTTTGAATCAGGCTTTTGGCTGCCTCGTTTCCAAGATTGAATATATTAATATCCACCGATGTAAGGGGAGGACGTGACATCTCAGCCAGCAGTACATTATTGAAGCTGACGATCGAGATGTCTTCAGGCACTCTGATCCCCATTTCATCCAATGTATTCAGCACCCCTAATGCCATTAAGTCATCCGCCACAACCAGGGCTGTTGGAGGGTCTTGCAGCTGCATCAGTTCATTAATGGCTTCACGCCCGCCTTCACGGAGAAATTCTTCATGGATGATATAATCATCCTTCATTTCAATTCCAGCATTCCGAAGAGCCTTTTCGTACCCTAATAGACGTTCAACCGTTACTACGAGATTAAGATCTCCCCCGATAAAGCCGATACACTCATGACCAAGCTTCAATAAGTAATCAGTGACTTCCTTTGTCGCTCTGAAGTTATCATTGTCCACGTGGGTGATTTCTTCACAATATTTATAAGGCTTCCCAATGACGACAAACGGGAAGTCCCGATCCTTCAGGTAGTTCATTACTTTATCTTCCACTTTTGAGTACAGCAGGATAATTCCGTCCACTCTTCCCCCTTGAACCATTTGGACGACACCTTCATAAATTTCTTCTTCCGACTTGCCTGTGGACATCTGAAGTGCATATTGCTTTTCCTGAGCCCCTTCACTTAGTCCTCTTAAAACTGTTGGAAAGAATGGGTTTTGTGAAAATGTACCGGCTGAACCTGGCAATACAAGCCCCAATACCTGGGTGGATTGATTTGCCAGGCTTCTTGCAATGAAGTTAGGGTGATAACCTAAATGCTCCATCGCCTCTCTTACTTTCTGCTTTGTTTTCTCACTGATTCTCGGATTATTTGCAATGACGCGAGAAACCGTAGAAGGAGCAACGTTCGCAAGTTTTGCAACATCCTTTATCGTGACCGCCATTCGTTCCACCCCCCTCTTTTTAAAAATAACCATCTGACTCTCAAAGACTGTGTATATTCGTTTCACATTAAAATAAAACGCTTCCATTTCTTTATTACGCCGCTTGACGGAAGGACAGTAAACCTGCCCTCCATCAAGTCTTGTCTATTTATGTTTTCTTCCGCGCTTCCATACAAGGTAAATAAATAATAAGAAAAGAACATACACCGTACCGAGTGCTATGAGATAAGGATAATTTAAACCACTCTTCTGCTTAAGAGAATAAACCTCTGCTTCTTCACGGTCCACTACGATTGTATAATGACCGTCCTTATCAATACGTACCAGGTCATCTGTTAATAGCCCTTTTAATTCACTATCTTCCGCCAACTCTTCTTGACTCAATTGAACTTTTTGAGATTCACTTGTATTGTTGATGGCGACCAAGAGGATTTGATCTCCGTACGTACGCTTAAAAATTCCCATACCATCTTTCTCATAAATAGGTTCAATTTCTCCTCTTGTAAGAGCCGGATAGTCTTGGCGAAGCTTTCCTAATTGAGTGATGTATTCAATTAACTCTTCATCTGCCCTAAAGTTCATCATCCGGCGATTATCCGGATCGTTCCCGCCATCCACAGCTATTTCCGATCCATAATAAACAATCGGAATCCCAGGTGTTGTGTACATGTATGTCAGGGCCAGTTTCCAACGGGTACCGGGAAATAGCTTCTCTTGAACAAGCAATCTTGTAAAACGCTCCATGTCATGGTTATCAATGAAAGTACCCATTAGGTATGGATTGTTATAATAGGTTTCGTTATATTTCCAGAAGTTAAATAAGCGGTCCATAGAGGTATCCGGTTTTCGGAAGACCGAACGTAATTCTTCCGCTTGAGGGAAATTAACAAACCCATCTATTCCTACATCGTTATACTCTGCAATTTTTTCAGGATCACGATCAAACACCTCGCCTAGAAGATAGAAATCCTCCTTGACTGATTTGACCTCTTCACTGAATTCAGTCCAGAAATCCTGTGGTACGTGACGAACTGTGTCCAATCGGAAACCATCCACATCCGTTTCCTTGATCCAATATTTTGCTGCATCGAATAAGTAATTTTTCACTTCTGGATTTTCTGTATTTAAGTCTGGAAGATCATATAACCACGCATTTTGAAGGCTTTCTGTGTTAGTAAAGTTCATTGGCTGTTTCTCATGAAACCAGTCTTCTTTTTCAGGATCATTTACCCAAGGATGCTCTGGACCTACATGGTTCACAACAAAGTCCAGCATGACTTTCATGTCACGTTTGTGAGCTTCTTCCACAAGTTTTTTAAATGTTTCCATAGATCCGAAATGCTCTTCTGTTTTATAGAAATCTGTTATCCAATAACCATGATAGCCCATCGGCTGATTATCGAATATCGGTGTCAGCCAGATAGCGGTAAACCCCATATCCTTAATATAATCCAGCTTATCAATGACACCCTGGAAGTCTCCACCTTGATAGGCTTTAGGATCCTTCGCGTCCACATTCTTATCATTGCTCGTATCTCCATTATTAAAGCGATCGACCATTAGAAAATAAATGGTCTCATCCTGCCACATACGTTCTTCTTTTTCAACTGCACCTACCGGAAGGGCGTAAAAAAGAAGAAACGGGACTAAAATGAGAGATAATACTCTTCTTTTCATCTCCGCTCCTCCTCAAACTGATAGTAACGCCTATAAGATTATCCTTTTGTACCCCCTGCCGTCAATCCTGAAACGAAGTATTTCTGGAAGAACAGGAATAATAGCGCAATCGGAAGGGCAATCAGGACAGATCCTGCTGCAAATGTCGTAAATTCCGCCCCGAATTGTTTTGCTACCATATCATAAAGGGCAACCGGTAATGTATACATTTTTTCTGAACGCAAGAGGATACTTGCGATGATGAAGTCTGCGAATGGTGCAATGAAAGAAAACAGTGCAACAACTGCAATAATAGGTTTCGCAAGCGGCATGACGATTTGGAAGAAAATTCGTAAATGCCCTGCTCCGTCCATTTTTGCTGATTCATCAAGCTCTTTCGGTATCGTATCAAGATACCCTTTCATTAACCAGGTATTCATGGGAATCTGTCCCCCAACGTATACAAGGATCAGTCCGATATGAGTATCCAATAATTTTGTTAATAGTGCCAGTACGAAAATCGCAATCAAGGCAGCAAAGTTAGGGATCATTTGTAAGATCAGGAATGTCATCAATCCATTCTTTCTGCCGGCGAAGCGGTAACGAGAGAATGAGTAAGCCGTCAAACTGACCAATAACACGGTAAGGGCCATTGTCGATAAACTAACTTTCAATGAATTCCAATACCAAATCAGATAATTACTTTGTTCAAGATCGAAAAGTTCCCTATAGTGAGCCAATGTCGCATTCTTCGGGATGATGGATGAACCGGATAGACTTTGACCAGGGTTGAAAGATGATCCGATGATCCATGCAACCGGGTAGAGAATGATGGCAAACATGATTCCGATCGCAGCGTATGAAAGTGTTAAGCGTATGAGTTTCTGTCTCTTCATATTCATATTACATCATATCCTCTTCTTGGAATGACTTCGTTCTCTTAAACTGCCAGATCGCTACTGTGATAACGATGATGGATAATAATAATGTGATGGCAGCGGCTTTTGAATACTGTGCGGATGTCATGGTCAAACTGTAGATCCATGAAATCAAAATGTCCGTCCCTCCCGCATTTTGTCCTGTCAGGGCAGGTCCTCCGCCATTAAATAAGTAAATAACGTTAAAGTTATTAAAGTTAAATGTGTATTGTGTAATGATGATAGGTGCCGTTGCAAAAAGGACAAGCGGCAGCGTGATGTTCTTAAATTTCTGGAAAGCTGATGCCCCGTCAACCGTTGCTGCTTCATAAAGCTCTTCAGGAATCGATTGAAGCACTCCTGTCGTCATGGCAAAGATGAATGGGAAGCCAAGCCAGGCCTGTATACCGATAAGAGCGATCCGGGTGAACATCGGTTCCGTCATCCATGGCAGTCCCTCGATACCGAAGAAACCTAGAATGTCACGGTTGATCGTCCCAAAAGATTCATTGAACATTCCGGCGAAAACCAATATGGAAACGAAAGCCGGGATGGCCCAAGGTAAGATGAACACGGTACGAATGATTGCTTTTCCTTTTAGATCCTTTTGATTGACCAGGATGGCAAGAAATACACCAAGGGCAACTTGAAGCGTAGTGGCACCGAACGTCCAGACAAGTGTCCAGGCTAATACGGTAAAGAATGTTTCTCTCCAGATATCAATCTTGAAAATATCAATAAAGTTTTGAATCCCTACCCAGTCGACTAATTTAGCCGGTGGTGAGTGATACAAATCATAGTTTGTAAACGCAAGCAGGATAACAAAGATAATAGGGAAGATGACGACGAATACGAGTAGTAAAAACCCGGGTGACATAATGAGATAGGGAAAGCCGTTGTCCACTAGATTTCTATATTGTTCCCTAATCGTACTCAGCTGCTCTCCTCTGTCTCTCTTTTCTCCGTTTTTATAGGCGTCCCTCAGATTAAATAAGTAGAATCCAATCCCAAAAATTAATACGATGATCGCCAGGATTCCGTATACCATTAAGAAAATGGAATGATCTCCGTAAGAGACGTCTGTACCAAGAGTTGTAATTCCCCATAATCCGTATCCGATCAAATCTCTGAAGACCAGGATAAAAGCGGCAGTCATGATCAGGAAGAATCCGCCCTTTAGAAATTGTCTATGATACATCTGACCTAATCCAGGGATTAGGGAAAGGGCCAGTGCTGTTTTTCTATGTTTTGTTTGATAGGATTGTTGCTCCATCCTATATTCCCCTTTCTACGTTCACTATTTTGATAAGCTTCAAGAGCTTTTTAAGAAAAGAAGGCATTATTTCCTTAAAAAGCCCTTGAACCGGTCTTTAAAAGGATAGCAGTACCCCTCATGCTGAGAAGGTACCGCTATGTTTACTCTTAGTTAGAGTGATTCGCTTCAATATTTTGTTGAATTTGCTTCACAGCTGCATCAAGAGCCGCTTTAGGTTCTTGCTTGCCTGTCACAACCGTTTGAAGTGAGTCAGCCATTGGTCCCCAAACCTCTCCCATTTCAGGGATGTTAGGCATTGGAACCGCATATTGAGATTGCTCGGCAACCGCTTTTGCACCAGGGTTATCAGCGATCGCAGGATCGTCGATCAGACCTTGGTTGGTCGGTACTTCTTGTGTTTGTTCGAAGCGTAATTTCGCATACTCGTCTTGAGTGATGAACTCAACGAACTTTTGTGCCCACTCTTTATTTTCAGAGTAGCCGGATACGTGCCAACCTTTAACACCCATGAATGTCTTCATCGGCTCACCATTAGGAAGTTTAGGCATAGCCGCAATACCTAGATCGATTCCAGCATCTTTGTAGCCCTGGAATGACCATGGTCCGTTCATGACAGAAGCGACTTTCCCTTCATTGAATAAACCGTCCATTGCAGATCCACCGTTTTCTCCAATGATACCTTTAGGGAATAAACCTTCTGAGTACCATTTTTGAATATAATCAGTACCTTCAACAGCACCTTCATTATTTAAACCAAGATCCTTCGCATCTAACGCTCCGTCATTTTCAGCAAATACATATCCGCCGAATCCACCGATCGGTGCATGAGCGAAATAGAAGTTATCCCAAAGAGCCAGGAAACCGTAGTTTCCATCTTTCGTGAAATCTTTAGAGAAAGAGTACACTTCGTCCATTGTTTTCGGAGCTTCTTCCATTAACGCTTTGTTATAAACGAATACTGGAGTTTCAGAAGACTTTGGTAGACCATAAAGTTTTCCATCATAGCTTTGTGCTGTCATGGAAGATTCAGTGAAACGTTCTTCAACGTCCCCTTCCACTTCTAAAGCAGCGATATGACCGGCAATAGCCAATTCACCGATTTGGTCATGTGGTAAAGTCAATACGTCGGGACCAGTTCCAGCAGGTCCGTCCAGTCGTAATTGTTCTCTCATTTTGGAAGCCATTTCTACTTCTTTTACTTCTACCTTGATGCCAGTTTCTTCTTCAAACTTCGCACCTACTTCATCCAGCCATCCAGATTTCTTTTCATCTTCCCAGACAACCAGTTTTTCAGGTTTGTTTGCATCGTCAGCCTTTTTCTCTCCGCTGTCGTTGCTTCCTGATCCTTCCTCACGGTTCGGACCACAAGCAGCCAACGCCCCTAATACAAGCATGATGACCATCAATAATGATAGCGCTTTCTTCATCTCGACCCCTCCTAAGTATGGTTAAAAGTATTAAATCATTCGCTCAGATTGAACAAACGTTTGCACAGGCAGATTGATCATCCTAAGAAATATCGCTTACAACTCATTGTGAAAACGATTGCACAACCTACTTCTTATTATACAAACTAAATCTACTTTGACAATACTTTTTTGAAAATTTTTTACGTATATCTATTGAAAAAGAAAACGCTTCACTAGTTTATTCACCTATTGTTGACAACACCCCACGTTTGGAATACTCTTTAGATGGAATGAAAATGAGGAGGACGTAAGATGCTATTGGAAGCCATATACCATAGACCGAAAGATAATTATGCATACGCTTGCACTAATGATGAATTACACATACGGATCCGCACGAAGAAACAGGATGTAGATAACGTCATACTCCTTCATGGGGATCCTTATCGATGGGAAGACGGAAAATGGATATATGATCAGAAGGACATGATTTTAACCGGAACCGATCATCTGTTTGACTATTGGTTTGCTTCCATCTCCCCCCCCTTCAGACGCCTTCGCTACGGCTTTCTCCTTCAAGATGAAACAGAAGAAGTCTTTTATGGAGAAAAAGGATTCAACGAATGTCCTTCTTCCGATATCGGGGATTATTTCTGTTTCCCATTTTTGAATGCTGTTGATGTCTTTAAAGCCCCTTCCTGGGTGAAGGATACAGTATGGTATCAGATTTTTCCCGAGCGCTTCTCAAATGGGAATACAGAGAATGATCCAGAAGGAACTCTTCCCTGGAATAGTGCAGAACCCACACCAAGCAATTTCTTTGGAGGGGATTTACAAGGTGTGATCGAGAACATTTCTTATCTAAAAGATCTTGGAATTTCCGGAATATATTTCACCCCAATATTTAAGGCACATTCGAATCATAAATATGATACAATCGATTATTTTGAACTCGACCCACAGTTGGGGACGAAGGAAACTTTGAAGGAATTAATCAAGGTGTGTCATGAAAACGGAATAAAAGTGATGCTGGATGCCGTATTCAACCATAGCGGCTTCTACTTTGACAAATTTCAGGATGTTCTTGAAAACGGTAAGGATTCTCCTTATAAAGAGTGGTTTCATGTTAACGATTTTCCATTGGATATCGAAAGTAAACCGCCGAATTATGACACGTTTGCATTTGAACCTTCCATGCCGAAATTAAATACGGAAAATGCAGAAGTCCGAAATTATTTATTGGAGGTTGGACGCTACTGGATTAAAGAGTTTGATATCGATGGGTGGCGTCTGGATGTTGCCAATGAAGTGGATCACCACTTCTGGCGTGAGTTTCGTAAAGAAATAAAGAAGATAAAACCCGATGTTTATATCTTAGGTGAAATATGGCATGATTCCATGCCATGGTTAAGGGGCGATCAATTCGATGCGGTTATGAACTATCCATTTACAACCAATATTTTGAATCTGTTTGCCACACGTTCGATATCTTCTTCTCAATTTGCAGAAAATATGACATCGGTTGTTCATATGTATCCTAGGAATGTAAACGAAGTGACTTTCAACTTGGTGGGAAGCCATGATACTCCCCGTGTAGTAACAGAATGTGGAGAAGATATACACCGGGTTAAACAGATCTACACGTTCATGCTGACTTTTACAGGCACGCCTTGCATCTACTATGGAGATGAAATCGGATTGACTGGAGATCAGGATCCCGGTTGCAGAAAGTGCTTTCCGTGGGAAAAGGAGCAGCACAATGAAGAACTGTTCAGCCATATCCAAAAGCACATTTCGCTTCGTAAAGAGTATCCACTATTAAGAAATGAAGGAAACCTGTCCTTCTTACCGGGAAACCTTCACGAGCATTGCCTTGCCTTCACTAAATCAAACGGGAAAGAAACCATACTCGTTCTATTGAACTGCAGGGAAGATTCGGCCACCTACTCTCTTCCTTTTGACTTAAAAGGAAAGAAAATCACAAACTTATGGAGTGGTGAAGACTTTGCAGCCGAAGCTGAATCTATAGAAGTGGCACTGGAAGGCTATGGATTCGCTCTCTTGAAATTTTAATAAGCTACCGAAGTGAAAAGCGGGACTATACCATGACGGGTAGTCCCCTTATCTATTCTGCTTGCAAAGAATGACCAGGTGTGCAGTTCCCTGGGAGGCTAAAGGAGAATAACTATGAGTAAAACCCAAAAAAACATGACCCTATTTGCCTTGACTTGGCCTATTTTCATTGAAATTTTTCTACATATGCTGATGGGAAATGCAGACACATTGATGCTGAGTCAATATTCTGACGATTCGGTTGCGGCTGTAGGGGTCTCCAACCAGATCCTATCCCTCATCATCGTCATGTTCGGATTCGTTGCCACAGGGACGGCTATTCTCGTTGCCCAGCATCTCGGTGCAAGGGAAAACGGATTAGCAGGGGAAGTTTCCATCGTCTCCATTGCCGTAAATTTAGTATTTGGGCTTTTCCTTAGTTTTGCCCTTGTATTCTTCAGTGAACCGATTCTCTTATCGATGGACCTTCCCCGCCCCCTTATGAATGAAGCTTCTTCCTATTTACATATAGTAGGAGGATTCGCTTTTATCCAGGCGCTGATCATGACTGCCGGCTCCATTATGAGGAGCTACGGATATACAAAAGACGCCATGTATATAACCATTGGAATGAATATCCTGAATGTGATCGGGAACTATTTATTCATTTTCGGTCCGTTTGGCGTTCCTGTACTGGGTGTCGAGGGGGTGGCGATTTCGACAATTGCTTCCAGGCTGATTGGATTCATCGTCAGCGTCATTGTGTTGACGAAACGAATACCCGACGCACTGCCAATCAGAAGACTCTTTCGATTACCTGTTTCTCATGTGAAGAACTTACTTAGAATCGGTGTTCCTTCTGCAGGAGAGCATTTATCCTATAACGCTTCACAGATGGTGATTACGTATTTTATCGCCAGCATCGGAACGAACGCATTGACCACTAAAGTGTATGCTCAAAATCTGATGATGTTTATCTTCTTATTCAGCGTAGCGATTAGTCAAGGAACCCAGATCATCATCGGTCATATGATCGGAGCCAAACAATTTGACAGTGCCTATGAACGTTGTTTAAAAAGTTTAAAGATTGCCATCTTCATTTCGCTTATAATGGCAGGTGTTTTCTCCATCGCGGCGGAGCCCCTGCTTCGCATCTTTACAAGCAACGAAGAAATCATATCCCTTGGTAAGACATTGATTTACCTGACCATCATCCTCGAACCAGGCAGGAGTTTCAACCTGGTCGTCATTAACGCACTGAGAGCAACCGGAGACGTTCGCTTTCCAGTCTATATGGGGATTCTATCCATGTGGGGAGTGAGCGTTACCCTCTCCTATATACTCGGGATCTCCTTCGGTTTAGGTCTAGTCGGAATCTGGATTTCCTTCATAGCGGATGAATGGCTGCGGGGCATCATCATGCTCAAGCGCTGGCGATCAAAAGCCTGGATCCACAAGCGATTCGTCCAAAATGAAAAAACCGCTCTTTAGGGGACGAACCCCTTTGTCGTAAAAATGCCCAGTTCATTCTAAAAGAGTCAGCTCATCTATACGAGCTGACTCTTTTTTACTTAAAATGAAAACGCTTTCATTTATTTATGTTAAGTTTTTTTACATTAAAACGCTTTCATTATAAATTAACACTTGAACTTTTGTTATTTTCTGAATATGATAAATAATATAACTTATTCATGTCATAAAACCTAACATCTAAGAAGGAAAACGAATAAACCAAAACTAAAAGGAGGAAAGCATGATGAAAAAGGTAGAAGCAATTATTCGGGCAGAAGCATTTTTGTCATTAAGAGAAGCATTAAGCCTTCGTGGATTCAGCGGACTGACCGTATCTGAAGCAGCAGGCTGTGGAAAACAAAAAGGAAAACAGGGAATCTTCAGGGGGAACAAATTCGAACTTCAATTAGTACCCCGCATCAAAGTGGAAATGATTGTCGACGATGCCCAGGTTGAGGATATCATCGACCTCATCGTGGAGCATTGCAGCACTGAAACTGTAGGAGACGGAAAGATCTTTATCTATCCTGTTGAAGAAGTTATTCGTATCCGGACCGGTGAACGGGGAAGAAAAGCAGTCTTATAGAATAACCTTTCTTTGTCTCTGTTCCTTAAGCCACGACCAAACCAATTTTGGAGGGATACCTTTGATTAAAAAAATTTCTGCTCTTTTACTTCTGTCAATGCTTGTGAGCACTACTACGTTAGCAGCGGCACCTAATGCCGAATCGGTTCAAGCATCCCTAGATTCCCTATGGGTCATGATCGCTGCTGTTCTTGTGTTTTTCATGCACGCTGGATTCGCAATGGTTGAAACTGGATTCACCCGAGCGAAGAACTCCCTGAATATTCTAATGAAAAACTTCTTAACCGTCGCCATCGCATCAGTTCTCTATTTCATCATAGGATTTGGCTTTATGTTCGGTGGAACATCTGGTGGTTTGATTGGTGTCGACAGCTTTTTCCTATCAGGACGTGAAGACATTGGGTTCTTCCTATTCCAGGCCGTATTCGCCGCCACTTGCGCAACCATCATTTCAGGGGCCGTTGCCGAACGTATGAAACTGAAAAGCTATATCCTATTAACTGTCGCCATGACAGGAATCATTTATCCAATTGTTGGACATTGGGTATGGGGTGGGGGATGGCTGTCAGAGCTAGGATTCGTTGACTTCGCCGGTTCTACTGTCGTCCATTTGACTGGTGCTGTCGGAGCATTCATCACAGTGCTCTTCCTTGGGGCACGCATCGGAAAATATAACAAAGGAAAAGTGAATGTCATTCCAGGTCATAATATACCAATTGGTGCACTTGGCGTTTTCATCCTCTGGTTCGGATGGTTTGGCTTTAACGGGGGGAGCAGTCTTGCGGCTGATCCAACACTTGTTCCTCAAGTCATCACGACTACCTTGTTCTCAGCTTCAGCTGCCATTCTCTCATCCGCATTCTACACATTAGTCAGATTTAAACGGATCGATCCTTCTCTTACTCTTAACGGTGCCCTTGGCGGACTTGTCGGAATCACTGCAGGCTGTGCCAATGTATCACTACTCGGGTCGCTCATTATCGGTCTTATTGCAGGAATCATCCTTGTCGAGGCCGTTACGTTCATCGATGCCAAGTTGAAAGTCGATGATCCTGTAGGTGCCATTGCGGTTCATGGGATCTGTGGAATATGGGGAACAGTCGCTGTAGGATTATTTGATGTTCAGAACGGTTTGCTATACGGCGGAGGTGCTTCATTAGTAGCTACTCAATCACTCGGAGTGTTAGCCGTCATCGCCTGGACCTCCATAAGTGTCGGAGGCTTCCTTTACATCGTCACGAGAGTTTCAAGTATACGCGTTTCACGTGAAGAAGAGTTATCAGGACTGGACTTTACAGAACACGGATCCAACGCCTACGAATTAAAGGATACGGTATTAGAATCAAACGTTTCTTCTGCTTCTCCATTCGGTTCTGATTTAGTGGAACGATTGAACTCGATCGGAAATGGAAATGAAACCATTAATCAGCGAAACACCATTTAACGAAGAAAGAGGGCTGCTTTTATGCGGCTCTTTTTTTATTTATCCTTTGTTCTTAAACACAAACATAAGCTCATATGGAAGACTCCTGACCAAGCTTCCATACGAGCTTATTTATGAGATGGACGATATGATTTTCTCTTTTGTATCTTTTGATACATAGTGCTTCTTGGAAAATACATTGTAGTGATTATTTCTTACTTCACCCAGTATTGCCCGGTATAATAAGGCAGCACCCTTTACAGGGGTCCTTGAATAAAGTGGGTAGAGGTTCATGGTACGGAAAGCTTTTTCATAGTAATCCTCAGCGAGGCTGGCCATCTCTTCCCATATGGACCGAAAGGCATCGTTGTTTCTATGTTCCATCAAGTCTGAAACCGTATATTCATATTTCACTAATAAATCCTGAGGAATATATAACCTCCCCCGTTCCAGATCCTCACCGATATCTCTTAAAATATTGGTTAGCTGCATAGCATAACCAAGACTGATCCCGTCTTCCCTAAGCTGATTTTCTTTCCCGGGAGCCAGTATAGGAAGGAGCATTAATCCTACAGTGCTTGCTACGTGGTAAGAATAATCAAGAACATCACTTATTTTGACGTATAGTCTTTCGCTAAGGTCCATCCTTTGTCCCTTGATCATATCCCGGAAGGCTTGAACGTCCATGTTGAATCGTTTAAACACGTCATCCAGGGCTATCCACATCGGCTCGTTATGATTGTAATATCCGGATAAAAAAGATTCAAATTCTCTTTCAAATTGACGTAATTCCTCAAAAGGGCTAGTGCCCTCGTCAACGATATCATCTACTTGACGACAAAAAGCATAAACAGCCCAGACGGCCTTCTTTTGCTCTTTCGGCAACAGAGAAAACGCTCTGTAAAATGTTTTGGAATGAAGTTTAATCGTATTTTCACAGTGATCGTATGCTTCCAAGATCTTGTTCATGTAAGGACACATCCTTCCTTTCTGACTCGGTTTTATCATATGCTCTAAAGGCTTCAGCCACAAGCTTTGCACCTTGCATGACAATCGGCACTCCTCCACCTGGATGGATGGATGCCCCGACAGCAAATATGTTCTTCTCTGCAAACGGTTGTACCTGTGGTCTGAAGGGACCGGACTGCATTAGACTAGGAGCGATTCCGAAGCTCCCACCTGAATATAGCCCCTCTTGAAGTGCCTCTTCCGGCGATCTCACCTTCATCCACTCGATTCGCTTTCTCAACCGGTCAAATCCTCTTTCTTCCATTGTATCTAATACGAGGTCAGAAAGAAATTCTGACGCTTCCTTCCAGTCCAATTCTTCTGAAACAGGGACCGGGATGAGTACGTATAAGACACTCTTGCCTTCAGGCGCAAGGGAAGAATCGACCTTAGATGGATTAAAAACATAAAATGAAGGTTCTTTAGGAATTCTTTTATTCTTGAAGATATCCTCCATATTCCTTGAGAAATTTTCGTTTAAATAAAATTGATGCATTTCCTTATCATCATATTTCCCATCAACCCCCATATAGATAAGCACACATCCAGATGAAGGCTTGTAGGATTTTGGGGCTTTCTTATTTACCAATGTGTGTGCTGTCGGGAAATCTGCATTGATGATGACAGAATCAATTTCTTCTCGGTGATCCTGAAGGACAATATGAGTGGCTTTATCTTCTGCTGTCTCTATTCCAAAGACTGGAGAAGCTGTCTTGATCGTGACACCATACCGTTCACATGCTTCCAGCACATGATCCAGCAGGCTTGCATAGCCGCCTTTCATATAGTAGATGCCATGCTTATGCTCACTAAATGATACTAAACTATAGATGGCCGGCGTTGTATATGGATTGCCGCCGATATATAGTGTTTGCAGGCCATAGGCCGTCTGGAGCTTTTCATGATGAAAATAATGCTTTAAATTCCCCATCACATTCCGGTAAGCCTTTAACTTAAACAATGAACCTATCGTTTGCCAATTAAGATAATCTCTCGTTTTCAGAAAAGTGGATTCAAGGAAACGAGGCTTCCCGATTCTGAATCGTTCATCCATATCGTCCATAAATCGGAGAAATCCTTCTTCATCCCCGGGGAACTGATCCTTTATTTCTTTATATTGCTTTTGGATATCAGCATATTTCCTATACGTTTGACCATCCGCAAAATGAACATTGTACAGTGGATCACATCGAATAAATTCAATTTTATCTGTATCAATTCCCGCTTCCGAAAGAATGGATAGCAGCATATCAGGCAGAAGAACAATGGTTGGGCCTTTATCAATTTTGTATTCACCTTCCTGAACAAAGGCAAGCCTGCCACCAATGGTCGACTCTTTTTCATAGACGGTGACGTCATGACCATCCTTTGCCAACAACAATCCCGATATCAATCCACCTATCCCAGATCCAACTACAGCTGTTTTCATAACGCTTCCTCCATCATTTGTTGTTTGGTAAGTGTGTAGGAAGGATCTTCATTCATCAGCATATTGGTGGTGATCCGAGCTGATTCTAATATTGTTGGCAATCCGCTTCCAGGATGAGTGCCCCCTCCGACCAACCAGCAATTTTCCAGTTCTTCAAATCGATTATGGGGGCGTAGAGCCATCATTTGTGTTAATTGATGACCAAGATTGAAGGTTGCCCCTTCATAAATATTGAAGTCCACTTCCCAATGACGGGGTGAAATGATCTTTTCTACCTGAATATGATTGCGTATGTTTTCTATCCCTGCTTTCCTTTCTACCGCATCCAATACAAGATCTCTGAAGGTTTGTTCATTTTCAGTCCAATCGATCCCGCTTACATTGTTCGGTACGGGAGCGAGTATATACAAGGTAGAATGTCCCGGAGGTGCAAGTGTCGGATCTGTCACGGAAGCATTCTGAATATAAATGGAAGGGTCTTCTGGGAGAGTGTACGTCTCCGTAATTTCCTCAACGTTCCGCTTATAATCCTCTGCAAATACAATACTGTGATGGGGGAGGTCATACTGTTTATCAATACCCAGATAGATCATAAAGGTAGAACAGGAATAGTTTTTCTTTTTCAGTTTTTCTTTACTGTATTTCTTTAAGACTCCATCTTCCACCAGATTCGTCATGACGTGGGCAAAATCACCGTTGATGATGACTTCATCTGCGGCAATCTGTTCTCCGACTTCTGTTATGATCCCTTTCACCACATTCCGGTCTTCAATCCATAAGTTCCTGACTCCTTGCCCGAGGTGGATTGAGCCTCCATGCTCTCTCACTACTTTCGCCATGGCACCGGATAATTGATTCACCCCTCCAATAGGATGGAAAATGCCATATTCATGTTCCATAAAGGACAGAATCGAAAAAGCACCAGGACACTCCCACGGAGACATACCTAAATACTTTGATTGAAAAGTGAAGGCCAATCGCAGCTCATGATCTGAAAAATAGTCACTCAACACACTGTATAGAGATTTCCCCAGTGACAATTGTGGAAGAGCCCTCAAAACCTTCCAGCTGATATATTGATAATATCGATCCATAGGGCTCTGGAGAATCGGTTTTAAACGCTCCATTTTCTTGCGGGTATCATTCATGAACCGAGTGTATCCTTCTGCATTCCCTGGATAATAACGTTCGATCTCCTCGGACAATCTTTCTGGATCTTTGTACATTTGCACTCTTTTATCTTTAAAGATGAGTTCATACATCATGGAGAGTTCCTTTAAGTCCACATAGTCATGGAGATTCCTCCCCGATGCCTCAAATAATTCTTCAGCAATCTCAGGCATACTCAGAAATGTCGGCCCAATATCGAACGTATAGCCCTCCAGCGTGATGGAGCCATTCCGACCGCCAACAAATGATTGCTTTTCATATACATGTACGTCGTACCCTTTGGCGGCAAGAAGCATGGCTGCGGCCAAACCTCCGGGACCTGCGCCGATGACGATAATTTTTTTGGCCATTGTGATTGCCTCCAATGTTTTTATTTGTACATTTATTATACAATACTTATACAATACTTTTCCACAATAAAAAACGCTTAAACTCTATTTTTCCAATTTTATTTGTTTTCTATGATGAATGCGCTTGTCCATCATATAGTCATCACGAAAATACCTTGATAAAACCCATTCTTAATGAGCTACTCGTTGTACACAGGTCTTCACAGAGTAAAGGCATAGCAAAAGGTTTACCCCCTTTTACTATGCCTCCTTTTACAGATCATTATTACTATAAATCTATGTGTGTACCTGTCTCTTCATTCTTGTGTTTTCTAGAATCATCCTACTCTACAATCTCAACATTGTAATCCTTGAACCAGACATGGATCTGGGCCAGGTGGGCAAGGAGTTGAGGACCCGTCATGAGCTGGCCGTACCACGGCACCTGGAAGGCAGAGCCACCCGTTGCAACGATTTCGTTCAGCTTTTCTTTATCAAACAGCTCATAAAGTACACTTGACTTGTCTTCGAGGATCTCACTCAACCAGTCACTCACCAGTTTCGTGTAGACTGGATGATGAGTCTTCGGATATGGACTTTTCTTACGGTAAAGGACTTCGTGAGGCAGAACGCCCTCAAGGGCCTTACGTAAAATTCCCTTTTCTCTTCCATCATGCATCTTCATCTCCCACGGAATGTTCCATACGTACTCTACAAGTCTGTGGTCAGCAAACGGCACCCTGACCTCCAGGCTCGCCCCCATGCTCATACGATCCTTTCGATCTAATAATGTCGTCATAAACCAAAGCAAATTCAAATAGAATAATTGCCGCCTTTTCGTTTCGACTTCACCCTCACCTTCTAATAAAGGGGTTTCAGCCACTGTGCGATCATATTGCTCAAGCACATATTCTTCCAGATTTAATTTCTTGCTCCATTCTTCTTTCAAGAGGCCCTGACGTTCAGCCGTGGAACGCATCCAGGGAAATCCCCTGCGGTCGAAATCCTCCGGCCGGTGAAACCACGGGTAGCCCCCGAATATTTCATCTGCACATTCCCCTGATAATCCTACTGTGAAATCTTGTTTAATTTCACGACAGAACCATAACAAGGAGGAATCGACGTCAGCCATCCCGGGTAAATCTCTTACATGAACCGCTTCCGTGAGATAGTCCTTTAATTGTTGCTGACTGATGACGCAGCGATGATGGACTGTATTGAACTCGGACGTCATTTTTTCAATCCACGGTGCGTCAGAATTCGGCTGAAAATCATTCGCTTTAAAATACTGTTCGTTTTCTTCATAATCAATGGAATAGGTATGAAGTTTACCTTTTCCCTCTTCTTTATAGCTATTTGCAGCCACAGCTGTAATCGCGCTGGAATCAAGGCCCCCTGATAAGAAAGTACAGAGCGGCACATCAGATACCAGCTGTCTCTTTATAGCGTCGGTCAACAGGAAGCGCACTTTTTCCACCGTTTCTGTAAACGAGTCAGTATGCTTCTCACTTTTCACATTCCAGTATCTCCATATTTTCAGGCCATCTTTTGAAAATCGGAGTGCATGGGCAGGCCGAAGCTCCTTCACTCCTTTAAACACACCATTTCCCGGCGTGCGGGATGGTCCGAGTCCGAGTACTTCCGCCAGTCCCCTGTGGTCTACATGAGGCTTAATATCCGGATGAGCAAGTAACGCTTTTATTTCAGAGCCGAAAATGATTTCCTCTTCCTTTTCAAAATAAAATAAAGGCTTAACGCCCATTCTATCCCTGCCTATAAATACATGTTCCTTTTCAGCATCCCAGACAGCAAAGGCGAAAATCCCATTTAAATGATCAACACATCCCTCCCTCCACTCGATATAGGAAGTCAACAGTACCTCTGTATCAGAATGTCCATTGAAGGAATAACCTTTTGAAATAAGTATCTGACGTAAATCCTCCGTATTGTAAAGCTCTCCATTGTAACAGATCGTATATAGATGGTCTTTATGCTGGATGCTCATAGGCTGCCTTCCACCTGCAGGATCTACTACAATCAACCTTTTATGACCGAACGCAACATGTTGATCGAACCACACATTCGTTTCATCTGGCCCTCTTTTAGAAAGGGTTTCAGCCATTTTTTCCACAATTTCTTTTTGACCATTCAAATGTTGCTTATAATCGATCCAACCTGTAATTCCACACATTGTGATCATCCTCACTTTCTAATCAAACAAACTGGGCTCATGGACACATAAATTATTTTATGCAGAAAGCTTTTAAATAGTTAATTGTCTCAATCAATCTTTACATGAATGAAATATGATAATTATGACAAGAAATGTAGATAAGGAGGGATATTCACTTGAGCAACACATTTCGTTCAAATATATTAAAATCCCAAAAAAGATCCTATTCCGAGGGCACTGCTCTATTCGAAGAGGATACGTGGTACTTTTTCGAAATCGATGCCGAGGAAGAGTCTGAGCTCGAATTTTACCTCAATCATGAATTGAAAGTATATAGAGATGGTGATTGGCTTACCGGTGTTCTTTTGGAAGATGGCGTCATCGTCACACCGTATGAACGGATAAGAATCGAAAATGGAGACCGGATTCTAATCAAGAAGAATATATTGTATTCGTTGGAGAATTTATTGGAAGAGATATCAGATGATGCCTTTCACCAGTTTACTACTGCTTTGAACAATCTGGGTTATTCCATATATGATAGTATTTTTTGTCACAATCACCTCGTCTTCCTCGGAAACCAAAAAATCAAAGAAGGAGTCAATTTCATCACCTTCGATAACGGAGTAGAGGTTTGTGCCGTCCAGCATCACTTCACCTATTACAAAAAAAAGCGGGACCGCTTTGAGTTCACTTTGAGCACAGGTAGACGGATTGTGATCGAAAGCTTTCACGTTTAAAGTCATACATTGCTATAACCAAAGTAAAAAGCAAACACCTTTCGTTTTAAAAGGCATTTGCTTTTTCTATTGTCCATTAACATGTAAACAGAGAGGGTCCACACCTTCGACTCAATACGGGTTGACTGAGCCTTGGCAGACTTCGTGATAAAAAATAACTCAAAAGATTTATACAAAAGAGGCGATCCACCAGGTGAATCGCCTCTTTGAACGCGTCATGCAGTCCAGACTATCCCAGGAAATTCAATCCCAGCGGCAAACGTAATCCGAGAAGGATAACGATGATTAAAGCTACCAATAATTGAATCCAGAATACCTTCGTGCTCTTGCCTTTTTTCATTCGTACCAGGACCATTTCAAACATCCCGATGACCCAGATCCCGACCAATCCTTTGATTCCGTAAAGTGCCGGGGCAATTCCTTGATGCTTCCAGAATAACAGGGAACCCGTTAAAATGATCAGTAAGTAGAATAATCGCAAGATCATATGTACTACTTTCATGCCTTTATTCTTTCCTGCATTATGCAAGCCTACTGCCACAAAGAAAAGAATGACGGCAATGACCCAAGTGGTTATATGGGCATGTGTATTATCAAACATAATGAACCTCCTACAAGTAGATAGTATACGTTCATAATATTACCATAGTCTTTACTGCAACTGTAACAATAACTAGGGCTGTAACCGATTTGTCAAAATTCCAAGAGATTCGATTTCGATTTCCACTTTATCACCCTTATTCAAAAAACGGGGAGGATTGAACCCTTTACCTACTCCAGCCGGTGTGCCGGTAGCAATAATATCCCCGGGCTCTAGTGTCATCCCCTTTGATAACGTTGAAATAATTTCAGGAATGAAGAAGATCATATCACCTGTGTTGGACGATTGGCGGATTTCACCATTTACCTTCGTCGTGATTTTCAGATGATGAGGATCACTCACTTCATCCTTTGTAATCAGATACGGACCGATTGGGCATGTTGTATCCAAACTTTTCCCTATAAAAAATTGACCATGCTTTTTCTGAAGATCCCGGGCGGTTATATCATTGAGGATCGTATATCCGAATACGTATTCCATAGCTTCTTCCTCGGAGATCCGGGTCCCTCTCCTGCCGATCACGACAGCAAGCTCCCCTTCATAGTCAAGTTCAGCCGTCACTCCCTCATGGTTCAGTACCATCTCTTCATGGCCGACAACGGTATTCGTCGCTTTTGTAAAAATCATGAGTTCATTTGGGATATCCTGTTCACCTCCCATTTCAATGGCATGATCACGATAATTCTTCCCGACGCACATAATATTCCTCTTCACATTTGGCAGGGGCGGCAGCCATTTCACCTCATCCATTGAATAAGAACTTAATTCTGCCGGGACGTCCTGAAGAATGTTTTCTACCCTTAGTAGAAAACATTCTCCTTCTACTATCCCGGTTTGCAGGTCGTGGGGTAATTCGTGTCTCCCCGCTAATTCTATTATCCTGTCATCACGCACTACACCAAATGTACGCCTTTCCCCTGTCTGAAAGCTAACGAATTTCATCCTGTATCCATCCCCTTTATATAAGTAATAATTATTACTCGCCCTTTTTTACCACAGAGTTCTTCCCATAGCTCAATACTCGCCACATCTTTTCAACTGGACCGTATGTGAACTTGGATAACCAAATCTCTGAAAGGATCACTTGTATGATAAAGATCCCGATTGCAAGCATCGTCCCTGTCGTTAACGTCACTTCTCCATATAATCCAAAACCATACGAATAGAAAATGAGGGTCCCGATGATTGACTGCATAAGGTAGTTCGTCAGGGACATTTTTCCTACCGAGGATAAAGGCTTGCTCCATTTCATGATTTTTTCATTCAACAATAATATCGAAAGGATAATTGCATAAGATACTGATAAGAACGGACCTCCTAAAAAGTCCTGGATATACGCATAAGCAAAGTTGGACTGAAGGAATAATGGCAGTGACTTAATGATGAGCCCGATCACCAAGGTGCTGCTTCCCACAAGAATCCATGTCTTCTTATAATCTTTCACTTTTTCTAATAGTTGCAGTTTACTAGCCCCTGCTCCAATCATCATCATGGGAAGAATCGAAAGCAATAAGAAAATGAGATTACCCGGTGAATTGACTGCATACCAGTCTTCAAAACGCTGTTCCATAATACTTGTGAAACTCCCCGAAGCATATGCGGCAACAGAATTCTGCAGCGACTGGATATCAGTGAACTGGGTCACTCCAGTGGGATCTGCAAATGTCATTAAAAACAGTAATATACTGAAAAACAACTGTGGCAGCAGAAACAACAATCCTCCCAACCACAATAATCCCTTTCCAGACATTCTCATAAATGCAAGAAGAAGAAGACCAAAAACCGCATAGTTAATCAAGATATCCCCTGACCAAATGAGGAAAGCATGAATGGAGCCGATTCCCAATAAGACGAGAAGCCTCCTGATTCCAAATAGGTAAAAAGACGTCCCTTTAAGGGAAGCCCTTTGCTGCTGAATCCCCAGTCCATATCCGAACATCATGGCGAACAGGGGATAAAAACTCGCCTGTACCAATACATCGATCCATGGATATAAGGCGATATCTTCAGGGGTTTTCCACCATGAATAAGGGTCCAGATACAGGAATGGTGAATGGAAGGATATCATATTGATGATAAAAATGCCTAGTAAGGAAAATCCCCTGATCACATCGAGACTGACAATACGTTCTGAATGTTCCGTTGGTGATAACGAGTTCATGTAAAGTTCCTCCAAAAAAATTAATCTTGTTTCTATTCTAACCCCAAATACGAAAATAGGCGATTATCACCTATTCGTTCTCATAACATAGAATAACAATAGTTAACTTTGTCTTAAAGGTGTGAGTGATAATGCCCGCAATCGTAGGAATTGCACAAGTCGTTAGCGTCGGTTCAAGCGCCGTCTTTCATATCGGGGATGTATTCAACATCAGTCCAATCTCAACAGCCAAAACCTTTGCAGGAGCAGGATCGTTCATAACAGGAAAAGGGATATCCGTCTACAACGAAAGTTCCTTGACCTACACGGTGGACGATGATGCAGTAGATCAAGGAATAAACTTTAACCTATGAGTGTGATGCCGAATGACGAATTATTATGTTCAACAATCCATACAGATTCAATTTATTAAAATAGGGGGAATGTCCAATTCTTCCATCTTTCAGATCGGAACATGCGGACAGATTGCCACAAATGATTTCCTATTTAATACAGGGGGCTTTACGGAGCCTGCTCCGGAAGCTGAGAAAAACGGGAACGGAAAGCCTCCACCTTCTGTCGCACCCCTTGTTCCCCTGCAAGCGCCCGGATAATTTTAATCGCGACAAACGAAAGAGGTGACAGTATGAACAATTATTATATGACCCCACAACAACTTTATCAGTACATCGAAATGTTGAACACGAAAATTGTCGCGTTGGAAAAGAAAGTGAATCAACTGTCACAGGAGTTAACAACTTTGAGGGATTCCCCCAAAATAAATGTGGAAAAAATCGAATACAAATTCGACCAGCTGAAAGTGGAATCTCTTGACGGGACCCTCAACATAGGATTGAACCCCAATAACTTAAAGGAAACGATAGAGGATTTAGCCGTCGAGCAAAATGTTGATGTCCAATCAATCAAGGACATCAACCCATATAAAAAAAGAATTACGGAAGAAATTAAGGCTTACATCGATTCCGATCTCCAAAGCCTGATTCAGGATAATGAAATGCAATTTAACCGCTCACTTGATCCATCTTACTACGAAATGATCAAGCAGGATTTGTTAAATCAGATGCCACAACGGATAGATTTCTATTTACAAAACATCCCTTACATCGAATCGAAACACCAAGAAGGGGAATGGGAACGAAAAATCATCACCAAGATCAAAAAGGATATCGAGACAGCCCTTTTCTCCTTTATGTCCCAAATACCTGAACATATGGAAGGAATGAACAATCATGAACCTCCAGGTAATCAATCGTGAATTATCCGTAGGGAATATTGAAATTGCAGGAGTGGCGAGTTCCTCTCTCGTCCTTGTCGGGGATGCGGATATCATACAATTGGCCTCTGCATTCGATACTCCCCCTGAGTCACTGATCATCGGTCCATTTGTACCTCTCACTCCTAAAGGGTAAACCATGCTTAAAAGATACTCGATCGTGAATGATTTAGAGGGTGTTACTTTAGCCTTTAGTTCAGTCTATCAAATCGGCGATTCCCAAAATATTTATGCACAATCCAAGGCTTTTGCCGTTCAACGGGAAAAAGAATTTTTCTTATCGAGTGAGGGAAGCTTTGATTCTGATGTTTTCCAAAAACCGATCACACTCCCTGCAATAAATCCACAAGTAAGTGTCAACCGGCTGAATCTCTGCCCTATAAAAGTCAATAACATGTTTATCCGTGCCACCTCCGCTTCCTCCGTCATTCATATCGGGAATACCCGGAATGTCTATATGGAAGCCAGAGTGAAAAATATCCGCCAGCTGGAGAACGGAAGCGCTCCCCAAACATTTGAAACGATCCAGGACACAAATTAAACTCCATTTTCTTATCTTGGCACAAGAACATTCACATCTGCTTCACATAGGCTATCAGTATAAACATTAAAAGAGGATGTTGATATATGCCCGCTTTAGTAGGTCCTGTCGCTATTCTTAACGTCGGTGGAGGAAATGTTCAGTTTGGAGATACAGTCATCATTTCCCCTAAATCTGCTTCAAAAACCTTCGGTGGTGCCGGAGGATTCAATACCGGCCCGTTCCAGTTAAGCTATAATGTATTCAGCGTAAATACTACATTCGATTGCAATGTCGTGGATCAACCGATTACCGGAAATAATTAAAACACAAAAAGTCCTTATTGCGGCTTTTTTGTGTTTTATGTAAAGGGTTAACGTTTGTTCTTACGATCATTGCTTTTCTTTGTTTTCACCAATCTCGTAGAAGGCTGCTTTCTGATCCATTTTATAAATTTATGAATTTTTTCATCACGCCTCAAGTCTTCCAAGGTGTTTAACCTCGCTCCTAATTCATTATTTGTATAGAGGGAATGAATTTGTTTATGACAAGGAATGCACAGCTGTGCAGTCGGGAGAAAAGTCCCCCCCACCTCCTTGGGTGTTAGGTGGTGAATCGTCGTTTCCACTTTCTGACGCAAACATAATTCACATGTTCCAACGTTTTTATTACTCACCAAATCCCCCCTCTCTCTATTTCATCAATATAGGTATTCCCTATTTTCAACAACTTAAAAAAACCACCTCGAAGACAAAGCTTCGAAGTGGTTCTTTCTTAAAATCTTAACACGTGTCCTCCATCAAAGAAATATAGATACTTCTCAGTCACCGTTTCTTTCCATATCGTTTCAAGTGCACGTGTATATAATTCTATCTGAACACGGTAGCGTTCTTCCATAACAGGTTTCGCTTCCATAAAGCCGTCTTTATATCGGTCATGAATGCCATCTGTTTTATAATCCAGCAGAACAATTCCTCTTTCATCCCGAAATACACAGTCGATGACCCCTTGAACAAGGATTGTTTCTTCAGGGGCACCTTCTCCTGTTTCAGATATCTCCCTTAGAGGTACGCTCATGCTGAATGGAATTTCCCGTTGAATATCCGAGGCGCTGGCCATCCTCTGACCAAGCTCACTTCGGAAGAATCCAGCGATGTTTTCTAATGAGACTGCTTTTTTCTGTTCTTCCGTCAAGATCTCTTTGTTTACTAAGTGCACCAGCAGCTCTTCCACATCACGTTCTTCAGGGACGCCGTTAACAAAAGAAATATGCTGCATGACAGTATGCATGGCCGTCCCCTTTTCAGCCGGGGACAACTCTTTTGACTGCATGAATTGAGGGCGGTTATATACAGGTTTATGGTGACGGCGAAGGATGTCGTTACTGGATGCTTCGTCTCTTATTTCCACCATTCTCTTAAGCTCCGACACGGATTGCTTGGATCGGAGGTTTGTGGCACGTAAATGAGGATACTTCCACGACAAACGGTGCAATACCTCTTCTTTATGTGCCGATACAACGTCCACTTCCTCACCATTCTTGACCCGCTCTTTCCAGTCTTCCTCTTCTGCCGATTCTTCACCCTCTTCTACACTCAGCTCGGACTTATGGAACACCGATACATTCCAGCATGAAGGATGCATCACGATCTCTGCATCGATTCCGCTCCCCTCTAGCAAAGAAGCTTCGGAAAGCTCTTCGCAGTGAGGGTGCCGCATAAGGGACGGACCTATCCAATCAAGGTAAGAGCTTGCCTGTGCACGGTCATAGTCAGATAACAACCACTCAGTCTGCCCTAATGCGCCCCTCCATTTCTTAAGGGACTTCTCTAAGCTTTTCACGGTCCCCACTAAGAACAGTTTCTCTTTGGCACGGGTTAACGCCACATAGAGCACCCGCATCTCTTCTGAGATTGCTTCCATGCGCTTCTTTCTCTTAAAGGCCAGCTGAGGCAGGGATGGATAGCTAATTCGTTTGGCAGCATCGGTATACTTTGCAGCAAAGCCAAGATCTTTATCTAATAAGTAAGAAGCGTTCAAGTCCATAAGATTGAACGGCTTTGACGTCCCTGCTACAAAGACAACCGGAAACTCAAGCCCTTTACTGGAGTGAATGGTCATTAAGCGGACCACATCCTCCTGTTCACTGAGAGCTCTCGCTACCCCGAGATCATCCCCCCGTTCCCGCATCCTGTCAATAAATCGCAGAAAGCGGAATAACCCTCTAAACGACGTTGATTCGTATTGGCGGGCACGGTCGTATAATGCACGAAGATTTGCCTGACGCTGTTTTCCGCCAGCCATTCCTCCTACATAATCATAGAATCTGGTGTCCCGGTACAATTGCCAAATCAATTCTGTAACCGATCCTTGTCTAGCCTTTGTCCGCCAGTTCTGCAGATGATACAGAAAGACTTTCACCCTTTCAAATGTTTCTTCTTCACGTGCATTAGTGGGTTTTTCACTTGCGAACTTCTTCAAGGCTTCGTAATACGTTCCCGATCTTGAATGGATCCGGATGCTGGCAAGTCCCTGCTCGTCCAGTCCTACAATAGGGGAGCGCAGAACCGATGCAAGGGGGATATCCTGGTACGGATTGTCAATCACTTTCAGGAGTGAAAGCATAATGGCGATCTCAGTCGCTTCAAAATAACCAGTGGACAGATTGGCATAGATCGGAATTCCTTGCCGTTTGAACTCTTCCATGATTTCAGCCGCCCAAGGCATGGAACGGAGCAGAATCACAATGTCCTTGTATTGAATCGGTCGCTCTGTCTTCGTTTTGGCATCATAGATCGGAGTACGCTCTTCAATCATTTCCTTCACTTTATTTGCCATGTAGCGGGCTTCAAGCACGGATTTATCCAGATCACCCTCGTCAAAAATGGACAATTCCTCTTCTTCCCCACCCGATGGCGTTTCTTCTGATTCCTGATTGATGATCGCTACTTCAATCGGATACTCTTTTTCTTCAGGATAGGGGGCACCCTTTACCAGCTCTGCTTCCCTGTTATATTCCATCTCACCAACCGAGGATCCCATGATTTGCTTGAATAAAAAGTTGGTTCCCTCCAATACCTCTTTCCGGCTTCTGAAGTTTTGAGATAAATCGATCTTCAATCCCCCTTCTCCCCTTTCCGGAAGAAAGCGGGTATACTTCCCTAAAAATAAATTCGGTTCTGCCAATCGGAAACGATAGATGGACTGCTTTACATCTCCTACCATAAAACGGTTCCCTGCTTCTTCCCGTTCTTCGGTGATGAGGAGAAGAATGGACTCCTGAACCATATTCGTATCCTGATATTCATCGACCAATACTTCTTTGAATTTAATTTTATACTGCTTTGCAGCTTCTGAAGGCAGTAAAGCATTTGATGCAGGATCTCTTAAAATATCAAGGCAAAAATGCTCTAAATCGGCAAAGTCAACCAGTCCCTTTTCTTCTTTCACTTCTCGGAAACGTTTGCCGAATTCCACCACCAGTTCCGCCAGGTTATGAATCACCTCTCTCATCTTCTTCATATCCTCAAGGAATGATCCGGGTCTTCTCGAGAAGAAATCCTCCTGGAGTTTTTCCAACGTCTTCTTTCCTTGATCCCGAAGTTTCTTCGCTTCATCCACAATATCCTTATCATATTCATCACCGCGGCAAGCTTTCAGCTTTGTGAAGGGTAAAGTTTGAATGGTTTCATAGAGTGCAACCCACGAATTGCTGAGGCTTTCTTCAAGGCTCTTGACGATCTCTATATCATTTAGGAAGTTCTCTGCTCTCGGACCTGGCCCTCCTGGAACACGGGCCAGATCCAACGCCCGCTGAAACAGGCTTTTCGCGCCATGAAGCTGTAAGCGAATATCGGTTAACAGAGGTTGAATAAAGGGAAGCTGGTCAATCTCTCTTCCTTCTTCAACCTCATACATTTCTACCAATCCTCTCAGCCACTCATCAGGGTCGGGATGAGAGCGGGAGAAATCGTAAAGCTTACGGATCATATCTTGAAGGGCACCGTCACTCCGATCATTCGTAAACGTATCTACCAACTTAAAGAATTCCTGATTGCCTTCTTTTCCATACTCCTCTTCAAACAGCTCATCAAGCACTTCATCACGAAGCAGATCCCCTTCTGTTTCATCTGCAATCCGAAACCCTGGGTCAATGTCGATGAGATAATAATATTTACGGATCACTTCAAGGCAAAAAGAGTGAAGAGTTGAAATGGAAGCACGATTCAGCAAGCTCAACTGCTTCCTTAAGTGATGGGAATGGGGATCCTCATCAATCGCCTTTTCCAATGCCTGTCCAATCCGGTGTCTCATTTCAGCGGCCGATGCATTTGTAAAGGTTACAACCAATAGTTCGTCCACATCCATTTTGTCTTCTTCAGAGAGGATCTTCTGAATGATCCTCTCTACAAGAACAGCGGTCTTCCCTGACCCTGCAGCTGCTGCTACGAGAATGTCCTGACCTTTTGCCCAGATCGCCTTCCACTGATCATCTGTCCATGTAACATGATCAGGCTTGGCTGGAATCGTACCATTACTCATTGGATTCTACCTCCTCTCTTACTTTCTTCAATAGATCTTCTGGTTTTGCCGTTGGCAGCACTCTGTACTCATTTTCCTCCAGGGACTGATCGAATTGACAAACTGAACGGAACGAACAGAATTGACAAGGTGTCCGATCCTTAAGCTTGTATGGTGCAATATTGGTTTCACCTGAAATGATCCGGTTTCCTGAAGATTCATAGAGCTTTCTCATATGCTGGCGCATATAATGAAAGTCTTCCTGTGAAGCAGCTTTTGAACGGGAGGATAATGATCCATCCTTCTTAATTCCAGCCGAGATGATATCTGAGCTTCCCGTATCTAATGTTTGATCCATCAAGCGAACGATGTTGGAGTCCCCAAGAACTAGTCCCTTCATCTTAAAACTCTTAAATATTTCCTTCTCAATCTGATCCATCGTCAAGATTTTCTTGCTATTGATCATAGGGTTATGAACGTGGAAATAGAGCACTCCTGCAGGCTTTGCTTCCTTGCCGACAAATTGTCTGGAGTTTGTTAACACGATATCCAGATATGTCAGCATCTGAAGCCCTAATCCATAGTACACTTCCGTCATATCCAAATCTCTCGCACTCGATTTGTAATCAACAATTCTAAGGTAAACCCCACTTGTATCCTCTGCTTTATCCACCCGGTCGATCCTTCCCTGAAGTTCCATTTTGGAACCGTTTCTCAACTGAAACTGAAACGGCGGCAGGGTGGCTTGCGGACCAAATCCAAGCTCTACTCCAACGGGAATAAATCCGCTTGCCTTCGCATGTTCACTGAGAATCAGACTTGCACGGCTTATGATTTGCTCAAGCTTCTGAGCGATATAATAATGGCGGTTAGAGCTTAATAGAATCTGGTGCTGAAGCTTCGGTGCCAGCATCAAGACGGCTTCCTTAGCAAGCTTCAGGCACTGTGCTTTTGATAAAGAGGCCCAGGTCATCCCATGACGCTCCACTTCTTCGGAAATCCATTTCAGAGCCGAGTGAAACATTTCACCGATATCAGGAGCCTCCAGTTTGAAGAAATCCCGTTCTCTAAGCTTCAATCCATGATTGGCGAAATGAGAAAACGGACAGCTGTGGAAAAGTTCCATCCGGGATACACTCGCTAAAATATGGTCACCATACAGATCCCTGCTCGTATCCTCTGAAAGCTGATTCGCCCGGTTCTGGTAAAACAGGCTGGATAATATATGCTGAGAGTGCCATTTCCAATCGTTTGATGTTGCATAGAAATTATACACATCCCACCAGAAATCATAGATCGGATACTCCCGTTTCTTTAACTGCAATTGTGAGGTTAAATGTGAAATCGTCACATTTGGATCACACACATAAAATAGCTGCTCATCCTCAGAGAGCTCGGATGGTTCATTAAATAATAACTTCGTTTTTGCCCCTGGGAACATTTCACCCAGACGCTTGATGAAGGAAGATGGCAATAATGCTTTTCCTTCTTCGTTTGCGATGGGATAACTGATATATAAACATTCACTTGGAGTCGTAAATGCCTTATATGCCACAAATTCTTCATCCAGGAGTTTCGTCCTATTACCAGGGGCAATCTTTATTCCTCTCCTGATTAATGATTCCCGGTCTTCATCAGACAGGACCCCGTCTTCATTCATTTTCTTCGGTAGGACCCCATCATTCACTCCAATGACAAAGGCAGCTTTAATGTCTCCAAGTCTGGATTTCTCCAGATCAGCAATGATGACCTGATCGATAGCTGGGGGAACTAGGGAAAACTGCATCGTTTCAATTCCAGCATCCAGGACTGATGAAAACTTCTTCATCGTCGTGGTCTCATCACCAAGCATTTCTACGTATTGATCAAGTAAGTCCATTACGGCCGACCACGCCTGATCATGCTCTCTTGCCGCAATCAAGTCTCCTTTTTCTTCTGCTTCCATGCGCATACGTTCAAGCTTGGCCGGGATATCCAACTCTTCAAGATACAAATAAAGAGTTTCGCAGAATTCCCGTCCCGTCGATTGCTTTTTCAATCGTTTCCCAAGACGAATGATCGGTGCCGAAATAAATAGTCTCAGCTCATTGATTTCATGCTCGAGTTCCTTTTCCCGGTCGGTTTGTGGTGCATCTACATGCTCCAGCCCCCGGAATCGACGATATTTCCAACGGTCTTTCTTTGTCCAGCGGTCCCCTTTAATCCCATAGGCAAGGACATAGTTTTCCAAACGGTCCATTTTTTCACGCAAATCTGTGGGATTTTGTTGATAAGGGAACAAAAGGTCTGTTTTCACTGCCCGGAAAACCGGCTCATATCTCCAGTTCGTGTTCATAATTTCCAGTGTGGAACGGATCAGCTCGATCAATGGATGATTCAACATTGTCCGCTTTTGATCGAGGAAAAAAGGGATATGATGATCCTGGAATATCGTTTCAACCTTGTCACGGTAATCCTCGCTGTTACGAACCAAAACAGCGATATCCTTAAAGCGGTATCCTCCATCCCGTGCAAGCTTCCTGATTTCTCTTGCGATCCCCTCTACTTCTGCTCTTCGATTAGACGCTTCCATAAATTCAATCGAGCTATCCCCTTCTCCAAATGGAACCGTTGGCCTGTCTTCAAAATAACGTTCTAAATGAAGCATCGTATCATTGTGATAGCGAATCGGCTTCACCAGTACCTCTTCTTCTATGGACTTCCCCGCTCCATAGCATATATCCTGTAGGGTATGGTACGTTTCGTTTGTCATCCGATAGAGGCTAAGCTCGTTCATGACGCCCATTTGCTGCTCAGGATCAGTCGTCAGGGCAACCGTCACGGCCTTACTGTGCTGAATGAGCTGATCGATGATCAGATATTCCTGCGGTGTGAAGCTATGGAACCCGTCTATGTAGATGTCTGCATTTCTAAGAAGCTCAGAGTTTTGCACATTATCAGCCAACAACTGAAAGTAGTCTTCTGAATCAATGTATTTACCCATGAGCTTCTCCTCGAATTTCCCGTAAATCAGCTCCAGGTCATGAAGCTTATCCTTCAACACCTTGGAATCCCGCTCACCTCTCCCGTCCAATTGGAGGAGATCCCCAGGTGTAATACAATAGCGTTTAAATTCCGTCAGCATGGATTCTACATGTTGAATGAAACCAGGCTTATCTGCAGCCTTTGAGAAGATATGGAGACGATCTTTGTTTTCGTCGATGATCTTCCGTATCATCATATTTAAGCCGACTTCTGATAAATGGTAGCGGCTCATTCCCCCTGTTTCCTGCAGAATCTTCCACGCAAGGCGGGTGAAACTGAATACCTGTCCACGAATCATCCCGTTTAATCCCGGTGTGTTGACAAGCTCGTATTCCGATATAAATGACATCTGATCCGGTACGATATAGATGATGGGAGCACCATCCGGCGCTTCCAATAAGCTTTGTTTCATCTCACCTAATATACGATCCGTTTTCCCCGTACCTGAGCGTCCGAGAATAAAACGTACAGCCATCCTCTCACTCCTTTTCTTTCTCTAATCTATTGTAGCCATGAGGCAATGTAAGTTTTGGTATAGGTCCATTATAGTACACAGGCACAAATCTTTCCCGTCTCAATCAATATTGAAAATATTTGGAACACATGCATACAGTAAATAGAGGCAGGTGATTCCGTTTGAATCGATCCTTTAACCGAATTGCTTCTGTTCTTGTTGTGATGGCGATCATGATAGCCTGTAATATTTATACATTTATTCCCATTTACGGGAATATCGCTTCCTCCCTCTCCATACCACAAAGTGAAGTCGTTATGGCAGGAAGCTCATTTATTTTTTTCTACGCCTGTGGTCTTCTGACCTTTGCCAATGGCGCTGATCGCTTTGGAAAAAAAGAGATTCTTGCTTGGGGAATGCTGGCCTCTGCGATTTCCACTTGGTTGGTGGGGATGTCAGGTGATTTTTTGAGTTTATTTTTTCTACGGGGAATTCAAGGTTTTTGTTTGGGGAGCTTTGCCCCCGTCGCCTTTGCTTATACGTATGATTTATTTTCCGGAAGAAAAAGAACGCTGCTTCTTGCTTTTATCAATTCAGGTTTTCTGTCCGCCGGCATCTTCGGTCAAATACTCAGTGAAGGTATCACCCGCTACAGCAATTGGACGTTTGTATTCTTCTATTTCGCAGTGGTCTATGGCTCCTTATTTCTAATCGCAAGACAAACGCTCCCCTCCACGTCCACTAGATTCGTTTCAGTTTCACAACAGATCATCACAATGTACAGACTCCTTATGAGAAAAGAACTCATGTTCTGCTACGGAATTGTTCTCACCCTCCTATCATCCTTTGTTGCCTATTATGACAGTTTGACCAGATACTTGTCTGGAAGTCCCGGCCTGCTCTTCCTCATAAGGGTTGTCGGCTTGATCGGAGTCTGCCTTTCTCTCTTTACAGGTCGCCTCCTTGAAGCCATTGGAGTCTATAAAACTCTTTTTATTGGTGTTACCATCTCCATTACGAGTGTATCGATCGCCTTCATTTATGTACACAAGAGTGAGCCCTTCATCATCGTTCTTTCATCAATCCTATTCGTTTCCGCCATCTCCTTGTTGATTCCGACAGTGATTACCCTCATTGGAGATATGAGTGGCGAAGACAGGAGCCAGGCTCTCAGTCTTTACTCCTTTACCTTATTAGCAGGAACCAGCTTGGCTCCTATCGTGGTCATGCAGCTAACTTACGTCCAATCTTTGTTTATGCTGCTGGGATGCTTTTTGTTTAACGCCTGGATGGGAGGCTTGTTGTATGCATGGGGAAGCAAATGGAAAATGAAGGACTAACGACAGACCTCCATTCTTCCCTTCCGCTCTCATTATTTGCTCAGATTAATCCGGTGGACTTGACTGTTTTAAGTACTTTATGAATTATTTTCTTAGTTTCACAGATACAGGAGATTGTATGAACCCTCATTCCCCCCTCTAAGTCCAACAAGTCAAAAAAGAGGTTGGGACAAAAGGATTGATATCTAAACAAAACCCGAACTAATTTGCCTGCAAAGAGGGAATACAGTTCGGGTTTTATTCTTATTGAAGTCCACCTAAGATTTCAATTCTATCCAGCGGTTGATTGGAGTGCAAGACGGAGACTCCTGCGGGAAGAGTAGCTTATGTGTGGCCTGTCCAGCTGCAGGGCTTAGAGGCACATGTCATAAGTCAAACCGTCCATAAAGGCAGAAAACGCCATCAGGGCCGTTTCGCCTTATGCCAACAGTCTCTCGAGCAAAGCCCTTCCGCTTTCCTTCCCTGAGGCTTGCCGAGGACGCACACGGGCTACCTGCGGAAAGCGGAGTCTTGCACGGAAATCATTAGCGGTATAAAGAAGCTTCACTTAAATTGATCGTGTTTATGTGAGGTTTTTTTAGTTTTGTTCCAACCTCTTCACACTTCCTTCCCATTCATCCGCTAATAGTCCATATAAAAGCATGTCATAACGAATCCCGTCTCTTTGCAGGAACTGCCGGTACCTTCCTTCTTTTGTGAATCCCAGTGATTCATATAAACGGATCGCTCTCTCATTATACGAAAATACCGTTAATTGAAGACGGTGTAAATTCAACTCATGAAAGGCATATGCCAATAGACACTCCATGGCTTCTTTGCCGTAACCATTTCCCCATGATTGCTCGTCACCGATGGAAATGGCGATCCAGCCGACCCGATGGGTCCACAAAATACCGTCCAATTCCACAAAGCCTATAATCCTTCCATCGTCTTTTAAACGGATAGCAAAGCGAAAGGCATTTTCTCCCGGATCCCCCATCCATTTTTTTATATCTTCCACTGACTTCGGCTTATGGGGGAGAGCATCGAGTAACCTTTGAACCTCTTCATTTTGATTCCATTCACGTATGGCCGCAAGATCTTCCTCCTGAAATCCTGAAAGATATATTCTTGCACCTGCTAATAGTCGCTTCATTCTTCATTCACCTCGACATGTATTTCGGGATGTATGCCTTCTTTTCCTTCATTGGCCGTGAATAACTTTCTTAAGAGCTCTCTTATTTAAGGTTCCCTCTTTACTAATCGTGATGACAGACGCAGCAAATCATTAGCGTGAGCCTACGCAATAGAAAGAGCCTGGATGATTCCAGACTCCACTGTTCACCATATCATTTCCGCCCACTCTGGATGGTCGATGAACGGATTTCGGTTTCCTTGGTATTGCTCAAAGATGATGTCGTTGCGCCTGATTTCCCTTGCATCGACAGGATCCTGTGCGTGCCACTGAAGAAGAACAGACACTTTTCCGTGGTAAGGTGCACTTCCATTGTTGACATTGTTATTGATTTCTAGATCCAGTTCACCGCTGTCTCCTTCATATCGGACCGCCATGTAAAAGATCATACGGGCTACGTCTCCCTTCACCTCATCACGCGGCTCCCAGGAATCCCCGTCATAATAGTTCCCGGGTGCTTCGGTATGCTGAGTTCCACCATTATCAAAGTCAAGATTTCCCCTTGTGGAATTGACCGTTACATCGGTGGGCCTCAAATGATGAAGGTCCGTCCCCGGTCCCTGAGTCGTTCCGAAATCACCGTGGGATTTTGCCCACACATGCTCACGGTTCCAGTCGTCGACCCCACCTCCGTTTGTCATTTTGGATTGGGAGCGTCCTGAGTAAAGCAGAATGACATTATTCGTGTTAGCCGGGTCTTCATCTGTGACGCGCAAGGCTCCCCATACATCACTGTAGGAAAGGGTTTGGTGGTCATCGATGATGTTATGCAATGCTGTTTTTAACGATTCTCCCGTTTTCCCTTCTGCCGTCCTGTAATATTCTCCATATGCCGGTGGGTCAGTTGGATCCGTCGCCCCCCCTTCTTCCACTGTTTCGAACGCTGTTGAAGATTTCACACCCGGATGGGAGAAATACGCAGCTAAACTCCCCGTCACTTTAATTTTTTCACCTAAGAGGCCCGGGTTGCTCTGCAATCCAAAGCTCGAACGGTAAGAAGATGGAATTTGTACATACACCATATTATTCGTATTGGATTCTCCACTGGAATCAGCCAGTGCCAGAGCATAATCATTGGGAAAATTACTTGTGACGACCGATGACGAAGAAGTCGGCTGCCCGACCACATACCCTTCCACTGACTGAGTCGAACCATTCTGATTCCCTATTGCCTGCAGGACGGTGAATGGTGAGCTCCATGTCCCGCTTCCTGCTGCATTCATTTGTTTTGGAGATACTTGACTACACGCAATGGTAAAAATAATTAAAATGGCAAACATGCTGATGACCTTTTTGTTTACAACCTTCATACTATTTTTCCTCCCCTTTCAATATGATTACTCATTCAGCCTACACCACCGGTTGTCAAAATAGGGTAAATTTTGTGTAAATTTGTGAAAATGAGACTTTTTACACAAGAAAGCCAACACAGGAACGGGTCATCACTCCCCCTCCAAGAGCCCTCCACAACAAAAAAGCACCAGCCCATTCCGAACTAGTACTCTCCCTATGTTAGATTACATCCCCTCCACTAAGACAGAAGCCCCCATACCTCCTCCAACGCATAAGGAAGCAATTCCTTTTTTCAATTCACGACGCTTCAACTCGTGGAGCAAAGATACGACGAGTCGCGCTCCGGTACAGCCTACGGGATGACCGATACTGATGCCGCTTCCATTCACGTTAACCTTCCTGCGATCCAGGCCCAGCTCTTTCTCAACTGCCAAGTACTGGGCAGCGAATGCTTCGTTGATCTCGAATAAATCGATATCATCCAGTGTCCATTTCTCTGTTGCATGTAATCCTTTTTGAATGGCCGGCACAGGTCCAATACCCATTACTTTCGGGTCTACGCCTGCCACTGAATAGCCTACGATTCTTCCCAGAGGCTGAAGTCCTCTTCCCTCAGCTTCTTCTTCACTCATCAGGATTAAAGCGGCTCCTCCGTCATTGAGACTTGAAGAATTTCCAGCAGTCACCGTTCCTCCTTCCCTAAATGCCGGTTTTAATTTCTGCAATTTTTCCACTTGCAAACCCTCTCTTGGACTTTCATCTTGATCAATCACTTTCTCTCCTTTACGTTCCTTGACGGTAAGAGGAACGATTTGAGAATCGAAGAATCCATTTTCTATTGCCCTTACAGCACGTTCATGACTTAACACAGCAAATTGATCCTGTTCCTTCCTGGAGATCCCGTGAATCTCTGCCAGGTTCTCAGCCGTTTCTCCCATCATGATGCCATGAATGGGATCTTCAAGCACTTCCCAAACAGAATCACGAATTTCACCATGCTGCAGTCTTTGGCCGAACCTATGCTGTTTCAGAATATAGGGGCTAGAGCTCATCGCTTCTACTCCACCTGCCATGACAATGTCGGATACGCCGGTTTGAATTTGCATAGCAGCTGAAATGATCGCCTGCATCCCGCTTGCACATTGACGTTGAACCGTAAAACCTGTCGTTGTGTCGTCAAATCCCGCCAGTAAGGCAGCTGTTCTTGCAGTATTGGGTTGATCTGTCCTCTGAATACAATGTCCAAGGATCACTTCATCCATGTCCCCTGGGGATAATCCGCTGTCCTCGGCCGCTTTTTTCATAACAGGTACAATCAAGTCCGTCGGGAGCAGGTCTTTAAAAGCTCCTCCAAATGCCCCCACCGGTGTACGCATTGCCGATGTAATCACTACATTTCTCATTTTCCCACTACCTTTCTGCTACATCATAATACCGCCATCTACATGGAGGACGGTCCCATTCACATAATCACTATCATCAGAAGCAAGGTACAAGTAAGCCTTTGCAATATCTTCCGGTTTCCCCAATCGGCCGAGGGGAATCATCGCTTTCATTTGGGCGATGACTTTTTCCGGAACTTCTGTCACCATGCCCGTTTCGGTAAAACCTGGAGCGACGGCGTTTACGTTGATTCCTTTGCGCCCTAATTCTTTCGCCCATGTTTTCGTCATTCCCACTACGGCGGCTTTCGTCGCTGCATAGTTGGTTTGACCGACGTTTCCATAGACTCCGCTTACGGAAGAGGTATTGATGATCTTCCCCTTGCCATTTTCAATAAGGTAAGGAACAACCGCCTGGGTACAATTAAATACCCCTGTCAGATTCACATCCACCACCTTTTGAAAATCTTCCGGAGATAACTTGTGAATCATGCCATCTCTTGTGATCCCGGCATTATTAATCAGAATATCGATCTTTCCAAAGTGTTCCTTTACCTCTTGAACAAACGAATCTACAGAAGCCCGATCGGCTACATCCCCTTTGAAAAAGGCAGCGTTGCCCGTCCCATGCTCATTTAATGTTCGTGCCTTTTCTTCGCCTTCCACATGATCGAAATCCACCAGGGCTACCTGGCATCCCTCCTGCACAAATCGTTCTGCCGCTGCGTAACCAATCCCATTCGCAGCTCCTGTAATGAGGGCGACTTTCCCTTCCAGCCTCATGCTAAATTCCTCCTTTTCAGTCCAAAAAAGACCATTCATTGATTTAAATCACCGATGTGCGGTGAAAGCCCGCTATTCTTTTATTCAACAAATGCAGTGTTTTTTCCTATATATTCGACGATTTCATATGTCCTTTTTTCAGGTCATGTCATAACGCTGTTGCATTACATACTTACCAATCTCAATAACCAAAAAATCACATTTTATTGGAGTCAAGGAAAGGCCCCATGTACACAAACTCATTAAACACCATATCCCCAACGGCTATTTTCCTTTATAATGAATCTACTAAATGTTAGGGAAATTGGAGGATTCATCCTTGAATGTATTTCAGCAGTTTCAGCGAACAATGATTAAAAACTATCTATTAGGCAGTTTCATAGCTGTTTTCGGGGTCGGATCTGTGTTTATTTTTCAAACCCTTATCCTTAATGAAAATGAACTGTGGACCATGGCGGGCATCATCACCCTTTCAATAGCCATCATGTTCACTTCCGAATTCTTAGTCTTTCAAAAACATATCCATCCCATGAAACTCGCTTATAAGGACTCCTCTTTGTCCATGGAGATCCTGTCAGCCGCCTATCTGCAAGCGGAAAGGTTTCCACTTTTAACGGTTAAACGAATTATGCTCCCTCATTTTTTAGGGCTGGCTCTTCCGTCAACTTTGCTAACAGTCTTCTGCATCAAATCAGGCTGGTTATCACTGCCGTACACATACATTGTTTATGCCTGGTGCGGTGCCTTTTTAGTCGCGATCCTTCATTCTTTGATTGAATTTTTTTTAACTTTTCGAGCTTGTCATATACTGCAGGAGGATCTCATTCGGAAAAGTGTTGAAACATACCGCTTCGATCCATCTGTCCAATCTACTTTGTTTATCAGTTTAAAAAGAAAAATCCTGGCAGCATCTCTGTTTCTTGCCCTCTTTCCTATCCTGCTATTTTCACTGGCTTCTCAAATACGGTTATCAATTGAGGACTCCGCTCTTCTGATAGATTACTGGAAATGGGCCGGGGTTCTCATACTCATCATTACGATTCTCGCCTTCTATGGAGCTCTCCTTATTTTCAAGAGCATTGAGTCTCCCGTGAAAGATTTGATAGCCCGTTTTGAGAAAGTGGAACAGGGGCACGTTTCCACTGCAGTGAATACATACACGGATGAGTTTTCCCATTTGTTTTCCGGCTTCAATCACATGGTAGGGGCCATCAATCTCAGGGATCGGAAAAACCAGCAGCTCCTTGACCAGTTTTTCGCTGTCGTCGCAGGCACATTGGATGCGCGGGATCCATACACTGCAGGACATTCCAAGCGTGTGGCCGAGTATTCCGTTTTAATCGCCAAGCAATGTAACTGGCCTTTGAAGGACATTGACTTACTCAACAAGTCGGCTCTCCTCCATGACATAGGAAAAATCGGCATTCGAGACGATGTGCTTCTAAAAGAAGGGAAATTAACGAATCAAGAGTTTGATCAAATCAAACTCCACCCTGTTATCGGTGAAGAAATCGTCAAAGGGGTTCAGTTAACGGAAGAACTCCTGCCCATCCTACCAGGTATCAAGCATCACCATGAGAGGATGGATGGTCGTGGCTACCCTGATCATCTAAAAGGACTGGATATCCCCGTTTTCGGACGGCTTATCGCTGTCGCGGATGCCTTTGATGCCATGACATCAGACCGTCCTTATCGAAAAGGAATGCCTATGGAAAAAGCCCTCACCATCTTGGAAGAAGGCAAGGGGACCCAGTGGGATGAAGAATTTGTAAATGCATTTGTGAGGGTGATCAAAAGCAGTGAGGACGCCCATTTATCTAATCGAGCCATTTAAATCCCTGCTCTCACTAAAAAGGATCAGATCTTGAATTAGATCTGATCTTTTTTTGATAGGCCGTTTCACGTTGTGGGTTCCACCACAAAAAAACACTGCTCACATTATGAACAGCGTTCCTTATCATCAGTTTCTAAATTGTATGTCCCATTCGTTGATTGGCCAGTAACGAAGATCCACTTTACCTACCACCTGTTCCCGATCAACGAAGCCGAAGTAGCGACTATCCATGCTTCCCCGCCGATTATCACCGAGAACAAACACTTTTCCCTCTGGAACGGTTTGCTGATCCGTGATTTCTTCCAGGGTAAAATCACCTGTCAATTTATTTCCGATGTATTCCTGCTTGAACTTTTCCAAATAAGGCTCAGGATAGTACTCTCCATTTATATATAGCTTATCATCCTTATAAACGACCTTATCACCAGGCAGTCCGATAATCCGTTTCACATAATCTTCGTTTTCATTTGCATGAAAGACGACAACATCAAAGCGATCCAAGTCTCCAATATGATAGCCGATTTTATTCACAACAAGCTTATTTCCATCTTGTAGCGTCGGCATCATCGATTCACCCTCGACTACATAGTTGGAGAAGAGAAAGGTTCGAATGATAACAAAGATGATCAATCCAATCCCTAATGCTTTAATCCATTCGAGTCCTTCTCTTTTTACCTCTTCTCTCAATTTGATTCCTCCTGCTTTTTCCGTTCAATTCGTTGGTCTATTTCCATTTTTTTATTTAGATGTATTTCAATTCGTTTTCCTATTAGCCATAGTATAAAGATAATGGCGGCAACGATAACCGTACGTATTGGCTGTCTCACTAATGATATAATATCATATCCGATAAAGCTTATGGTAAAAATCATCACCATTTTCCCTGTAACCACAGCGAGCATGTATTGGGCGATACTGATGGATGACAATCCGGCCACCACATTCACCACTGCAGACGGCGTAAACGGGAAGCAAAGAAGAATGAACAACGGGCCGAAGCCATGCCTGTCCACCCATTTTGTCAATCGTTTTACTTGTCGGTTCCTTCTCAGGAACCGGAAAATCCGAGTTTCCCCAAATCTTCTTACCAATAAGAACACAATGAGGGCTCCAAGAGTGGCACCAATCCAAGAGAAAAGGAACCCCCACCATAATCCGAAGGCATTCGCATTGGCCGTCACAAACACGACCAGGGGCAGGAATGGGAGAAATGCCTCAAGCAGCGGAAGCAAAATGCCTGGAATGGGTCCAAACGATCGATACTGCTGAATCAAGTCCATCATATTTTCAAGAGTAAACCAGTCTTTTATCTTATTTATATTCATATTATATGTTTCCCCTTAAACGACCATGAACAAATACACTCATTTCGTTACTTATATTTTCATCATAGCATACCGAATCAGGATTTCCATATGCTCCGTTTTATTACTATAATTTTGCCTATTGAAGAGGGAAGTAAACGTTTTGGGCCGGGTTATTTTTTGGGGAATGGTTTGGGTTGCGTTCAGTTTTGCAAAATCTGCCGTTTTTTACACAATAGAAGATAACTGCTGTTGAAATGGGTCAGGTACCACCCCACTTGAGTAAATCCTGGAGACTTCGGTATCCCCAATTCATGATTTATTTTCAAATTACAGTTTTTATTTTCAATTTCTCAGCCTCCTCTCTCCCCCAACAAAAAAGCTGCCAGCCCCTTTCAGGAATGACAGCTCTCCCTCTATAAATACTCCTCAAACCAGTCCACAATCTCCTGCAATCTCGCTTCCCTGAGAGAAGGTTTTCCCGTCCTGGATAAATTATGGTTAGATTCCGGGAACCGAACGAATCGCACATCTTTTTTCCGGCGCTTCAACGCAATGAATAGTTGCTCTGCCTGTTCCACCGGACAACGGTAGTCGTTTTCGCTGTGAAGAATCAACAGAGGGGTGTTCATATTCTTCACATAAGCAAGAGGTGAATGCTTCCAAAGGGTTTCAATATCATCAAGATCGCTCTGGATTTGCCATTCGGAGAAATAGTAGCCGATATCACTCACTCCGTAAAAGCTGATCCAGTTGCTGATGGACCGCTGGGTGACGGCAGCTTTAAACGTGTCGCTGTGGCCGATGATCCAGTTGGTCATGAAGCCCCCATAGCTTCCCCCCGTCACACCAAGACGGGTTTCATCTATGAACGGATATTCCGTCAGTGCATAGTCCACTGCCGCCATAATATCTTCGTAGTCTCCCCCACCGTAATCTCCCCGGACTGCATTGACGAAATCCTGCCCATAACCGTGGCTTCCACGGGGGTTTACATATAAAACGGAGTAGCCTTTACTTGTAAGCACTTGGAATTCATGAAAGAACGTATTCCCATACATCGTATGGGGTCCCCCATGTATTTCAACCACAAGCGGGTATTTCTTTCCTGCCTCATCCCCTACAGGCTTCATGATCCAACCTTGCACGGGCCATCCTCCAGCCCCCCTGTACATAAATGACTGTGGAGAGGATAGCTCGCGACCCTTCAAGAAATCCCCATTCAGGTTGGTTATCTTCGTCAGTTCTCCTGTGGGGACATGAAGCGTATACAGTTCCCCAGGTTCATTCGGCTTGCTCATGGCCACCAGCATCAATTGTCTCCCTGAATCAAGATCGAAACCATATACATGCTGCTCTTCCTGAAGCAGTGCAGGATAGATGGCTCCTTCGATGTGAGCATAGTACAGAACCGTGTTACCTGCGTCTGATGCGAGGAAATAGAAGCTTTCATTATCCTTGGACCAGACGATTCCTGCTTGAGATGACCCTTGGATACTGTCGCTGTTGAGATAATCTCCCACTGGGACGTCCATACCATCAGTCAGGCAAATGGAGTGGCCTGTTTCCATATCATGCAGCCACACTTTATTGTGGGTCGCATTCTCAAATTCCCGTCCATGGCCGATATAGGCAAGGTATTTCCCGTCAGGTGACCACCTTGCCTCGCCGTAATAACCGGATTGTTCATTCGTTTTCTTATATTCCTTCGTTTCAAGATGAAAAGTATATAAATCAGACTGGAAGGAAAGATCCCTGTCTTCAGTTCTGTCTGCTGACAATGCGATCTGCTTTCCATCAGGAGACCAGGAATGCAGAGTGTAATCGTAGACATCATCCGTAATTCTCTTCACTTGCTTCGAAGACACATCGACTAGGACGATTTGGGAGTAACAATTGTCATCAAAGCCACGGTCATCACTCTTATACTTCATGCTTGTCGTTATGAATGGCTTTAATTTCTCCTTATCACACTCCTTCTTTTCAAACGTCTCCCCTTGCCGCATCCTGATCGAGAAAGCGATCTGTTTACCACACGGAGACCAGACTGGATTCGTAACGCCTTTTGAATAATCAGTCAGCTGTTCTGCTTCCCCGCCATCACGGGGGATAACATAAATCTGATTCACTCCTGAACGGTCCGATATAAAGGCAAGCATTCTTCCATCAGGTGACCACCTTGGAGAGGTAATCCTCTGTTCCCCGAACGTCCATTGACGAGTGGTCCGGTTTTTCAGATGGATGCTATGTAAGGATGAAACATATTCATTCTGTTCTTTACACATGATCGTCTGAATAAAAACGGCCTCATCTCCACTTGGAGATAATCTTGGATCGGACACTGCTCTTATTCTGTAAAGGTCCTGGATTTCAATTCCTTTCATCATTTCCTGCCACCTTCCTCTCTTCTGTACACATTATTATTTCTACATCTGAAATACTTTTTCCTCTTTGGATAAAATCACGCTTTCCCCATCATAATAGAAACAAATTCAGATTCTACAACTTTCCCTATTGAAAGTAAATTGAAATCCACGTAAAATAAATATACGAACATACGTTCTTGAAAGAAGAAAAGGAGGCGTCTTCATATGACACGTATTCCCGAGAACGACCGAAATATATTAGAACAGGCGATCTATTTACCTATGGTGTTGACCATTCTGAATCGTGATCTGCAAGTCGTCGACAGCAGCCCATTTAAATTAAAACGTCCGTATTTGGAAATGATTGAAGAGACGATGAAAGTGATCCAAGGAGAGCTCGCTCACGTCAAAAAGTACATGAGGACCAATAAGATGAAGGTGGAACGGATTCAATCAGACGATGCCTTTACGATGTATATGTTTCTGTATAAAGGATATGAAGAGCACCATAACTACTTCAACCCTCGCCTTCGCAACCGTGTGGAGGATTTAATGAGACATTACTTGTATCGAAGATTCCTCGAAACGAAATCGGATACAACAAAAGAAGCGTGATTCACGTCACGCATCGGCTTTTGTGATATTACGATTAAGGTACAGCGTCCTTACTTTACTCGTTTCCCTTTGAATTTTTGCATTATACTTGTTTTCCATTTCTGACACTCTCTGTGTATAGGCAATACGCAGGTCAGAAGTACGAAGCATTTGATTCTCAAATGAACTGTAGGAAATTGGGACGATGCAGGACTCATTGTTTTGAAGAAAAACCTTGGTCGATCCATTTGTCGAGCGCTCATACCCACGGACGTGAGAATGGGATACCCAGGCACATTCTTGTTTGACAGGAGATGATGTCGGAAATAGATAGATGGACATCTGGGGATTCACCATGATGGGAGCTTTGTAGATAATACCCGTTAATCTTTTGGTGCCTTCTTTCCTTCCTTCATAGGAGGAACCAAAGAATTCACAGCTCTTCTTTAAGATATCAAACGGTTTAAATGGGGAGATTAACACGTCATCCACTTCTATGATTTTAGTAAAAGTCCTGGCACCGTACTCGATGGGCTGTAGAATCATTGTATGGGGATTCACTTCATATTCTTCTATTATTCGAGATTTTTCTCTCATTTCATCGCCTCCATTTACATTTTTCACCAAAATAATACCACAAATATCGAGGGTTGTCTTGTATATTTTTAAAAATTCTGAAATTTAATCTGCGCCACCCCTTCCTAAATAAAAAATTATCAGAATATTTAATTTTTTGGTTGAATTTTTACTACTTACCCCATATACTAATAAAAAGAATTCAGGGGTGACCGTATATGGAAAACAAAAAGTCCTATACAGAAATGATGAAAGCTTCTGCGATGAGCCGTAAGAAAGCCGCTGAGAGAAGCGTTATGGAGATCTATATCGACATGGTGCTGCATGAAAGCATTCTGACGACGCGTAAGACAAAACTCCTGACAGACATTGATGCCGCCCTGGATAAAAAAAATAAACCTTTGTTCATGACATTAACGAAAGAATTAAAGGAACTGAATCAAAGCTACGGATGATAAACAATAGCTGACTCTATACACGGGTCAGCTATTCCTTTTTTAATGGACGGGCCTTTGGTCCCTCTCCTTCATGAATTTCTTTCATTCAAACAGCAAATCCTATAGCTAACCTATAGATTCTGGAGCGTATTTAATGATTCTGCTTATAAAAGGGCTTGTCCTGTACTTAATGACCATTGGAGCGATGCGACTGATGGGGAAATCCACCATCGTACAAATGACTCCCTATGACCTTGTGGCGATTATTATCGTGGGTACCATTGCATCCGAGCCACTCATCTCTACAGAATTCCTGCCAACCATGGCGGCTCTCGTCATTTTAGTGGGGCTCCATGTACTGTTCTCATTCTTGACACTAAGTCAATGGGGAAATCGATTCTTCCTGGGAGAACCCACATTGTTGATAAAAAATGGCGAGATTTTAGAGGACAACCTGGAGAAATCGAAAATCTCCCTCATTCAATTATCATCCATTCTACGTTCTCAAGGTTACCCCAAAATCTCTGATGTGGACTACGCAATGCTGGAGCCTATCGGGGAAGTCAGTGTCATCCCGAAGGTGGAAAACACCCCGGTTACCGTTCAGCACCTTGACCTCAAAATTGATGATGAAGGCCTGCCGATTTCAGTTATTGTGGATGGCAAACTGCAAATACGTAACCTGAAACTCCTTGGAAAATCCCAAGAGTGGCTGGAAACTCAACTAACCAATGCAGGGATTCAGTATAAAGATGTGATTTTTGCTTATATGACAGAGAAAACCAAAAACCTGATTATCAGTAAACGAGAAAAAGCCTAATCACAATGGATAGGCTTTTTCTTCTTACTCATAAGACCTCTTTCATTCTTCGCAATCGGAAGAAATCCGTAACACAAGGCTTTGGAGAAGAGACCTTGCCTTCATGTCTTTGGTCGTCCGCATTCATCTACGGCTCTTCAATCGACTACGACAAATCTAATAGAACAGGCTTCCATAGGCTTCAATGGTTAAATATAATGCCACGGCAGTATAAACGAAAGCTGTCCAAAATGAGATGGAATAATAAAATCTTTTCTTCTTTTCCTTGATTAAATGCTGGCCCTTTTTGTAAAAGTAGCCATCTCCGTTTACATAGATGATGATAAGAGTAACTAATATCCCTATAATCAAAGACCACTCCATCATGGGCCTGCCTGTTTCAAGATAACTCAAAAAAGGTAATCCCACTAAAACTAAAATAGTAAAACTGAACCGAATGAACAGCATCCACACTATTTGTTTCTCTATTTTCCCCATCCCCTGCCGCATTTAATATACTTATATTACCATAAATTCCAAAAATTAATTAAATGAATTAAAATCAAAAAAAACGACTTGCCCCATTCACAAGTCGTCCTCCATATATTTCACACAAAAGGGGGAAGGCAAAGTCACTTCATATCTATTGGGGTTAGCCCATCACTCTATTTCTTTTTCTTTCTCCACTTCATACTCTTCAAGCATCGTCAGTCTCTCCAGCATAGTAGGGTGTCCATAACGGAAAATCTTTACAAGCAGTGGAGGGTTCACCTGGGACAATCCTACCTTCGATAACTTTTGAAAAGATGTGATGGCTGCTTCTTTATCCCCTGTCATTTCGATCGCGTAACGGTCTGCCCTGGTTTCCTGATAGCGGGAAATCCAGTTGCTGAAGGGACTCACAGCGAACAAGAGCATGGATGTAATCAGTAAAAATAGAGGCAGTGAGCTCAAATTCGACACGCTGGATACCTTCAGGTCATCTTTATGGTTCGCTACAATGCCCCTCATTACCTTAGCTGTCAGGAATAGGCCAAAGAAGGAAAGGACCAGATAGATGGCAATGCCTATATAAATATGTTTCTCCACATAATGAGCCATTTCGTGGGCCATAACAAACAGGATTTCATCATCCGTCAATTTTTCCAGGGTCGTATCCCAGAGAACAATTCGGGAGTTGGATCCTACCCCCGTCACATATGCATTGAGGGAATTCGTTTTCTCGGACATATCCACTTCAAATACATGATCTGCAGGGATTTTCGCTTTATCGGCAAGGGAGAGAATTTGCTCTTCCAAAACCTTATCCTTCAATGGATAGAAGTCATTATACAAAGGGTCAATCAACACAGGCTGCACGAACATCATGAAAATCGTAAAGGGTACGGACAATGCCCATGCCGCCAGCCACCAGCGCTGCTTGAACCGCTTCATCAAACCATATAATACCGATACGATGATGAACATGAGCAGATAATTCACCCAGAAATCCGTTACCTCGTCCTTCATCCACATAGAGAACGTCTGGGTGGAGATATTGTAACTCTTCGAAATGGTATACGACATATACTGGAGGGGAAAAATCGCAACAAAAGAAGCAATCGATAACCAGAACAAGTAGATGGCCGTTTGCAGGAAACCATTTTTCACCGTTCCCCTTGCCCACTTTTCGAATACTCGGGATACCCCCAAGATCAGGATGAGGAAATAAAACAACCATTCAAAAGGAGTGGATAAGAAAAACAAGAGATTCTTGATTTTAGAGAAATCCTCACTCAACATGATCTCTTTATCATTCATAAAGGTGGAAGGATCTGCACTGCTGCCCTTGTACACGTCAGGCAAAGTAGAGTCCGCCAAAAAGAATAAATACACATATAAAAATAAGCCTAATAGCAAATAAGCCAGTATCGATCGAAATGCCCATTTTCCTACCAACAAACTTCCTCCCTTCTTGTCCTCAATACTATATGTAATACCCTGTCCAAACATTTAGAACATAAACCCGCAAAAGCAAAGCTTTTACCATTTTTCCCCTTACCTTAGCGAAGGAATGACGTTTTGAGCATGAGGTACTGGTACTCAATCAACTTATATGGGGCAGTATTGTCACTGTAAAAAACCTTTCCTTATGACTACATTCAATCAATAAAAGCCGCGATTCAAATCACGGCTTACATCAAAAATACAGAATACAGGGACAAAACGGAAATCGCCCCGAGCACCACCAGGATGACATTGGCACCAAGAAAGGCAATGGCAAATGCGGCTGCCGTCCCGACTGCTCCAAACATAAGATTACCCTCTTGAATCAACAAGATGCTTGGAAAAATTAAAGCACCTAATACGGCGAAAGGAACATTCTTTAGAACCCCTTGAAGGAATGGGGGCAGTTCTTTTCCTTTGAAGACGAGAAATGGGAGCATTCTTGGAATATACGTGACAACCGCCATACCGATGATCATCAAAACGATCGTGCTATTCATACGATTTTCCTCCCCCCTTCATCATGACAATCCACTCAACCATCAACGCTGAAACGATTGTAGCAGCAACGATCGACCAGCCGTTTGAAAGATTCGTTGTATAAAGAAGGATGCTGTTCAAAGCTCCTGCGACTAAAGCAAGAAAGGTAACTTTGACACTCTTTTTCATTGACGGTACGAGGAGTCCCACGAACATGGCGTAAAGAGCAATCGTCATGCTGGCTTGCAGAAATTCAGGAAGGATCTCTCCAATGAAGTATCCTACTCCCGAATTTACGACCCAGCTTCCATATGAAATAAGCATAACCCCTAAGGCAAACCCCGTTTTCACCTTACCATCTTTGACACTGATGACTGTGAACGTTTCATCCGTAATGCCAAACGCATAAAAAAGCTTCTTGAACAACCGATCTTCTTCAAGCTTCTCACTGAGAGAAGCTGACATCAGAAAGTGACGGATGTTCACGATGAACGTCGTAAGGATAATTTCGATGATCCCCGTCCCTACTGCAATCAGACTCAATGATATGTATTGAGCGGCTCCCGCAAACACGAGCATGCTCATTAACAGCGTTTCGGTGACCGTGAGACCCGTGGTGCGTGCCAATAATCCAAAGGTCAACGCGACAGGCATATACCCTATGGCGATACTGAGTCCTCCCTGAAGGCCAAGGCGAAATTCACTTGCTTTTTTCGTGGAAAGAAGCGCCTCCATCCTCTCACATCCTTTATAATAGAAGTAGTGAACTATTTTAATATTTCAATAATTTATTATATTATACATATAGACGTTATAGTATACAAGAGGAGTTTTGACATGGAAAATTTCCGGATTCAAATTGGAGAGAATATTAGGAAGATCCGAAGGGAGCGCGGCTTCAGCCTTGAGCAGATGGCAGAGCGTACCGGTGTAAGCAAGGCGATGATCGGTCAGATTGAGCGTGGTGATTCGAATCCGACGGTCGCGATTCTATGGAAGATCGCCAATGGCTTGAAGGTATCCTTCTCTTCACTGATTGAAAAGCCAAGCAATCAAATATCCATCATTCACTATCAAGACGTTCAGCCTGTACTTGAGGATAACGGAAATTACATTGTTTATCCGATCTTCCCTTTCGATCCCCTGAAGAAATGGGAAAGCTATCGGGTGGAAATGAAGCCGCGCTGCTCGTATCGGAATGAAGGACATACGAAAGGTGTGGAGGAATACATCACGGTGCTGTATGGGAAGGTGGACCTTAAAATCGGTGAAGAAACCTATGAACTGACTGAAGGAAGTTCAATACGATTTGCCGCTGACTCAGGTCATGAATATGTAAATGATACGGAAGAAACAACTGTGTGCCAGATGGTTATTTATTACGGCGGTGAATAATAGTTAAAAACCTGCATGTTTGCCCACATGCAGGTTTTATCAAACGATCAAGCTAGCAAAAAGTATCCTTTGGTTTCGGTACCGATAATCCGAACAGCGGACGGAGATACAGGGCCAGGAACGTACCGGCGAGGGCAAGGATCCCCCAAATATAACCGTGAAGACTGAAGGAAGCAATCCCTCCAAAATAAGCACCAATGTTACATCCGAAAGCCAAACGGGCACCGTATCCCATCAGCAGTCCACCAATGACGGACGCCATGGCATTTTTTCCGGTGATTTTATTAAAACGGAACAGACCTCCTGCTGCAGATGCAAGAAATGCTCCAAGGATGACACCGAAATTCAATACGGTTGTGGAATCAGCAAAGATCGATGCCTGTAAAGCCTCTGCATTGGCTCCTGTCCAGTAGCCCCAGCTTGCCACGTCGACTCCGAACATTCCCGCAACCTTTGAACCCCATAAAGCAAAAGCAGAGGTGATCCCCCAGGGGTTCCCGCGTGTCATGAGTGTGAGAGCATTTAACACAGCCAGCACGATGGCAGCTGCGATTAGGGGCCAAGATCCGCGTAAAATCCGTTTCCATCCTTTTGTCGTGGGCAATGTCGCCATACGGGGAGGATTTTTCTTCTTCTCCACCCTCAGTGTAATCCACGCAATGAACCCAAAGAACAAAATGGAAACCACCCATGCCCCAAAATAACCTAATCCTGTAGAAGTTGCTAATGAAATAGGTTCAAAGGACGGCATTTCCTCAGTCCAAAATGGAAGATGATACGCTCCAACTGTGGCACCGATTATGAAGAACAGCAATGTGATAAACATAACGGAGCGGCCGCCGCCGATTGCGTAAAGGGTACCTGAAGCACACCCTCCTCCAAGCTGCATGCCAATTCCGAAGAGGAAAGCGCCAACAAAAAGACTGACACCAACGGGAGATACATAACCTGCCGCTTGCCCCCCAAAGAATGTGTATCCAGTCGCAAGGATCGGGGCAAACAGCGTGACGGCAACGGCAAGCATTACCATATGCGCCCGGAGAGCCTGCCCGTTTCCAACAGACATCACTCTTCGGAAAGCAGAAGTGAATCCAAATCGTGCGTGAAATAATGTATATCCTAACAGCAGCCCCAGCACCAATAGCACCGTTTGGGCAATGTCTTGTGTAAAAAGTAAATATAGTCCAAGAATCGCTGTAACGATTAAACCACCAGCCACTAAAGATGTCTGTGGCGGGTTCAGTCCGGTACTCGCTTTCTCTGGTCCCTTTTGTTCATTAATCGGTTGAACATAGCCAGACATGAACAATCCTCCTTAATCTGATTGAATTGGTTGGAATTTATTTTACAATCGTAATAGATTCAAAGGCTGTTGTCAAAAAGATAGACTTTACCTTCCTTTCTTCTATATAAAAAGCTGCTTGAGAAATCTCAAGCAGCTTCATTTCTATAGGCTCTTTTCGTAAACATTGTTGCTTCCCTAAAGAAGATTGTAGAAGTTGATTTCCGCTCCAATCAACTTTCTGAGCATGTTTCTAAATCATTTCGATCCCAACATGTTAGAAACAACCTCTTTAAAGTTTATTAGAAGATTGCTTTTCTATTAAGGAAAAAAATATTGGTTTTCATTTCATTGTTGATTGACATATTTAGCTACATCACTACGAATTTTTAAAGATGGAAAGGCTCCTACGTAAGTAAAGACGTGCTGAGACTTTGTTTGGCTAAGCTTAGGAGGCTCCGCCGAACACCGACTGCAAGCAGAGAAGTTCCCCTTACCATTCAGCACCTACTGACTGACAGAGTATGGCAGAGATTATGTTACAAGCAACAATAGTTGCGAAAAGAGCGTTTCTAATCGGGAGGATGCTGTTTGAAGTCAATGGTTCAGGATATAAGCAAATCGGCTATTCTTCCATCATCTCAGAACTCCTAGTAATTCTTCATCAATTGAAATACTACTATTTTGATTAACAGTTTCAAGAAATAGTTCTATTAATCTATCAGACGCCATAGATATCCCTTCAATCGTGATGTCCTTTGGATATGTTTCAAGGAAACGTGTAATAAACTGTGGACTCAGTGATTCATATGCTTTGAATTGATGGAGTTTTTTATTTTCATTCATGGCTTTAACATGCAGGGTTTCGTCCCTCATCGCTTCAAGCATCTTGAGTGCATAAATCACATTATTACGCTTTAATTCCGTATGTAACTTCCTCATGCTATAAACGAATTGGAATGGAATGTCATAACCAATAGAACGATTCGTAAGATTAGTGGTAAAACGCTGGTTTTCACTCTCCATTTTCGTAGAAACTTTACCTGATTGATCATAGACTACCTTCCACAACGGGGATTTTACATTCAATTGCTCCGTTGGAAGGATGGACACATTGAACTCCAATCCATTCTTCATGAAGGCAATGAAAAGATATATATTGTCCCTTAGCTGTATTTCCTTGATGTAAATGGAATGAAGTGAAGAGAAGCATTCACGGATATATCTCCTTGCCTTGTCTATATCATCCACTGTGGGAGAGGACACCATGAGGTCTATATCCGAAAGCTCATCTTTGTACCCTGTCACCCCAGATCCCAACTGAACGACCCCTTCTATTAAATCCGAAGACCTGAGTTTTTCGATCATCGTTCTGAAGGCCGATTCTCTCTCTTTGTGGTTATACATGTGATCACCTCGATATGAATTTGGACTATCAATCATGTAGTTTTAGGCTATCAATCTGATTCCAATTATTTCAAATCGGTGACGATTTAACAATGATTTTTTTAAAATGGTGATAAATGCTCTTTTTCAAAGGCTCCTTTCGTAAAATTCCCCGTAAAAAGAACATCGCTTCTTTTGTATAGTTCATTGAACCTTTTGACCTCTGACACTGTTAACCCTGATAGAAGATGAGGCGAACTACGTAGACTTCTGAAGAAGTAGGGGCGAACCGAGACCCTGTTCCCTTAAGGGGAGGAGGCCCCGGCTGAACGTCCGCCGAAAGAGAAGAAGGTCCCCTCATCATGTTGACAGAACCCTGGTTTAATAAGCAACAATCTATGCGAAAATAGGCTATTCAAATGAAAAAGAACCCCAATAAAAGAGTTCTTTTCCACAAAACTTCTTACTTTCCTTTAAACTCCGGCTTCCGCTTCTGGCTAAACGCCAACAAGGCTTCAACACGATCTTCAGTAGGGATGGTCATTTCATATGCTTTTCTCTCAATCTGCAATCCAGTTTGCAGATCTGTGTTCATTCCGTTCTTCACGGCAAACTTAGCCTGCTGAAGGGCGATAGGGCCATTGGCAAGCATTGGCTCTATGAACGAATGGACCTCATGTAAGAAATTCTCTTTTTCTACTACTCTTGTCACAAGTCCGATGTCCAAAGCTTCTTCCGAGGTCAATCGTTTAGCGGTCAGTATAAGCTCAAGGGCTTTTGACTCTCCCACCAATCTTGGGAGACGCTGGGTCCCCCCCGCTCCCGGGATGATGGCCAGACTTGTTTCGGTTAAGCCCATTGTAGTTTCTGCTACAGCGATTCTGAAATCGCAGGCCAGTGCCAGCTCCATCCCTCCCCCGAATGCGTAACCATTCATGGCGGCGACGGTTGGCTGAGGGAGGGTGGCCACTGATTGGAATACTTCACCGATTTTGTATACGTTACGAATGACTTGCTGCTCTGTCAGGGTCTTGCGCTCTTTGAGGTCGGCACCGACTGAGAAGGCTTTTCCTCCACTTCCCGTGAAGATGACGACCCTTACGTCAGGATTGATGCGGAGTGCTTCCACTACCTGCTGAAGCTCGTTCAGTGTATCGTAATTAAAGGCGTTCATGGCATGAGGTCGGTTGATGGTGACCGTCGCCAGATTGCCTTTTTGTTCTAGTAAAATGGAATCCATGTTTGATCTCCCCTTTGTTTAAGTGTTTCCTTCTTACTGTATGATTCGACACAAACCGAGAAAACCCTTTCATTTTCATCCGACTGAGAGCATTAACGAAGCATTTACCCGAAAGAAGTGCCTTTTCAGCCGGTAATCAGGTCCTATATGCACACCATACCTTCTATAAGCGAGTAAGGTGATACCATAACGTAAAGAAGATGTTCAGTGATTTACTGAACATCTTCTTTCTTTATGCTTGAAGCACTTGTTCTTTCAGTGCCCTTCTTAGTATCTTCCCAGTTGTGTTTTTTGGCAGTTCTTCAATGAACTCGATGGATGCCGGAAGCTTGTATTTGGCAAGGTGCTCTTTACAATACTCCAGCACTTCCTCTTCTGTTAAGGATGGATTTTTTTTCACAACATAACTGCTGACTGCTTCACCCAGTTCAGGATGAGGCACACCGATGACCGCCGCTTCCACGATATCCGGATGATTGTATAGGACTTCCTCGACTTCACGGGGATATACGTTGTAGCCTCCGACGATGATTAATTCTTTCTTCCGATCGACGATAGTGAAATAACCCTCTTCATCCATGCGGGCTAAATCCCCAGTGTATAACCAGCCGTCACGGATGGTTGCAGCTGTTTCTTCTTCCATCTTGTAATAGCCCTTCATGACATTAGGACCCCTTACGATCAGTTCACCGACTTCTCCCACAGGTACATCTTCTCCCAGTTCATCGACGACTTTATTCTCCACATTCATGATCGATGTCCCAATGGACCCTGGTTTTCTTGGACGATCCAATGGGTTGAAGCATGTCACAGGTGACGCCTCCGATAAACCGTAGCCTTCAGAAATCATGACGTTGAATTTCTTTTCAAAATTTTTCAAGAGGGCTACCGGAAGGGATGCGCCGCCTGAAATACAGAGACGGAGAGAGGATAAATCCTCAGGGTTTCCTTCTGGATACTGGAACAGGAAGTTGTACATCGTCGGCACTCCTGCAAATACGGTTGGCTGATGAGCCTTAGATAAATCAAAGATGGCCTTGGGACTGAAGCGCGGAACGATTAACAAAGTCGCTCCAGTCATCAACGGTGCATTCAGGACCACGGTCAAACAGAAGACGTGAAACATAGGCAGCGCCGTAATGACCGTGTCGTCTTCATTCATCTTTAAATAACTGCCTACGTCCGTTGCATTGGAGTGAATATTTTTATGTGTCAGCATGGCGCCTTTCGGTTTTCCTGTCGTCCCTGAGGTGTAAAGGATAATGGCCACCTCATTTTCATCGACGGGCTCCCCTTTAAACCTATGGTCCCCTTTGTCAACAACAGCTGTAAACGATTTCATTTTTGGATAGGCCATAGAAATCTTCTCTAAATCGATCCCCTTTGCCCTTTCATCCCCTGATTCACATAAGATGAAGTGCTCTACGTCTGACAGTAGATGCTGCATCTTCTCGATTAAAGGTACAAGCAAATCTAGTGTGACGATGGCTTTCACGTCACCATTCTTCAATATATAGCCAATCTCATCCGGTGTGTAAATCGGATTGATCGGGATGACCTTTAAACCAAGGCGCAGTGCCCCATATAAACCGATGACAAAATGTGGTGAATTCCCTAATACAAGTGCAATGTGATCCCCTTTTTTCAGACCTAGCTGTTCTAAACCGCTTGCAAATTTCGATACAGCACCGTTTAATTCCCCATATGTACTTGACGTATTCAGAAAATGGTAGGCTGTTTTATCTGCTTTTTCTTGAGCGATCTGGTCTAACCGTGTTGCGATATTCAATTGTATCCCTCCCCTTTTAGGTAAACTGAATGAATGATCATTCATCAAACTATTAAAAGTATTCAAAATATATTCTATATAAAGAATAGTATTAATACAAGTATCTAGACGAAAAAAGCCGCCCGGACAGGACGACTTTTCCATTATCTTATTGTGTGAAAATAGCATTTGAAACTAGTCTGAACAGATAATCCGTGTGATCACGGAATGTAGGTTCGAGTCCGAACAACACAACGTTTCCATCCTTCACGATCGCTGGCTTGCCTTGTGCCGCTTCACTGTTTTTCCAGTGGCCGGCAATGAAGAAGTCATCGCTGTTTTGATAGCTTGATAGAATTTGAGCGGATCCTGTATTTCCAAACCATGTTGGTTGATAGACAAATCCAAGGTCATCCGATTCATACCCGGCTGTGTAAGGTGAGTCCGTATGTGTCAATTGAACAATACCGTTGCTGTTGGATCCACCTGTTTCGACCTTCACGTCACTTAACCCAAGTTTCGCCGTTGCTTGGGAAGCACCAGCACCAATAGCCAGATATCGGCCGCCCTCTGCGACGAAGCCTTCAACATTCTCTTTAAATGCTTCATATTGTGCGGCATCCTTTAATCCAAATTCTGAGTTGGCCACACTATTTTGATAGGATATAAGATTCGATCTTCCATTATAAATAAACACATCCGTTGAACCTAGACCCTCTTCCGCTACCTGCATGGGAGTCTTTTCTTCAACCATGAAGCCCAGACGCTCTAAAGCGAGCTTAGTTCCAGCGTGGGACTGAGCTTTGTTGATTCCGCCATCTTTCAAAAGGGTCACATGCTGAATCGTGATCTTTTCAGCTGATTCAGGTACGGATTGAGACGTTATCGTGACAGCTGAACCTTTCAATAAGTCAGACAGTGCGGTCTTTGCATCTGCTCCTGCATACAACGTTCCATCCTCTCCGCGATGAAGAGTGTAACCGCTCTTTACTAATTGGTTGGCAATCGCAATGGATTGAACCGACGAGTTAGGAATCGCATAAGGTCCGTCACCAATGAGTTTTCCACTTTCATTTAAAGCTGTAACCTGTTTCGATTTAACTTTCAGTTCCGTGTCGCCCTTCACTTCCACTGCATCAAAGCCCCATAGTTCAGGCAGATTCCATGCAGAGATATCATACATGCTCGGTGTATCATCCGTAATGTCTTCCCCGTCCCATAGCATGGTGTTGGCAAGACCGGCTTTAGCCTGGTCCATTGGTACAATGTACGTTCCTTTAGGATAGGTGACACCATCAAAGGTGAAATCTTTCTGAGCTTCTTCCACAGTGATATCATTATCTTGTAGATGCTCCACAGCCTTCAGGGTTGCCGTGGGATCTTCTCCATCATTCGGAAGGATATAAGCAGATGGGAAATGTCCCTCCGCATGGAATGGATGATCAAACTGAACTCCCCGTTTAAATACTTCGATCTGGTCCTTTACCATATCCACTTTATTTGCACTCGCATAACCAAGCGCTCCCATTACGGCATCATACGTCCACTGAACACCATCCCAATCATTGGTCGGCGCCTCAAGCGTGTATCCGTATGCACCATGATACATGGCATACATCGGAGTGAAGATCGGAGGATAATCATCCCACCCTGATGAATCATCACGCTGGGGGATATAAGTCCCTTCCATATTCAGATAGTCTACTTTTGATGATTCAGTATGAGTATTTTCATAGTTTTCCTTATTGGAGACGATACTGGATTCCATTGCTTCCGCTTGATTCAGTGCCCACTTAGAATACAGATCATATTCATAGTTAGGGTTATGGGGACCCGGTTTTGCCGGTCCGCCATAAGATTTCACATAGCCATGTAAATCAAGGAAGACCATTGGATTCCATTCCGTGATCAGGTTTACCATATGTTCTGTCTCAGGCTGTGATTGCGTGATAAAATCACGGTTCAAATCAATCCCGCTTCCGTTGAAACGCGTGGCATCAATTCGGCCATCAGGATTCGCCACAACGTTGAAGATCAGGATGCTATCTTCTAGAATCCCTTTTGTTTGTTCATCCTGTTTAGTCGCAAAGCGCTCTATTAGTTGAAGCGCAGCGTCGGTTCCGACAAACTCGGTGCCATGGATCGAAGCATTGATCATGATAGGCACTTTTAAATCAGGATGCTTATCGATAAAGTCCTGTGCTTTTTCCGGGGACTTGATCATTTTCTTACGCAATCCCTTATAATACCCATACTTTCCTTTTGCTTTCGCATCCGAAACAGTCACTACAAACATATCATGGCCGGATGCCGATTTAACATCACTCTTCTCCACCGTGACACGATTGCTTTCCTGGGCGATTGTATCCAGCTTCCCTTCAATTTCAGAGTACTTTACAAAATCATAGTGCTCGCTGTTAAATAAGCTTTTTTCCTTCTCATCAAGTTGAGTGGTTTGTATCTGCGTGTGAGGAGATTGCGCTAAAACGTGTGGCGAGGTGGATAATAATGTGATACTGGCGATTCCTGCTATCATTTTTTGCTTCATTTACGTACCTCCAAATTATGTAACAGTATCACGATAGAATAATTATTCATATGGGTACATAAATATTTAGCCTTATATTTCGATCGGGAGTATTTTACCAGTTCAAACAAAAAAGAGAGGCTTCCCAATCAGGATACCCCTCTCATGTCTATTAGTACACCAAATCCACAAATTCATCCTTCGTCACATTACCGAAATAGTGTTGAATATCAACACCTTCCAAAGCCCCGGCAATGTCTTTACGTTCATAGCGAGTACCTGTCAGCTTTTCTTCGATGTCCTCTACATTACCGACTCCGAAGAAATCACCGAAAATTTTACAGTTATCTATTATCCCTTTGTTCACTTCGAGACGGACGTCAATGGATCCGACCGGGAAGCGGTGAGAATGCTGAAGGTTGAATTTTGGTGATTTCCCGTAATTCCAGTCCCAGTTCTGATAGCGTTGTTTTGAAAGCTCATGGATGTTTTTCCAGTCTTCCTCCGTCAGGACATATTCTTCAACGTCGCTTCCGTCAAAGATATAATCCAGCAGGGTCGAACGGAATTGTTCGATACTCATTTTTTCAGACAGGAATTCTGAAATATTGGCCACACGACTACGGATCGATTTGATCCCTTTTGATTCAATCTTGTCCTTTTTCACTCGAAGAGCGGACACAACGTTTTCCATTTCGGAATCGAACAGCAGCGTTCCGTGGCTGAACATACGGCCTTTAGTTGAGAACTGGGCGTTACCCGAAATCTTTCTGCCTTCTGCGATAATATCGTTACGTCCGCTAAGTTCCGCCTTCACCCCCAGCTTATGAAGGGCTGAGACAACGGGTTCAGTGAATTTTTTAAAGTTATGGAAGCTCTCTCCGTCATCCTTTGTAATAAAGCTGAAATTAAGGTTTCCTAAATCGTGATAGACCGCTCCCCCACCGGAAAGGCGGCGAACGACATGAAGACCTTGCTCCTCTACATAGTCTGTATTAATCTCTTCGATTGTATTTTGGTTCTTCCCGATAATGATGGAAGGTTCATTTATATAAAACAGTAAATAGCTTTCATTAATATCTAAGTTCTTCAGTGCATATTCTTCAATAGCAAGGTTGATCCGTGGATCAGTTATGCCTTTATTATCAATAAATAACATCGTTCATCCTCCTAAATATCTACTTCCATATCCTTTTCTGCTAATAACACTTCGCCCTTATAGATGCTCTTGGCTTCCGTCACCAATTGACCCAGGTCTCCAAAATGCGGTAAATGAGTGAGAACTAGCTTTCCTGCATTCGTTTCCCTAGCCAGTTTCCCTGCGTCTAGACTCGTCATATGACCGGCGTTCGAGGCATCCATCCCTCCATAGAAATTGCATTCACAAAGCAATACATCCGAGTCTTTCCCAAATGGAACAAAGGACTCCTTGAATGCAGAATCTGCAGTATAGAACAGCGATTTGCCATCTGCCTCGAATCTCATCCCGTAGCATGGCACCGGATGTTTGGTCTTCACAAATGATACCTCGAACGGACCAATCGATAAGGTTGTATCTTCCTTATATTCATGGGCTTTCATTAAATCTTTATATGTAATCGTATCGTAACCCCGTCGATCTTCCCCATGGGCATATACAGGTAATGTACCGTTATTTTTCCCAAGGAAGTATTGAATCAGTAAAGCGTGTTGCAGTACACCTATATCTGCTACATGATCCGGATGATAGTGGGACAGAAGGACCGCATCCAGATTTGTTGCCTCCACGTGATGCTGGAGATGGGATAGGACTCCGCTGCCACAGTCCATAAGCAGTTTAAAGCCGTTATGCTCAAGTAAATACCCGCTGCTCGCTTCCCCGGCTTTCGGATAGCCGCCCCATTGGCCGATAACGGTTAGCTTCATATTTAAACCCCGCCCTTCACTTTAGTTTGTATCCCTACTATACTTCATTGTGCCTATTTTTTCATTTTTTTCGCCTATTTTTGAATTAATTGTTGACGAAATTCATACTGTTATAATACAATAAAATAAATTAACACATCAGTTATATAACACAAACAATTGATGGGTGAAAAAATTTACGGAGGGTGATGAACATGGTAAAAAATATTGTGGAGTTCTTTCGAAATTTGCCGCCTAAGTCTTGTGCACAATGTGGAGATACAATTGAGGAGCAGCATGAATGCTACGGCATTTACTGTGAGAAATGTACGACTGATTACGAGTATTAGAAATGAAGATTCAAAGGGGTAATAAAAAGGATGCTCTTCTAAGTGAAGAGCATCCTTTTTATGTTAGTGTACTTCTACTGTTTGCATGGTGTGTTCGTGAATATCTTCACCTTTTGTTACATGAACGTGTACATTATATGTCCCTTTATCAGGGAAAGCATACGAACCTTGATACATACCGGCTTCTTCTTCTGCTAGGTCGACCCACTCATGTTTCTCTTGACCCTCTTTATAAATCTCCAAACGCACTTCTGCTTTTTCCAGTGCTTTTTCTTTATTTTTCACATGAACGTTTATTTCTTCTTCTTCATTCATCATCATCATTTCTGGCTTCATAAGATGGATGGAAACAGTACTTTCGTGATGACCGTGATGACCGTCTCCGCTTTCTTCACCGTGTTCCTGAGCTTCTACATTGCCAATCATAATATCAGCTTTCGGCATGGTGTGCATATCACGGGCTGTTACATGAACTTGAACCGTATACATGCCGTCTTCTTCAAACGTCTTTTCCCCTTTATATACACCGTTCTTATCATGCTTTGCTTCAATCATTTCACTTTCTTCTTTATGCCCAGCTTTCCAGATTTCGTATTTCACTTCCCCGGCATCCTCGACGTTCTCATCACCTTGAGTGACTTTAGTGGAAAAAGAAACAGATTGACCTTTTTCACCTTTTTCAGGTACGTCCAGCTTTGCCTCAATCGCTTCCAATTTTTCATCTTCCCTTGCTCCGTTATCATCATTTGCATTCCCGCAGGCAGCGATAAACAATGTGATAAAACCGATCAGCACAAACAAGCTTACCTTCTTCATCCCAAACTCTCCTTTAATATGTAAAATGTCTCACCATTATGTACTTCTTACCAATTAGTATACACTCTCATACTTACGAATGGTTTGTCCATTTTATGAAGAAAAAAAGGGAGATTTGTGTGCTAACTCCCTTTTTTTTCCTTATTCTTCTACTGTTTTCGTATATTGTTTCTTGAATAATCCCACAAAGAATATAGATGTCAATGCCACAAACACAATGAAGTATCCCAGCAGGATAGAGAGGTTCTGCCACATGAAATCAAAGTCCCCGCTTGAGATGACCGCTTTGAATGCTGACACTGAGTATGTCATTGGTAACAATGCACTGATTGGCTGCAGAGCGGTCGGGATTAATTCTAATGGGAATGTCCCTGCACTCGTCGTCAATTGAAGGATTAATATGATAATCGCTACAAAGCGTCCAGGATCACCTAAAATCGTTACAAGCATTTGAATGAGGACAAGGAAAGTAAGACTTGTCACAATCGTGGAAAGCAAGAAAAGTGGTACACTCTCCACTTCTAATCCTAACCCAAGCAGTAAGATTCCTGCAGCAATGAGTGATTGAATGATTCCCACCACAGTAAGAACAGTAAATTTACCAAGAAACCAGCTCATACCGCTAGATGGTCGATCTGCCGGTTCCTTCAACGGATACACAATTGAAATCAATGGTGCCCCTACGAATAAGCCGAGTGACAGGAAGTATGGAGCAAATCCTGTTCCGTAATTTGGAACATGATTGATTTTCTCATTCTTCACGTCGACTGGACCAGCCATCATATCATACGTATCATCATCCGCTTTGACACTGTTGGCTTCTTTTGCTGCGTCTTTTAATTTTGTTTCATATTCTGTTGTTCCATCTGATAGTTTCGTTGAGCCTTCTGCTAATTCTGTTGAACCATCGGCAACTTGCTTAGACCCATCCGTTAATTGAGTGGATCCATTGTATACTTCGTTTAAACCTGAACTCAGTTCGCTTGTTCCTGAGGCAACACTTACTGTCCCTTGATATACTTCACCAAGATTATCATTTAATATGCCAAAGTTTTTCACCACTTCACCCTGACCTGCTTGAAGCTGGTTGGATCCTTCATCCAGTTGGGCTGAGCCGTCTACTAATCGGCCGACTCCGGCATGAAGCTCCATTTGGCCCTTATTCAGTTCCTCAATACCGGCTGTTAGGTCATTGGCGCCATTTTTAAGTTGCCCTGCTCCCTTACTTAATGCACCTGTACCTGTTTGAAGATCCGAAGCCCCATTTTTTATTTGTCCAATTGCTGCTTCTAATTGAGCACGTTGTTCTTCAGGAAGCTTTCCCATAAAGGGCGCTAATTGCTTTTCCAATTCATTTGCACCGGAACTGATTTCCTGAGCACCAGCCCCTGCACTAATCGCATACCCCTCCAGCTCTTCAAGGCCGGTTGCCAGTTGCTCCGTAGCACCATATAGTTCTGAATCTCTTGAGGTATTAGCAACTGCACTGGCTAAACCTGCGTCCACCTGCTGTAATCCAGCCTTACTTTTATCAATTCCGGCTGCAAGAGCATCGATCCCTGATTGGACATCTTTTGTTCCTTCATACAATTGTAGGGATTTTTCCTTCATGATCCCGACTCCGTCCGATAATTCTTTAGAACCTTTGGCAAGTTCAGCAGCACCAGCCCGCGTTTTCGCCACACCGTCATTCATCTCAACATTCTTTTCTGCCAACAAGGCTAAATGATCCTTTAACTTATTGGCACCTTGTGATAAATCGACGGCCCCATCATTGATTTCCCCAGCTTTGTCACTTGCCGCCTGATACCCGTCTCCCATATCTTTGATCTTGTCAAACATTGTCTCAGCATATGTTTCAGAGACAGACTTCGAAAGGCTTGCTTTGATTTCTTTCATGGCTGTATCACCGATTTGGGCTGACAGAAAGTTAAAGCTTTCGTTCGGAACATATTTCAGAGAAAGCTTTTTAGGATGATCTTTGAGTAAAGTTGTTCCGTTCCGAGAGAAATCCTCCGGAATCTCAACGAGCATGTAATAATCCTGCTTCTCTAAATTTTTGTATCCTTCATTCTTATCGACAAAGTGAAAGTCGAATTGCTCACTATCCTTCAGTTTATCAACAAGTTCATCCCCGATATGCAATTCCTTTCCATCAAACTCAGCACCTTGATCACTGTTTACCACAGCAACCGGTAAATCTGAAAGTTGTTCATACGGATCCCAGAATGCCCATAGGAACATACCACTGTATAAAACAGGGATGAACAGGACAGCCAGAATCGGTATGAGAAGTTTCTTATTCTTGAAGATCGCTCTAAATTCTGAACCAATAAATGATTTCTTCATATTTATCCTCCTCTAGTTTATGAAAATAATTTGTGACCGATATACCCATTTGGTCATTCCACCTCAAAAATAAATGACTAATTTATTCATTTAGTCATTTGCTGCCAAAAACGAAGGACTATCGATTCGATAACCCTTTAATTAAATATAGTTCAAAGAGGTTGGCAATTTCATCTTTATCAAGTGGACCATGTGCCCGTTCCCAGTCAAATATAAGGGAAACATACATCTTCAACATCACAAAAGCGGTCATTTCTGGATTACAGGGCTTAATGGCTTCAGAGGCAATCGCTTTTTCAATGCGTTTACTTACAAATTCAATGACTACCTTCTCCATGCGATCAATTACTTCAGATACTGCAGGAGTCCCCATTTCCCGTGCTTCCTGATAAAGCTTGATGGTGAGCTTATGTTCTTTGCGGAATTCAAGCATGCGAAACAATGCACGATGAACATTTTCAGAAAATGTATCTTCCGGGTCGATGACCTCTTCCGCTTCGCGTTTCATTTCAATAATCAACGATGATACAATTTCATCAAACAATTCTTCTTTATTCTTAAAAAACGTATAGATCGTTCCTTTTCCCACATTTGCTAACTTTGCCACCTGATCCATTGTTGTGGCTTTATAGCCAAATAGTGAGAAGGAGTTGGTTGCAGCATCCAGTATCTGTTTCCTTCGATCGACCGCCATGGAATCCCCCCCTTAAATATGACCGATTGACCAAATTTGAAAACCAGTCATTTTCATGACATTTATTAATTTATCATAGCTCTTTTCATAACACAAGTTTATTTTATTCTTTCATTCCACATATTAAATAAGCTCTCCTGAATAGGCTATAGTGATAAGGTTTGCTTGGAGGTGTCTTATGAATATATACGTGGTGAAAAGCGGAGATTCTCTCTGGTCGATCGCACAGCGATATGGTGTCGACGTCAATCAGATTTCATACGCAAATCAAATGAAGAATCCGAATATTCTCGTGATCGGACAAAGTCTTCTCATACCGGAGCCATTGAAGGAATATATCGTACAGCCTGGGGACACTTTGTACAGCATCAGCCAAAAGTACACGATCAGTTATAAAGAACTGACCGACTTTAATCAAATCTCAGAACCCGACACATTATACGTCGGTCAATTGATCGTCATGCCTTCCTTTATTCATAAAGTAAAGTCCGGGGAATCTCTCTATACCATTTCCTATAACTTTAAAGTTCCCCTGCAGGAGATATTAAATGCAAATTCAATCCCCAACCCCTCCCTCATTTACCCGAATCAGCAAATCAGGATTCCTAATACTAGACCTGAAACAGAAATAAATGCCTATACAACCCGGACAGATAAGGAAGGGATAGCTGAAGTGACAGGATTGGGAAGCTATCTATCCTATCTGACCCCCTTTACCTATTCGATTACAAAAGACGGTTCGGTCACTGAATTAAAGGATGATGCCCTTATTTCAGCATCATACAATCAAAACGTGGACCCGCTCATGGTGCTGACAAATTATTCTGGAGGTAAATTCGACTCAGATCTGGTTGCCACTTTGTTAAGAAGTGAAGCTCTGCAAGGCACCCTTCTTTCATCTATCCTAAAGAAAATGCAGATGAAGGGATACAAAGGATTAAATATCGATTTTGAATATGTGTACCCTGAAGACAGGGAAAATTATAATACTTTCTTAAGAAGGACCGTTAAAATGCTACGACCTGAAGGGTACTCTGTATCCACCGCCCTTGCCCCTAAAATCAAAGCGGATCAAAAAGGGCTTTTGTATGAAGCCCACGACTATAAAGCCCACGGAGAGATTGTCGACTTTGTTGTCCTCATGACCTATGAATGGGGATGGGCAGGCGGCAAGCCATGGGCAATCGCCCCGATAAACGAGGTGAAAAAAGTACTCGATTACGCTGTTACAGTCATTCCAAGAAGCAAGATCCTCATGGGGGCTCCCTTATATGGACGCGATTGGAAAATCCCATGGATCGATGGAACCTTCGCAAAGACCGTCTCCCCCCAAGGAGCACTGGACATCGCAAGCAAATATGGTGTAAGGGTTCAGTACAATGATGTGTATCAATCCCCTTACTTTATCTATTGGGATGAAACCGGGCAAAAACATGAAGTATGGTTTGAAGACGCAAGAAGCATGCTGGCAAAACAGAAAACGGTAGATGATTATGGATTGAGGGGATTAAGCTACTGGGTTTTGGGGTCGGCATTTCCTCAAAATTGGGTGCTTCAGCATTCTAGATACCGGGTTGTTAAATGAATGCTGCACCTTCTGCTCATGCACCTTTCATACCGGACTGCTATAAAGAAGGTTTCTGACAGAAAGAAGTGAACCAATCAGACTGTCTTTAATGATCAGGGGTCATAGCCTTAACTATCACCCAATAGAAAAAGACTGCCTGCCCGGCAGTCTCACAATACCTACTTCAAATACTTCAACACCTTCAGTACCGTCCTTTTTCCCTGCTGGATGCAGTCAGGGATGCTGACCCCTTCATAAGAGCTTCCGGTGATAAATAGTCCCGGCAGACTCGACTCAGCCTGATCATACATTGATTGGATCCGTTCCCGGTGACCTACTGTATATTGAGGCATTGAGTTCTTATAACGGGAAACGATGGTAAATTCCGGTCTTCCCTCTATATCCATGATCTTACTAAGATCTTCTAGAACGATTTGTTCAATTTCATCATCGGAAAGATCGACGATGGTTTCGTCACCTGATTTCCCGAGATAACACCGTAACAGGGCTTTTCCTTCCGGGGCAGTGTGGGGCCATTTTTTATGGGTCCAGGTTCCCGCGGTCAATGAAAAGTCACTGTTTCTTGATACCAGGAATTCCGTTCCGGCAATGTCTTTTTTAATGGCCTCCTGGGAAAATCCCATTGCTACGGTGGCTACCGATGTAGCCGGCATTTCTTTTAAAAAGGATAAGAATGGGTACGAGGTGAACATGGATTGAGCAACATGATGAGGCGTAGTCACGATTACACTGTCGGCTGTTAACTCCTCGCCGTTTGTAAAGGTAATCGTGTAATCATTGTTGTCATCTTTTTCTATGTTGGTTACTTTCATGCTTTTATAAACAGTATCCGGGTCTAGTTCTGCTTCCATGGCATCAATGAGGGATTCAAGGCCTTCGGTGAATGTCTGGAAATTCCCCTCTTCCTTCAAGGGGGACTGGCCGTTTCTTTTTATACCCGCTATTAAACTACGATGCTTTTGCTCTAGTTCATAGAGTTGCGGGAAGGTGGACATTAAGCTTAGTTGGTCGATATCCCCTGCGAATATGCCCGTTAGAAGCGGTTCGATTAAGTGGTCAACGACTTCATCTCCCATTCTTCGTCTGAAGAACTTGCCCAGTGACTGGTCTTTCGTTTCCTGTGAACGGGGTAGGACGAAGTCTGCGGCAGCCCTCATCTTTCCAGTCAGAGAAAACAGGCTGGTCGTTATGAAAGGAGCTATTTGGGTAGGAATACCGACGATGGATCCGCCGGGTATCGGGTACAATTCACCACCAGCTATCACATAGGAGGTTCCTTTACAGTTACGAATAATCGTATCCCCGATACCCAGCCGGTCTGCTAAAAGAGCGACTTCATCTTTGTTTGATAAACAAGAGTCCGGTCCCTTTTCGATAATATACCCGTCCCTTTTCAATGTTTGCACTTTTCCACCCAGCCGGTGGGTTGCTTCCACAAGCTTTACTTCGATGGGAAGGTTATGATCTTTCATTTCCTGTTGCAGGTAATAGGCCGCCGTTAACCCGGTGATTCCTCCACCGATGATCACGACACGCTTATTCTGTTGTTCAAACACGTTCATCGCCTTCTTTAACAAAATATCTTTTACTCCACAATAGAGAAGGACTAAAGCGTCGAGTGTAAACTCACGTGCTTCAGTCCTTCCATTTGTTTCATCCAAAAACGAGAGGTTATTTAAGGTGTTTTAACACTACGTCTGCCATGGCATCGATGAATTCAGGTTTGGCATTGGGCATTTCAGGACGATAATATGAAGCTCCAATATCATCTGTTACCACTTTACATTCATAATCATTGTCATATAGCACTTCCAGGTGATCTGCAACGAAACCAACCGGAGTATAGACAAATGCTTTATACCCTTTTTCTTTATATAGGTCACGGGTTAAGTCCTGAACGTCTGGTCCAAGCCATGGATCAGGCGTGTTACCTTCACTCTGCCACCCGACTGCATATTCCTTCACACCTGCTCCTTCGGCAATCAGCTTCGCTGTTTCCTCTAGTTGCATTGGATACGGGTCTCCCGACTGAAGGATGCGTTCCGGCAAACTATGTGCGGATACAATCAGAACAGCCTTGCTTCGCTCTTCATCAGACATGCTTGCATACGTATCTTTGACTTTATCCACCCAATACTGAATGAATTTGGGTTCATCATACCAGCTTTCAACGGACGTGATATGTGGCCCACCCAGTTTTTCTGCAGCTTCCTTCGCACGTCCATTGTAAGATTTGACACTGAAGGTTGAGAAATGGGGAGCAAGTACAATGGAAACCGCTTCTTCGATTCCATCTTTATGCATTTGTTCCACAGCATCTTCAACAAATGGTTCGATGTGTTTTAGGCCAAGATACATTTTGAATTCAATGTCATCTTGAATTCGGTTTAAATGCTCTTCAAGGCTCTTCCCTTGATCCAGTGTGATCTTTGCCAATGGAGAAATCCCGCCGATTGCTTCGTAACGTTCACGGAGGTCTTCCAGCAGTTCAGGAGAAGGGGCTCTTCCGTGTCGGATATGAGTATAATAACGTTCCAAGTCTTCTTCTTTATATGGAGTTCCATAGGCCATCACAAGTAGACCCATTTTTTTCTTTGCCATATCAGTTCACCTCATTATCAGTATCATACAGTTCATTATTGTGCCATGTTTCTTCCAATCAATCCATGTTCAAACACTCATGAATGTGTTCTACTTTGCACTGTATTCATGTACGAATGCTGCTAATCGCTTCAACGTGTCGGGATTGACCTGCGGGAACACCCCATGTCCTAAGTTGAAAATATGACCAGGAATCTGCATCCCTTGATCAAGGATCTCCTTTGCTCTTGTTTCAATCACGTCCCAAGGAGCCAACAGGATGGCAGGGTCAAGATTTCCCATTACAGTTTTAGAAATGCCTCTTTCTCTTGCTTCTTTTATCGGCAGGCGCCAATCCAATCCTACAACGTCTATAGGAAGGTCATGCCATTCATTGGCCAAGTGACTTGCACCGACACCGAACATGATCAATGGTACGTTCTCTTCTTTCAATTCTGTAAAGATTTTCTCCATCACGGGCTTTATGAAGGTGCGGTAGTCCTGTACATTCAAAGCACCCACCCAGGAGTCGAAAATTTGAAAAGCAGACGCTCCTGCTTTTATTTGAGCCTTCGCATACGTTACCGTCATGGCAGCCAATTTATCCATTAAGGCAAACCAGGCTTGTGGTTCTGCATACATAAATGCTTTCGTTTTATTGTAATTTTTTGAAGGTCCGCCCTCGATCATATAGCTCGCCATTGTAAATGGAGCACCTGCAAACCCGATCAAAGGCACGGACAGTTGTTCCTGAGTCAATAGTTTAATCGTATCCAACACGTAGGGTACGTCCTTTTCAGGATCGATTTCCCCAAGCTTTTCTACATCTGCTGATGTTCGGATGGGATTGTCGATTACAGGACCGATACCTGATTTGATTTCCACATCCACTCCGATAGAAGGAAGCGGTGACATAATATCTTTATAAAGAATCGCTGCATCGACATCATATTGTTCAACCGGAAGCCTTGTCACATATGCACATAGCTCGGGTTGGTGTGTAATTTCAAAAAGAGAATATTTCTCCTTAATTTTGCGGTATTCAGGTTGTGAACGACCTGCTTGTCTCATATACCAGACCGGAGTATAGTCCGTCCTTTCTCCCCTTGCTGCTCGTAAAAAAGTATCATTGATTTGTTTCATACCTTTGTTCGTCCACCTTTCTATGTAACTCCACTATTCCCATTGTATACTAATTCAGTTAGATTCTAAAATTGTCCTATATCCAATACGACCGTACGGATTGTAACCCTTTTAAACTATAGACGTTTTCAAGAGAATTGTATAGTAATCACAAGAAAATGTCATAAATTTGCCGATTTTCAAATTGGATGAAAAAATATCCATAAATCATGTTACATGTATGAAGGATTAGGGAAGAGTATAATAGAGGTAATTAACTTGTTGAGGTGATTTGGATGAAGGTGTACATAACGACAGGAACCCACGAATTCCTGCAGAAGAAATTGGAACGGCACGCTGAAGAAACCATGATATTGATGCAGGGAAAAGATGCCATGCTTTTGCATGAGACACATGGTGAAAGTGTTTTTGAATCCCCACGAAATTATGAAGTCGTCGACGGATCAGGGGAGCTTAAGAACACCGGTTACGTGGTGTTCAATAATATTCCTGTTACATATGAAGGTAGACCGCTATTCGAATATCGATTCAAAAATCGCGCAGGATTGATCGAAGAAGTTGCAGGCTTTATAGCCATCCGGATTCTGCGTCCATTAGATACGGATACCTATGTGATCATGACCCAATGGGAAGATGAGGAAAGCTTCACAGGATGGCAGGAATCCAAACAATATCAAAAAGCCCATGAAAAAAGAGGGACGGAAGAAGGAATCGATACTAAGAAAGATATCTTTCCACGTGAATCCTATGTAAGTGAATATCATGTAACAGATAAGGATTAATGCCCAGGCTGCCGTAAAACCGGCAGCTTTTTTATATGACAAGGACTTACAGTATATCCAATAATAACCTTTCAATTCATGTGTACATACATAATTTCAAAATTCTAACAGTATACTTTATCGTATTGGTCTCAGAATGATTTGTATATTTACAACTCACATACAATGAAGAAAGGAGTGGAGAACCAATGAATCAAACCTGTCTGCTTTTGATTGACTTCCAAAAAGCTTTTAGACAACCGACATGTGGAAAACGGAACAATCCCGGTATGGAAGAAAACGCCGACCTACTCCTTCGGGCGTGGCGGGACAAAGCCTGGCCCATCGTTCACATCCAGCATTCTTCACATGATATGGAATCACCTCTTCATTCCAGCTCAACAGGATTCGAATTCATTGAACAATTTCGTCCTTTACGTGGTGAAAAGCATATCATTAAGCACGTCAACAGTGCATTTATTGATACAGACCTGGATCTATATTTAAAACGGGAAAAGTTCAAATCCCTCGTCATGATGGGCTTCACCACAAATCATTGTGTATCCACTACGGTTCGGATGGCTTCGAATCTAGGCTATGATGTGAACGTTCCTTTTGATGCCACGGCATGCTTTGAAACGTATTCCCATGATGGTTCATTATTTTCTGCTGAAATTGTTCACAATTTATCCCTGGCAAATCTTCACCATGAATTCGCCACGATCTCTTCAACAGAATCCATCCTATACTCGCTTTTAAAAATGAGTAAACCTGTCACTTTTTAAGGAATACTCTTATTCTCGCAAAAGGGGCTTAGTCAAAAGGGAATGTTCTCATCCCCCTTTGACTAAGCCCCTTTTGCGTTATTATTAACTGTTATGGATTCCTAGTCTACAGGTCCTCTCGTGTACAGGATTCCATTCCGATTCGCATAGATCGCTGCCTGAGTGCGATCAGCCACTGCAAGCTTGCTTAGAATATTACTCACGTGCGTTTTGACAGTCTTGATCCCAATAAAAAGTTCTTCCGAAATCTCCTGGTTTGTCATACCTTCCCCAAGACATTTCAATACGTCCATTTCCCTGGATGTTAACTCTTCATGAGGCTTTCTTACCTGGGGCCGGAATCGATTCATCATCTTATCCGCTACCTTGGAAGCAATGACCGACTCTCCTTTCATGGCTTTATAAACTGCCGACACCACCTCTTCAGCACTTGCTGTCTTCAATAAGTAGCTGTGGGCTCCTGCTTCAATGGCCGGAAACACTTTTTCATCATCATAATAGCTAGTAAGAATGATGATTTTACAATCGGGATGAAAAGTCAGGATTTTCTCTGTCGCTTCAATGCCATTGCCGTTATCCATCAGTAAATCCATGAGGATCACATCGGGGAGATACAGCTTTGCTAGCTTGGCTGCTTCCTGACCGCTTCCCGCTTCACCTAAAAACTCGATTGCATCTTCCGTCTGCAAGTACGTTTTCATTCCTAACCGAACCATCTCATGATCATCAACAATCATTACCTTTATCTTATCCACCCTTACCCCCCCTTTCGTTTAGACCGGTATCCTCAGGTCAATATACGTTCCTTCTTTTTCTTTAGAACGAATATGAAACAATCCCCCTATTTCTTCTGCCCTCTCTCTCATGGTTTGAAGTCCGTAGGATGTCATCTTATTTTGTTTCAGATTAAAACCTTTGCCATTATCACTTATGTATAGAGAGACATAACCGCCTTTTTTTTCTGTCACAATCTTTACTTTCGTCGCTTCTGAATGACGGAGGATATTTGATAGACTCTCCTGGATGATCCTGAACATATGAGTTTCGGTTCCCTTGGATAGATCTTCTATTCCATCAAGACTTGCTTCGATTTCAATTTGCGTTTTTTCCTTTAATTCTCTGATTAAGATGGTTAATGCATCACAAAGACCTTCACCTTTCAAATCAATGGGCCTTAAATGAAGAAGGAGTGCTCTCATCTCCCCTTGTGCTTTACCGGCAATTTCCGCAACTTGCCTTACAATGGTTTCAACCTTTTGTGAATCTTTCCCCATGCTTCTTTGTGCAGCAGATGAAAGCATGTTTAAGGCAAACAATTGCTGACTGACCGAATCATGCAGATCTCGCGCCAGTCTCTGTCTCTCTTCCATGACCGCTGCGTGGTGAACCCGATCAGCAAGCTCTGATTTTTCATCAGCCAGTCTCTGCAGTGATTTCACCTGCTCCTGAATAAACACGGCAAGCTGGTTTAATTCATCTGATAAGAGTCCAAGTTCGTCATGCTCATATCGGTCTACCCGGGCTGAAAATTTTCCACTTCTTAATAACGTGACAAAGGTAGAAATATCATCGATCCGGCCTTTAAACGTATAACCTGTACGAAACCCGAAATATATGCTCAGCACCAGCAGAATCATTCCCAACCATATGGTCAGATAAACCGACTGTTTAAGAGATATACTTGGATTCTCAAAGAAATACAGATGAATTTGCAGTGATATAAAGAAAAGCAGAATGGCCATGACAGACATCATCAGAAAACTTTTAAAGATCCAATTACGTATATTCAAGGATTTGTTCAAGCTCTCCCCTCCTTTGCCATAAGATACCTTTTACACCCTGTTAATTCGGATCGAGCCTATTTTCACATCTATGGAAAGCTTTATTTTCCTACTCGCCTGCTCGTATTCAGGTGAGCGGTAATATAGATCAGAACGTATATCCTCAGACTTCTGATCAAACAATTTCACATCCCCCACCTGGACCCTTAAGGTGATGTCCACAGGCACATTTTCGGGGATGATCATCTTTACATCACCTATCCACCCCTTGATATCAATGGGTGTTTCTCCTTCAGGAATATAAGCTTTACTGAAATCAAAATAGTAATCTCCTATTGCGTTGTACAGTTTCATATTCTCAAGGGGCCAGTTAGGTTCTGAAAAATGGATATCCCCTACGATAAATCCTCTGTTGATTTTGTTCTTCGTCTGGAGGGTTTTCTCTTCTGACAGCTGATTTTCAGTGACTGAGTCAGACATTTTATCAAACGGATATTCACTGCTCACACTGATTTTGAACGGTTTATTCCTTCCCACTCGATGAATGGCAACGGCAATGATGAATAGTGGCCAGAGTTCCCACCATCTTCCATAATCGAAATCAACGATCTTATATCCATCAAGAATGATTAAAGCCCCCAGTACGAGGCTGAAGAGCCCGAATAGTAATCTCCCGAAACTTTTTCTAATAAAACTGTCTATCGTCCACTTTAAACCGAGTAGCAACAACAGAATAGGAATAATATTGACAAATATCTGTGTTATTTCCAAGGAAATGACACCAATATTTAATAATAGCAACAAGATTCCTATCACCATCAACAGAAAAGAGAAAAACCACTGTTTTCTTCCCGTATATCTCATACCAGCACCACCTTACCATCTACTATTAGTTTCGCTATTAACGGGTAAATTCCTGTAATTACTTTCATTATAAAGTGGATTCCCTGCAGGATGGAGGAACACAGGCATGATTCTTCCTCGGTCTGGAGACGGAAAAAATATATCCACCCTGTATCACACCTTTTCACTATTTTCATAATCTATAGTACAGATCAGGGCATATGCCTAAAGTTTGAGGAAAGATTTAGAGGAGGTTTTCTAATGGGGATTGATTTAACTGCTCTTCATTGGATTTATTTAGCATTCATAGGGTTTATCATCGTGTTTATGATTTTCCGTAAAGACACTACCATCGTGTGCATTCTGGGAATCTTTAGTATCGCCTTGGTGGCAACAGGATCGTTGAGCGGATCGGTTAGTAGTATATTTACTAGCTTTATATTTGCTATCACGGAACTGCTTTCTACCATTCTTGTGATCTCCATTATTGTTGCTATGAGTAAAGGATTGACTTCAACGGGGATCAATGATGTGATGATCCGTCCGTTTACAAAGTTCATTCGCACACCTGCCCTTGCTTATTGGACGATCGGTCTTGTCATGATGTTTATTTCTTGGTTTTTCTGGCCATCACCGGCTGTTGCCCTGTTAGGTGCAGTGTTAGTACCGGTGGCTTTAAGAGTGGGATTACCTGCTCTTGGTATAGCCATGGCCATGAACTTATTCGGCCACGGCATTGCCCTTTCAGGTGACTTTGTCATTCAGGCAGCCCCGAAATTGACGGCAGATGCAGCAGGTATCCCTGTATCGGATGTCATTTCAGCCAGCATTCCCCTCATAATCGTGATGGGTGTCGTCACGACTGTTTCCGCCTTTCTGTTTCTTAAAAGAGATATGAAAAAAGGAATTCTTAAGGTGGATAACGGCGCACTCGCTACGATAGGAGGGGACCAGACCGCCTCCCCCAATATCTTGTCGCCAAAATGGAAAAAGACGATTGCCCTTCTAATTCCGGTTTTGTTTGCCTTGGATATTACGGCAATGGTTCTCTTTGATCTTCAAGGAGGAGATGCCACTGCACTTATCGGGGGAACATCCATCCTCATTCTGCTTCTGATTTCATTAGCTGCCTATAAAGGAAAAGGGTTAGAAAGAACGACCGGTTATTTGATTGACGGTTTTCAGTTTGGGTTTAAAGTCTTTGGTCCCGTGATCCCCATCGCCGCTTTCTTCTATTTGGGTGATTCAGGGTTCCAAACGATTATCGGGGATTTCCTACCATCTACGTCTCAAGGGATCGTCAACGATCTCGGTGCATCCCTTGCCGCTGCCGTTCCACTGTCAAAGGCAGTCGGTGCCATTACCCTTACGACAGTTGGAGCCATTACAGGGCTCGACGGGTCAGGATTTTCTGGAATATCCCTGGCAGGATCCGTAGCCAATTTATTCGCAGACAGTATCGGGTCAGGCGTTGCAACCCTTACCGCCCTAGGGCAGGTGGCAGCCATCTGGGTAGGTGGCGGGACCCTTGTCCCTTGGGCACTCATCCCCGCCGCTGCCATCTGTGGAGTCGATCCATTTGAGCTTGCACGGCGAAACCTGCTCCCGGTTGTCATTGGATTAGCAGCCACCACAATCGTGGCGATGTTCTTGATCTGAATACAAAGAGGGACGGACCTAAAGGAAGGTCCGTCCCTCTATTTCTCTTCTTTAGGACGCTTCTCATAAAGAAAGAGGCAGAGTATAAAATAGGAGTATCCCAACAGAAATCCAGCTGCCACATCCGATGGATAATGGGCTTGTTCCGCTATTCTGCTGATTCCTGTCAGCAGGGAGAGGACGACAGCCAGAACAAAGAACGACAGTTTTAATCCTGTGGTAGTAACCTCCTTACTAATGAAATACGCTGCAATAAGTAAGAAGACAAGCCCCACCATGGCATGACCGCTGGGGAAACTGAATCCTTCTTCTCCGTGCGGGAATGGTGGCCTTTCCCTTTCCATCAATCCTTTGATTGCTTTATTTAATACATTACTTCCCGCTACCAGTACAACGACGGTAATGATTCCAACATAATCCTTCTTCCACCACCACAGAAATAAAATAAGGGTGATGGACCCGGCACCAATCACCAATTCCGTTCCGATTATGGAAAACACCTCAATAAATCGAAATGTGCCCATGAAGGACAATAACTCATTATCACCAAAGATCTCCATACCATAGAAAACAAAGTGTGCGATGGCCATAAACAATACAAATGAAACAACCGCCGTTATGTAATGGATTTTCCCCATCGTATTCCCCCTTTGAAATTAACGTTCAATACCAAGCTCCCTCACACAAATTAGTGTTATAATATTCGTAATATTCATCAAATAATAGGAGGTTGTGAACTTGCTGAATGAATTATATCAGAAATTAGAAGATCGTTGGATAGAAATGGTCAAGATCCGCAGATACCTTCACCAACACCCCGAACTGTCCTTTCAGGAGAAGAACACAGCAGCGTATATTGCTGATTACTATGAGAAAATCGGGGTTCCCGTTAAGGAAGAAGTCGGAGGCAACGGGATAGTGGCTAGAATTGAGGGAGCACTTCCTGGTAAAACAGTCGCCCTGCGTGCAGACTTCGACGCCCTCCCCATCCAGGACGAAAAAGAAGTGGAATACCGTTCCACCGTTCCAGGTGTCATGCATGCATGTGGTCATGATGGACATACGGCGACACTTTTAGTATTAGGTAAAACCCTCCATGAAATGCGGGATAAACTAGCCGGCACAATTGTCCTTATTCACCAGCATGCAGAGGAATATGCACCAGGCGGGGCAAAGCCCATGATTGAAGCTGGATGCCTCGATGGAGTGGATGTTGTTTTCGGGACTCATTTATGGGCAGGTGAGCCCCTGGGTAAAATCTTATATCGAAGTGGACCTGTCATGGCTGCGGCGGATCGATTTGAAATCGTCATAAAGGGATCTGGCGGACACGGAGCGCAACCTCATAAAACGAAAGATTCCATCGTAATCGGAGCCCAAGTCGTTTCACAATTGCAGCAAATTGTCAGCAGAAGAGTGAATCCGATTGATCCAGCTGTCGTGACAGTCGGTTCATTTATGGCCGATAATGCATTCAATGTTATTGCTGATACCGCTAAACTCACTGGAACAGTACGTACATTCAACCCTGAGGTAAGGGACTTCATTGAAGAAGAGATCGAACAGATCCTAAAAGGGGCTTGCCTGTCAGCCCGTTGTGAATATGAATATGTGTATGATCGGGGGTACCCTGCAGTGGTGAACCATCGGGAGGAAACTACATTTCTGATCAAAAGTGTTGAAACAGTCGATGAAGTCCATAAAGTGGAAGAAATTGATATGCAGATGGGAGGCGAAGATTTCTCTTATTATTTGGAGCGGGTGAAAGGTACCTTCTTCTTTACAGGGGCCAAACCGGATGGTGTGGATGTCGCCTATCCCCACCATCATCCACGATTTGATATCAATGAAAAGGCTCTTCTGATCGCCGCTAAATCACTTGCATCTGCTGCCATAAAATATCAGGAAAGATTTTCGGTAACCGGTACATTTACGAAATGAAGAATAATGAAGGATCAGGCACCAGAGCGCCTGATCCTTTTAATTTAATAAAAACGATGGTTCTTTTCAATTTTACTTACCACCAGTACCCACCATATCAGGAGGGGTTGAAATAATAACCTCACCCAGAGCAATACTTCATTTGCTTCTTCTTTACCTGGGGCAGGAATTCCTTTAATGGCAGCATAAATATTAGCTGGAAAAATGAGTACTAAATAAATTGCCGTGACGATACCTGCTTTTTCACGAGTCTTAGGAATGAGCAATAGAATAGCCAGTATAAATTCAATCATACCCGTTATATACACGATTTCTTCACGAAGCGGGATGAATTCAGGAATCATTTTGGCAAACCCTTGAGCCTCAATGAAGTGAAACATCCCTGCTAAGAAGAAGAAAAACGAGAATAAAATAAGTCCTGCTATTTTAAATCCCTTATTACGCTTGTTCATTTATTTTACACCTCACTACAATAATGGTAACGTACTGTCTGACAATATTCCAATATTCGGAGTCTGTTTGTTGGCATCCGCCCAAAAAAAGATCGACCAAAAAGTCGACCTTTCCTCATGTTTATTCTAATTCATGAAAGTAACGAATCCGATAAGCAAATATTGCCACTTCCCCTAATTGTTCAAGAAGCTGATAATTTGCATACGCACCAATCAAAGCCCCTACACCAGGGATCAATTGAAAAAATTTCACAAAATCAATGTAATCCCGATATTCCTGCTGGAAGGTTCTCCAATCCAATTCCTTCAGCCCTTCCTTTTCTTCTTCCCAGTTTTCAATGATGGTGAGAACATGTTTCTTATGAGAATCGCTGGAAAAGGCAAGTTGAAAGACATGAAGGAGAAAAAGGCGCTCTTCGTATTCCTCTACATCATATCCATGAATCAGAGAGCATTCACTAAGAAACTTCATTTTCATGGACAGGAGCAAGGGGAAGTCAGCAAGGCCAAGAAGAATTCCTCCAACTCCTGTACCCGCTCCTTCGATGGTCGCTGCCTTCCTGTAAAATCCCAAGCGATCCTTCATCATCTCTTCTCTTTCCTTCAATGAAGATTTCACTGAAACACGCTGAAAAGGTACCCAACCACTGTTTTTCAATGTTACCTCGACCATTTTCCTGATGCTTTCTGTTATTGCTTTATGTGCTTGTTCAGGAATCCATCGATTTACTTTGGTTTGGGCTTGTTTAGAGATTCGTTGAATGACGGAAGACCTTTTACTGAATTTACGTTTCCATGCCTCAAGTTCCTCTCTTTCAAGGGTCACATTCAACCACCTACCTTCTTTACCAAATACTCCATCTAATAGATTTTCATTAAAATAAAGTTTCATCCATTTTCTTCAGTCGCTTCACCAAGTAAAACCGGCTAAACAGCATTGAAAATGACAGACCGGCAAGCAGAGTAATCAGTCCTTCCATCCAAGCTCCCTTTATCAATAGAGGAAGGGAAAACATGGCGGACTGAACCATCATCACCTGATTGATGATTTCTTGAAAGGTCGATTTCTTTAATTCTCTTGATACAGGATAAATAAGTACCCAAATCTTGTAATCAAATCGTTTAAACAAAGGCACCAGCTGAAAAGCCGTTAGGTATAGAAATACCAAAGCCGTCAGAAGACTGAATAAAAAAGAAGAATTTGAATAAATCAGTAAAGAACCGATCACGGTTAAACGAATATAAAGACCTGAGTATTCACTTGTCCTGATCATTGATCGGAGATACAGATAGCGATAAGTGTCCCCTTGAGAAAAAGATGTCTTTAACAATCCGTCGAGCCATTTTCTTCTGTGGACTTTTCCTTTAAGCTTAGGGACATCTGTGAACATATTGGCAATTCGGTAAAAGATCAGCATCCGCTGTTCCTCCAGATTAATCAATAGATCCCATTTAAGATTCTTCCCTTTTGTTGATTGGAAAAAGTAGAAAGCGTATCCGACCATAATCAGTGCCAGAATGATGCCCATCCACAAATCTGCCTTTGATAAAACCAAGAACAAGAAAGTGCCGCTTAGTAAAAAGCGCATGAAGCTGTCGATCCAATGAACTTCCCTTTCCTGAAAACGCAGCATAAACCAGCGAACGTACAGGTTCCACACCTTTATGCCTAATAACAGGCCAAGTAACGGAAAGAAGCTTCCAAAATTCACGCCTGATACCGCTACATACATAGGCATGAGTGCCGCAAGCACAAGCAATTGTATATAGGATTGAAACATGAAGCTGATCCAGATGCATTTCGTGAAATAACTTGATAAACGCCCTTCTAAAGGCAGGAGAAACACGGCATCCGCTTCCCTTAAAAACGTATACACGGGACTCCATGCCAATAAGAGCCCAAGGATCACCGCCATGATGAGTGGGGCAGGAAACGCCGGATCAAGGGTTTTCACCCACTGATTATAGGTATACGCCGCTCCCCCGAGGGCAAAGATCAGGACGAATAATAAATGATCGTTGAACATGTACTTCAAGTACTTCTGAAGCTCCTGATTATACTCTACAATCCTTCTTTTCCAAATGTTTTCCACCTTACTCATCATGGGATTCTTCCTTTGTGAGCTGAATATAAATGTCGTCCAACGTCGCATCCGGCATGGAGAATTCCTTTTGCAGCTCTTGAAGAGTGCCTTTTGCCCGGATTTTCCCTTCATGAAGAATGATGAAAGAATCGCAGTATCTTTCTGCTGTTGCCAAGATGTGGGTTGACATCAATATCCCGGCGCCTTGCTGCTTCATTTCTTCCATCCAATCCAGGAGTGATTGAATGCCAAGAGGGTCAAGTCCGACAAACGGTTCGTCAATGATATAGAGACTTGGCTGAATAAGAAATGCACACATGATCATCACCTTCTGTTTCATCCCTTTTGAAAAGTGTGCAGGAAACCACCCCATCTTCTTCTCCATCCGAAAAGCCTTTAACAGCTTATCAATTCTACCTTTGTATTCGGAATCGGTTAAACCATAGGCCATGGCAGTAAGCTTTAGGTGCTCCTCAAGGGTCAGTTCATCATAAAGGATGGGTGTTTCAGGTATGTAAGAAAACTGCTTTCGGTATTTCTCAGGATCCTTTTTCAATGTATGCCCATTAATGGACACTTCTCCCTGCTTCGGCTCCATAAGACCGATAATATGCTTGATCGTCGTACTTTTCCCTGCTCCATTCAGTCCGATTAATCCGACGATTTCATTAGAATGAATGGAAAAAGTAATATCTTTCAGAACCGGTTTTCGGGTATATCCGCCAACCAGGTGATTGATTTCCAATAAAGACACGGGCAGCAACGTCCTTTCTTTATAAACATGTTTTCTCTATTTTAACAAAACTTGATGGGAAAGACATTGTTTAACCTTGAAGGCGTTCCATATTTTAGCATTCATAAAATGTTGAAATATGCACATCATATTATTTGAAGGGGCCAGCAATAAGAAAAAGGGGATGGTTGTTAAAGACCAGCTAACCGATTTCACTATTGTTTGCGACTTGAAGGATTGTCGTCTTCTTTAGTGAATGACACACTCACCCTATTCAATCATCAAAAATGATAAATGAGGTGTTTGTTAAAGCACATTTTGACTGAATCAGCTTACCTTAGCCATTAAGATAAGGGGATGGTCAGTTTGCACAGCGTCATTCATGTTTCTAATGGTTTACACATATCATCCTTATAGCAAATGAGGTGTTTGTCCAAGACGGCTAACAGATTCTATTGTCTAATTGCTTAAATAGCACAAGATAAGGGGATGGTCGCATTGAACAATGTTCATTCTACCTTCAGAATGTTCCACTACAGAAGCTACTAGCGAATGAGGTGTTTATCAAGGAGAACGAAGCCTGACATATAAACCTTTACAGTATTACCCCTTCAAGAAGAGAGGCAGGAAACCCGTTCCTGTCTCTTCTTCATTTATTGTTGAATTAGTGGTAAAATACATACACGATTACTGAAAGGTGGAATGAAACATGAGCGACTGTATTTTCTGTAAAATCATCCATGGGGAAATCCCAGCCATGAAAGTGTACGAAGATGAACATGTCCTTGCTTTCCTTGATATCAGCCAGGTAACGAAAGGGCATACCCTCCTCATCCCTAAAGTACATAAAGAAAATGTTTACGAGTTGTCCCCTGATATTGCGAGCCATATCTTCTCAGTTGCACCTAAGATCGCCAACAGTATCAAAGCAGAATTCTCTCCGGTTGGGATGAACCTTCTGAGCAACGCAGGTGAAGAAGCCGGACAATCCGTTTTTCATTTTCACATGCATTTTATTCCCCGCTATGGTCAGGGAGACGGCTTTGGAGCCGTTTGGAAAACACATAACGACGACTACAGTCAAGAAGATTTAAAAGGAATTGCAGAGTCCATCGCGCAGCATCTGTCATAGGAAATCTCCTGCTCCCCATTAGAATGGGGAGTGTTTTTTTCTGAATATTTAATCTTTGACAACAGTCCCCTATATGTTATAATGTACCTATCTTTTCGCTAATGGCAATAGTGCACATTAGGAGAAGAAGAATAAAGTTTAGTTTAGTTGAGGAGAGATGAGAAATGAATACAAAAACACTAGTATCCCTATCATTGCTGGTTGGGATTGGGGCTGTCCTGCACACAGTGATCCCTGGCATTTTCTTAGGGATGAAACCGGACATGATGCTGACAATGATGTTTCTAGGTATTATCATGTTCCCGGCCAAGAAAAACGTATTGCTATTAGGCATATTGACTGGGGTCATTTCGGGTCTGACAACACAGTTTCCCGGAGGATTCTTACCTAATCTTATCGACAAGCCCATTACGGCTTTTGTCTTCTACGGAATTTTCCTGGCCACTAAAAAGATCACTCGTTCACTGGCAGGTGCTTCTATACTGACAGCTATCGGTACACTTATATCAGGAAGCGTATTCTTACTTTCTGCATATGTGATTGTCGGACTGCCTGGAGCTTTCTTCGCTCTATTTGCAGCAGTTGTACTTCCGGCTACTCTTGTGAACGCCGGCGCAATGTTTGTGGTGTATCCGATCATTAACGGTATTCTAAAACGTTCATCCATTCGTGAAGCAGTTGCTTCAGAACAACTGTCATAACCTAAATCATATGAAAGCCCTCCATTCAACGTACTGCCAACATTGAACGGAGGGCTTTTTCCTGCTCTTACTTGACTGCAACCCATAAGAGAATTCCTATTAAAAAGGTAATGACCCCACCGGATCCTAATACGGCAGCACGTTTTTTTAATACATTCTTAGGAGGATACATACCTGGCCTTTGAATGGAAATGAAGTTATACACCATACTGAGAAATAACACCCCACAGAGAGCAAAGAAACCAAAGATAATCCCGTCCATTGCCTTGAACCCCCTTCTTTACCCCATCTCTTACCTTTATATTTATGCGGGAAATAAGGAAGTTATGAATTGACTAGTTTTAATCTATCGGAAAAGGGAAAAGGAAAATACCTGTTGATTGTCGAATTAAAGTAATATAGAACAGAAGAACGAGGTGACCATTTTGAATAAAAAATCCCTTTTTTACGGCCTCTTTATTGGAGGAGTCGTTGGAGGAGTGACATCCCTCCTCACATCCCCTTCATCAGGAAAAGAAGTCCGGGCACAAATCAAAGACAAGAAAGATGAGTGGGCAGGAATGATCGATGAGGTGAAGGTGCATATCAGTGACCTCAAAGAATCCATCGGCACACTCTCTCAGGAAGGAAAAGACACTGTCCTTCAGCTATCAGCAGACCTTAAAGCTTCTTTCCAACAATGGCAGGCTTCAACAGAACCGAATAATAAACGCCTCCAGGATGAAATCCGTTCCATCCAACATACCATTGAAGAATTGGAAAAATCGATTAACTCAACAAATACCACCAATCAATAACCTAATCCCCGCTTCCCTCATTTAATGAGAAGGGTGCGGGGGTTTATTTGATCGGCTGGCAATGGAACATAAAATGATTCAAGCAAAATCCTCCCCCTATATCTCTTTTAATATAGTGATCACCTATCCAACCCTCGCCATCAAAGCATTTATCAACATTCTCTTTTGTATTTTAACGCGCGTTGTTCCACCAGAAATTATATACTTCTAAAAATTTTGTCAATTTAGCCTTTATTAATTATTACTTTATTGGCATAATAAAATATAAGCGCTTTCTTTTTTGTGATAGTTATTTTGATTTGGCATTTTCGAAGTATGTTAATTAAAAAGATTTTCAAGCAAAGTGGGTGAATGACATGAAGGAAAGAGAATTTACTTTGAAAGAGGCTATGCTCTTCAGTCAACGAATGGCTCAGCTTAGTAAAGCCCTGTGGAAAGCCATAGAAAAGGACTGGCAGCAGTGGATCAAGCCATACGACTTAAATATTAATGAACACCATATTCTCTGGATTGCGTATCATTTAAAGGGAGCTTCTATTTCAGATGTAGCGAAATTTGGCGTTATGCATGTTTCAACCGCATTCAACTTCTCCAAGAAATTAGAAGAACGAGAATTGCTTCAATTCTCTAAGCGGGAGAACGATAAACGTAATACCTATATTCAACTGACGGATAAAGGGGAAAATATCCTTCTTGAGCTGATGAAAAATTATAAGCCCGAGAGTCACTCAATCTTTCAAGGAGTTTCCCCATTAAGGGAGTTATATGGAAAATTCCCTGAAATGATCGAGATGATGACCATCGTACGAAACATATATGGAAATGACTTTATGGAAATATTTGAAAAATCATTCCATAATATCGAAAATGATTTTTCTGATGATAACGGAAAACTGGGTGAATTGTTTCAAGATGAAGAAGAGCTGGCTTGATGCCTACAAGCTTTTCTTTAATAATTTCATCAAAGCTGGATAAATGTCCTGAGCTAAACAGCTATCCACCACTTCATGGACCTTCAGCTTTGAATGAAGCCCTTCTTCAAACTCTTTGAAAAGCGGAGTATGATACACGAATCCTTCCGCTTTTTGCTTTTCAAGTTTCATGCTCAATTTATCACATGTAAGAAGGAACTCCTGTACTTCCCCCTCTGACAGTCCTTTCTGAATGATCAACCGATGAAATGGATATCCGTTTTCAGGTATCATCTCGGCCAACAATCGCTGATAATACTCGATCTTCTCAATTCTTCTCATTAATTCATTCATATTACTCACCTTTCAATCGTTGCACAGATTCTCGTATTCTCATTGTACAAAACTATAACATTCCTGTCTTAAAAACTCAGCTTAAATTATAAGAAAAAATCATCCGAAATGTATTGATTTTTTCCTGCAATCGTAATAAAGTATGTAAAGCACTTATCTGAGATCTATTCGTCTAATGGAGGCGATTTTTTTATGCATTGCTGGAAAACAATCAATCTGGAAAAACAATTCGGATTTTACCGAGTCTTTTTACTTTCATCCATCATCATGATGATGGTATTCTCATTAATATACGTACCAATCAACTTACTATTTCCAAATGTGTTCTATGACAACCATTTCATGGGATTCTTGGTAGGACTGCTGAGTATTTATCCATTGCATAAATTCTTTCACATGGTGCCCATACTGCCCTTTGTGAGAAAAATGAAGTGCAGATGCGATCGAAAGTTATTTCTATTACCGATCGTTTCCTTGCGGGTTGATCAGCCTATTTCAAAATATCGTTATATGGTGGCCCTGGTAGCGCCATTCTTCATACTGAACGGAATATTGTTATACGGATGCTTCCATTTCCCGCACTACTCTCATTATTTTACAATGCTGCTTGCATTCCATACCGGAATTTGTTCCATTGACTTTATTTATGCAGGTCAATTAATGCATTCACCAAAGAATGCATTAATAGAAGAGAATGAAGATGGATACGAAATATTGATTTATCAGTAAGGATGATGGAAGGCCATTGAATACACTCGATGGAATAAATCATCCTTCTGCTTTTATCAGAACGGTATCGCGGGGTTTTTCATCTCCACCTTGGCTTTTCGCTTCCACCTCCTTGAACCCACTGGAGGAAGATGGCGAAAAAAATGAAATTGCGTATTTTCTTCAATACTCTCGCTACCATTTAGAGAAGTATTTTGGTAATGTATAGCTTATAGGAGATAACGGGGAGGGGTTTGGATGATCTCCATGTTTTTAGTATTTGCAGTTTTCATCTTATTTTATATAAATAAAATGACAAATGCATTATGTTTGCAAAAAGAAATACCTGAAGAACGCCAACCTAAGGTGTTTAGAACCATCAATATCCTAATCACCATACTACTGGTCTCTTCTTATATAGAGATATTGTTTACATAGGATAATAAAAGCGGAGGCGGACTGTTTAGCCCCGACAAGCATAACCGGGAAATCCCTGAAGGCGTTCTTTGCCTTTGGGGATTTTTCGGTTATGACCTCGAGGGGCTGGCTGCTTTTCAATTACCGGAATCCCCCTGATCAATCATAAAAAAACAGATCCGCTGGGATCCCGGATCTGTTTGATCATCTATGATTACATTAGCAAACGTATGCTGCACCAATGATGATTAACAAAATGAATAGAACTACGATTAACGCAAATCCTCCGCCGTAAGCACCTGACATCTGCGCTTCCTCCTTTCATGTATAAAAAGCCACCTGGATATGAATATAGCAAAAGGGGCCGCCTTCCTTAAGGTATTGCCCCCTCCACAGTCATTATCCGATAACTTTAAACCCCGAGGCTAAAATTATAGCCATGCTGCACCCACAATGATTAACAGGATGAACAGTACTACGATTAACGCGAATCCTCCGCCGTATGCATTACCCATAACTTCCCACCTCCTTTGAAGCGCTAATTTATCTTATTCAAGTTAGCTGCCATTTGTTTAGGCTAATATCAATTTTCTGAATTTTTTAGTAAAGATATGCGGCACCAACGATGATTAATAAGATGAACAGCACTACGATTAACGCGAATCCGGAATTGTATCCACAGCTCATATTTATTACCTCCTTTTCTCTCTTCGCTTTTATCATATGAAGGAACCTAGGAAATGGGTGTGTAAAACGCCTATTTTTCTTAAGATTCACTTGGAAAATATTTTTTTTAATGGAAGAAGTGTGTTATAGTATGATTTGTAGAATTTTGACAAGCCATCTAACGAATATATTGTAGGAGTTGGTCACCATGAAAAAATGGATCATTTCAGTTTCTTTGGCTGCAGGAGTCGCAGGCCTTGCAGGATGCAGCGGAGACGGTGCTGAAGGAAATAGTGACGTTGTTGCAACAACGAAAGCTGGAGACGTAACAAAAGAGGAATTATACAAATCAATGAAGCAGAAGTTCACTCCACAAATGGAGCAAGCCCTTCAGGAACTGGTTTACACGAAGGTCCTTGAAGAGAAGTATGATGTGTCAGAAGAGGAAGTTGAGGAAAAGCTGAATGAAGCAAAAGATCAATTGGGCCCTCAGTTTGATATGTTCTTACAACAATATAACCTTGATGAAAAATCGTTTAAAGAATACTTAAAGCTTCAGTTATTACAAGAGAAGGCGACGATTTCCGATGTAAAAGTGACTGAAGAGGAAGTCAAGGAATATTACGAGACATGGAAACCTGACATTCAAGTTCGTCACATTCTTGTGGACGATGAGAAAACAGCTAAAGAAGTGAAGCAAAAATTAGCTGACGGCGGTAAGTTTGAAGAGCTTGCAAAAGAATACTCCAAGGATCCAGGTTCTGCCGAAAATGGGGGAAGCTTGGGCTGGGTAGACAATGCAGGCCGCCAAAACTTCGTACCTGAATTCTCCAAGGCACTGGATACATTAGAAAAAGGCAACGTGAGTGAACCTGTCAAAACAGAATATGGCTATCACATCATTGAAGTGACAGATAAGAAAGAAAAGAAATCCCTTGATGAGATGAAAAAGGAAATTGAAACAGAATTGAAGCTTTCAAAAGTGGATCCTCAAAAAATTCAGGAAGCCATGAAAGCTGAAATTGAAAAAGCTGACTTAAACATTAAAGATGAAGATCTAAAAAAAGCATTTGACCAGGTTCTGAATCCTCCAGCTGCACCTGAGGGCGGAGAAACTCCCGCTGCACCTGAAGGAGACGAAGCACCGGCAGCAGATCAAGAATAAGATAACCAAAAGGACTGGCGGCTCTATAAGCCGCCAGTCCTTTTAGTATTCCCCATCATCATGTCGTCAATTGACGTCTGCGCTCCTTTTCCTCTTTCATCCGTTGAATATAAACTTCTCCTTCTTTCTCAATCCACTCATCTTCCATATTCTTTTCTTCTTTAGCTGATTTAATCGTCATAAAGGCACTCCCGAATATCCCTGCTACAACCAAATACATCCAAATAGGCAGTGTCATTTGCTTCAACTCCTTATAGGTTTGTCCTCTTGATTAACACTATATGAAGGGAAGCGGTAAATCATACTTACTTTATACTCCGTTCTACTTAAAAAAGCCCCGGTTCACACCGTGGGCTTACTCTGATTATTTATGAAAAGTAGGTTTATAGAAGGAACGATTATCAAGAGCAAATACTCTTTCTGTGTACTCCCCTGGTTTCACCCGTTCCAGTGCACGGTCAAGCATATTCATCTTTGCATCCACATTATCGATATAATGCAGAATTTCAGCTTCACGAATGAGTGGAGGTTTAGGGCTGCCCCACTCGGCTTTACCATGATGACTCAATACAAGATGTTGAAGGATCATGACTTCTTCTCCTTCGATTCCCAGTTCATCGGCAGCTTTTCCTATCTCATTCACCATAATGGAGATATGGCCGATCAGATTTCCTTCTATCGTATACGTTGTCGAGGTTGGACCTGAAAGTTCAATGACCTTACCCAGGTCATGAAGGATCACCCCCGCGTATAACAAGTCGGAATCAAGGGAAGGGTAAAGTGCTGCAATCGCTTTTGAAAGATCCAGCATCGATACGACGTGATAGGCAAGACCTGATACGAATTCGTGATGGTTCTTAGTCGCAGCCGGATATTCCAGAAATGGCTTTTGATATTTTTTAAGCAGGTGCCTTGTGATGCGTTGAATATTGGGATTTCTCATTTCAAAGATGTACTGGGTAATTTTACTTGTCATTTCATCAATGCTCACAGGCGCCGTCTCCAGGAAGTCTGAAATGGCATAGCCATCAGCTGATGAAGCCGGTCGAATCTGCTTGATTTTGAGCTGATTCTTCCCGCGGTAACTATGTATGTCCCCGACAACCTTTACGATAGTTTCAGGCTGATAGGCCTTTTCATCCTGCTCTGAAGCATCCCAGAGCTTCGCTTCCATGTCTCCGCTCTTATCCTGCAGAATCAGGGTTAAAAACGGCTTTCCTGTATTTGTCGTGCCTTTGGTCATTTGTTTAATTAATAATGGCAAGTCAATGGTTTCTCCGACATTAAAATGGGTGATTCCTGACATCTCTTCTCCTCCGTCCAACTATATTATTAGTTACAGTATATCATATTTCCATAGATTACATGGTTGGAAAGGGCTGGGACGACGGGTTTGAATCATTGCCATCCTTGATCTCCCCTCAAGGAAAAACCGTCTTCTTACAGAAGACGGTCCCCCCTTTAATTAACTAACGCCCTTTTTTGTTTCTTGCTGATCCATACTTTTGTTGCTACCAGTCCAACGAGCATAATGAATGCCCCGAAGAAGTATGGGATATGAATATTCCATTCAAATAAGGTACCCGCCAATAATGGCCCAGCGACATTACCAAGACTTAGAAATGAGTTATTAAGCCCCATTACAGTGCCTTGTCGCTCACCGGCCAATTTTGAAATAAGAGAGTTCAAGGATGGACGAAGCATGGAATTCCCCACGAAGAATACAGCAGTTGTGATCAAGACACCCACAAAATCGGTTGCAAATGTCATAATGACAAATCCCAGGGCACTGAGGAGCAGTGAGCCTGTTACGACTTTTTCCTCCCCAAACTTTTTCGTGGCCTTTCCCACACCAACACCTTGAACTACGGTACCTATGATTCCAATGATCAGGATGATGATGCCGACCTGCTGGGGACCATATCCGTATCTCTCCAGGGCATAATAGCTAAAAATCGATTGGAAATTCGCCAAACCGAAACTCATGATGAAGACAAGTATCAGCAGAAATCCGACTGGGCTCATAACCGCATTTTTCATGACAACAAAGCGATTCTCGCGTTTTTCATCAGGATCAAAGGTTCTATTTTCCTTTGGATAGGATTCAGGTAAGATGATGACGGAAACGATTGCAGCGATGGAAGCGGCAATCCCGGCAAAGATGAATGGATAGGAGAGATTGATTTCAGCCAGCCACCCTCCGATCCCCGGACCAATGACAATTCCAAGGCCCATGGCAGCGCCAAGGATCCCCATCCCTTGGCCACGATTGTCTTCATCCGTTACATCCGATACATACGCCATTGCGGTAGGCATTAATGCTGAGCCGAAAATGCCTGCGAGGATCCTGGATAAAAAAAGCATCCACAACCCTACTGCGAAGGCGAAAATGAACTCAGCTACAGCAAATCCTATCAGTCCGATCGTGATCAACGGTTTCCTTCCGATCCGATCGGATAAGCGCCCCCAAATGGGGGCAAATAAAAACTGCATGAATGCAAACACGGCGACCAGTGCTCCCAGTGTTTGGGCATTGGCATTGAATTTTTCTACATAGAACGGAAGGATGGGTATGACAAGGCCTATTCCTACCATGACAATAAATAAGTTAAAGCTCAGTAGTGCAAGTGGTCCCCTATTGCGTTTCCACCCTTTTGTTTTTTTCATGTGATGTGTTCCTTCTTTCTTACACTCATTTCATTTCCATGCTTTTCTATTTAGAGGCAGCAGACAAGACCCTTTAAACAGACTCCATGTAGTATTGTAACGAATTCAGGGGATTATTGCTAATTCTAGTTATGAAACAAACTCAGGAAGTGCGCATCGAAACTTCATCATGTCTCTTCAATACAATCACCTCTTCGTCATGGAAAGCATCTTTTATATGGGGGTGACATGTAAAGAATAGTATCTGATGGTTGATGGACATTTTCCTCAACAGCTTCAAAAATGCAGTGGTTCTCTCCCTGTCAAAGTTGACGACACCATCATCAATGAGGATGGGTAGTGGATACTTATCACGGAACGATTGAATGAGGGCAAAACGCAGTGCAATATACAGCTGTTCTTTCGTTCCTTGACTAAGTTCGACTGCGTTGAATACCTCTCCATTATCCGTCTTCACTTTGATCATTTCATCTTCCTGCAGAAGAATGCGATGATAGTGATTCTCTGTCAGCTCTCTGAATATTTCTTCTGCGAGCCTCATCACCTCAGGCATTTTGGTTTTTTGGTAGAGGTCGATGGTTTTACTTAATGATACTTGGGCCAATGTATATTTGGACCATTCATAGGCCAGTTCTTGAAGCTCGGCCTTCTTTCCATGAAACTCCTGGAGGATACTGGAGTAACTCTTCCCTTCCTCGAGCACTTTTCTTTCATATGATATGGATGCAAGCTCTTTTTGACGGGTGGATAGCTCCGCGGTTAGCCCGTCGATTTTTTCTGACACCTGTTTTACTTTCCTCCTGCTCTCTTCCAAAGAGTCGAATTCCTTAAACGTATCTAGGGTTCGCTTCGTCAGCCTTGTTTTCAAGCCACTGTATTCGGCAGCTAAGTCGCTTCTTTCTTCCGCTTGTAAGGCTTTTTGGCGAAAATCACCTTCTTTCTCACAGCCTGCGGATTCCATAAGGGCTTGTAGGTCGTCACGTACCTTTTCTCTTTCAATGGACAGCTTGTTTATTTCAAACGACAGAGGCTCTAGTTCAGATTGAGCGCTGCTGATGATCATTTGTCTCTTCTCTAGTTCCTGCATGATCCCCTTTAGTCTAACCAGCGCATCCTCCACAGTCGTAAACGTTAGAGAATGACGGTGGAACCATGATTGGCAATCTTCACGATACTCTTTCATTTTATCGAACAGAGAGGCTTGTTCCTCTTCTAATTGGATAGAACGTTCAAAGGCAGTGACCGCTTCTTTCATTTTGACATGGGCATCCGGAAGCCACTTCCAGTGAAAATCATTAGGTAAACTAAGCTCCGATCTCAAGTGAGATAATCTTTCCTCACTCAAGATCATTTCTCGCTCCATCCTATTCTGCTTTCCCTTGACCTTCTCAAGCTTCAGCTGTTGCTCCTCTAAAGATAGAATTCGCTGCTTCCACTCATGCCTTAATTCCATTTGCGTCTTTAAGTTCTCCTCATCCTTCTCTATAGAATGAACGTCCATTTGCCCTTCCGGCTTTAGTTCTTCAGCCCTTGATTTGATTTCCTGAAGCATGCTGAATTCTTCATGTAAATGTCCCTTTGCCTGAATCAGCAATGTCCCCACCACAATGAGGATCATGAGGCTGATCCCGGAAAACAGCCAATTTCCCGATACGACAGCCCATATAGAGAGCCCCGACAGGAGCAGAAGGGACACAGACATGGCAAGGAGCTGTCGAGTGAAAGACGCCTTCTTCCTGATGAAGCGCTCTTCACCCCGTTTCACCTGAAGGTTCACCCAGTCTGCCTGATCACGTGAAGCCTGCTTGGATGACTTGGCCTTCACAGATCTTTGTAATTGCTGATACTCATCCTCTTCCATCAGCCTTTCTTCTAATCGGTCACACTTGCTTTCAATGAGGTAGAGCTCTTCTTTCGCTTCCTCATATAAATTTTGCAAGCTTTCCCTTTCATGAAGAAGCTTTGAGTGCTTGTCAAGTGCTTGTTGAATGTTGTCAGACATCATCATGCTTGTATCAAGTTTTGGTACGTCTGTAAAATCTACTGTGAGTCCCAATTCACGGATCGTACCGTTGATCTTATTGCGCACAGCTTTCAATTCACTATCCCGCTCACTGCTCTCTTCTTTCCATTTTAAATAAAAGGACTGATGAGACAAGATCTTCTCTAAGAATGGAATGTCTTCCCTTAAAGTCTTATCTATTTCTGCCGACTCTATTTTCTTTTGGAGATTCCCCTGCTTCTCCTTCAGTGTTTCAAGGTAGGCTGATACTTGTCTTTCTTCGGTTTTAAGCTCGTTAAAATGCTCTAAACCTCTTGGCGGAAACACCACTTCTTCCAATTGCAACATCCGCTGTTCCATACGTGCGAAGCCGATGAGAGTATTCCAGTTTTCATTAACTGAAATCAGGTTCTCTCTCTCTTCGCGAAGGGAGGCCGTCTCTTCCTCCATAGAAGAAATCTGTGCTTTTAATGCTTGCTGCTTCTCTATCAGCAGGCTGAATCGTTCGTTTTTTTCTTTTCCCTCCCTTACCTGCTTCTCCAAGGATTTCAATTCAGTCAGGACTGTATTGATCATCGGTTTCCTTCCAGATTTTTTAAACAGCCGCTCACGTTCTTTTTGCCAATCCTGATCCATTTGTAAAAGGAGGTCCGTCCCTGTAGACCCTGCGGAGAAAAGGTAGCGGTTCAGATCTTCTTTTTTCAGGCGCTGGATGTTTTGAAGTCCTTCGAGGTTGAATGAAAATATGTTTTGGTAGGTTGTCCTGTCAAGGTTTCCAAGCAACTGTCGAAGGGCTTCTTCCCCTTCCACCCTTCCATCTTCGAATTGGACGGTTACGTCACCTGACGCTTTGCCTTTAATCCGCTCGATTTGAACGAGCCCATAATTGTCCATTTCACATATGACTTTACCACCGTATTCCCCAGAGAACTTCGGTTCGTATCTCAACAGGGAATGCTGTTTAGTCGGAAAACCGAATAAAATGCTATGAATAAAGGACATAATGGTTGACTTACCAGTTTCATTTTCTCCAAAAAACAACTGAAGGTCTGAAAGTTTGTACTGTTTATTGATTATTTTTCCGTATCCATAAATATGAAGTTCAAGCAGTTTCATCTTCATCACCTCCCCGTTCAGCTTTTATTTTGTATCAGTTGCTTTGTTGCTTCCATTAAAATTACCCTGTCGTCTTCCTCTATGCGTTCCAGGAACCGGTATATAGAAGAGTGTTCATACAGCTCTGCAAGGGCTTCTTTCCACTCTTCTTCAGTCATGTTAACCAAAGTGGACATCACTTCCAGCTTAAACGGATCCTGTTCCTTTTCCCGTGTCGATTGTGATGGACTCCACTTTATTGAATGAACCCACTTCATCCCCGCTTGAGTCTCATATTCTGACTGCAAGGCTTCCAACAGGTCACCATTTTCTATTTTCCCCTTCATATTGTGAGGAAGCGACCCATCATCGGTCAGGACAATTTCGATGAACATGTCCCCTTTCAAGGATTCAAGAGCATTCTGTATACGCTGATAGACTTCTCCAAAACGGAGGACACCCGATAGGGATACGTGACATGTCTTCCAGATCAAATCGTGGGTCGGGATAAAGGTCAGCTCGGTATGTTGATGATCCAGGACCACTTCATAGCAGCCCTTCTCCCCTGTTTCTTTCCGGTGCCTTCCTTGTATATTGCCTGGGTATACGATGAAAGGCTCTTTGTGCAGGATCTGACGCTCATGAATATGTCCAAGGGCCCAGTAGTGGTAATTTTTCTCCAGGAGATCATTGAGCACAAAAGGGGCGTAAACTGCATGAGAAGAATGCACGCTGCCTTCGCTTCCATGGAGGATGCCGATTGTATAGCGGCCCTGGGACCTTTCTGGATACTCTTCAATTCTTCTTTCTTCAATATGCCTTTTCCCATAGCTGAATCCAACTAAATCAACGGATTCTCCACTCTTGGTAGTAAGTTGTTTCACTTCTGTTTCCTCTTTGAAGATATGTATATTGTCCGGCATATCAAGTTCTAAACGATAGCCCCCAAGGTGATCATGATTCCCGTGAACGACATAGACAGGAATGTTGTGTGAGTGTAGACGGTTAAATTGCTTCAATAATTTCGCTTGTGCGCGGATACTCCGATCTTCTTCATCAAACAAATCACCGCTGATCACCATAAAATCAATCTGTCTTCGGACTGCTTCGTCTACCACTTTTTCAAAAGAAGCAAAGGTACTATTATATATCCGTTCGAACACGTCTTGCGGTAGATGTTTAAGTCCAATGAACGGACTATCCAAATGTAGATCAGCTACATGAATAAAACGTATTTTTCCCATGACGTTCCCTCCTTCTTCTACGAATATACGTTCTTATATTCTTTCATTATATCCTAAAACAGGATGGAATTTCAGTATGAAAACATCATTTATCCAATTCATGAAAAAAGGCCGTCTCAAGAATGAGACAACCCCTTTTAAATTATTTATTTGATGTGATATCGATTGCTTTCTTAATATCTTTATAAGAATTGGATTTTCCATACAGGAGGACTCCTCCGCGATACACTCTTGCCCCAAATACTCCCAATAGGACGATCGTCGCAAGTAGGATGACAATTCCGATAACTGGTTCATACACGGGAAGATTAAGCATCCCCACACGCAGGAACATAACCATCGGAGTAAAAAACGGGATATAGGAAGACACTGTGATAAAGCTGGATTCCGGATTCCCAAGCCCAAACATGGAGATGAAAAAACCGATCATGATCAGGAAAGTCATAGGCAGGATCATCTGCTGTACATCTTCAATCCTGCTCACGAGGGATCCAAGTAAGGCAGCAAGGGTGGCATAAAGGAAATACCCTAATAAGAAGAAAATGATCGCATACATCACCACACTCGCCGAAAGTGATTCAAATCCAAATCCTTCAAAGAATCCATCTACCAGTTCATCTTTCTTACGGATCATGGTGAAATAACCTACTGCGAGTATAACGGCTAATTGAGTCAACCCGGCTAGACCGATACCGATGATCTTGGCAAACATTTGTTTCACAGGAGACACACTGGAAATGAGAATTTCCATGACTCTTGAGCTTTTTTCTGTCGCGACCTCCATAGCGGTCATGTTAGCGTAGGCAATGACAGAGAAATAGATAAAGAATAAGAGAACATACACAACACCCCTGGCTTGACTCAGTTCTTCTTCAGATTTTGCCCCTTCCACCAGTGCGAGCTTCTCAAATGTCACACGTCCGCTTAATAAAGCCAGTTCTTCATCTGAAAGCTCGAGCTTATTCGCTGCAAGAGAGGATTTAATAGTTTGCAGGGCAACTTGCAGTTCCCTGGACACGTTGGATTCTGAAAGTGAATTGGATTTATATAGAGCCAGTGGAAGTCCTTCCGGGCTCTCGCTCAAAACAAGCAATCCCTTGATTTCTTCAGACTCAATTTTCTTCTCGATTTCTCTTGTGGATTGAGATGATGATTCCAGCTTGATCTCACTTTCCATCATCCCAAGTTGTTGCACTAATGGATCGTACAGTTTACCTGTTTCGTCGAGAACGGCTACCTTACTTGGTTCATCTCGATCTAAGCTCGAAATGACACTCTCAAAGTTAGCCAGAAGGATAATGGCTGCGGCAATGATAATAGTGGATATGATAAACGACTTCGCCTTTAGCTTCGAGAAATAGGAGTGACCAAGGATCAAGAAGAAATTATTCATAAGAAGTCCCCACCTTTTCTATGAAAATATCATTTAAAGAAGGCTCTTCTAGTTCAAATTTTCGAAGGAATCCTCTTTGAACGACATCACGGAATACACCTTCAGCTGCCTCCTCTGATTCGACCTGCAGAAGAACCCCTTCGGTTGTTTTCTTCAACTTGGTCACACCTTGCAGCCCCTTTAAATATAGAAGATCAAAGTCTGCATGAATCACCACATTCTTCTTTCCAAATGAACGCTTGATTTCCTTTAGGGCCCCATGTACTACAGGACGTCCCTTATGCATGATGCACAGACTTTCACACAGCTCCTCCACATGTTCCATCCTGTGACTGGAGAAGACGATTGTGGTCCCGCTTTTCTTTATTTCATTGACTGCGTCTTTCAGAAGCTCTACATTTACAGGATCCAGGCCGCTGAAAGGCTCATCTAAGATCAGTAATTTAGGCTTATGGATGACGGCTGCGATAAATTGAATTTTTTGCTGATTCCCCTTCGACAATTCTTCCACTTTTTTATTCATATATTGAGGAACATTGAATCGGTTCAACCAGTAGTCCAATTCTTTTAAAATCGCCTTTTTCTCCATGCCCCTAAGTCGTGCCAGATAGACGATTTGATCGCTCACCTTCATTTTCGGATATAACCCTCTTTCTTCCGGAAGATATCCAATCTGGGGACTCGTTGAATAATCAATGCTTTTCCCATCCCACGTAATCTGTCCTTCCGTTGGGTCTAACAATCCTAACACCATTCGAAATGTCGTCGTCTTCCCGGCTCCATTCGCCCCAAGAAACCCGAACATTTCACTTGGAGGAATCTCAAGTGATAGATCATCCACGGCTGTGAATTCACCAAACCTTTTGGTTACCTCTTGAATACATAAACTCATTCCAACACTCCCCTACTGCCCCTATATATGAGCATCTGTTTTCTCTATAGTCCTTACGATTATATCCACAAAAGGTTTCATTTTCCAATTCTTTTTCATTATCAAACTATTTAGACTTTCCAAAAAAATGATAATATGAAAAAATAAAAGGGTACATTATTTTTATACAAAGGGGAAAAAAACTATGAAAGTTTACAAACTGACAGTCTTTGAAAAAGACGGTAAAAAAATTCTAGATGAATCGTTCGAAGCTTCCTCCGATAGTGATGCTAAGAAAATGGGAGAATCCATGTTAGAGGAGAAGGGGTACTCCGAGTATACTCACCGTTGTACTTCCCCGCTTGGAAAGCTATTGCTGTTCCATGTCTAAAAACCCCCTCATCATTCTCATCACCCGATACAGGTGACTTCCCGTGAAGGGTGGTCAAAAAAAGAACTAACCAATCCGGTTAGTTCTTTTTCACCTTTATTCTCCTTTGAACTCAGGTCGTCGCTTTTCGACAAACGCCCGAATGCCTTCCTGATGATCCGAAGTTTGACGCATCATCCATTGACCTTCCTTCTCCAGCTCAAGAGCATGCTGCAGCCTCTCTTTGTTTAATGTGACATACACTTCCTTCGTTTTCAGCATCGCTTTAGTCGGTGCACTTAATACTTGTTTCGTATAGCGCTCGATGCCTTCCTCCAGTTTACCAGAAGGGATCGCTTCATCGACCAGTCCCTTCATAAGGGCCTCTTGTCCTTCCAGCACTTTTCCGTTCCATATCAATCGTTTGGCTTTATGCGTTCCCAGGCGCTCCTGCAGAAGGAAGTGACTTCCTCCATCTGGAATAAGCGCAATGCCGATAAAGTTCATGGCAAGCTTACTGTCTTCTTCACATAAGATGTAGTCTGATGCAAGGGCAAGGCTGAACCCAAGACCTGCAGCGGCTCCATGTATTCCTGTAAGAACGATTTTCGGCATGGAATACAACGTCATGACAAGTTCATTGATGGTATCCATGATACTGGCGAACTGATCTTTTCCACTTAACGAAAGCATGGACTTGATATCTCCTCCGGAGGAAAACCCCTTCCCTTCCCCTGTAAGGACCAATAACGAAATCGCCGGATCATTCTTCACTTCCTTTAAAGCAGCCAGAAGCTCTTTCATTAGCTCTGCATCCAATGAATTAAGGGACTGCGGCCGATTCAGCGTAAGCCTCGCCACCTTACCATCTTTATGTAGTTTTACTGTTTCATATTGATTTGACACTGTCAAATTAATCCCTCCCCTTTCTTCTAGCATACCGTAATATCGTATGATTAGATATCATTTTTTAGAATAGTACAACAATTCAACAGAGAGGCGGACAGGATGTCAACCTCTCATTTGAATTAAACTTGTTTCATTTTATCCTGAACCTGATCCCGTAACGCCCTCTTCAAAAATTTTCCTACTGACGTTTTAGGAATTTCATCTAGGAACAGGATGTCATCTGGCAGCCACCATTTGGCAAATTGAGGTTTAAGGAAGTCCAAGATGCCTTCTTTCGTTACATTTCCTTTACCTGATTCTTTCAATACAACACACGCGATTGGACGCTCCTGCCATTCTTCGTGGGGAACAGCCACAACAGCCGCTTCGAAGATATATTCGTGGGCCATGAGAGCATTCTCAAGATCGACAGAAGAGATCCACTCCCCGCCTGATTTGATAAGATCCTTTGTGCGGTCCACGATCTTAATGTAGCCTTCTTCATCAATGGTGACCACATCACCTGTATAAAGCCAGCCATCACGGAAAGCCTCTCTGGTTCTTTCGTCTTCATAGTATTCTGAAGCAATCCATGGACCTCTCAGGGCAAGTTCTCCCATTTCCTTTCCGTCCCAGGCCACTTCTCCGTCTTTACCGACAATCTTCATATCCAGTCCTGGCACGAGAATCCCCTGTTTCGCTTTTATATCTAGTTTTTCCTCAGCTGACAGTTCATCATGATTGCTTTTTGAAGCAGCAATCACGGCAAGTGGGCTTGTTTCCGTCATTCCATATGCATGCATGAACGGGATACCGAATTTTTCTTCGAAAGTACGAATCATTCCTTTAGGAGCCGCTGATCCCCCACACAGAACAGAACGAAGGCTTGAGAGATCATATTCATTCTTCTCCAGCTCATTGAGCAATCCCAGCCATATGGTCGGGACACCTGCCGAAATGGTTACTTTCTCATCCTCCATTAACCGGGCAAGTAAGGCGGGAGTAAAATACGGTCCCGGCAGAACCTGTTTTGTCCCGAACCAAACAGATGCAAACGGCAGCCCCCATGCGTTCACATGAAACATCGGAACAACCGGGAGGGCAACATCGCGCTCACATACCCCGGTCGTGTCAGCAAGTCCCAGGGCCATGGCATGTAACACGATTCCACGATGGGAATAGACGACTCCCTTGGGATTCCCCGTTGTGGCGGAAGTATAACACATTCCTGCAGGAGCATTTTCATCCAGGTCCGTCCTGAATTCAAAGGAAGGATCTCCTTCTTCCAGCAGCCTTTCATAATGATAAACCGGTTCTAATGTGGTCTCCGGAAGATCACCGTCGGTCATGACAATGAAAGCTTTTACAGTTGGAATCCGATCTTTGATCTTTTCAATGAGCGGAACAATGTCAGAATCGATCAACAACACCTGATCCTTGGCATGATTGATAATATAGACAATGTGTTGAGGCGATAGGCGGATATTGATTGTATGTAGTACAGATCCACTGCATGGGATGGCAAAGTACGCTTCCAGATGTCGATGATGGTTCCAGGCGAGTGTCCCGACTTTATCCCCTTCTTCAACGCCAAGCTGAGAAAGACTGCTTGCAAGCCTTCTTGTTCTTTCCGCCCACTGTTTGTAGGTGAAGCGGTTTATTCCTGATTCTGTTCGTGAAACGATCTCTTTTTTGGGAAAATACTTTTCGGCTCTTTCAATCATTTGTGTCAGCAGCAGAGGTGTTTGCATCATAATCGATCTCTCCCCTCACATTTAGTAAGCGTTTACAAAAGTTTAGTCTGATTTTCTGAGTCTACTTTACTAATTCTACTTTCAGGCGATAAATCCTTTATGTATTGTTGAAAAATTCCGTCAAATCAAACACCTTCCGCATACAAATAAAAACACGCCGTTCAAATCACTGAGCGGCGTGTTTTTTTACGAAAACAAATCATTTAGAATATTGATTTTTCGATCGGTATATTCTTTGAACCCGATATTATAAGCGTTTGGCTCCTTTGGATTGGCAAAATGAGTGATCTTTCCGGTCTTGGGATCGATGAATTTACTCGCTGCCCCGCAGCCGATGCCGATGATGGTCTGGACTTCCTCCATGATCATGATGTTATAGATGCTGTCCTGCCCCGGCAGGGCATAGCCCACATTTTCCAGGTTACCAAGGATGTTCTTCTGACGGTATAAATAGTATGGCTCATAACCATTCTTCTTCGTCCACTCTTCTGCAAGGTTCATCATTCTCTCAATTTCCAACCGATCCGCTACCTTATACTTGTCTTTATTCTTTGTCATTTCAGACGCACGTTTAAAGGACAACGTGTGAACGGTCAAGGATTCCGGCATGAGCTTTTCGGTTTCATCCAACGAATGTTGAAGCTCAGGGAGCTCTTCACCCGGGAGACCTATGATCAGGTCCATATTGATGTTGTTCATACCCATATCCCGTGACAGATTGAATTTGTCTATCGTTTCTTCTACTGTATGATGACGGCCGATTGCTTTTAGGGTTTCCTGTGTGTAAGATTGGGGATTGATGGAAATACGGTCGATATTCCATTTGTTGAGTACCTCTAGTTTCTCTGGTGAGATCGTATCAGGCCGGCCGGCCTCAACCGTCACTTCCCTTACGTTTTCCACATCCGGGAAAGATCGAACCATTTCTTCATATAGAGCATCCATTTCTTCAGCTGTGATGGAAGTAGGTGTACCTCCTCCGTAGTAGATGGTCGTGATTTTGATGTTATTTTCTTTCATCCAGCGTCCCATTTCCTGTATTTCATAATGGAGGCCGGCCAGAAATGAATCCACCCTTCCTTGTTTACCGAGAATCGCATAGGCAGGGAATGTACAATAGGCACATTTTGTCGGGCAAAACGGAATGCCTATATAGATACTCACTTCATGCTGAAGATCATAAAGATCTGGTACAACCGCCAACTGTCGGTCGACGATGTTTTGCATGAGCTCAATCTTCTCATCCGTAATGAGGTATTCTTCTCTCAATTTCCGGTGAATCTCTTCTTTTGGCATTCCAAGCTGGGTGTTTTTATGGATGAGCTTCGTCGGTCTGATCCCGGTTAAAATCCCCCACTTCTGCCTGATACCAGTCATATCTTGAAGAACATTCAAATAGACATGGGAAACCGCGGTTTTCAGCTGTTTAAAACGTTCTTTTTCATTATCATAAGGAGACCACCCCTTCTCATAGCGGGCAGAAAATTTCACGTCTGTGGTTGGCTTTGTTAAGGTCGCAGCAGCTTCTACCTTATCTTCGATGGAAAGTTCTATATGGACTTGAAGATCTGCTTCATCACAATCAGCAAAATGAATCACGGACTCTTCAAAAAATAAATTTGCAATCAATCGCAGAGGGCGTTCAAAACGCTCATCCTCGATTCCTCTTATCAAAACATTCACGTTCTAATCACCTTTCAACAAATCTAATAAGCTTTTATAAGTGTACAGAATGGGCTTGGAATGGTCAATGGGAGTCCGCCATCACTCTGCAAAAAACACCCCCGCACCTTCAGATATGTGCAGGGGTGTTTACGATTATGATTCAATGATATTCATTTTTTTCAAAAAAGGGATTGGATGCTGTTTTCGGAAAAGCTCTGTCACGAAATACGGGATGCCCTTCTCACTTTGACTTCTGGTAATCCAGTTCGCTGCCTCTCGCACCTGCCCCGGGGCGTTCCCCATGGCCACACCGAGTCCGCAGCACTCTAATGAGTCGATATCATCCATACCCGACCCCACCATCACGATTTGCTCCTTCTTTACTCCCAAGCGCTCAGAGAGATACATCAACCCCCGCAGCTTTGATACCCCTTTTGGGACAATATCCAGTTTATAGTCGGAGGTCGGAATCGCATCCACCTCTTCATACATTCCCTTTAAAGAGGCGATGACATCCCAGACATCTTCCCGGTGCTCCATGACTACTGAAATCTTCGGAACCGACATCGGATTCTCCAGGAGATGATCGCTCACTCGTTCCACAAACTGTTTACTATATAGTAATCTGGACTCTCTCTGCCATGAAACTTTGGCCATATCCTTCGCTTGGGAATTGGCTTTCCCTATAATGGAACGCTTCTCATGGGAGAGATATACTTGACTTGAGAACCCTTCCAGGAATTGAGCTATTTCATAGGTGATATCCTCAGCGATTTTTTTTACATAAAGCGGCTTTTCAACCTCAAGCGCGATATAGGCTCCACTATGTGTGACGATAGGAGTATGAATCTTAAGGGCTTTGGCCACTTTTTTTGCTGAAGCAAAACTCCTGCTCGTGACTAATGTGACAGGCACGCCTTTATCTTGAACGTACTCAATTGCTTCCTTGGTTTCCCTCGCAATTTTTCCGTTTTCATTCACAATCGTTCCATCAATATTCAACGCCAGCATTCTATATATCATTGGTGTCCCCCCTGTATGTTGTCTGCTCCCTTTCTTTACTTCTATGAAGGTCTTGAGACAAATATGACAAGGGTCGTAATTATACTTGGATACCAGTACAAAAAAACCGACTCCCCTAGGAAAGCCGGTCTTTCTCTTATCCATTATTACTTCTGCATTGAACCGTAAAGTTCTTCAAGAGGCTTCATGATGACTTTGTTTAAGTCATTGATGACCATACTCATGCGTTGCTCAGCTTCCATAAGCTTTGCGATTTTTTCGTGTTGTTGAACAAGTTGAGCTGTCTTTTGAGCCTGCTCTACTTCCTCTTGAGTGATTTCTTCACCGCTCATTTGCTTTTGTTGCAGGTTCATTTGAATGTTTCTGAAGTTTTCAAACATCTTATTCGCAGATTCGTCATTGTTCACTTCGTCATACATGTTTTTCAGTTGTAGAAATTCGTCGCTTTGACGTAAAGCACGTTCTAATTCGTTCGCTTGATCGTATAAGTTAATAGCCAAAATACGTACCTCCTATAATTTCACTCTATGTTTCCTTCACCACTATAACAAACTATAGAGTGAATTTCTAGGAAGGACCCTTGAACTCTGCTGATTCAGGAGATGAACAGGGCGATGATCCCCTGGACAATCCCGATCACACCACCCAGCAATGCACCTAAGTACGTAATCATCTTGAATTCGCGACGTGAAATGCCGAGCACCAATTCTTCCAATCTTTCAACGGAGAAGGATTCCACCTGCTCCTGGACAATCTGCTGAAGATGCATTTTCTCCATCAGGTTCGGTATCTTCTTCGATAAGAGGTCCGTCCCTCTGTCCACCCATTTCGGAAGCTGGGTTTGAAAGAATGTATCTTGATGTGGCTGAAGCCAGTGGCTCAGGGGCTTTGAAAGGTGGGCTTCAATGTTAACGAGTTTAACCAGGGATGCCTGGACCCCTTGGATGAGATCTTCTTCGGGTAATCGATTGATGAAATCCTCAAGCTTCGTTTGTTTCAACTTCGACCATTCTTTCGTCAGGAGATTAAACAGGATTTCCTGAGTTCCTTCATGTTTGATGAATTTGACGATTTCAGGCTGAACTTTATCAGCAACGGACGTGTTACCAAGGAACATCCCCAGCATGTTTCCAAGCATGCCCCGTTCTTTCAGAAAGTCGTCGATCATCACTTTCACTTTCGCTTTTCCTTCAGGGCTCGTAAAGTATGCTTCTGCACGGTTCGCGATGAAATTGACTATTTCAGGGATATGTTCTTCCGCTTTGGCCTGCCACTTTTCGGGAAGAACCTCTTCAAGCTTCTTAGAGGTATAAACTGCTTTTGTATCCTTCACTTTTACGGCTGCCCACTCCTCAAGCCACCCATTGAGACGATGGGAAGATACAGGGATCTGAAGGGTTTCCAGCCATTCATTCACCGTTTTGTCCGATGTGAAGACAGGCTTTAATTCTTCTGACAGCCAGCTGGTTACGTCGTTTTGGAAATTTTCATTCATCACTTTTTTCTGGAGACTTTCAGGAGTGATTAAATGGTCCACCACCATTTTACCAAGTTGTTCAGCCAATTCCCCACGTCGTTTAGGGATAAGCCCTGGTGTGAAAGGAATTTTGAATTTCCCGATATAGTAAGCCTTATAAGGCCTGAATAACATTTTTATCGCTAATGAGTTGGTGACTCCTCCAATGAGGGCTCCAATCAGTACCATGAACAGGAACAGGATGAAGACATCCAGCATGATTGCACCTTCCTTTTCTACTTCTGTCGTTTGAACATTTCAGTTGAGTTTACATAGAATGCTATATCAACATTAGCCCAATAAATCATTATAAAATCAATCATACGGGTTATGCAAATGGAGAATGCAGAATGAAGATAAAATGTTCATTTAGTTCAAATAAACACCATCATGACCATCATTTCTTGACTGTACCGAAGAAGCTGATGAGTCGTTTACCTTTCCAGCGGGAGATGACGCTGAAATGTGGAAACTCTCATCTGGATGTTACATGTGTGGAGAGTACAAGTGATACTCAGCACATTATATTGGATACAGGCGATTCATTATTTTCATCCATACCAAATCTGGATCCTATATGGATATCTATCGATTCCAGACATAATATGATTCGTATGGGGCCGGTTGTCGCCCTATTAATCAATCCATTCTCTCTTCGTACATTACCTTCACACTCTTTAAAAGAATATTTTACAGAGTGTCAGAGCTGGTTTCAACAAAAAGGTGGATTATTTTACCTGCTTCCCCTCCCATCCTTTCTAGGCGATCTTAAAGAAGGTGTCGCCTATCATGATGGGGACTGGAAATCCACCTTGCTTCCAGCTCCAGATATTATATACAATCGCTGTCACTCCCGGAAGACAGAAAGAAATTCTTCTTATAAAGACGCCCTCATCCGCTCTGAAGACCGGCAAATCCATGTCTTCAACTCTGGTTTTCTAGGAAAAGATGAAGTTTACCAATCTCTGAAAGACAGCCCGGCCCTCGCACAGTATTTACCCAATACCGTCCAAGGATTTGATTCATTAGAGGAGATGCTGGACGTATATGAAGATGTTTTCTTAAAAGGGATCAACGGCAGTAAAGGGCGCTACATCATGCGCATTCAAAAAAAAGACAACGAATATATCATGTACCAAAATTCATTTTCCTCAAAGAGTCCACTCTCTTTTTCAACTTATTCTTCACTCTTTAAACAGATTCGGGCGTGGTGTAAATCCTCTTCTTATTTAACACAGGAAACCATTCCATTCCTTTCTGTGGAAGGTCAGCCATTAGACTTTCGATTTCTTTGTCATCTAAATGGGAAGAGGAGCTGGGAAATCGTCTCTGCTGTTGCCCGTGTCGCTGCAAAGGAACAATTCGTGGCAAACATCGATCAGGGTGGGCGAATCGAAAAGCCCCTTTCCATCCTGAACACCTATTTCCCCCCCCAGAAAAGTGCTGAGATTTTTCTTGAGATGAGGGAATTATGTATGCATGCCGCAGAGCTTCTCTCGGAGACGGCTGACGGGCATTTTGCCGAGCTCGGGCTGGATGTCGGCATCGATCATAGCGGGAAGCCGTGGCTGATTGAAATCAATTCCAAACCTTCTAAAAGGACGTACCTTGATAACGACCGGATCCGACCGTCGGTGAAAGCACTGTTTGAATATAGTTCCGGTATATGGATGAACAAGGAGGATTAATTCAATGAACCATTCACTGGGCATTATGACCCTTACGCCCCAAGACATGAACAGCTATTTCACGGAAATCGGTAAACAATCCATTTCATACCCTGTGGATCTATACCTGTTTTCTCCTAAAGGAGTGTCTCCTTTAAACGAGACAGTGGAAGGATACTACTTCAATAAGGAAGCTCAAAACTGGGAAAGAGAAGCCTTTGAGATACCCGATTATATTTATGACCGTACGTATTACCAAAAGGATTTGGAATCCCGGCAGGCCAAGGTTGTCGTTCAATGGCTGAAAAATCAGAGTCATATCCGCTTTCTCGGATATGGTCTCCCAAATAAATGGCATCTCTATGAAAAGCTGAAGAATACAGCCCTCTCCCCTTATATACCCGAAACATACCTTGTGACTGATGGAAAACATTTATTAAATCTACTCTCAAAACATAAAGATGTAATAATCAAGCCCGTTGACGGGGCCCATGGATTTGCTGTTTACCATCTGGCGGAGACTCATTCGGACATTGTCGTCCGCACGACAAAAAAGCGGGGAATCGTGGAACAATCCTTTCCAAATAAAGAGAAGTTCCTTATTTGGTCTGATCATATTCTCAAGCAGCACACTTTCATTTGTCAAAAAAGATTGCTCAATCTAACAAAACAAAACGCCCCCTTCGATATGCGCATCCTTCTCAATAAAAATGCATTGGGTGAGTGGAGGGAATTTCAGCGGGCGATACGAGTGGGAAAAGAAAATGGAATTCTGACAAACATCAGTCGAGGTGCATCTTATACCTCTTTCGGTAATTGGATGAGATCACAGGATACAGTTGCATGGGATGGTATGGAAGAGGAACTGACCGGTATCTTGGAGGAAATGCCATTACTCCTCGAAGAGCACTTTTCTCCCCTCTTTGAAATAGGGGTCGATCTTATCATTTGTGAAGACCAATCGATGTGGATCCTGGATATGAATTCTAAGCCTGGTCATAAAGTAGTGGATGAATTAAGTCCAGAAAAGGCTTATTCAATGTTCCAAGCCCCGTTGGATTATTGTGATTTCCTGGCATCACAGAGCCTTTCATCCTTAAGACGAGGTGATTATTAATGCTTAAAACGTTTAAAATCGAACAATTTCATGATGACGAAGACATCCTCTATCTTCCTTCCGGTTTCAAACTTGAAGGAGAAACAATTCCTCAGATAATGATTCTTGGAACTGCCCGGCAAAAGGCCCTATGCCTGCGTCATCCAAACGGGCGGAATGTCATTGGAATGAGTTCAAGTTTAGCAGCAAAGTTACATCTCCCTTCTAAAGTAGAGGCCCTTTCTCTACTAGCCAAGGAGGATTGTCTATATCTCGGGGTGCTCATTGGGATCTTCACCTCAGGATTCAGGAGCTTTCGTTTAAGTCCCATTGGTGAACGGTCCCATTTTTTCAAAAAACTCCTGTCCGTTCAATCCTCATTGGGAGTCATTCCCTTTGTATTCGGCGAACGTCATATCGATTGGGAAAATGGACTTGTACAGGGTTATTTCCACTTTGGGGAAGGATGGGAAATCGAGAACATCCCTTTACCTAATGTCATCTATGACAGACTGCCGAACCGTCGCAGCGAAAAAAGAAAAACCTACCGGCTCATCAAAGAAAGGTTACAAAGAGAATATGGAATCCCATGGTACAACCCGGGATTCTTTAATAAGCTTGATTTATTTGAACGACTGGAGAATGATTCTTCGGTCCAGCACTTTCTCCCCGAGACACATCCGTTTCAATCATTTGATGTGATGGAACGCATGTTAGCAGAACATCACCATGTTTACCTGAAGCCAAAAAACGGGAGTCTCGGCAATGGCATTCACAAGATAACATACAGCCGCTCAACCGATGAATATTATTGCCGTTTCAGAGATGAAGATCAGAAAAACCGTTTACTGAAGTTTAAAACGCTGGAACAGCTCACCAAAACGATCTTCAAACATCGAAACCCTGACACATATATCGTGCAACAAGGAATATCTTTATTGCACGATCATAATCGCCCCATCGACTTTCGGGTTCATACGAACAAGGACGAAAATGGTTCCTGGCAGGTAAGCGCAATAGCAGGGAAGATTGCCGGGAGCGGAAGTGTGACGACCCATACCAATAACGGCGGAAAAGTAAGGGTTTTATCTGAATTATTTACAGAAGAAGAAGACCGGCGATTGGTCGAAGAAGCACTTAAGGAAGCTGCTTTAGAACTCTCTCATGCCATTGAACGCAACCTGGAAGGATTTATTGGGGAAATCGGTTTTGATTTCGGAGTGGATAAAGATCACCGAATCTGGATGTTCGAAGCAAATTCAAAGCCGGGAAGATCGATCTTTTCACACCCGGAATTAAAAAGCTTTGATCTATTAACAAGAAAACTAGCTTTATCATTCGGTATCTTCCTTACGCAGCAAAGCTTGAAACATCCCGAGGAATTGATTCCATGATTATTCTGTATGACCGTTTTAAAAAAACCTTTTTTCATGAGGAAAAATCCATAACGACCTTTGGGTTCGCTATGGATTCCTTCCTCCTATCCTCCAAATATCAGAAGGACTGCTACCGATTCACCATCCATTCAAGGAAGCAGAACATCCCGGCGATTCCATTGATCGGGATCGTCGCCAGTAAGGAGAAAAGCAACAGATACAAAGGGAACTTTGAATGGTTCCGTTCCATCCAACAAGACGTGGAAGAGGCCGGGGGAATGTGTTTTGTTTTCTCCCCGCAGGATGTATTCGGAGAGACCATTTCAGGGATCATATACAATCAGCCATTGAATAAATGGGTTAAATGCTTATTCCCGGTCCCTAATGTCATTTACAATCGGGTTCCTTCCAGACAGGCAGAGGAGGATCAATCGTATGAGAAGTTACTCCATTTCATTGATAGACACAAGATTCCCTTCTTTAATCCACATTTTTTCAATAAGTGGAATGTATACGAAGTATTGTCGGAGAGCAATGTACTGAAGCCATACCTTCCCCACACAGAACGTGTAACAAATGAAGAGGCTTTCTCCCAATTCCTCAACACCCATAAAAAAGTGTATGTCAAACATTCCCTCGCATCACAGGGAAAGGGGATCAGACTTATTGAGATAGATCCAAAAGGGCGTGTCCTATGTAAAAGCATTAAGAAAATAGAGAGGTTTCTAAACGTATCCAGACTTTTTCAATCTTACAGTGAATGGTTTAAGAGTGATGAGTGGATCATGCAGGAGTCCATACCTTGTAAAACACTGTATGATCATCGCTATGACTTCAGGATCCTGGTCCTTCACACAGGGGTGGATTTCCAATTGATCGGCATCGGTGTGAGAATGTCACAACGGCAGGAGGTCACTACTCACGTTCCTGCTGGGGGAAGGATCATTTCACTGAAAGATGTGGCGGAAGCTCAGACAAAAAAGGAAATTTCATCAATTGTTCAAGCATGCGGGAAAGAATTGGCTAAATCCTTCGGCTATGTTGGGGAGTTCTCCATCGACTTAGCCCCAAGGGAACAAGGCGGTTTAGTCTTATTTGAAATCAATTCTAAGCCCATGACCTTTGATGAAGAGGAAATTGAAACGAAAAGGCGGAAGCAGCTTGTCCGCACCTTCCTCACACTCAGCGCAATAAATAAAGAAGGTTGAATTCAGAGGGATTCAACCTTTCTCCTTTCACCCTATCGTAATGAATTATAAATAGTAGAAAATCGGGTAGCATGTTCCATTTCATCAGTCATGGCAATAAAAAGTGGTTTGTATGCTTGTTGATTGGGGATTTCAAGCAGCATGTCCCTGTAAAATTCTGCAGCCTCAAGCTCATCCTTCAGTGCTCTCATCACCCCTTCTTTAAACGTCGTAAACCCCACCTTCTCCTTCTTATGTTCGTAGTATTCTCCAGTCAATAAATAATGCAGGTATTGAAACATTTCATAATGTTCTTTTTCATCCTTCCTGGCATGTTCGATAAACTCTGCATACAATGGATTGTTTGTCCGCGCTTTTAATTCTTTATAGAAATAATAGGCTGTCCACTCATCACTGATCGCCTTTTGCAAATCACGAATAAACGTATTCATTCCTCGTCCCTCCTCTAGCTCTTCTGTAAATTCTATTAGGGGAGGATTTCATTTATGATACAATTACAACCATAGAACTCTTTAAAACGTTTACACAAATAATGGAGGATGAATAATGATACAGCATTTCCAATTCAAAAACATGTTTGAAAATAAACAGCTTCCGGGCTGGACTTTTTCTTTTTATTTCAGTGGGAAGAAATACACTGGTCATTATCATAAGGACGGGAGAATCGAATGGGACGGTCCCATCCCACCTGCGGAAAATGAAGACGACCTTAAAAAGCAGCTCCATGAACTGATGCTCTTCCATGTATATGAATGATGAGCCTATACCTAAAGGGAAATGAATGACATTTCATGCATAACTTCAGCTTCCTATCCAACACTAAGTGCAGGAGGCTGATGAGCATGAAAAAAGACAACTTAACCGACCAATTTCTTCCTGATACGAATTACGAAGGGAAAGAAAAAGCGTTTCTGGATGTTGACCGCTTCATCAATGAAGGGATGTCAGGAGGTTCCGTCCATATGAGGGAAAACACCACCAACATCGAAGAAGCAGTTGACATTACACAATATGAAGAACCCCCAAAATGATAAAGGAGAATGGCTTTCCTTTCCTGTGAATGTGAGGGGGTTGGCCCTGGAGCAAAAAAAGCTGCCTGAAGGTGGGATCCTTCGGCAGCTTATTCACATTTTTATCGGCTTCTGACAAGCATATTGACGGCTTCTTGAATGGCGTCTTCTGCATTGAGGCCCTCTTCTTCTGATTCACGGATGCAAGCTTCGAGATTTTTCGCAACAATGAGGCCGATTGTACGGTCAACGGCTGTACGGACAGCAGATAATTGAGTCACGACATCTTTGCAATGCTTTTCATCTTCCATCATTTTCAATACGCCACGGACTTGTCCTTCAAGACGCTTCATGCGATTGGTCACTTCTTTATTATATTCCATTTTGGACACCCCATATTGATTTATTCGTTCTACCATAGTATTAAAATGAGTAAACTTTTGCAATCATCCGCACTTTGATTAAGCGAAGGATTTCAGTACAATACCATTATAACCTTTTTTACTATAATAATGAATATGAGGGATTGCATGTTAACATCTTTACGTAAAAAATATCCTGATTCCATCATTCAGAATCACTATCCGACCAATCTTGAAGATCAGAGGATATGGTTTACAGATGATGCAGAAAATCAATACATAGGCATAGATAAAAGAGAAATCACTTCTGAGGAAATAGAATTGCTTCAATGCTTGTTCAGGGAGATAAAAGACGCCGCCGGAGTATTGAATGATTCTGGTCACTCGAAGGAATGGTTCAACTTCTTATTTAATGAGGGTCCGAGACCCGCATTTAGTGAGGGTGATTTTCGCATCATTCAATTTTACTTAAAGGAGAGTTTAGACCAGTCCTTATTGAAAGAAGCCCTCAAACATCTAGTACCCCTCAATACGATTCTAGTATTGAAAGATGATCAAACAGGCTTTCTTATTGAGGAAAAGAGTGACTGGAATATGGATGAAGAGCAATTAATGTCGATTTCTCATGTGATTGAATCAGACTTTTTCGTCACTCTCACTTATTTCATGGGACAATTCCATGAAGTTTGTCCACAGCAGTTCCCTCTTACATTTAAGTATGAACGGGAATTATTTTCTTTTTCAAGATTGGTGCAGAAGCAGTCAGGTATTCAGAATATGGTGAAGGTCCTTCCTGCCTTTGCACTGCACCACTTACCTTATGAATGGAAGGAACCATTTTTTTCTAAGGTGGCGGAAGTCTTTTTGGAAGAACCTGAGTTAATACACACTGTAAAGGCTTTTCTTGAAAATCAATCCAACATCAGTCAAACTGCCAAAATGTTATTTATGCATCGCAATAGCGTCCAGTACCGTATTGATAAATTCATTGAAAAAACCAACATCGATATTAAGACTTTTCAGGGTGGAATTCTAGCTTATTTTGCTTGCCTGAACTTTCAATCTGACAACCTGCCTAAAAAGCTCTAGGGAACTTTGTGCAGGTTGACCATTCCTTTTTGAATCCGCTTTCTCTACAATGAATTCATAGATGAAAACGATTGCATTTCAAGGAGGAGAAAGAAAAATGGCTGAATTAAAATTAGATCACATCCACAAAATTTATGATGGGAAGGTAACGGCAGTTAATGACTTTAACCTTCACATCCAAGATAAAGAATTCATTGTATTTGTCGGTCCGTCAGGTTGCGGAAAATCAACTACCCTGCGAATGATTGCAGGACTAGAAGAAATTTCCAAAGGGGACTTCTCCATCGACGGAAAGCGTGTAAACGATGTGGCTCCAAAAGACCGTGATATCGCCATGGTATTCCAAAACTATGCCCTTTACCCTCATATGAGTGTCTATGATAATATGGCATTCGGACTGAAATTACGTAAATTTGATAAGCAGGAAATCGACCGCCGTGTACAAGAAGCAGCTAAGATACTTGGTCTTGAAGCTCTTCTTGATCGGAAGCCAAAAGCATTATCCGGTGGTCAGCGTCAGCGTGTAGCGCTTGGACGTGCCATCGTACGTGATGCGAAAGTATTCTTGATGGATGAGCCTTTATCCAACCTCGATGCTAAGCTTCGTGTACAAATGCGTGCAGAAATCGCAAAGCTTCACCAGCGCCTGCAAACTACAACGATTTATGTAACCCATGACCAAACAGAAGCCATGACAATGGCAACGCGAATCGTTGTCATGAAAGATGGGGTTATCCAACAAGTCGGTTCACCAAAAGAAGTTTACGATAAGCCTGAAAATGTATTCGTAGGGGGATTCATCGGTTCACCTGCCATGAACTTCTTCCAAGGTTCCCTTGAAGAAGGTAAATTTGTGATCGGGAAGACCAAGGTATCCATTCCTGAAGGTAAAATGAAAGCTCTTCGCGAACAAGGTCATGTTGGTAAGAGTATTACCCTTGGAGTCCGTCCTGAAGATATCCACGATGAGCCATTATTCTTAGATACTGCAGAAGGAGCCAAAATCATGGCGAAGATCGAAGTATCAGAACTTACAGGTGCAGAAACAATGCTCTACTCTCAATTAGAAGGACAAGAGTTTGTAGCCCGTGTAGACTCACGTACAGATATCGCAGCTGGTCAAACAATTGAACTTGCGTTTGATATGAACAAGGCCCACTTCTTTGATGCAGAGACAGAGTCAAGAATTCGATAATCTTAAAAAAAGCCGCACTCATTCATGAGTGCGGCTTTTTCAATTAAAACTCTGTCAAATCTATACTTTTCCCCTCTTCCTCTCCACATCGAATACATGTGAATAGATGAAGGCAGGTATCGGAGCAGCTGCTGTTCGGTATGCCGTCCGCTAGTTGCACATGCTGTATGTCCATATATGCGCTGTACTCATCGTAAAAATCATAATATCTTCCCTGGTCCGTTGTAGAGTCTCCACATTTACCGCAGAGCCCCCTGTATTCAACGATTCCATTACATAATGCGCAAGCTTTCATGCTGTGTCACCATACTTTCAATCAAAATCATTGTATAGTGTTATCCTTTTTACAAAGACGGTGATTTATGTAGAAAAATTAAAGGGATTTACAAGGAATAAATTCCCTGTCACCCAGTTGAATATAATCCCTCAAAAAAACCATAATACCTAGTAACAAGGAAGCAACAAGCTTTCTCCCCCCCACTCGATGGGTTATACCATGTCAGATGGTCGCTCATGGAATAGCGTGCTGGTGCAACTCCAGCTGACCCAACCAAAAAAATTATACATTTTAAGGAGATGACAGACTATGCAACAGCAACAATCTCGCAGCAACTCATCTAACCAACTAGTAGCTCCAGGAGCTCAACAAGCAATCGACCAAATGAAGTACGAAATCGCTTCTGAATTTGGCGTACAATTAGGACCAGATGCAACAGCTCGTGCTAACGGTTCTGTAGGTGGAGAAATCACTAAACGCCTGGTTCAAATGGCTGAACAACAAATCGGTGGCGGGTACCAACAATAATTGAATAAATGAATGGATCAACCCCTGGTCTCTGACTGGGGGTTTTATTTGTCCTGTATGATCTATCAAAACAACAAAAACCGGCTCACTCTTTAAGAGCCGGTTTTTAGCTTATTCCTTATTGTGGACCATATTGGCTGGATTTATCCACAGATCGTATTGCTCTTCGGTAACGTAACCTGATTGAATGGCCGCTTCTTTTAACGTCAATCCCTTTTGGTGAGCAGTCTTGGCAATCTCTGCTGCTTTCTCATAACCTATATGTGGATTTAATGCCGTCACGAGCATAAGTGATCTTTGAACAAACTCGTTAATCACCTCTATATTGGCTTCTATACCATTTACACATTTATCGTTAAATGACTTTATAGCGTCTGTAAGAAGCCGTACGGATTGCAGCATATTATAGATGATGACAGGTTTAAAGACATTCAGTTCAAAATTCCCCTGACTTGCCGCAAATCCGATGGCTGCATCATTTCCAAAGACCTGGGTGACGACCATCGTCACCGCCTCGCTCTGTGTCGGATTCACTTTCCCAGGCATAATCGAACTCCCAGGTTCATTTGCAGGTATCGTAATCTCTCCTATCCCGCTTCTCGGTCCACTGGCTAACCATCTCACATCATTCGCTATTTTCATTAAATCTGCCGCTAATGCTTTAACTGCACCATGTACATATACCACTTCATCATGAGACGTCAAGGCATGAAATTTATTATCAGATGAAATAAACTTGATGCCAGTTTGCGTTTCTAATTGTTTAGCCACCTTGTCACCGAATTCAGGATCGGCATTTATCCCTGTCCCAACAGCGGTCCCCCCGATTGCCAGATTGACTAAACGCTGGACACTTTCTCTCAGCATACTATAGGACCTTTCCATCATGGCCCTCCAGCCGCTGACTTCCTGACCCAGTGTCAACGGGGTGGCATCTTGAAGATGGGTACGGCCAATTTTGATGATATCAGTGAATTGGTCCTCTTTTTCTTTAAGTGTGGCAGTAAATTCCTGAAGGACGGGAAAAAGCTTTGATTCGATTTCCTGGTATGCAGCAATGTGCATAGCGGTCGGGAATGTATCATTTGAACTTTGGGACATATTCACATCATCATTGGGATGTACCTTTTCCTCAACGCCATTTTCCCGAAGGATCTCATTGGCACGATAAGCGATAACTTCATTGACATTCATATTGGATTGAGTTCCACTGCCAGTCTGCCATACAACGAGGGGAAAATGTTCATCCCATTTTCCTTCAAGGATTTCTACACATGCCTGACCAATGGCATCCTTCTTTGCTTTTGAAAGCTTTCCAAGTGAGTGGTTGACGACTGATGCCGCTTTCTTTAACTGCGCGAAGGCGTATGTAACTTCTATGGGCATTTTCTCTGTACCGATCTGGAAATTTTCTTTACTTCTCTGCGTCTGCGCACCCCAGTACTTTTCCTTTGGCACTCTCATTTCTCCGATTGTATCACGTTCGATCCGATAGTCCATTCTGGTTCCTCCCTTTTACGATTCATCTATTACCATATTTCCACTAATCCAGTTGATCTAACCTATTTTTGAAAAGATTATGATATCCCTCTTTATTTATTCTTTAATCCTTCAAAAAGACACTTAAAAGGGCTCTTTTCGTAAACATTGTTGCTATTCTAAAGAAGAAAGTAAAGGTTGATTTCCCCTTCAGGATGCTTGCTTTCCGAGGGGGGGACTTGCGGTAAACCTCATCAGGCGTTTCTCTGTGGGGAACTTTCGAAAAGACCGATTAAAAAAAGATGAATGAGCAAGTGCCCATCCATCTTTTTAAGTCTATTGAATTAAATTAAGGAACTGTTTCGTACGTTCATTCTCAGGGGTTTCAAAGACTTGCTGGGGCGTGCCTTCTTCAACGATATAACCGCCGTCCATAAAAATGACTTTATCGGCGGCTTCTTTGGCGAATCGCATCTCATGTGTAACCACCACCATGGTCATTCCTTCCTCTGCAAGATCCTTCATGACCTTCAGGACGTCTCCCACAAGTTCGGGATCGAGTGCTGACGTAGGCTCATCGAAAAGCATGACTTCCGGCTCGATTGCCAATGCCCGTGCAATACCGACCCTTTGCTGCTGTCCACCTGAAAGCTGGAATGGATAGTAGTCCACTTTGTCTCCCAGACCTACTTTTTCCAGAAGCCGAATGGCTTTCTTCCTTGTTTCGTCCCTGTTTCGTCTTTGTACGACAGTCGGTCCTTCCATAACATTTTCCAATGCCGTCATATGGGGAAAAAGATTATAATTCTGGAACACCATGCCCGTTTTTCGTCTAAGCTTAATGAGCTCCTGTTTGGATAATTTCTTATTAAAATCAACGGAAGTCCCGGCAATCGAAACCTTTCCTTCATTAGGGATTTCAAGGGCATTCAAACAGCGCAGGAAAGTCGTTTTCCCTGAACCCGAAGGTCCGATCAGAACGATGACCTGTCCCTTATCGACCTCGACATTCATCCCCTTTAATACTTCTAATTGATCAAACCTTTTCGTTAAACCTTTGATGGAAATCATATTCAATCTCCTTTATTATTACTTGGCGATATATCGATCAAGGCGAGTCTCTATTCGCCCTTGAATGATGGATAGAATAAAGCAAATGATCCAGTACAACAAGGCTGCCTCCATGTACATAAGCAGGAATTCATAGTTGGTCGCAGCAATCTCCTGTGCTTTCCTAAACATTTCAGTTACGAGAATCAATGAAGCAAGTGAGGTATCCTTCACCAAACTGATAAATGAGTTTGATAGAGGAGGGATGGATACCCTGGTTGCCTGTGGCAGGATGATTCTTTTCAAAGCCTGGGAATACGTCATGCCGATCGAATACCCTGCTTCCCATTGCCCTTTAGGAATGGATTGAATCGCTGCACGGACGATTTCCGAGGAGTATGCGCCTTTATTTAATGAGAATGCAATGACGGCGGACGGGAAAGGATCAAATTTGACCCCAAGTGTCGGTAACCCATAGAATATAATGAATAGCTGAACGAGTAAAGGTGTTCCCCTGATTGCCGATACATAAAACCTGGCAATTCCTCTTAGAATCGAAATGTTGGATAACCGGGCAAGTGCAGTCAATACGGCCAATATCATACCTAAAGCAAAAGAAATGAGCGTTAGAGGGATAGAATAGTACAAAGCCCCCTCTAGCATTGGAAGCAGGGAGCTTTGTAAAATATCGATCATTGCTTCAGGATCCTGATAGATGCTATTTAGGAGATACATCTTCTCCGAACCACTTCTCGGAAATCTCTTTATACGTACCGTCCTCCATCATTTCCTCTAACGCTTTGTTCACTTCTTCAACGAGTTTTTCATTTCCTTTACGGAACATCAGGCCGCTTTGTCCGGCTTCTTCTGCTTCAGCAGCAATTTTGACATTCGCGTTCGGCTGTTTCTTTAAGTAATCCAGAATAGAAATCTTATCATTGACCGTTACATCCACTCTTCCCTGCTCCAATAATTGGATCGATTGAGACAGGCCTTCTACACCTTGGATTTCTGCACCGTTTTCTTCAGCGATGTCACGGTAGTTACTTGTCAGAGATTGAGCTGAAGTCAACCCTTTAATGTCCTCGAAAGATGTAACATCTTTGTTATCTTTAGATACAACCACTACAGCACTTGATTCAATATAAGGATTAGAGAAATCATATTTCTCCAGTCTGTCCTCACGGATACCAACCTGGTTGGCGATCACATCGAATCGTTTTGAATTCAATCCCTCAAACATGGCATCCCATTGAGTCTCTTGGAATTTAGCTTCAACACCAAGGCGTTTGGCCACTTCACGGGCAATTTCCACATCAAATCCTGTTAATTCCCCGGATTCGTCGTGGAATGTGAAAGGAGGATATGTACCTTCAGTACCAACCAGTAGTTCCCCTTCTTCCATGACTTGATCGTAAAGTGATGTTTCAGAGCTTTCTTTTGAATCACCATTGGATTCCTCTTTATCTTTAGATTGACCACATGCTGCTAATACCATGGATAAAGTTATTAGCAAGATGATGGATAATTTCCACTTTTTCATCGTATAACCCCCACTATTCTTATCGGATTTAATTAACTACGATTGTCATCATAAAACGATACAAGGAATAAGTCAACACAAAAGTTCTCAATTCGAGATTTTTCTTTCCTGCCCTTTGTAGTATGTAACCAGTGATGGCTAATCATGTAAATTTTCAGGAATTTGCGGTACACTATTCCAAACAGTCACTAGGAGGGCATATGTATGAAGATTGCATTATTTGGAAGCACAGGACGAGTGGGTTCAGTCGTCTTTCAACAAGCACGGACGGCACATGAAGTGATCAGGCTAATGCGCACGGACAAAGGTGCGACAGATCATGATATAGTGGGGGATGTCCTGAACGAACCTGATGTGATGAGAACGATTGAAGGGTGTGATGCCGTGATCAGCTGCCTGAATACAGATAAAGAGGATGTACTTTCAAGAAGCATGCCACTCCTGTTAAAAGCGATGAGGCATCATGGAGTGAAGCGGATCATCACATGTGGAACTGCAGGTATCCTGCAGGCACGGAAGGATTCACGTTTATACCGGTTCCAATCAGATGAATCAAAGCGGAGAAGCACCACTGCCGCTGAGGACCATTTAAAAGCTTTTTTCATCTTACAAGCATCAGAAATGGATTGGACGATTGTTTGTCCTACCTATTTACCTGATGGTGAGAGAATTGGGGTGTACCGGACAGAAAAGGATATTCTACCACAGGGAGGTAAAAGCATTTCCATCTATGACACCGGGGATTTTATGTATAAACAACTGTCTGATGACACTTACAGCAGAAGTCGAGTGGGGATAAGTTATTGAAGGCTACATAAAAAAGGGACAGTGTAAACTGTCCCTACGCCCTTATTATTTAAAGATCGTCGCAATGATTTCTTCCGTTGTCATACCGCTTTCCACTTCAAAAGTCCCTGGTCGCAATTCATTTTCAAGTCCACGGTTCTCTACTTCTTTGTAAAAGTCCAGACCACTTTTAATGATGTTGGCATTCTCCAGTGCATTCCCCACATCGATGCTGGTCATTCCGCTTGAGACCGTCAACATCGTGCGGTAAACCACATCAGTTTCGTTTTTCTGCTCTTTTTTATCTTCTGTTTTTGCTGCCTGTTTCTCGTTCATACGTGCAAGCTGCTTATCCCATTCATCTTTTGTATGTATGACAAAACCTTGGGAAGTCAGTTGGTCGACCATTTCTTCTTGTGAAAGTTTTTCTTTTTTTACGGTCTCTTCTCCCCCTGTACTCTTCGCTTCAGACGGTCCGAACATATATACCCCACCTATTAAGGACGTTGAGATTAAGAGACCTGCCGCAAAACTGCGCAATGAATTAGGTGTCACTCTCATTGTGCTACTAAGCCCCTTTCAGCTTTCCCCGTTTTGTAAGGTGCAAGCATACGGTCCACATCATGTGGTGGGACTTGTTTTTTGGTTGCAATGCTCTCGATTGAATAGCCTCGCTTATGCATGTCCAGCATGTCGCGGAGCAAAAGCCGTTCCTCTGAAGCAGCTGGTGCAGCCCCTGACTGCTGCGCTGTAATTTCTGCATCCAGTTGCATATTACGTAATTGTTTCTCGAGTTCATGTACTTCATTCAATACTGAAATGGAAACATGCTCTATCTGTTGCTCAAGTTGTGAGTTGGATTGTGTCGTTTTTACAAACGATAAAATGAGCAGCACAACTGCTGTACCAAATAAAATGGCGATTACCCATCCCATCATAGGTTCCTCCCTTTATATAACTTTTTAATCAATTAAATTATACATTGATAAAGGGGGAAATTCGATTTAAAACGACAAAATAAAACAAAAGTCCTGTTTTACTAACAGAATCTTGTATGATTCATCATTCTATTGGATGGAACAAAGCAGCTCATTCATTTTCACGATAAACCTTTAATCCACGTTATAAAGCCTTGGGATATACAAAGAAAAGGCATCCGACTTAAATCGTCAGATGCCTTCATTCATTATCCTGCCATATCTTCTTTTGAACCTTTTTGGAGCTGATACATTTGATAGTAGCGTCCCATGCGTTTCATCAATTCGTCATGATTTCCACGCTCGACGATTTCTCCACGATCCAATACAAGGATCTGGTCAGAATTCTTAATCGTCGAAAGTCGGTGAGCGATAATGAAGGTTGTTCTCCCTTTCTTCAATACTTCCATCGCCTCCTGAATGACGGCCTCAGTCTCTGTGTCAATGCTCGACGTTGCCTCATCCAAAATCAGGATCGCTGGATTGAATGCCAGGGCACGGGCAAAGGATATCAATTGACGCTGACCTGATGATAGGGTACTCCCTTTCTCTATTACCGGCTCATCATAGCCGTTTTCCAGGTTTTTGAACACTTTTTCAGCACCGACGGCTTTAAGTGCCTTCTCCACCTGTTCCCTCGAGATCCTTGGGTCACCAAGACTGACGTTTGATGCAATCGTTCCTGTAAATAAGTAAGGGTCCTGCAATACGATCCCCATATGCTCACGAATGGTCTGGAAGGGAATGTCAACAATGTCTTTTCCATCAATAAGAATTTTCCCCTCATTACTATCATAGAAACGGAACAACAGATTCATGATCGAGCTTTTCCCTGAACCTGTGTGCCCCACCAAAGCAACGGTCTCCCCTTTGTTGGCCTTAAAGGTAATATCCTTCAACACATATTCATTTTCCTTGTATCCAAAGAATACATGTTCAAAGCTTACATTTCCGTCATACTTGTTCATCTTCTTATCTTCCACCGGAGTTCCTGTCTCTTCCAACAACCGGAACACTCTCTCCCCTGCAACGAGTGCCTGTTCAAGATTGGCAAGCTGATTGACAATCCCTGTCACAGGCTGGAACAACCGGTTAATATAATCGACAAAGGCATAGAGTACGCCCAGTGTCACGACAGAACCCACTCCGACTGACGCCCCCCCGAAATACCAGATGAAAGCCACAAAGGTAATATTCCTTAATACCCCCACAAGGTTATGGGAAGTCATGGAATTTAAGCTTAATAGTTTATTTTGATACTTGAAATGAGTCCCGTTTAAGTCTTCGAATTCTTCATTCGTCTTCTTCTCTCGACTGAATGCCTGAATGATGTTCATTCCCTGTATGGATTCATTGATCATGGCATTGATATCACTTACTTTCGACCTAATGATGTGATTATATTTAGACGCAAACTTTCTGTACAAGTACGTCCAAATGACCAAAATCGGGATCAAGATCAAGCAAATCGCCGCTAACTTCACATCAAGGATAAAGAGTGCGATATAAATTCCGATGATATAGATCGTGCTTGAAAAGAAGGTAGATAACACGGTTACATATAGATCTCTTATCGCTTCCGTATCATTGGTTATCCTCGCTACGACCTTTCCTGCAGGCAGATTATCGAAATAGTAGATAGGTAATTTTTGAATGTGCTGAAACACATCATTCCTCATTTTCTGAATGACCCTGTTTGCCGCTTTCTTCAAATAAAATCCCTGACCGTATTGAAAAAATGCTGCAACGACAAGGAGGCCGAAATAAAAGGCAATCAATTGAATGATCTTAGGAATTTCAGGGTTATAAAAACGAAGCAGTTCTTCCCCCGTTAACTTCCTGGCAGGATAGGTTGCGGTTTTATCTCCCTTTTTAATGGTCAATTCCCCAGAAGTAACGGTTCGTTCCCCGTCAAAGGAAAGGGTGGCAGGAACATAGTAAAACACTCTTCCTACCTGAAGGATGCGGATGCTTTCCCCTTTTGCTTCGCCTTCAGAGAAGTACTGATCTCGTTTGTACCATTTCCCTCCATACTGAACCGCTTCTTCTCCCTCTACCGTTTCATACCAGAGGGATTCGATTCCGAGAATATGGTCATCAATCAGTTTTTTTGCAATGAATGGCCCTGCAAGTTCTGCCGCCACTGACACACTCAGCATCAGAAGGGCAGCAATGATAATTTTTTTATAAATCAGGGCATATTCCGTTAATTTTCTTCCGACATTCATGCCCCCACCTCCTCAAGTGAAGAATCTTCAACTTGTTGGCGGTCGAATTGCTCTTTATACCAGCCACCATTTTCAAGGAGTCGATCGTGAACCCCTTCTTCCACTACTTTCCCATCTTCGAACACAACGATCCAATCCGCATGTTGAACCGCCGAGAGCCGATGAGTCGTAATGATCGTCGTTTTCCCTTCACGTTCTGTACGGATGTTTTGTATGATTTTTGCTTCTGTTTTTGCATCTACAGCCGATAATGAGTCGTCTAGGATAAGGATCTCGGGATTTTTGATGAGTGCCCGGGCAATGGAAATCCGCTGTTTCTGACCGCCAGAAAGAGCCACACCCTTTTCCCCGACAAGAGTGGTCAACCCTTCAGGCAGCATATCAAGATCTTTTTTGAAATCAGCCAGTTCAATCGCTTTTACTAGATCCTCTTCTGTTGCATCATGCCTTCCGAAAAGGATGTTTTCCTTGACCGTCCTTGAGAATAGAACATGATCCTGAGGCACATAACCGATCCAATCCCTTACTTGTTGTATCGTCAAATCATTTATCTCTATCCCCCCTATGGACAAAGTCCCCTTGCCTCCAGGGTATTCGCGCAGTAACTGCTTAATGAATGTTGTCTTTCCGCTCCCTGTTTTCCCTACAATTCCAAGGGTACTGCCCCCAGGAATGTGTAAATTGATATTTGATAAATTCAGAACCTGGGAAGATGGATACTGGAAGTCTACAGCCTGAAATCCAATCTGGTCTGGAACATCGACTTTTTTCGGGTGATCGGGATCTCTGACATCCTGCACATAATCAAGGGTTTCCTGAACCCTGTCAAGAGACGCATTACCCCTCTGCATGATATTGATTAACTCCCCGATGGCAAACATCGGCCAGATTAACATCCCTAAATAGACATTAAAGGACACAAGCTCTCCCAATGTAATGGATTGATGAAACACAAGGTATGCTCCGTAGCCCAGTCCGATCAAATAGCTTAATCCTACAAGCACTTTAATCGTTGGTTCGAAAAGAGAGTCGATGACTGCAACAGCGATATTCTTGTTGTATACGTCTTCAGTCATGTCGGCGAATTGCTTCTCATCCGCTCTTTCCTGAACATATGCCCTAATGACTCTGACCCCTGCAATGGACTCCAGTACTTTGTCATTTAAATCCCCGAATGAATCCTGTGCTTCTGTGAACCGTTTATGAATCCTGGCTCCATATACCTTCATCAACAATGCCATGACAGGCAGCGGCAATATCGCCGCGATGGTTAACTTCCAGCTGATGAGAAACCCCATGGTAAAGAGGATCGTCAACATAAAGACACTGGAGTCGATCAGTGTCAACACTCCGAAACCTGCTGTAACCGATATGGCTTTTAAATCATTCGTGGCCCTTGCCATTAAATCTCCGGTACGATTTTTTTCAAAAAATGTCGGAGTCATCTTTAACAAGTGGCCCATGAATTTACTCCGGAGCTTTCGTTCAACGAGAAAGGCTCCGCCAAATAACTGATACATCCACACATACGTCATCCCGTATGAAACAAGGGCAATACCTGTTACCAGCAATAGATACTCCCCTACCACTTTCCAAGTCATCGAACCAAGGTGAATATCATCAATGGCATTACCGACAAGCTTTGGGGGAATGACGTCAAGGATACCGACAATCGTCAATAATATGATAGCTACCGTATATCTCTTCCAATTTTCAATAAAAAACCAAGACAATTTTTTAAAAATACTAAACATCTCACTCTACCTCCTCTGGTTGACTTTCTCCACTATCCGCCTTCTGTCTCCACAGCAGATATCATCTTCTTCATTTGAATGATTACCATCATCATATCCTCCTTATAAATTGTGTTTGTATGTGATCAAGGTTTCCCTTGTCCTCACCTAACTTCTTGGACCTTTCCACAAATAAAAGACGGACGTCAAAAGGCTATATCAATAGATCCAATATGCCCCCGGTGGGATCTATTGTGATCTGTTGCGCCTTTGAAACGTCCGTCTTTGTTTTGGACACAGAAAAGCACAGATTATATACATAACCTGTGCCCATTAAGCGTTCAGAAATTGCTAAGGAGTTACTGGTCATGTGATGATATGAAGTTGGTGTAGAACGCTGCTGATGCTCCATGAATTGTAAACACTTTAATCATCACAAACCCTCCATTTCTTTTATTTATTCCATTTATAACCATACTACACACTTTAAATTGTGTCAATATTATTTTTATTAATAATTTTCCATCTTCTAAATGCAGAACCTTCTGAGATCGACTATACAAATTCTATCTTTTCTTACCATTTATTCCACGACGACCGCCGTTCCGTAAGCAATGATTTCAGAAGCGTTCTGCATGACGGCGGAGGTTTCAAGACGGACGGCTATGACAGCATTAGCCCCTTTTTGGGATGCTTCCTCCATCATCCGCTCAATGGCTTGTTTTCTGGCAGCTTCCATCAATTCACTGTATTCACTGATTTCACCGCCAATAATGGTTTTAAGACCGGCAATGAGATCTTTCCCTATGTGCTTCGCCTGTACCGTGCTTCCCCTTACAAACCCTTTTAACTCCTTTACTTCCTTCCCAGGTACAAAATCAGTTGTTACAATCATCATATTCAGCACTTCCCTTCTTTGTCTTTTTTCCACAATTTCTTCGCAAAGATGAGATAAAAGAGGAGTGGAAATGGGCACTGTATCAATCCCCATATTCCCCAGAACCAATAATGATGTCCGTTCTTCCTGGCATCGATGAACAGATAAATACTTTGAATAAGCAAGATGGGAATGACTATCGGCAGGATATAGAGTTCGTCTTTTGTCATATCCCTTTCACCTTTTTCGTGTGGATGAAGACAGTATAAACTGTGGCTCCGACAAAAATGGCAACTTGAAGGAGAAGAAATAGAATGGGCATTTGAAATAGAGTAAGGGAGAACACAGCCAAGATACCACAAGCTGCCATGAGAAAGAGGATAAAATCCCGCTTGAACCTTTCTTTCAGCTGCTCTTGCTGATCTTGAACAAATTGATTAAACCACTGAAGTGAAGGTGTAGAATCATCAATGTCTCCATCGATGGACCTGAATCCTTCATCCAGTAATTTCTTCATATCCTTGTCATGTTCCTGATGAGTGTTCATCTATTTTCAACTCCTTTCTCAGCCGGATGATTCCATGATGAACTCTTGATTTGACAGTACCTGGAGGAACATCAGTCATATGACCGATTTCTTCATAGGAATAACCGTAATAGTGCTTTAATATGATGGGAACCCTGGCTTCTTCAGACAACACTGAAAGGGCCCCCAGGACGTCATTCCACTCCTCATTTCTCGATTCCATCTCCCACTTTAATTTCCTTGTATTCACTTCTTCATCCTGCCAATTTTTTTCTCTTTTTCTTTTACGCTGTTGATCAATAAAACGATGAGTGGCAATGGAAATCAACCACGAAGAAAATTTCGACTTTCCGCTGTATTGATGAATCTTCTCTACGCATTTTGCCATAGTGTCCTGTGCAAGCTCCTCCGCCTGGTCCCGGTTCATCGTCACCTTCATCAAGTATTTCACAAGAAAAGGATAATGTTCCCGAAAAAGCATAGCAAAGGCTTCGTGATCACCTTTCTTTGCTTTCTTAATCCATTTTCTCTCTTCCATCCGTTCCTTCCCTTTCTTTCCACCCCAACCTGCGAGTTCAATGATAAGACGCACAAGTAGACAATTCGTTCATAACATGATGATCGTTTATTCCATTTTTTCATTCTATTTTTTTATGAAATCTCCTTCTATTAAACGGGAATAGAAGCAATCTGTCTCAACCATTCAACACCGCAGGTTGAGTTTCTTCCTCCTTCACATATTTTGGAAGAATGATGGTATAGAATATTCCAACGATGATCAAGCAGCCCCCGACAAGCCAGTAAAGCATCTCGACAGTTACGATGGACGGGAAAGTGAAGGCAATGGCTCCTAAGGTCACAGATTGTGAAAGCATCATTAGAGGATTGATCCATCCTTGCACCCTCCCCATCATTTTTGGATCGATGATGCTTGGCAGCCAACCCCCGAGGGCAATATTCACTAGAGGCAGCCCCAATGCGGCAAGAAAAATGATCGATAGGAAGGTCCATGTAGTTGGCGCGAAGGATGCAGCGATGATGAACGTACCTGAAATAACCAGGCCTGCAATAATCAGGACATGAAACGTAAACTTTTGGGCAAGCATGGAAGACATTATGCTACCGATCAATACACCGGCACCGAATGCGACACCTAATATAATGGAGTATTCTTCATACGTTCCCGGTGCCAATTTATATTTCAATATAAAAATGGGGATGACCGCGAACCCGCCGTTCACGACTCCAAATACAACAAATCCTCCAATTAATGATAATAGCAGCTTATGATTCAGTATATACTTCATTCCTTCAGTAAAGTCATTGGTCACTGATTGAATATTCAAATCCTTCCACGAATGCTTGCCGTTTGGAAGGCGAACTTCTTCAGGGATGACGCACCTCTTGATTAAAATGGCAGAAATAATAAAAGTGATTAAATCGACTGCGATAGCACCGTAGATCCCCGCCTTCCAATACACGAAAATTGCGATGGCATTCCCCAGGAGCATGAACAAGCTCATCACCATTTGATTCAACCCGGCGGCCGTGGAATAATCATCCTTTGAAAGGACTCCTTGCAAGATTCCCTGTTCTGCAGGAAAGAAGAATTTCTGGACTCCGCTTCTGAGAAAAAGAATCGTAAAGATGAGAGGCAGCCAGCCAATGAAGATCGCTCCAAATAACACCAGTGTGAGTAACGCGCTGATCGTATCACAATGATAAGCAATTTTTTGCCGGTCCATCCTGTCAGCGAATACCCCTACAAGGAAGAAAACCAAAAGAGTCGGCAATGAGTACATCATTTCCGTTATCGAGGCATACATGGGTTGTTCAGAAAACCGGTCTAGAAGATAAAACATAAATGCAGTCAAACCGATCACACTTCCCATATGAGAAGTGAAATTTGCAAAGAATAATTTCAGAAAGATCCTATTCTTAAAGATATCGACCATTTTTTTCATACTGTACCGTCCCCCATCCATTTTGAACTATCTTAATAATAAAGAAAAACGGAAATCGGATTGAGGGTCTATTGGTGGTTTTTTCCTCCGTCTCTGGTCGGAAATGGAATAGGTATCCGTCTCTCAAGGGCGGCAAGTGGACGTAACAGTCAGAATGTTGCCGATAGCCGTTCATACCTTCTTATACCCTTACTCATTCAAAAAAATAGCCCAAAGCCAAAAGGCTCCAAGCTATTCTTTACCAATCAATTATTCAAACGTCCCCTTCACAATCGCTTTCCCGTTTTCTACCATTGTTTTCCCCTTGGCAAACACCGTGTTTACTTCCAGGGTATTCTTATCCAACAGCACGAGATCGGCGTCCTTCCCCCTAACAACATGACCTTTTTGCTTTAATTTCAGGATTTTTGCAGGATTTGTGGTAATGACTTTCAACGCAACTTCCAATGGGATGCCTTCTTCCAGGACGGCGTCTTTCACTGAAGAGTAAAGACTCGACACCTGACCGATCTGTAATCCCACCAATTCTCCGTCCCCGTCAAAATCAGGAAGGCTCGCTTGTCCGTCCGAAGTAAATGTGATTTGTTCCACCGGTACACCTGCATCGATCATCCGTTTTAGCGCTTTGCTGGATTTCACTTCTCCATCTTCAAGAAATTGAGGGATGGTGCTCGTCGTAAAGTCGACATAACCGCCTCTTTGAGCGTATTGAATCCCTGCTTCAAACAGATGGGCATTTCGGTTGATATGGGTTGGATAGAACTGCTTTATTGGAATGTCCGTTGTATCGACTATTTCCTCCAGAAGCTTTAAATGGTCAAGACTATCCCCTACATGAACATTGACGATCCCCGATTTGCCTGACAGCATGCCACCGATCCGGGCAGCGGAAGCAATCTTCGCCAACTCGTTCACGGTGGGTTGAGATGAGCGGTGATCGGCAATCGCCACTTCTCCCACTCCGATGATAGAATCTATCAATATAATATCGTCTTCTATTTTACCAGTAAGAGTTTTTAATGGAACTTGATAAGAACCGGTTTGCACGTAGCAGGTAATCCCCTCCTCTTCAAGACCCTTCGCTTTCGCTACAAGGCTTGCCATGGTCCTCGTCGTTCCATCTGTACCGATTACTCCGACAAGGGTCGTGATGCCGGCAAGCGTGGCCTGAGTCAATTGGATCTCCGGTGTTCTTGTGCGAAAGCTCCCTTCGCCTCCGCCACCCATAATATGTACATGTGAGTCTATAAATCCAGGTACAACATATTTACCTGTTGCATCCACAATCTTTATATCCACAAATTGATGGGGTGGTTCAATCTTATCTTCTATAAAACCTATTTTATTATCTACTATTAATAGATCCTTTTTCCCTAGATACTCTGGAGCATAAACTTCTCCGTTTTGAATTAATGTCAGCATGATGTTTGCTCCCTTCATTTCTTAGTGCATATTATCGTGGGGAACCTTGCGATAAGGTTACCCACGATGGATCAATTAAAAACCGATCAATGTCGCCGTAATCACAAAGATCGATGACAGAACGAATAGAATGAGCATGAATTTCATAATGAATTTAGCCCATATCCCCCAATCGAGTCGGGCTGCTCCAAGTGTGCCCAGTAAGGCGGCGGAAGTCGGAACGAGGATATTGGTTAATCCATCCCCCAATTGGAAAGCAAGGACTGCTACTTGACGTGACACTCCGGCGATATCTGCAAGTGGAGCCATCAAAGGCATTGTTAAAGCGGCTTGACCTGATCCGGATACTACAAAGAAATTGAATACAGACTGGAATATATACATACACCAGGCAGAAATAGCTTCGGGAAAATCTCCAACCACCTGTCCTGCACCATATAACATCGTATTTAATACAGACGGTGCGTCAGGTGAATCCCCGCCTAGGATAATGACGATTCCTTTTGCCATCCCTACAACTAATGCAGCCGGCAATAAATCCTTTGCTCCTTCGATGAAACCTTCTGCTATATCATCCCAACACATTCCATTCAATTTAAACAGAACGCCAATGATCCCTGCGACCAACCCGATTGTAAAGAATTGGCTGGCAATCTCAGGAATATAGTAGGCATGTTCCACTACTCCCCAAATGATCCAGGCAATACCTGCTGCAACCGTTAAAATGACAAGTGAATGACCCAAAGTGAATTTGGTATTCAAGTCCTGCACTTTTCCTTCTTTACGGAAATATTCATCAGAAGCGTAAGAAAGACTTCGTTTCGGTTCTTTCCTGATTGCCTGGGCATATCTCCATGTATAAATGATGCCCACTAGTGTAAAGACAATCCACATGACAATGCGGAAGCCTGCTCCTGAAAGAACCGGTACACCTGAAACACCTTGGGCAATAGCCACTCCGAATGGATTCATCCAGGATGTGGCGAAACCGATTTGGGTGGCCACGTAGGTGATCATGATCCCTGTTATGGCATCATATCCGATCGCAATCATGATGGGGACGAGAATCATGGCGAAGGCGATGGCCTCTTCCCCCATCCCGAACACCGCTCCACCTAAAGAGAAAAGGAAGAACATAATGGGAATGATCAGGGATTCCTTTCCTTTGGTCCTTTCAATCACCTTTAGGATTCCTTCTTCGATGGCCCTGGTCTTCATGATAATACCAAATGCCCCGCCAATGATTAAGATAAAGGCTACCACACCAACAGCTGATCCCCATTTATCCCCCGATACCAGACCTTCAAACACATAATTAAGGAATCCTATACCGCCACCCGGTTCGAAAAGTCCTGTTCCTTCTCTAACCAGATTTCCATCATCGTCCTTTACATAACTGAATGAATCAGGATTCAAAACCGTTTTGGTTTGTTCTTCTCCATCTTTCATGAAAGTGATTTCTTCTGTCGTGAATTGCCCTTTCGGAACGACATACGTTAATAGTGCTGCTGCAAGTACAACAAAGAAAACAATAATAAATGTATGCGGTACTTTCCAGGCCTTTTGTTCTCTCTCCATTTCTTTCCCCCCGTTTGTATGATTTACTTCACATAGATACATGCAAGTTCCGTGCCAAATTGGAATTATCAGAAAAAACAAACTTCAGGTGCAATAATGGTTATTATCGGTTAGAATACATTTAACCATTAAACCACTCATCAACCAATTAATCCATAAGGGGGAGACATATGAAACGAGAATTAATTTTATTGGCTGGAACAAAGGAAACAGAGAGAGCCCTGAAGGAGCAATTACAATCCGTATTCGGTGAACTGATCAATATTAACAGCTATGCTTGTGATGAAGGAATACCAACCTATTTCACAGGTGAATTGATTGTTTATTCTTCTGAATTGATTGCACCTGAAGTGAAGGAATATATTGATTTTGATTCCTGCACAATCATTAAAGCCCGCCGAACCGTGAACTACGAATACATTGATAGAATTTTCGAATTACCACCGGGGAAGAAGATACTCTATGCGAATGACTTCATTGAAACGGCCCGTGAAGCTGTTTCTACACTCAAGCGTTTGGGAATCGATCATGTTGAGTACATCCCTTATGCCCCCCCTGGAGACTACCCTGGACAAATCAATATTGCGATATCACCTGGAGAAACCGCAAGCATTCCTGCTTCCATCCCCGAAAAAATCGATATCGGTGTACGGCTCATCGACTTGAATACCATCATGAAAATCATCTATCATTTTCAATTATCAGAGCAATTAACCTTTGATATCACCGATCGATACACGAGAAAGATTATAGAGCTCAGTCAAAAACTGGGAGCCATCAATCGAAGGGCGAAGACGTTAAATAAATTTTTAAATAAAGTAGTCGATGGTGTAAATGATGGTATCCTCGCGTTCCAGGAAGACGGTGAAATTACCGTATTCAATGAAGTGCTGGAACGAATGGTGGGAATTACAGCTGCCCATGCGAAAGGAAAAAAACTGAACAGAGTGTTCAAGAATATTGAGCTCAATCACTTTTTGACTTCCAGTCAGGATGAAGATCAACAATATTTCACTCTTCGTCAGCAGAATGTCATGGTTTATCGATTCCGACTGAAGGCTGAAGGAGTGATCGTAGCAACATTTAAAGACCTCGAAGAGTCCATTGAGATGGAAAAGGTCCGAAAACGGGAGCTTCAGCGAAGGGGCTATATTGCAAAATATACGTTTGACAGTATCCTTGGTAAAAGTGACATCATTCATGAGACAAAAATGATTGCCAAGAAACTGGCTCAGAGCGAGCTGCCCGTTTTGATTTATGGAGAAACCGGTACGGGGAAAGAGCTGTTTTCCAGCGCAATGCACAACCATTCATCCCGAAAAAACAGTCCTTATCTTGCCGTCAACTGCAGCGCATTGCCTGAAGACTTATTGGAAAGTGAATTATTCGGTTATGAGGACGGCGCCTTTACCGGAGCCAAAAAGGGAGGAAAAAAGGGACTATTTGAACAAGCTGACGGCGGGACCCTCTTTCTTGATGAAATTGGGGATATCAGTCTCAAGCTGCAGGCGAGGCTTCTAAGGGTGCTTCAGGAAATGGAGGTGAGGAGGATTGGCGGGAACAAAAATATTCCCGTTGATGTCCGGATCATTGCAGCTACGAACAAGGATCTCCAATCCTTAATCAAAGAAGGCACATTTCGGGAAGACCTCTATCACCGCCTGAAAGTCCTCTCCTTGCTGCTGCCGAGTCTCCGGGATAGAAGTGAAGATATCCCCCTTCTCATTGAAAACTTTCTTCGAATGGAGCAACGCAACCTCACCACCATTGACGGGGCTGTGTTAGATGCATTGAGGAAAGCCCCTTGGAGCGGGAATATACGTGAACTGAAGAACACCTTGCTGTATATGATCACTGTCGCAGACCAAAACAGGTTGACGATTCATCAGTTACCTAAAAATGATCATAATCTTAAAGCAAGGGAACATACTAAGGATACCTTTTCCATTCCGACCATCTCTCTATCTAAAACCGAGGAGTATGTTAACATCCTTTCGGCATTGATGCAATTCTTAGAAAAAGGAAAGCGGTCAAGCAGACAAAAGATCTACTCTGCCCTTGAAAAGAGTTCCACCCCCCTATCCATTCAACAGATCAGAACAAGATTGAACGAACTCAAGGATTTAGGGTATGTACATATCCAGAGGGGAAGGACAGGGACAGAAATATCCCCTGAAGGAGTGACCTGGTTAAATAATAACATGGAGAAGGTTTTGTCTATTCGTTAACAGGGTAACGTAGCATTAACCGGTTAGTAATACAAAGTAACTTTCATTGATACGATAAGTCGAGGTGATTTTCATGGTACGTACGATCTTAATGGTCATTGGAGCGATTGTGGTCATTGGTTGGATTATCAGTATGCTGTAATCGACCACTCGTGCAAACACGATTCCCGCCATTATATGAATAGTAGCTAACGAAAGAGCAGAACGGTTCTTCCCCCGTTCTGCTCTTTCTTCTATTGTAAACACAGTGTATTCTATACTATTTTTAACTCATATGAGAAAAAAACATATTTCAAAACAACATTTTATGGGTGTCATGATAAGGAAATGATGATGCAGGCGGATCAAACCTTTCCTCCCTATCCCCATATTCCTTCAATGCGTTTATATGTTGAATCACGATTTCACAGGTGTGATCATCAGCATTGATTACCTTCAAATGCTGAATGCATTTACGGATCATTGGGTCTATTTCTTCCTGGGAATCTTCCTCGTACAGAGACTGAAGTGACTTTAAATACATATACACAATTTGACGCGTCTTCTCATCTGATTCGATTTCTGTCAATTGATGGATACATTGCCTGATGATCGGATGCATTCTATCCATAATCTTTTCTCTCCTTAGCAGATTGTATTTCCATAATACTTCGAATGAACCTTCCTGTTTTTGGGGATTTTTATAAAAAAGATTAAAAAATAGTTTTTCGGGTAAACAAATAGTATTCCAATGTTGAGGTGATCTAGATGTATAAACATATTTTACTAGCTTATGATGAGACAGATGGAAGCAAGAAAGCGTTAGATCATGTGCAGAAACTAATAAAAGATTCTATAAATACACACTTAACCGTGCTACATGTTTCAGATGAAAAAGTCGCCAATGAATCCCGTGACAACTATACGCCCACCCATGCGATAGCGGATACTTCACCAGGCTTTGACAATAACTATATGGGGAATCTATCAGTCTCACCTGATAACAAAATCCATTCGTCCGGTGTCGAGCGCCAGGAAATCAAAACGCCTGCCTCTACACATTCTTTCTTACAAAACGCCAAAGAAAAGCTTTCTACTTACGGAGTCGAGGCTGACTATATTCACCTCTCCGGGTCGGAAGCGAAAAGAATATGTGAATACGCAAAAGAAATTCAGGCAGATCTTGTAGTGGTTGGAAACAGCGGAAAGTCCGGTATGAAAAAATGGGTACTCGGAAGCGTCAGTGAAAAAGTCACTCAAAACTGCGAATCAAGCGTTCTGGTTGTTAAATAGATACCAGAAAGACAGAGGGACGGACCTATTAAAGGTTCGTCCCTCTCTTTCTTCTTGCAAGCTATTCACCCATTAATTCATCAAATCGTTTATGGGCGTTTTTTTCGTCAAAGCTGCTATAGATCCGGTAATCGTCGATGTCCAAAATTCGAAAGTGTTGACTGAAGAGATTTTGTTGAAGGATGTAGTCTTCACTCTTCTTTACATCTCTCCACCAGACCTTCCCACCTAACGTTTTTTCTTTTCGATAATCCATTCCTTCTCTCGCGATTGTTTCGATAATTTCAAGAGGCTCTCCTCCGATACTGGCGGTTAAGGTTTCACTATCTTTAAACAATGCACAAATCGCTATAACGGCTGTCCAGCTGGCCATGACCCTCCCCTTTTCGATCTGGACAAGGGTTTTTTTGGATAGTCCAATGATATTTGCCATCTTGTCTTGGGTATATCCTGCTTCTGTGCGTATAAGTCGCATTTTATCTGAAATGATTAAAATGATTTCTTCTTTCGTCATCGATTCACACCTTATTTTTCATATAGTGTAATATTACACCATTTTTTCCACCATTTCAAGATTGAAATACTCTCACAATTGAGCCCATCCATTTTTTTGTATCAGCACGTCCACTCTACTATACTTTAGGGTAAGAATGGACAAAACCTACTTTACGGGAGGCAGATTCACTCATGACAAAACGTATCATTGTCCTTATACGCGAGGATCTTCGAATTCACGATCATCCCGCTCTCTATAAAGCTTCTCAAGAAGGAAGCGTGATTCCTTTATATATCCTGGATGAACAAACTTCCCAGTTCCCAATTGGAGAAGCGAAAAAGTGGTGGCTACATCAGAATTTATCATCGTTTCAAGCATCTCTCCACTCAGTAAATGGACGATTGTGGCTGGATAAAGGCAAAGTGGAAGAGGTTCTTCCACAATGGGTAAGTAACACCAAAGCACAAGCCGTATACTGGAATCGTGTATACGACCCGGACGTGTATGAAAGGGATTTATCATTAGCCCGGGACCTATCCCTTAAAGGTACTGAGGTACAAACGTTTGAAGGGACATTACTACTTCCCCCATGGAAAATCAAGAAAGAGGACGACACTCCATATAAAGTATACTCGGCCTTTTATCATTCAATAAAGAAGGAAGCCATCCCGAAACCAGTACCCTCAGTAAAAACAATGAAAGTCCCAGACATTGGAAATGGACTATCTTTGAAGGATCTCGATCTCATCCCCCCCACTCCCTGGTACACGATAATGGAAAGCATCTGGGATCCAGGGGAAGAAGCTGCGATTAAGAGGTTTAACACGTTCTTAAAGAAAAGCATCGAGGACTATTCTGCTGGAAGAGACTTCCCTGCTGAAGGGCACCATTCAACCTTATCTCCATACTTAGCACTTGGAGTCATCTCTGTGAGAAGCTTGTATCATACACTCAAGGAAAGAGAAGATACCATAGAAGTGGAACCCTTCATCAAACAATTAATCTGGAGAGACTTCTCCTACGCCGTATTGCTTCATTTCCCTCAATCCTCTTCAAAACCCCTTAATGAAAAATTCGAAAATTTCAGTTGGCATCACGATGAAGACCATTGGGAACGATGGATTAAGGGGAAGACGGGCTATCCAATCGTAGATGCAGGCATGAGGGAATTGTGGGAAACAGGGTTTATGCACAACCGGGTAAGAATGATCGTAGCATCCTTCCTGACCAAACACTTGCTGATTCCATGGCAGAAGGGGGCCAAATGGTTTCTTGATACACTGATTGATGCAGACCTTGCAAATAATTCAATGGGGTGGCAATGGGTGGCAGGTTCCGGCCTTGATTCATCTCCCTACTTCCGAATATTCAACCCTACTCTTCAAAGTGAAAAGTTTGATCGAGAAGGGTCTTATATACGGATGTGGATTCCGGAGCTGCGTTCTCTACCCAGCAAATACATTCACAAGCCTTCAGAAGCCCCAACCCAGGTTCTTGATGAGGCAGGTATCAGGATGGGAGAAAGTTATCCGTATCCAATCGTCGATCACGCCTCTGCCAGAAAAAGGGCACTTGAACGATATAATGACATCAAATAAAAAGATTCTGACATGCAAAACGAGTCCACGACATCTCTGTCATGGACTCGTTTCAGTAGTAGGCAAGGATTAAGCCTCTCCTCTTTGTTCCTTGATGGTACGCTTTTTCTCAGATTCAGATACAAATAACGCACAGGCTGCATCCCCTGATATATTGATGGATGTCCTTGCCATATCAAGGAGACGGTCAATCCCTAATATCAACCCAATTCCTTCAACCGGCAGATTCACACTGCTTAATACCATGGCTAGAAGAATCAGCCCGACACCGGGAACCCCGGCTGTTCCGATACTGGCCAGTACAGCTGTTAACACAACGGTGATCAATTGCTCCAGTGAAAGGTCGACACCATACACTTGAGCGATGAAGATCGTCGCAACCCCTTGCATAATTGCTGTTCCATCCATATTGATGGTAGCGCCTAGGGGCTGAACGAAAGAGCTGATCGATTTCGATACTCCTAAGCGCTGCTGGGCAACATCCATGGAAATAGGAAGTGTCGCATTACTGCTTGATGTACTGAATCCAACACTCATCGCCGGGCTGAAGTTCTTAAAGAACCATATTGGATTCTTCCTGGCAAGCAGGAGGATTGTCCCACCATAAGTGACGATAGCATGAATGAGAAGTGCAGCCAACACGACTACAAAATAGAGCCACATCGCCTTCAATGCACCGAACCCCTGACTTCCGATGGCAGAAGCAATTAAGCCGAACGTTCCATATGGAGCAAATTTCATCACAAGCGTTACAAGATACATCATCAATTCATTACCCTGTTCCACAAGTTTCAATATGCCTTTCGTCTTCTCCCCTAATGCCGTCAAGCCAAATCCGATGAAGATGGCAAACGCAATGATTTGAAGCATGTTCCCTTCTGTCATGGCAGTAAGAGGATTCTTCGGAATGATGTTCATGAGAGTTTCCCCTACCGGTGGAGCTTCTTTCGTTTCAAACCCTTCCGATTGTGCCTTATCGATTCCCTCCACCATGCCAGGATCGATGACATTGGCAAGGGATAATCCGATTACGATGGCAATACAGGTTGTAACCAGGAAGAAGACAATGGTTTTCATTCCGATTCTTCCTAATTTCTTCGGATCCCCAAGACCCGCCGATCCAAGAACGATGGATAGGAATACAATCGGCACAACAAGCATGCTGATGAGGTTAAGGAAGATCTTCCCTAACGGTGTAAAAAGAAAAGGATCTAATATATCAAATATATCTTTTGCAAAAATATTCAATAATAACCCTACGATGGCCCCCAGTATCAGGGCGATGATGATCTTGGTTGTTAAATTAAATTTCATAGATGTACCTCCCCATAAAACACAAAATAATTAAAAAATGTTTACCCTTAATGATGGCTTGTTAAACCATGCTTTTTCTTTCTGTAAGTCGACCTTCTAAAAACGACGCCCTGCTTCCTTCCTGCCTATTTTCATTTCCCGCTCCTTTATTATACTGATTTTTTTAATAATTAAAGAAGTTTAACAAGAATTTAAATCATTTTTACTAATTATCAAACCACATTCCCATAAATTGTGGAAAACAGATGATTCTATTTACCTGCAGAATCATTTCCAATCTTTTCTTTCTTCATACAGGGATTAAACCATACGCAATTGGGTAAATAGTAATAACAGCATGATTATAGAAAGGAACATTCTGAAGATGAATAAAACAGTCTACTTTGTTTCAAGTAGTCAACAACGCAGTCTAATGGCTGAAGGTTGGGCAGGGAAACTGGATGTTTCAAATTGGTCTTTCAAAAGTGCCGGCTGGGTTTCAGGGAACCGCGCTGAATTCAGCGTCCTGGCAATGAAAGAGTTATGTATTGATATTACTTCCTTACCGCTTTCAAGTATTGAGATGGAAGAATTGGGCGAAGCCTCTGTTATTGTAGCGATACAGGATAAAGAATACGACGATGAGATAGAATTCCCTTCTGAACTCGATGAAAAAGTAATCTACTGGGACCTGCCTAATCCTCGTAAACGTTCGAAGACACGAATCGAAGAATGGGTTCATTATCAGGAGATTTGCGATGAGATTGCCCAAAGGGTAAAAGAGCTTGAAATCTTACTCCCGCAACTGCATTAAGAGGACTGATTACGATGCATGAAAGTAATCAGTCCATTTTTTTATGTGAAATACTCCAATTTCGCTTTTGGAAAGTGCTTCTCCATATAGGAGTAAAGATGATCTTTAATATCCTGCTCCTCATCCTTCTGATAAATATACTTTCCGATTCCATATTTCCCCCATTTGTAACGCCGTTCTTCCTCGTTCAATTCAAGCTTCGTCATGGGATAATTTTTCTCGATTACTCTCTTAGCCGGCTTGGTGAAGCGATGCTGAATGAACTCAAAGGTCAAATCTTTCTTCGCTTCTTCCGGCAGATGGGCCTCAAGATGCTCAAACATCTCTTTATACCCTTCCTGCCACCCTTCATGGATATAAATCGGAGCGACGATGAAGCCTAATGGATATCCTGCTCTCGCAACCTTTCCGGCTGCCTCAAGACGCTTATCCAAAGGCGATGTACCTGGTTCAAAGTTCTTTATAACATAATCGGCATTGATACTGAAGCGGAATCTGGTCTTCCCATTATGCTTGGCATCAAGCAAATGGTCTACGTGATGAAACTTCGTCACAAAACGGAGCTTTCCATATTCAGATTCACCAAAATGCTCGATTGCCCGTTTCAACGTATGAGTCAGATGGTCCACCCCAACAATGTCAGAGGTACAGGCAGCTTCAAACCGGGTGAAATCCGGTGCCCTTTCCTCAATATACCGGTCTGCCGATTCGAAGATTTCATCCACATTCACATACGTTCGTATATATGGTTTACTCCCCATCGTTGTTTGCAGGTAGCAATAATGACAGTGCCCCATACATCCGGTTGCAAATGGGATGGCATACTCAGCCGAGGGCTTTGAGGTATCGAACTTCAATGTCTTCCTGACTCCAACCACTAATGTGGATTTCGCAATCCGGTATTTCTGAAAATGATTGTCCCCCGGAAGGTTACGAACCTGATTATGCGATGTTGTGTAGCGGATTTCCACATCCATTTTCTCGAATTTTTCTTTAAGCTCTTTTCCCAGAGGATAATCCAGGGCATTCGGTTCAAAATAGACTAATTGCGGCACGAACGGTTTAACCATGATTTATTCCTCCTCTAGGCCCCCGAAGGATTGAGAGTAGGCCTGTTCGGCCTCGGCTTCTGAAGAATAGACGGCTATTTCGTGTGTTAACGGATAATAGGTTTCATACAAGAACAGCGCCAATTCATCGGGATTCTCCGGATTGTGCACAACCGCGGCTTCCTGAATATTCGCCACACTTTGCGTATGTGGATTCCGGTAGATCACGTAGACCACATCGCCTTTCTGATAGGGTGTATATTGATCATTCAATTCCATCTTTTTCACCTTTTTCTAAACGTCATTACTATCATTTTTCGCTATCTCCCTCATATTTATGATGGTAAAAGATGTTTATAAAAGGCGGTATTCGTAAACTTTATTTCTTCTTAAGGATAGGAGTCCCTTTACGTTTCCCCACTTCCCCTTTTACATGCCTGTCTGCGTATAGAGCCTTACTAAAAAACTTCTCTGCCCTCCAATAGCAAGGGAATCCCGTTATCTATATCTCATAGAAGTCACATGTGTTTTGATAAACTTGTTTATATACTTCTGCCTCAGGAATCCCCTTTAACACGGCGATTGCTTCAATTGTGTTATGCATCATTCCCGGATGGGTCATCCTGCCCCGAAACACCCCTTCAAATCTCCAAGGTCCATCTGTTTCAACCATAAGTCCGTCCATCGGATACCTTTTCACAAGCTCTCGGATGTTTTCTTCATAAAGGACATCCGGGGTAATGGAGATGGAATAGCCATTTTCAATCATTCTGTCAATAGTCGCACCGTCTCCCTTGAACCAATGAAAATGAGCTTTCTCTACGGAATGCTTTTCTAATAAGTCACATGCAATTGATGCATGCTCATACACCGCATGAAGGATGACAGGTTTACTCACCTTCTTGGAATGGACCAGAAACCGTTCCAGCAGCTCCATATAAGGATGGATGACGATTTCCGGATTTTCTTTCATTTTATAATAAGGCAGTCCTATTTCCCCGATTGCCACCAGCTCCTTGTGATGCCTCTCTATAAATGTTAGAAGCTCTGCCACTTCTCCATCAGAGGGGAGTTCCTGCTCAGGGTGAAAACCGGCAGCTGCCTTGATCCGCTCATCTCTTTTCGACCATTCCACATTCTGTCTCGATGACCTGATATGACAGGAGACAGAAATAAGGGCCTTTATTGCGTAAAGATCAAGCTCGCGGAGAATCTTTTCGCGCTCTTCAGCCTTGTACATGTCCAAATGGATATGGGCATCAATCAATGAGGGTTTAAACAAATTGAGACAACTCCTCAAAAATGCCCGTTTTCCATTTCAGGAACTCTTCCGTTAAGAGGATCTCTTTGTCCCTTGGACGTGGAAAGGGTACTTTGAACTCCTTTTGCACCCGGGCTGGACGGGTCGACAATACGATGATCCGGTCTGAAAGGAAGAGGGCTTCGTCTATATTATGGGTGACAAACAGGACCGAACTCAAATCTTCTTCCCAAATGGATAAGAGCCATTTCTGCATGTCCAACCGTGTGAATTCATCGAGGGCTGAAAAGGGCTCATCGAGACATAAAAAGGATTGTGGACTGACGAGGGCCCGAATGAAAGCCACCCTTTGCTTCATACCCCCGGAAAGATCATCAGGATATGCATCCTCATAACCCTTTAATCCGGCCCGTTCAATCATGTCCAGAGCTTTCCCCCTATCTCTTTTCCCGTGCAACTCCTGACCGAGCATCACATTCTCAGTCACCGTTCTCCATGGGAGGAGGGACGGACTTTGAGGCATATAGCTGATCGTTCCCCTCTGACCGTTAATGGACCTGTCATCTAAACGTATATCTCCAGAATCTGGTGTGAACAATCCTCCGATCACATGAAACAGCGTGCTCTTACCACTGCCGGAAGGACCGAGGATCGAGACAAATTCCCCGTCTTCGACACGAATGGACAATTGATCAAGGATCAGTTCCCCATCAAAATATTTAGACATATTTTCAATTGATAAGGTCGCCATATTACTTGTCCTCCTTTTTATTCCACTTAATCATGACTTTCTCCATTAATAGGATGATCCCGAAGAACAGCAGGCTGAGCAGCATGATCATAAATATGGCCACAAATACTCTGTCTGTCCTGAAAGATGATGAGGCAAGTGTCATGTAAACACCTATTCCTTTTTGGGCACCCAGCCATTCGGATATCACTGCACCCATCACACTGTAGGTAGCTGAAATCTTCAAACCTGAGAAAATGGAAGGAAGCGCATGGGGCCATTCAACCTTTCGAAAGATTTGACCTTTCGTAGCCCCCGCCATTTTCATGTATAGAATGTATTCATCGTTCGTCTGCCTAAATCCATCCAAAGCAGAAACAGCTAAAGGAAAAAAGCAAATCAATGTGATGACGATGATCTTTGGCAATAGTCCAAACCCGAACCAAATGACAAGTAAGGGAGCTAAGACGATGATCGGTATATTTTGTGATACGATCATGAGGGGGAAAATCGCTTCCCTGACTTTGGGCAGTAGATGCAGGCTTACGGCAGTCACAATCCCGATCGTACACCCGATGCTAAATCCCCCTATTGTAAGGAAGGTAGTGGATAGAAGATGCCCCTTAAATTGTGACCAAGACTCAACTCCTTCGGTCCAAATGTCTAAAGGGGAAGGTAACAGCCAAACAGGCACCTCAAATACTCTGATGACGATTTCCCAAATGACGAATAAAAGGATGAGGACCAAGAAGGGTCTCCATCCTTTCGCTATCCAAGATTTCATCCTTTATACTTCTCCGTTAATTGGTTCATAGCAATACCTGCAGGCTGATACAAAACCTTGATCTGAGAAATGACGTTTGAGCTCCCCATCTCAACCATCCGTTCATTCATCTCTTCTATCACCTTGAATAAATCAGCCATATCCCCTTCCATCGTCGTTTCCAGGGGATGGACTTCATAGCGGACTCCTGATTTATCAATGATTGCGATGGCTTCATCCACATATGGTATGACATCTTCCCCATTTTTTGTTTTCGGGATGATCTGTATGCTTACGAGTGCGTTCCCCATTTTATTCACCTCTTAGTTTGGTAGGAATTCATTTGTAAATGCTTTTTCACTGTCCAGCTTTTTATCTAGCAGATCGTTATCATGCATCCATTGAGCATAGTTTGCCCAGACATCAAGCTTTTGCTCCCCCCATCTCTCAGCATCATCCTTATATTTAGGCGCCAGCCATTCCTGGCTTTTCATCACTAATTCTTCATCTAGATCAGGAGCTGCCTGCAGAAGAATCTCACCGGCCTCTTTCGGATGGTCGATGGCAAACTGATAGCCTTCTGATGTTGCTTTAAGAAATGCCTTTACCATTTCCGGGTCAGATTCTATCATGTTTTCATTTGTCGTGAGGACCGGAGTATAATAGTCCAGTTTCTCAGAATAATCCTTCACGTACATCATGTTCAATTCTTCCCCGCGAAGTTCTGCCTCGATCCCTGTCCATCCATAATAGATCCAGGCAAAGTCAACATCCCGTTTAACAGCGGTGAAGAAATCTGTATCTCCCATGTTGACAAAATCCACTTTCTCCACATCCGCATCTTCCTGTTTCATAATCGAGGACATGACAGCTTTTTCAACTGGGGAACCCCATCCACCATAGCTCTTTCCTTCAAAATCCTTCGGGGTTGTTATACCCTTATCCTTGGGTGAGGCAAACCCGGATGTATTATGTTGGATGACCGCAGCGATGGACACGAGTGGAACATCCTGTACCCTTGCCTGTGTCACGCTCTCCTGATAGCCCACTCCAAAGTCGGCCTTCCCCGAAGCAACGAGTTGATCCGCCCCAGCCTCACCAGGTAAAATGATATCCACATCAAGCCCCTGATCTTTAAAATATCCTTTTTCTTTGGCAACGTATAAACCCGTGTGATTGGTATTCGGCGTCCAGTCAAGGACGACGGATACCTTTTTCAGGTTTTCCTTCTCCTCCGTATTTCCTCCTTCACTGCACGCAGTTAAAAGAAAGATCGTACAAATGATCATTAACCATTTTTTCATCATGTTTCCTCCTCGAATCTTGTATGTACCGGTAACGCTTATTCTCTATTCTTCACTTTGCAGGGAGATTGAATGTAAGGACTGCCGGACAGGGGGACACAATAAAAAAGCGCCCCAAGCTTCAGCCCGGGACGCATCGTTAAACATGATCAAGTATTGTTTAAGAGAATGTTTCCTACGCTGGTATGAGCCAGTTCAGGTTCAAAGGGTCAGTATCTGTCAGGATACAATCTCAACCGGCCTCACCGGTCCCCCTACACTAGTACTATGAAATTAAACGTTATCTTCTTTCCTACTTTGCCACAGAAAAGATGGAGATTCAAGCATTTATTATCGAAATGCCTAAATCTGAAAAACCTCATCAAACTCGTTCATATAGAAAAGATGATCAATGAACGGGATATAGACAGATACTACATCTGAATATCCTTTTTGATGATAATAAAACGTGTAGTTGAGAAGAAAAATAATGACTAAAAATGGGAGAAGTTTTTTCTCCCTTGGCGCTAATACCCCCATTGAATCATACCCCTTTAAGAAGGCACGGATGTATGTTGCATACTCGCCATCCCCTTCTTGCAGGAGATCTTTCAGCACCCCTGAAAGAAAGTAACCGACATCTGCTATTCGAGGGGCTTTCCGTATCCTTTCAAAATCGATCATGCCAGTCACCTTTTCGCTTTTCATCAGGATATTTCTCGGGTGACAGTCGCTATGAACGATTCCTTGGGGTAATTGTCTGTAACAAGCAGACCATTCTTCAAGTCTACCAAGAAACCCTCTTCCCCACTTTCCTATGGTTGAACCATCCTGACTGCATATCCACTCTCTTAACTGGGTATCGATTCTCCATTCTTCCATAGGGGGAAGATTCATATCTCCACTCAATCCTTGATGCAAATGTGACATGTACTCTCCCACATTCATTAGGGAAGGCAAGGAATAACTCCTTAAAGGGTTCCCTTCCAATGCCTGATACAGTGAGTGGAATTCCTCTCTGTGATGTACGTACGGCAGAAAGGATTGAGTTAATACCGGCACCTCGACCTTAAGGCCGCCCTTAAATAAAAAGGAAGTAATCCGGTATTCCTCCATCCGCTTCCGTACCGTAGAATGCTTTCTGTTCTTCAAATAAAAAGTCTGACTTCCACTCTTCACCCTATATACGTTCGGATGCAGGGTCACTTCTTCTATGCTGGAGGGATTGACCTTCCAGTTCAATAATATTTCCCGAAGAGGTTCAATCATTGTTAATTCCTTTCAAAACATAGTAATATACGTTAGTATGACTATGAAAGATTGTCTACATACCATATGAAAAGAGGTTGCGCTGATGCAAAGAATACAAATGACAGAAGATTTATCATTTTCAAGGATCATTCATGGGTTGTGGAGACTTGCGGACTGGAAACAATCAAAGGAAGATACTCTCTCCTTAATCAAGCACAATCTTGAAAACGGAATCACCACGTTTGATCACGCAGATATTTATGGCTCGTATACGTGCGAAGCCCTGTTTGGTGAAGCCCTTGCCCTCGAACCATCTCTACGTGAGAAAATGGAGATCGTAACAAAGTGCGGTATAGTTCTGCCTTCAGACAACCGTCCTGAACATAGGACACATCACTATAACACGAGCAAGAAACATATTTTATCATCTGTTGAAAACTCCCTTCAGGATTTAAAGACAGATTACATTGATTTGTTATTGATCCACAGACCGGATCCATTTATGAATGGTGAAGAGGTGGCCGAAGCTTTCACTCAATTGAAAGAAGAAGGAAAGGTCCGTCATTTCGGGGTATCCAACTTTAAAGATCATCAGTGGAATATGCTTCAATCGTATTTACCATTTCCATTGATCACAAATCAAATTGAACTATCAGCATACAACCTGGAAAACTTCGAAGATGGAACGTTACATTTTTGCCAGGAGAAGCGTGTCGCACCCATGGCATGGTCACCACTGGCCGGAGGGGCCATTTTCAGGGGGGAAGACGAGAAATCGTTACGCCTTCAACATACATTGAAAAAAATCCAGGAAGAAACAGGTGCCAAGGGTATTGATCAAATTCTGTATGCATGGCTCCTCAATCATCCTGCCCGTATTATGCCAATTGTCGGCTCAGGTAAAAAAGAAAGAATTCAGCATGCCATCGATTCCATGTCGATCACGTTGAACCACGACCAATGGTTTGAAATCCTGCAATCGTCCATGGGACATGACGTCCCGTAAAATAAGCTAAAGCGGCACACAAAAAAGACGACCCTTATTAATAAGGTTCGTCTTTATCAATTCGCTATTTCCTCGCCGACATAATATTCAAGATAGACATTTTGCAGTTCATTCATGGGTAATTCATAAAGCTGCTTACCAACGTATTTATATACGCCGATTCTTAATAATTGTTGAATATAGAAGTCTTTTTTTAATTCAGGTGTCTTTTGTTTCTGCGATTTATTTTCTTGATGTAACATGCTCATCCCTCCAGTTGAGGATATACCCCAATCCTTGAAGGAACTAAACATCTATGAACCCATCGGATGAAACTTGACCAGACTCATGTACATATGTGGTGGTGTTCATCCAGTATCCTTTTCCCCTCTACTTGTATAGTGGAATGATGGATGCCGTATTCCTCATGAAGCAAAGTTGACAGCCTCAATAAAATCGAATCCCGATTCACCTCATCCTCCACCACAACGTGGCAGCTCAAGGCAGTGAAATCAGATGTGATGCACCACACATGAAGGTCATGGACTTCAATGACACCCAGGATAGCAGAAAGGCTTTTATTCACTTCTTCCGTATCGATTTCTTTCGGTGATCCTTCCATTAAGATATGGATGGAATCCTTTGTCACTCTCCATCCGGAAACGACGATGAGAAGGGCAACGATGACAGATGCAATGGGATCTGCCATGTTCCAGTTGAAGAAATAGATTAATATACCTGCTGAAATGGCACCAACTGATCCCAACATGTCACCCAGTACATGAAGGAAGGCACTCCGAACATTCAAGTTATGTTCTGTATCTCCCCTCATTAATATCCACGCTACAAAGATGTTTACTGCGAGACCAATGAAGGCGATCACCATCATCGCCGGGGAAACCGCCGGAGTATCGATAAAACGATGATATGCTTCCCAGAAAATATAAAGGGATACGAGAATTAACGTGATGCCATTTATAAAGGCGGCAAGAATTTCAAATCGTTTATAGCCATAAGTCTTTCCTTTATCCGAAGCCTTCTCTCCTATATAAAAAGCTGCGAGACTAAGCCCAAGGGCTGCTGCATCACTCAGCATATGTCCAGCATCTGAAAGAAGGGCGAGGCTGTTGGTGACAATTCCACCGATGATTTCCACAATCATAAAAGTGAAAATAAAAAGGAAGCTGATTAATAACGCTTTTTTATTCTGATTGTGTCCGTGGCTATGATCGTGACCCACATGACATCCCTCACTTCCTGTCCTTTACTTTTAGTAATCTCAGACCGTTCAATGTTACGAGCAGTGTTGCCCCCATATCCGCAAATATGGCAATCCATAACGTAAGCCACCCTGGAATCACCAGTAATAAGGCAAGGAGCTTGATCCCGAGGGCAAATGAGATATTTTGCTTAATGATGGTCAGGGTCTTTCGACTGAGGCGGATGATATAGGGAAGTTTTGTCAGGTCGTCATTCATTAATGCAATATCTGCTGTTTCAAGCGCAGTATCTGTCCCTGCTCCCCCCATGGCAATTCCCACACTTGAGGCTGCAAGAGCGGGGGCATCGTTGACTCCATCCCCTACCATGGCTACTTTTCCATAGGCACCCATGTATTCCTTTATGAAGGTTAATTTTTCCTCAGGCAGCAGGCCTGCCTTCATTTCTTTAACCCCGATCCTTTTTTCAATCGTCCTTGCCGTATTTTCATGATCTCCCGTCAGCATCATCGTGTGCTCGATTCCTAATTGATGCAGGCTGTCGATGATTTCCCTGCTTGTTTCCCGAACTTCATCTGCCACCGCGACAAGAGCCAAAGAAGTCCCTTCCCTTCCAAACACCATAACTGTTTTCCCTTCGCTCCGAAGTTTCTCGACTTCGGAAGAAAGAGGGTCTGTAAAGAATGTATCTACCCCAAGGAAATATCGTTCGCCTTCAATTAGGCCGCTTATTCCTTTACCGGTATGGGATTGAAAGTCAGACACCTCACAGTCCCTATACTCAATATGAAGTTCTTCCGCCTTTTTCAAGAACGCTTGGGCAAGTGGATGCTGGGAATGAAATTCGAGTGCCGACATCTTCATCCACAGCTCTTCCTCGCGAACCTCTCCTAAACGGACGAGATCAGTCACCACTGGCTCTCCTTTTGTAAGCGTGCCTGTCTTGTCAAAGGCAACAGCCTTTAATCGCCCTAACTCCTCTAAATACACACCACCTTTTATCAGAATGCCGTTTTTGGCTGCATTCCCAATAGCAGTGACGATGGCAACCGGAGTCGATATGACAAGGGCACACGGACAGCCTACCACGAGGACGGATAGTCCCTGATACACCCACGTCCCCCATTCTCCTCCAAAAAGTAAAGGAGGAAGGACGGCAACAAGGAATGCGATGACCATGATGATCGGGGTATAATATTTAGCGAAGACGTCCACAAATGCCTGAGAAGGCGCCCTCTCTCCCTGGGCTTCTTCAACGAGATGAATGATCTTGGCAAGTGTCGTGTCTTGGATTCTTTTTGTTACTCTAACCTTTAAATATCCTTCTTCGTTTAAGGTTCCTGCAAAAACTGCATCACCCTCAAGTTTTTCAACAGGGACAGATTCTCCTGTGATAGCTGCCTGATTGATGAATGATGACCCTTCGAGAATCTCACCATCCATGGCGATCTTCTGACCTGGTTTCACCACCATGATGTCGCCGACTTCAATATCTTCGGCATCAACGGACAACTCTTTTCCATTCCGGAGGATAACTGCCTGGGGAGGGGCAATGTCCATAAGTGAGCGAATCGATTCCCGGGCTTTATCCATGGAGTAAGACTCCAGGACTTCACTGATGGCAAAAAGAAGGACAACAATCGCCCCTTCCCCCCATTCACCGATAAGTGCCGCTCCGATAATGGCAATGGTCATTAAGGTTCTCATATCGAACTCCAGCTGGAGAAGGTTTTTAAACCCTGTTTTGAATAATCGATATCCCCCGATCACAATCGATGCTGCGAACGAGAGAGTAGCAAGGATTTGATGGTTGCTGATTCCAGATGCCTGAAAAGAATATGCCAGTAAAATGAATAGCACTGAATAAAGCAAATGCTTATATTTCGCATAGAAAGGTTCTTTCTCTTCCGTTTTCTTTTTCATTCCGTCCTCTGTTAAGCGTAGTCCTTCAAATGCCCCGGCTTTTTCTACTGATTCCTTCGTAGTTTCGCCGTAAACAGTAATCTTTGCCGCTCCAAAGTTCACTTTTGCGTCTACTACCCCTTCAAGATGCTGAACGTTTTTTTCAAACTTCGCTGCACAGCCTGCACAGGTAAAGCCCTCGACCCGGTAAGTATGCTTATGCGCAGGTTTACTTGTCACGTTCTTCCACCTCCATCTGATGCGCCACGGCAATTTCAATCAATTGTTTTACATGATGATCATCCAGTGAATAATAAACAAGCTTCCCTCTTTTTCTGAATTTGGCCAGGCCCTGCTTTTTCAATAATCGTAAATGATGGGATGCTGTTGCTGTTGAAGCACCCACGATATTGGCCACATCGCAAACACATAATTCATCTTCGATGGTTAGCGCATAGGCTATTTTCATTCTTGTCTGATCCGAAAGTGCCTTAAATATTTCGGCCACCTTAAAGCTATTTTGTGTCGAGATCATTGATTTTAAGCGGTTGACCTTTTCATCCTCAACACATGCTACTTGGCACACTTCTGTCTCTTTCATTCCTACTGCACCCCTCACATTCAAATGCCCTTTTGAATATAGTATAAAAGAAAGCACAAAAATGTTCAAACGTTCTTTTGAATGTTATCCATTTTCACCTAATAAAAGGATTTAATGAAACAACCTGGTGTAAAAAGCTATAAAAAAAAAGCCCCGGCAAAGCCCGGGACTTAAATGAAGTACATATTAATTTTGCTGAAGTTTTTTACGATCTCTTTTCATAAAGAGATCCAGGGTAACCCAGAAAACCACAGATGTTAACGCATAAGTGGCAATACCGAAATAAATGTCTTCTGTTTTCCAGTCTAATCGTGGAATAAGCAGGCCGAGTACGCCTGATAATATATAATAGCCGCCAATTAGTTGCAGATACAATCGTCCGGAATCGGTCTTGATATTTTCGAGATAACCTTTTCCTGCCTTTCCGAAGAAAATGGCTATTCCTCTTAATATGACATAAACAGAAAAGGCAATGATAAGGGCTACAACAAACTCTTGATTAAAAACGTCTGCCATAATCGTTCTCCTTTCCAACTATTCACATCCTGAATGGTTGTGTTGTCCATTCCAATTCTTGATGATGAAAGCAATTAACATTTTGTCATTAAGAAACATTGTACTCACTGAGAGAACTTTCGGTCATGGACAAGAATGTGATACTTTTAAAAGGATATACTCAATGCATGGGAATTTCAAGTGCTATCGTCACTCATTTTTTACGGAAACATGACTTTTCTATTCAGGAGGTGTGAAAAGCCGAGAAGGGCAACTTAACTCCCCTTCATAGGCTTATGCCCATTGGACATTCTACTTAATTTATTTCTTGTTGCTATCTTAATTGGACTGACTGCCTTTTTCGTGGCCTCGGAGTTTGCCATCGTAAAAGTCAGAAGCACTCGAATCGATCAGCTGGTATCTGAAGGAAATCAAACCGCCATAGCGGCTAAAAGGGTCATTTCCCACCTAGACGAATACCTGTCTGCCTGTCAGTTAGGCATCACCATCACAGCCCTTGGTCTAGGATGGTTGGGTGAGCCGACCATCGAAACCCTGCTTCATCCCTTATTCGAAAAATTTGACATGAATCCATCCATCACCAGTATCATTTCATTCGGGCTTGCTTTTTCCATTATCACCTTTTTGCATGTTGTTGTGGGCGAATTGGCTCCTAAGACTTTTGCGATTCAAAAAGCTGAAAAAATCACTCTATTATTCGCCCGACCATTGATATGGTTCTACCGCATCGCCTACCCTTTCATTTGGACACTGAATGGTTCTGCAAGGGTACTTACGGGGTTATTCGGCTTGAAACCCTCTTCTGAACATGAAATTGCCCATTCAGAGGAAGAACTTCGAATCATTTTATCCGACAGCTATAAGAGTGGGGAAATCAATTCCTCTGAGTTTAAGTACGTCAATAAAATATTTGAATTCGACGAACGAATCGCAAAAGAAATCATGGTCCCAAGAACCAATATTGTGACCTTGTCCGCTGAATTGACGATAGATGAAGCACTTACCATTATCAAGAAAGAACGTTATACGAGATATCCTGTCGTGGAAGGGGATAAAGACAATATCCTGGGTATTGTGAATGTAAAGGAACTTCTGACCACACTTGTCGATCACAAGGCCGAACATGAAGATTTGACATCTTTTATCAAGCCTGTGATTCGTGTCATTGAAACCATTCCTATCCAGGCATTACTCGTCAAACTTCAAAAAGAGCGCTCTACAATGGCCGTTCTCCTCGATGAATATGGCGGAACTGCCGGTCTCGTTACCGTTGAAGATATCATTGAAGAAATCGTAGGGGAGATCAGGGACGAATTTGATATCGATGAAATACCTGAAGTGCAGCAGGTTAAAGAAAATCAGTATATCTTCGATGCCGTCATGCTCATTGAAGATGTCAATAATCTATTGGGGATTGACATCGAGGAAGATGAGGTCGACACAATCGGGGGATGGTTCCTGACCCAGAAATACGAAGTGAAACTGAATGATAAAATCGAGGAACAAGGGTACTGCTTCAGAGTGAAGGAAATCGATGGTCATCACATCCTGTATCTGGAAGTAACCAAGTTACATGATAGCCATGATGAAAAGAACGAGTCCACTTGACGACTCGTTCTTTTCATTATGGTTTCGTTTTCAAGAAAAAAAGACAATAGCTGAAACAAATCCCCGCCTGGAATAATTCATTTCAAACAATGGAAAGATAAACAACAAACATTTAGGAGAGGTGAATTATGACTAGCATCATTGTTGGTTTAATCCTGCTTATGGTCTTGGCCTATTTAGGCTGGTCGATTATTTGGATCGCCCCCCTGGTAGCAGGATTAGTGGCGGTCATGAGCGGTCTCGACCTGCTGCCTGCGTATACAGAAACATATATGACCGGATTTGTGGATTTCGCAAAGGAGTGGTTTCCCGTTTTCCTTTTCGGAGCCATATTCGGAAAACTGATGGAGGATGTGGGGGCCGCACAATCCGTCGCATTTAAAATCACAAACTTAATAGGAAAAGATAGAGCCATTCTTGGGGTTCTGATAGCAGCGGCGGTTTTAACCTATGGAGGTGTCAGTTTATTTGTTGTTGTATTTGCCATCTATCCCCTGGCTATTGCCATGTTCAGAGAAGCGGATATCACACGGAAACTATTGCCGCCGACGTTTGTATTGGGTGCTTTCACGTTTACGATGACGGCCATTCCAGGTACACCGCAGATTCAGAACTTAATACCCATCGATTATTTCAAAACCTCTCCAACAGCCGCTCCCATCATTGGTATCGTCGGTGGATTGATCATGGCGGCAGGCGGATATTTTTATTTAAGGTGGCGTCAAAAGCAGTTCACCAGTAAAGGGGATACGTTCACAGAGCCTAAAGGTGGAAATGACGTGAAAGAGATCAAGGAATCAGAGCTTCCGAATTTCTACTTATCTTTTCTCCCTCTTGTCATTGTCGTCGTCACTCTGAATGTTTTCAAGTGGAACATCCTGACTGCCTTACTGGTAGGGATCCTTTCCATATTGATCATCAACTTCAAGCATTATAAGAAATTCATTCCCGCCGTGAATGGTGGAGCAAAAGGCTCCGTTATGGCGGTCATTAACACGAGTGCCGCCGTCGGTTTCGGAGCGGTCGTCACGGCTGCCCCGGGATTCAAGACGTTAACCAAATTGATCCTTGGCATCAAAGGAAATCCGGTCATCTCAGAAGCTATCGCCGTCCAGACATTAGCGGCCATCACCGGTTCTGCCTCCGGAGGTATGGGGATCGCCCTTGAGGCTCTGGGAGATAAATATTATGAGCTTTCTCAAACGAGCGGCATCAGTGCAGAAGCGTTCCACAGAATCGCTTCCATTTCATCAGGGGCTTCAATCCTGCCTCATAATGGTGCACTCCTGACCTTATTTGCCGTAACAGGGCTGACCCATAAAGATTCATATTTGGACGTTGCAGTTGTAGGTTTGCTCATACCCACCATCGCAGAAATTGTGTCGATCATCCTGGCGAATATGGGAATTTATTAATAACGAGGAGGAAATGAAAAATGGTAAACGATAAAGTAGTATTCATTACCGGTGCTGCAAGGGGCATCGGATTTGAAATTGGAGAGCACTTTGCTCAAAATGGTGCAAAGGTAGTTCTTTCTGATATCAATCAAGAAGGCCTTGATGAAGCGGTTGAGGAATTAAAAGACAGAGGATTCGAAGCTATCGGGATTAAATGTGACGTTACCAATGAAGAAGAAGTGAAGTCCGGAATCGATAAAACGGTAGAACACTATGGGCGAATTGACGTCTTGATCAATAATGCAGGCATTCAACACGTGGCACCCATTGAAGAATTTCCTATAGAAAAGTTTGAGCTGCTGATCAAAATCATGCTCACTGCCCCATTTATTGCAACAAAATTTGCTTTTCCTCATATGAAAAAACAAAAATTCGGCCGCATCATCAACATGGCTTCTATCAACGGATTAATCGGGTTTGCCGGTAAAGCAGCCTATAACAGCGCCAAGCATGGAGTAATCGGATTGACCAAAGTCTCTGCATTGGAAGGTGCAGAGCATGGTATTACCGTTAATGCCCTCTGCCCTGGATACGTGGACACCCCACTTGTCCGGAACCAGTTACAGGATATTTCAACCACACGCGGGGTTGAGCTTGAAAAAGTATTGGAGGATGTTATTTATCCCCTCGTTCCACAAAAAAGATTACTATCGGTTGAAGAAATCGCAGACTACACCATTTTCCTATCAAGTGACAAAGCAAAAGGTGTAACAGGTCAGGCCGTTGTCTTGGATGGCGGGTATACTGCTCAATAAAGAGAACGAGACTAAACGGATCAGAACCCTGATCCGTTTTATTTGATTTTCATTAAACTACCCATATCTTCATTCAGCTTTTCGATGTAAAATATTGTTATTAAGGGATGACGGTAGTGAAAAGGAGACATGATGAAAATCTATTGGCAAATCAGCTACTTTGTAATTGGATTACTCATTTTCAGCTATGGGATCAGTCTGTCCATCAACGTGCAGTATCTGGGAATTCATCCATGGGATGTACTAAACATCGCCATGTATGAAAAGCTGGGATTTACAATCGGGACATGGAACATCGTTGTGGGGGCGGTTCTGATTACATGTACACTGATATTAAAAGGGAAACATGTCAGGATCGGCACCATCCTGAACGGCGTGCTGGTGGGCATACTGGTAGACTTTTTTCTATATTTCGATTTGCTTCCACCTCAAACGAACGTCATTACGGATGTTCTCCTTCTCGTATCAGCGATTATCTTGATGGGGATCGGCGGTGGTTTATATTCGGCGGCTCACCTTGGCACAGGACCCCGGGACGGGTTTATGCTGACTATTTCAGATCTGACCCATTTATCCATCAGCAGGGTGCGTATCATTTGTGAATGTGCTGTTTTACTCATTGGACTCCTTCTCGGTGGCCCGGTGTTCATCTTCACATTTATTTATACATTCATTCAAAGTCCCATTTTCCAGAAATCGTTCTTGTTTTTTACCGAAACACTAAACTCCCGTTTTTCAAAAGGAAATCATGTAAGTATGTAAAGGGACAGATTTCCATGTGACAGTCTGTCCCTTTCTGTATCATGTCATCTCGCATGCGACCAGTCCATATTGTTGATAAGGATCCAGTTCCTTGATAAAGTGAAATATCAGTTGAACCTGATCATGATCCATATCCCGCTTATAATATTCTTCCAAGACCATCAGCATTTCATCCGGGTACATCAAACAGGTGTGACTTCCCCAATCCGTTTGTCTTCCTTCTATCTTTTTATGGTATATCCCGTCCAACAGAGAGAAGAATAGATCGTACCCTTTCGGGAAAAATGGACTGATCCTTTTTGGGTAATTGTGATTCCAGTCCCCTCCTTCATAGTGAAATGTCCGGTCTGATAAATCTCCGATAAAGACTTCCACATCGGCCATCTTATCACCTCCTAAAGTCTATAATCACCTCTATTAGTATGTATAAGCCCGTCCCCGTTTTTAGAACCTTTTTGTTTAAATAGAAAAAAATAAGCCGCTTTATGGATCTCACCTTAAAGCGACTCTTGATCATTATAGATACTTTCGCTGCACGCTTCTTCCGTCATAGGTGAACAGCATCTTTCTGTTCTCCACATGGGTTTCGATGTGTACCGGTCTTCCCCAAAGCTGGTGGAGATAAGGTAATACCTTTTCTAGATACTTGATATCCAGTTCAACATCTTCGAACCAGTGTTTTAAATACAACTCTCCGCTCTTCATATAATCCCCGTCATTCACGGTGATGTACGGGAAGCCGCCGTTGACCCTCATACCCACCAGCTGATCCCGGACATGAGTCCATTCTTTATCGACGATTTTGTAATCCTTGCCCTGCTTCTGAAATAAATACATATCTTCTCTTGTTACAAGATCTTTCGTCAAATAGTTTCGCAAGAATGAAATATCCGATTCGATTTCACGCACCTCAAACATTTTTTCACGTCCGGAATTTTCTTTAACCCCTCGCTTTTTCATCTCTTCTGTTGGGTTGTTAAAACGCTCTTCAATATCTTCAAAGATCTTCAGTCCTAAGTAATACGGATTAATTTGTGTACGGGAAGGCTGTACAACACCTGCATTCAGCTTGGCAAACTCGATGGACTCTCCACTCGTCAAATCCATTTCCCGGATGATGCGCTGATGCCAATAGGATGCCCATCCTTCGTTCATGATTTTTGTTTCCAGCTGCGGCCAAAAATACAGCATTTCCTCCCTCATCATGGTGAGGATATCACGCTGCCAGTCCGACAACTCCCTGCTGTACTGCTCAATGAATAGAAGAATATCTTTTTCAGGCTGTGGAGGGAACTTTTTCTTCACTTTCTTCTTCTGCCTGCTTTTTGGCTTTTCATCCAAAGACCATAGATCATCATACGGTGTTGCATGTATCCCATCTTCTTCCACCCACTCCACATCATCCATTGACCAAGAAAGTTTTGGACGCATGAGTGAGGGATCAATATGCTCATCTACAGCAAGTACGGCATCAAGGAAATTTTCAACCTCCTGCTTTCCATGTTCGATTTCATACATTCTCACCCGTTCTGCCGTAGCAGCCATGCTCTCTACCATATCCCGCTTCGTATTTTGGAATCGGACATTATTTTTAAAGAAGTCACAATGGGCCAATACATGGGCGACAATCAACTTATTCTGAATGAGGGAATTCGAATCCAATAAAAATGCATAACAGGGATCCGAGTTGATCACGAGCTCATAAATTTTACTTAACCCTAAATCATATTGAAGCTTCATCTTATGGAACTGCTTCCCGAAACTCCAATGAGAAAAGCGGGTCGGCATACCGTAGGCACCAAATGTATAAATAATATCAGCAGGACAAATCTCATAACGCATCGGATAAAAATCCAGCCCAAACCCAGATGCAATCTCAGTAATTTCCCCTATCGCGTTCTGCAACTGCCTTTGTTCCTCTAAATTCATCTTCATCCCCCTCTTTATACTCTTATCTAAATGTATGAAGACAATCAGGATTTGATGAAAAGAAAAGCGGAAGGGCTTTGGGAGAGGCGACAAGCATAAGGTGAGGGCGTTGTAAAGGCGGCATTTTCGCCTTTTTGGCGTCCTTACCTTATGACCTCGAGGGACTACCCGGCGGAGCTGGAGAATAACAAAAGCGGAAGGGCTTTGCAAGAGGCGACAAGCTGCTAAAAAGGCTGCTTCCATCATTTTATGGGTGGCAGCCTTTTCAGCAATCTTATGTCCGGAAACTCTTTTGCAGGAGCATCACAGGGATAACAGTACCCATCAGCAAGAGTGAAGATAGAGTAAAGATCATTGATATACTTAGTATTTCGAGCAGCCACCCGACCCCCACGGAAGAAAGACCGAACAATAAAGTGGTTAAAGCTCCCTGGGCGGCATAGATCTTCCCGAGTTCTTCTGGTGGAGCACTTTCCTGCAAATACGTCTGTAGCACCACATTTTTCAGTTGATCAAACAAGCCAAACAAAAAGGATAGAACCAGAGCCATAATCGCCATCTCATTCCAAGCAAAGACGAGTGTCACAACAGATGTAACCATCATGCCTATTGAAAGCCATTTTGATCTGTGCCTTGAAAATAGGCCGTGCAGCTTAAAAATCATATATGAAGCAAGAACCAAACCGATAAAGAAACTGGAGTTGATGAACCCCCACCATTCTACCCCACGGTCAAGTTGCAGATCGACATAGAGATACAAAACAGCTGCAATCCATACTGTGCCTGAAATCGACTCCAGCCCATAAATACATAATACAGGAACTAATCCTCTCCTCTTACTAACTTCTGACCACCCTTCACCAAGCTGCTGCCACCACACCTTTCTCACTTGCAAGCTGGTACTCGGGATAACCGGCAGCTTCAACATAAACAGGGAACTGGCAAGAAACAAGACAATGATGACGATAAACAGATTCATCTCGCCCATGAAAGCCAGTAGCATCCCCCCCAGTGCCCAGCTGGAAAATTGAATCGTCCGATCAACGGTAGATAAAAAACCGTTCGCTCCCATCAGTTCCTCTCTTTTCACAAGAAAAGGAACATAAGAATTCCTGGCAGGGAGTGCCCATCCATCTAAAAATGAAATGATACTTGCACACCCTAAAATGAACCAGACATTTTCCATGCGAAGTACCATGAATAATAAAAAACAACATAAAAAGAATGTTTTTCCCATTTGAGAATACGCGATCAAACTCCTCATTTGTGTTGAATTCAAAAGAAGAGGCGCCGCCACACTGCTAATGAACCTGGAATAGGTGATCACTAATGGTACTGCCGTCATGTACAATGCGGATCCGGTAATATTGTAAATAACAGAGATCAATCCTACGATATACAACACATCTCCCATGTTGGCCAACGCTTGACCGAACCACAAATTTCTAAACGCATCGGAATGCATGATCTCTTCCCCCCACTATTCAGCTTTTCATTAGGTGAGAAAGAACATATCACATTGGACGATTGAACCCGTTCCAAAAAATGAAAAACGACTTATGTATAGCATTAGTTTATCAGACAGCTTCCATTTATGCAGAGAGTTTCTTCTAGTTTATTTCCACGGGGTCGTCATTTGTTTGAATTCAACATAGTGTGACTAAATACAGGTTTATTGTGCCACTTCCAGGGAAACTTGTTCCTAATATGAACAACTACTCGTTTTTTTGGTAAAGTACCTAGCTTTAGTTTCCACTCTCTCAATCCTGAACAAAAAAAGCCTCCAATGAAGAAGACTTTATTTGTCTGTTATTCCTTTTCCTGCACCGTGATGTTCAGGATCTTTTCGTTATCCAAATCATGGACAACAACGACAACGACTTTCTTTTCTGTAGCGTTTTCTTGAACGGTAAACTCAAATGAGTCGGACACTTTGTTTTCAGTCATTTTTTTTCGGCCCTGATACTGATAATCCTTTACAGGCTGACCGGGATAGTCCTCTTTTATAACAGCCGTTGCAATGCGGCCGAATTTTTTGTAGTCGGCCGGCTGAGCATATGCCTGACTTGAAAATAAAAGGAAAAACACGGTTGAAACGATCACCATTGCTTTCTTCATACATCTCACCCCTAGTTATGATTCATTTATAGGATAAATAAAAAAGGGGTATTTATTCACCCAATACTAGGAAAACAAGCATTTGCAGCATAACCAACTTTTACAGAGAAATAAAAGCGGTTATCTCCATACACTATGATTACCCCTTCAAAAGGAGGGAAACCAAGTGAACAAAGTCGACTACGATCGGGCCTTGTATTACACTCACCGATCAGAATGGGATAACCTATTGATCCTCATGGTGAGAACGAAGGATGACCTTCTTTCGAAAAGAATTGAACACTTCCTGCATGCGTATCATTTTTCGAATGATTACACGGTTGTAGAGCGCAATCTGTATACGCTTTTACGATATATTGAACATGCAAACTTCACCTATAGTGTCGAGCAACCACTTGAGGAAACCTTTGCAGAGATGTAGCAACTTGAGAATTCCACCATCTGCTGATCCAATTAGTATGCACAATTGGGTCAGCTTTTATCATGTTCAGAGGGGAGGTACATGCATAAAAAAAAACCGGCAATTTGCCAGTTTGTTCTCTACGAGGACATTTCCCTTTTCACATGTTCAGCAGCTTTTACATATCCGTTGAGTTCCTTTATCATCCCGTGTACTAATTTCGCAGGCTCTTCAAGAAGTGATTCCCCTTCATAATCAAAACAGTTGGGATCAAGGATGACCTGCTTCGGAATAACGTTCGCATATACTCCCCTGCCGACGGTGCGTAAGTTGTTCAGACAGTTGATTCCGCCTTTTCCCCCACCGGCACATGCAAGGAGAGCAACAGGCTTATGGGCAAAATGTTCACTGCTCAGGAAATCGAGTGCGTTTTTCAAAGCACCACTCATACCGCTGTGATACTCAGGGGATGCTAAAATAACAGCATCTGCCTTTTTCACTTTTTCTTTCAATGTCTGTACGGCCTCAAGCTCTGATTGATGCTGCTCTCCTGTATACAACGGCAGCGCCCCATCACTTAAGTCAATGAGGTCAATATCATATGTCCTTGCAATGAATCGTGATGCAGTGCCAGTTCGACCTTCTTTTCTTGGACTTCCGTTAATGATTAGGATACTCATGAAAAAAATCCTTTCCTGTTTAGTTTGATGTTAAATGATGCTTTACGGCGTACAAAGCCGCTTGTGTCCGATCAGAAACATCCAGCTTGGAAAAAATATTCGATATATGGGTCTTGACGGTTTTTTCCGTTATATATAGGCTGGAAGCAATCTCTTTATTACTCTTACCTTTCGTCAGCTCAATCAACACATCCTTCTCCCGTTTCGTAAGCTCATGGATTTTGTGCGGAGGCTCCTTTTTGGAAATTCGGGTAAGTAAATGATTGGTTGCCTTTGGATGAAGAGAGTTCTCCCCGGATAAAAGTTTTCTTATGCTATTCACCAGCTCATCGGGTTCAATATCCTTTAATTGGTACCCTGCTGCCCCTGCTTCGATGGCTGGAATCACATGATTCTGATCGGAAAAACTGGTGAGCATAAGTATTTGGATGGAGGGATGAGTTTTTTTGATTTCCTTTGTTGCCTGAATTCCATCCATGACCGGCATCATTAAATCCATCAAGATAATATCAGGTTTCAATGTTTCTGCTAATTGAACGGCTTCTTCACCATTCTTCGCCTCACCCACAATGTCCAGATCCTTTTGAGTTTTCAAAAAGAATACGAGGCCTCTTCGCACGACATGATGGTCATCGGCTATTAACACTTTGATCATTGCACAGCACCTCCTAATAGGGTATTTGAACTGAAATGGTCGTTCCTTTTCCAAGTTCACTTCCGACGGTTAACCGGCCACCTATGCTTCTAACACGTTCTTTCATGCTTTGGATTCCTAATGAGGGCAGAGAATGTTTCCTGTCATAATGGAACCCGTATCCCTTATCTTCAATCGTAAGAAGAATCGATTGTGACTCACTTTTCAATGTATAGTAAATATCCTTCTCCCCGGAATGTTTCTTACAATTATTAAGGGCTTCCTGACTGATTCTCCAGAGTACTTCCTCTACTTTAGAACTGACGGAAATGACTCCCTCTACTTTCGTTATCAAGGTTAAACCCAACATATCTGCGTAACCTTTGGCCGCTTCCACCACCCCATTTTCCAGACCATGGGGCCTCAATTGCCAGATGAGGGCCCGCATTTCCGTCAAGGCTTCCTGGGCAAGGCTTTGAATGGTGTTGAAGGTATCCTTCAGCTCCTCTTCCTCCGTCATTTCTTTACCTCCCCTTGCCGTTAAAGTAAGGGAAAACAACAGTTGATTCACAGAATCGTGAAGGTCTCTCGCCAGTCGGTTTCTTTCTCCGATCAATGCGATCTCCTTCTCCTTCTTTGTCAGCATAATACGTTTAATGGCAGAACCAATCTGGAAGGCAACCGATTCAAGAAGTGCCAGTTCGTCCGTTGAAAAATGGGTTTTATTCGGTGCTGCCACATTCAACAACCCGAAGGCCTCATCACCGGACTGAAGGGGTACCGTCGCATGATACGTGATATCATCTGTAGCGCCCCTGTTTTCTTCAATTGCCTGCTCGATTCGCTGACACTCTATGATATTGGAGGCTTTGGTGAGCTTGCCTTTTCGAAAGCGGTTTACACACCAGCATCCTCCCTCCTTCATTCGTTCACAGTTACGCTCTGAAAGGGATTCAGGAAGATTCTCATAGGATACAAGCTCGTGACTGCCTTCCTCCTCGATAAAAAATATCCATCCCGTTGTGAAGCTTGTGCCGACGATCAGCTTCTTCAATGCACCTGAAAGCATGGAAGACCGCTCTGTTTCATTGTTCAGCAATTCAGCTATCTCTTTCAAAAGCTCAATATTTGAAAGGGATTCTTGATTCATTTTCATCGTCCTCTCCAATCCTATACTATTATTATATAGAATTCACACAAAAGCGATATTCTCAAAAAGCATGAAACCGTCTCCGACCTTTGACCGAAAACAAACGTTCTGATGACAATAAAAAAAACAAGAGAGGCAGCGGCTTCTCTTGTTTTTTGATTGGACCCTGATAACAGGCTTTATGCTTTTCCTTCAGGTAAACCGATCATCGTATCCACTTTCGCCATGATGGCTTCTTGAAGAGCATGTAATTTATCATCACTATCCTTTTGGGTTCTGCCAATCACGCTGAAATAGAACTTGATTTTCGGCTCTGTCCCTGATGGGCGCAGACAGATCCATGATCCATCTTCAAGATGATACTTCAGAACATTTGATGAAGGAAGTTCAATAACAGATTCTTTACCTGATTGTAAATCAACTTTCCTGCTTGATTTATAATCTTCCGACGATACAACAGCAAGTCCGGCCACTTCTTTTAATGGATCGTTTCTGAAGTCCCTGAGAATTCCCTGAATTTGTTCAGCCCCTTCTTTTCCTTTAAGAGTCAAGCTCTTAAGTCCCTCTTGATAGAAGCCGTGAGTTTCAAATAAATCGTTCAGAACGTCATAAAGGGTTTTCCCCTCTTTTTTATAATAAGCTGCTGCCTCTGCAGCCATGAGAACGGCCTGTATCGCGTCTTTATCCCGTGCAAAGTCACCAATTAGATAACCATAACTCTCTTCATAACCAAATAAGAAGGAGTGTTCACCTGTTTCTTCATATTTCTTGATTTTCTCACCGATAAATTTAAAGCCCGTCAGCACATCCTCCACTGAAGCTCCGTAATGTTCAGCCACATTACGGCCGAGTTCAGATGTTACGATGGTCTTGAATACCCGGCCATTTTCAGGAATCATGTTCTTTTCCTGTTTACGTGCAAGGATATAATCCAGTAAAATCGCACCTGTCTGGTTTCCCGTCAGGAGAATATACTCCCCTGATCCTCCCTTTACAGCAACCCCTAAACGATCGGCATCAGGATCTGTCGCAATGAGGATATCGGCGTCAATCTCTTTTCCGTCACGGATGGCATATTCAAAGGCTGCTTTATCTTCAGGATTAGGGGACTTAACCGTTGTAAATTCAGGATCTGGGATCGACTGTTCCTTTACAATGTGAACCGACTCATATCCTAAAGCTTTCAGACCTCTTTCGGCCATTTTCAATGCGGTTCCATGCAATGGAGAAAAGACGATTTTCAGATCAACTTCCTTGGCAATTTGAGGTTTTTCTGAAATGGAAATCAAGTGTTCCAAGTAAGATTGATCCATTTCTTCACCGATCATTTTAATTAGGCCTTTTGATTTCAACTCTTCTTCAGACTTCACCTGAATCTCAAGCTCATTCTCTACCTCATTTACTTTGTCGATCACAGCGTCGGCTACATGCGGCGGCAGCTGTGCCCCATCTTCCCCATATACTTTATATCCATTATATTCAGGAGGATTATGACTCGCCGTCACCACAATTCCTGAGAATGCCTTTAATTGCCTAAGGGCAAATGAAAGTTCGGGAGTAGGCTTCAATTCATCGAACACGTATGTTTGAATCCCATGTGTAGCGAGGGTTTTAGCGGACTCCATGGCAAATTCAGGGGATTTATGACGGGAGTCGTAAGCGATTACAACCCCGCGATTTTTAGCCTCTTCCCCTTGTTCTTCTATGTATCGCGCTAACCCTTCAGAAGCCTTTCTGACTGTATATATGTTCATCCTATTGGTTCCGGGGCCAATTTCTCCCCTCATACCACCAGTACCAAATTCTAAATTTTTGTAAAATGCGTCTTCCAAGGTTTTTTCGTCGTCTTTCATTGTTTCTAAAAGCCCATTCAATTCTTTATCAAGATGTAAGTAGCTGCTCCATTTTTCCCACGATGTTTTCCAACTCAAAACGATCCCCTCCTAATGATGTATAATAATTAATTCTATCATAAATTGTAGAAATCCTTCTTAAACTATCCGTCACATGTCGACAACTTTCACACAATCTTTATTTTAGCATAATTTTTGACGATGGAATGATGAAAGTGACCATAAAAAAGAACCACCCTTTTACAGGCAGTTCATTGTTCAATCCACTCACTTTAAATCATTTCCCAGATTGATAACCCGCTAACAGGACCTCTTCCTGCCAAAGCTGATAACCATATATGACGACCGACATGGTGACAAATAACCCCCACCTCTCCCATGTAGAAATATCGATTAATTTGTAAATACCAAGTACTTCTTGAAATATGTAATGAAATGGAAATACCGTAAACAAGAAATCAGCGATCACATTTACCAATAGATATTTCCAGAAATGACCGAACGAGAATGTAAAGATCCAAATGGTGACTACTAAGAATGCCCCTAAAACACCTGATGCGAAAGCAGGATTAAGTGATGGAATAATCGAAACATTTATCTCCCAGTGCTGGTGATGATAGGCTACCAGATTATAAAGAACCATAATAAAAGAGGCCAATATTCCCACAGGCATAAATCGCTTCACATCTTTTTTATTCAAAAGCAATAAGCTGAGCCAGGGAATGATCAGGATTAACCACAGAATGATTTTGACAATCACATACTTCACTCTCCCATCCATCTATTGGTAGTAGTATTTTCAAAACATTCATTTCTAAACATTTTTTCTTACTAGGCACCCGAAAACCAAAAAAGCTCATCGGAATTTCCTTCTTCCAATGAGCTTCATTCTACCCGTTATTTATTTCTTATAATTCACACCGTATACATCATGCCTGCGGTCTTTGAGCTGGCGAACCGTTCCCGATTGTCTCTGGCGGCGCAGCACCTCAAGGTCGACGTCTCCGATCATGACCATCTCGATGTTCGGATTCGTTTCCCCAACTATGCCATCCCTGGCAAATTCAAAGTCTGAAGGTGCAAATATGCCGGACTGGGCGTATTGAATGTCCATATTTTCCGTTTGGGGAAGATTCCCCACCGTACCTGAAATGACCGTATAGATCTGGTTCTCTACAGCACGGGCCTGTGCACAGTATCTGACACGGAGATACCCTTGGCGGTCTTCCGTACAGAATGGGGTAAAGATGATTTTCGCCCCTTTGTCTGTTGCGATACGGGCAAGCTCAGGGAATTCAATATCATAACAGATTTGAATGGCGATCTTTCCGCAATCAGTATCGAATACCCGAACAGAATCTCCCGGGCTGATCCCCCACCACTTTCGTTCATTTGGTGTGATATGAATCTTGTATTGCTTCTCTATCGTTCCATCCCGTCGGAACAGATAGGCAATATTATAAATCTCATCATCTTCTTCCTTTACAAAATGAGAACCCCCAATGATGTTCACGTTGTAACGAACAGCAAGATCCGTGAATAATTCAATGTATTCCTCCGTGAAATCTGTCAGCTTTCTCACAGCAAGGCTGGGTGACTGAATATTCAGGAATGACATCAGCTGTGTAGTGAAGATTTCAGGGAAGACAACGAAATCCGACTTGGCATCTGAGGCGACATCCGTAAAATACTCAACCTGATTGGCAAACTCCTCAAAGGAATTAATTTTACGCATCATATATTGAACAACACAGATCCGGACCGGATAACTTGTCTTAAAATGCCGCTTGCTTGATGGACGGTAATCGACATTATTCCACTCCATGAGGGTAGCGTATTTATGAGATCGTTTATCATCTGGTAAGTAGTTCGGATTGATCCGCATCAGGGTGAATCCATTTAATAATTGGAAGGAAAGGACCGGATCATAAATTTTATGACGCCCTACTGAATCGACGTACTCACGGGGAGACATCTCCTCTGAGTACTTGTGATAATTCGGGATTCGGCCGCCGATGATGATACTCTTCAAGTTCCACTGGCGTGCAAGATCCTTTCTTGCTTCATACAAACGGTGCCCAACTTTCATACGTCTGTATTCAGGATGAACCATGACTTCAATTCCATATAAATTATAGCCGTCCGGATTGTGATTCGTTATGTAACCGTTATCCGTTACATCGTCCCATGTATGACGGTCATCGTACTCATCGAAGTTAATAATTAAACTTGAGCATGAAGCAATGATTTCCCCTTCTAATTCCGCCACAAGCTGTCCTTCTGGAAACACGTCCAGATGACTTTCCAAATGCTCTACCTTCCATGGATCCATTCCCGGAAAACAGACAGACTGCATGTTGATGATATCTTGAATGTCCCTGTGTTCCATAGGACGAATGATCATTTTCTTTTCAAACTGTGATAAATCTAGTTTTTCTGCCATAAATGATCTACTCCTTCATAAAATACCCATATTATATACCCTTATAGTGCACTGATGAAACGAAGTTCATGACAGTCCACTTCATTTATTTTAGCAAAGGGATGGAAGCAATTTGAAGAATTTTGATTTGTGTGAGTTTCTGTACGTAAAGTGAGTTCGGAAACATTGTTTAAAAGGGGCTGGTGGCATAAGGCGAAACGGCCCTTAAGGCGTTCTTTGCCTTCATGGACGGTTTTGACTTATAACATGTGCTTCTATGCCCTGTAGCTCGACAGGTCTCACATAAGCTGCACTTCCCCCAGGAGTCTACGTCTAGTACTCCAATCAACCGCTGGTTAATTGCAATCTAAGATATTTTAATAAGTATAACACCCGAACTATATTACCTATTTACAGGTAAATTAGTTCGGGTGTTATTTAGACATAAATCCTTTTGTCCCAGTTTCCCTGATCAGCCTTTATCATAATAAGCCGTCGCTTCCCACGGGTTCAGAGTAAACTCATTTTCTAAACGCTTATCTTCGTTGGTAATGAGCACTTTGGCACGCTTGATGTCAAATGAAGCGATGTTCTCCAAGACTTGCTTCTCTCCTGATACGTTGCAAAGAACCAATATTTTCTCATTTCCATAGGTTCTCGTATAAGCATACACGGAAGGATGTTCTGGATAATGGAGCTCAAAGGAACCATACGGGATGATTTCGTGCTCTTTTCGGAGAGAAATCAACTTTTGATAGTAGTAAAAAATAGAATTGGGATCATTTAAAGCTTCTTCAACATTGATTTCTTTATAGTTTGGGTTAAGCCGGATCCATGGCTCCCCTTCCGTAAATCCTCCATGAATCCCGTTGTTCCACTGCATTGGGGTTCTGGCGTTATCTCTCCCCTTCACATAGATGGAATTCATGATTTCTTCCGGATTCTTCCCTGCTCCTATTTTTTCACGGTACATGTTTAACGTTTCGATATCCCTGTAATCATCAATCGATGAAAAACGGACATTCGTCATACCAAGCTCTTCCCCCTGATAAATGTAAGGAGTGCCCTGCATGAGGTGAAGTAGTGTTGCGAGCATTTTCCCGGACTTTACACGATACTCCCCATCGTCCCCAAGCCTTGACACGATCCTTGGCTGGTCATGGTTATTCCAATACAAGCTATTCCAGCCTTTACCGTGAAGCTCCGTTTGCCACTTCGTTAAGATTGATTTTAATTTTACCAGATCGAATGGGATGACGTCCCATTTCCCCCCTGGACCCGAGTCCACGTCCATGTGTTCAAACTGGAATACCATGTTCACTTCATTTCGGCCTTCACCTGTATAAAGGATGGCTTCTTCCGGTGTGACACCAGGCATTTCTCCTACTGTCATGGCATCATAATGTGAAAGGACTTCTTGATTCATCTCTTGGAGAAATTCATGAATGCGCGGGCCGTTCATAAAGAAATCATGACCAGATGCATACTCCTTTCCTTCAGGGTTCGGAGCATCTGGGAGTCCTGGAACTTTTGAAATAAAGTTGATGACATCCATCCTGAAACCATCGATGCCCTTATCCAGCCAAAACTTCATCATACGATAAATTTCCTGACGAAGCTTCGGATTTTCCCAGTTCAGATCCGGCTGTTTTTTTGAAAAAATATGAAGGAAGTATTCGTCTGTCTCCTTATCGTATTCCCAGGCTGATCCACTGAAAACCGATTCCCAGTTGTTCGGTTCTTGTCCGCCTTTTCCTTCCCGCCAAATATAATAATCCCGGTAAGGATTATCCTTCGATTTCCTTGACTCCACAAACCAGCCGTGCTCATCTGAAGAGTGATTTACAACCAGGTCCATTACTAGCTTTATGTCTCGCTTATGCATTTCATCAAGCATTTCTTCCCAGTCAGCCATTGTGCCGAATTCGTCCATGATTTTTTTATAATCGCTTATATCATAGCCATTGTCATCGTTCGGTGATTCGTAGACAGGGGATAGCCAAACCACATCGATTCCCAATTTCTTCAGATAATCCAGTTTTGAAATAATCCCCCTGATATCACCGACACCATCCCCATTGGAATCCATGAAGCTCCGGGGATAGATTTGATAGACTACTGACTCTTTCCACCATTGTTTCGTCATATGTGTTTCCTCCTGAAAAGATCATTTTCACTAAATTGCAAACGCTTGCACAAAACGTTAAAAAAATATCATACTTCTTCATTAAGATTTCTTATTTTACAGTTATAATAATAACATACTATAATTTGATAGAATATACGAAGAAAGGAATTCTATATGAACAAAAAAGCAGATTCCCTGTTATTCCTTGCGTGGGCTTCCTCCCTTGTTGCAACTATGGGAAGCTTATATTTCTCTGAAATCATGAAATATGAACCTTGTGAATTATGCTGGTATCAGCGTATCCTCATGTATCCGATGGTCATCTTACTCGGAGTGGCTTATGTTCGGAAAGACTTTCAGGCGGCACTTTACTCCGGTATTTTATCCGGAATCGGCCTTCTCGTTTCCGTGTATCACTACTCCCTGCAAAAAGTATCGTTTCTATCAGAGAGCGCACCTGCCTGCGGACGCGTGCCGTGTACCGGTGAATACATCAACTTTATGGGATTTATCACGATTCCCTTCCTGGCTATGACAGGTTTCATCATCATCTTTATATCGAGCCTAATCGTACTAAAAGCAATCAAGGAGGACAACTAGTTTGAAGAAAGTCATCATATTTTTAGTAGCAATTGTTGGATTATTTGCAGCCATCGCCATTATCACAAGCATGCAGAATAGTCAAAAGGCAGAGGGGAATATGTTTAAAAAAGCAAACCTTGAACCCGATACTGTGGCACTTCTCGATGATCCAAACTATCAGAATGTCATACTTCCCGAGGAATTAGAACAAAAATTAAAGAATAACGAAGATGTGACTGTGTATTTCTACAGTTCATCTTGCATTCACTGTAAAAGAACCACACCAGTGCTGGCCCCTCTTGCAGAAGATATGGAAGTAGATATGGTTCAGTATAATGTACTTGAATTTAAACAGGGTTGGAATGATTATAGAATTGAATCCACACCAACCCTCGTTCATTTCGAAGATGGTAAAGAAGTGGCTAGAATCGTAGGGGGACAGCCTGAAGAAGAATTCCGTAAGTTTTTTGAAGAGAATGTTACAACCGAATAATGACACAAAAAATAAGGGCTGACTTTTCCACAGGTCAGCCCCTTTCAATTGAGGAGGAATTTCAAGATGAAGATATTCGAATATCTTCAGGATTCACTTATTATAAGTTATCTTCCCCACAGTTTGATCTTATAAACATCTTATATGAATATTCAAACTTTTCATCCCGTGATTCTTCAGATAAGAAGATGGTTATCCGCTCTTGAATAAATACTCAGACTATGCTTACAAGCGGGTTCCGTACTGAATTGGTCATATGACAATGGGAAAAACATGCCAAACCCTTGGAGTATACGGGCGTTGTGATAAAACATATCCTCATATACATCTTTTTTCACACCGCTCTCGACGATGGAAATCAACGTTTGCAAGCTGGAAATGACCTGAAATGCTTCTTTAAGAGTACCAAAATATTCAAAATTCCTTGTTGTAGTATGCAGTACCTGCATTTCCTCAAATTGTTCGATTTCATCATCTGTGAAATAATCAGGGAAAATAGTACAATACATGTACTGTATGAGCTCTTGAATCTTATCTTCCTGTTCATGTGTTGATGCTAGTAGAACTTTCACCTTCATAACCCACCTTTGTAATGGTTGTAATCTCTCTGTAATAGATATATTAAGGATAACATAGAAGTAGAACCCAAAGCGTGGTAATTATACCCATGAATTGGGTTGAACAGGAGTTAAAATAGGCTTAAACACCCATGCGAGTATAAAGAGATTGTCTTATAAAGGAGATTTTTGATGAAAACACAGAAAAAAGGGGAACTATTCGAACTAGTCATCCCAGATAATTGGAAAAATGTAACGATTGAAACAATCCTTAGAAATAAGTGGCAGGCCCCTAAGAAAATGATTCATACTATGAGAATGGAAAAGGATATTAAAGTAAACGGAGAATTGATATCCTGGACCCACCCTGTTCACCCAGGGGATACACTTCAGATTCATTTGTTTAAAAAAGTAGATTACGATGTTCCTCCCACCTATGGAGTGCTCGATGTTTTATATGAGGATGAACACTTGATTGTCGTGAATAAGCCTGCTGGAATCGACACTCATCCCAACCATCCCGGTGAAACGGATACCTTATCTAATCTTGTGGCATATCATCATCAAGCCCGGGGAGAATACTGCCGTGTCATGCACATTCACCGTTTGGATCGTGACACGTCCGGGGCGGTCATATTTGCCAAACATGCCTTAAGCAAAGCGATTCTTGACCGGCTTCTTACTGAGCGAAAGATCAAACGGACTTACCATGCTCTTGTTCATGGCACATTACTACGGAAGAAAGGTACCATCACTGAACCGATCGGAAGGGATCGCCATCATAATACAAGACGAAGGGTATCACCTTCCGGTCAGGATGCCATCACTCATTATAAGGTGCTTGAAACAGAAACTTCTACCACAATGGTGGAAGTTCAGCTCGATACGGGACGCACACATCAGATTCGTGTTCATATGAGCCATATCGGACACCCGCTGGTGGGAGATACATTATATGGGGGAAAACCAATCGTAAAGCGCCAGGCACTTCATGCGGCCAGGATCTCGTTTCCGCATCCCCTGACAGGTGAGAGAATTGAGTGTCAGGCTGAATGTGTGGATGATATAGGGGTTTGATGGAATACGCTGATTCAGGCTTTCTTATTCCATCATATCGGATCTCACGAAAGAAAATGTTCAAGGATACCCTTTTGTAAGGATTACAGCCGTTGAATGAGGTCTCTTCAAGAATGTTAACAAGAAAAAACACCGGGTCTATACTCATAAGAGTACCCGGTGTTTCTCGTTCCGTTACTTCAATCCGTTTTTCACCGCTTCCGCAATCTGGATGGTGCGACGGGTCTGATGTTTCACAGCAGGTTCTACCTCTTCAATCATATTCCCTTCTTGATCCACTGTTACACTTGTTCCGTATGGGTTCCCGCCGGTAGTGAAACTTGATTGATCTGTATAACCAGGTGCCGCGATAATCGCACCCCAGTGCATCATGGTCGTGTATAGGGCAAGAACCGTCTGCTCCTGACCTCCATGTGAGTTGCTCGCAGATGAAGTGGCACTCACAACTTTGTTTGCCAATTTCCCATTAAACCATAATCCCCCAGTTGTATCCAGGAACGCTTTCACTTGTGAAGGCACGTTTCCGAACCGGGTTGGAACATTAAAGAGATAAGCATCGGCCCATTCCAGATCGTCAAGTGTGGCAACTGGAACGATATCTTTTGTTTCATTATAGTGCTTCTCCCATGCGGGATTCGAAGCGATTGCACCCTCAGGTGCAGTTTCTTCAAAACGAAGTACTTTCACTTCAGCCCCTGCTTCTTTCGCAGCCTCTTCTGCCCATTTCGCCATTTGATAGTTTGTTCCTGTTGAACTGTAATACATAATAGCAAGTTTTACGTTAGACATAATCGAAATCTCTCCTTTAAATGTGGAATGTATATAGAAAATGGATGAAACACAGAGTAAGGATGCAGGTAGATCTTAGAGAAACCTGCAACAGACCGCACTACATTTCTAGAATAGCAGTGCGTCTAAAGAGAATGATCCTGCCCCTGTCAATGCGACTCCAAGAGCTACAACGATGAGGATCACATTATATTCTGTACCATTTTGGGTAACCCAATAACCATTTGGTCCATGAACTTTTACAATGGCTACAATCATCGTCCCAATGATAAGTAAAGCGGCCAGTGGCGTCAGAAAACCTGCCGCGAAGAGTAATCCTCCTGCAACCTCAGAAAGTCCAGCAAGCAATGCCATCGTCTTTCCAGGCTTGATTCCAATGGACTCAAAGAAACCACCTGTTCCTTGCAGTCCGTGTCCCCCAAACCAACCAAATAATTTTTGTGCTCCGTGAGCAGCAAATGTTAGCCCTACAACTAAACGAATAACCAATAAACCAAACGCAGCTAATGCTGTCATCTTATTTCCTCCTTTTTGTTTTCCCTTCGAGATTGGCTTTAAACATTTCAAATCTAATTATTCTCAAATCATTTATCTTTAATTTGAGATATATACATAAAAAAGAGTACAAGTTATCTCGAATATATTTATTTTTAATTCGAGATAATTATATATCAGCATTCTCGCCACTGTCAATAAAATTTTACCACTATTCAAGTAAATGGGTGCTTCCCAATCAAAAGGTCCGTCCCTCTATATGAGGGACGGACCTTTTGAATTTATTTCTTTGATACTGATTAAAAGTCGAAGTTGTCCGGATCTGGACCGAAGCGTTCGTCAAGGTTCAGTTCATTGATTTGGTTCATTTCTTCCAATGTCAGTTCGAAATTGAATAGATCCGCGTTTTCTTTAATACGCTTCTCATGGACGGATTTAGGGATGATGATGACGTCATTTTGCAAATGCCAGCGCAAAATCACCTGTGCTGCAGACTTTTCATGTTTAGCCGCAATATGATTCAGGGTCGGCTCATCCAGAACCCGCCCTTGCGCGATTGGAGACCATGCTTCCACGGCGATGTTTTGCGATGCACAAAATTCTCTTATTTTTTCTTGATTCAGACGTGGGTGAAGTTCGATTTGATTCAATACAGGCTTTTCATTGCCGTTCTTCATCACATCTTCAAGATGGTGCTGATGGAAGTTGCTTACACCGATGGATTTCACTAAACCTTCCCCATAAAGTCTTTCAAGAGCCTTCCATGTATCATTGTATTTTCCTTCTACCGGCCAATGGATAAGGTAGAGATCCAGATAATCCATATCAAGCTTTTTTAAGCTCGTTTCAAAAGCTTTTAATGTTGAATCGTATCCCTGATCACTATTCCACACTTTGGATGTTATGAATAGTTCTTCTCTAGCCACTCCACCTTCTTTTACACCTTGACCTACGCTTTCTTCATTGTCGTAGACCGCCGCTGTATCGATGGATCTGTAACCGGATTGAATCGCTGTTCGAACAGCATGCACCGTTTCAGACGGATCTTTCATTTGAAAGACTCCTAAACCAACATAAGGAATGTCGATTCCGTTATGTAACGTTTTCGTACTTCGCAAGTTTTTTAACATGTAGCATCCCTCCTGAATTACTATTTTACAAACTTAATCCCGATTATGCTAATTTTATGATCAGGAAATGATCAACGCTGATGAAATCGAAAAGGTCCGTCCCTCTTTGCTGGGGACGGACCTTTCTAGTCGATCTACCGGTTGATAAATTGCTCTTTTCTCTTCCCAATGAACGATAGCTTATGCAGGGGCCGTGTCATGGCCACATATTGCAGCTTGATATCTAATTCGTTTCCCGGGTTGAATGCTTCATCAACCGCTACGATCATCACGACGTCGAATTCAAGTCCTTTTGAAAGGTAAGATGGAACGACCACGATTTGATCTTTAGGAATGGATTCTTGTTCTTCCAACAACTTCACTTCACCTGGATTGCGTTGTTGAAGGATCTTACTGATTTTCAAACAGTCCTTCATGCTCTTTCCGATCACGGCAAAGGTTTGAAATCCTTCACCACGGCCTATACCGACACTGCCCTCAATGATGGAAGCCAATTCTTCCAATTCTTTAAACTCTTCATAGGTGGGAGCATCCCCGTGTCTGACCACTGGATTCACCTTGGGGAAATCATAGGGTAAGAGATTCAACAAGGCATTTGCCTCTTCCATGATTTCAATCGTGGTTCGGTAGCTTTTTTGGAGTTCAGTATATGTAGCTCTTGGAAACACATCTCTATACACCGGGTCCCACGACTGAAGTCCACGGTACGAGTGAATCCCTTGAGCAAGATCCCCAACCAGCGTGAACATGTCGGTTTCCAGTGCCCTCTTCAATGAATAGAGTTGCAGATAGCTGTAATCCTGAGCTTCATCTATCACGATATTCTTCGCTTTGTAAAATTTGTCGATCCCGTACAAATGGGATTGCAAGTAAAGGAGTATCGCCAGGTCTTCTACTTCATACTGTTTTTTCTTTGCGTATTTCAAGGTGTAGTCACAAAGTTGTTCAGCTTGCTTAAGGCTCAAATCACCCTTCGAGTAGGAAGCAAGCCGTTTCGGATCTGAAAATAATTCAATGAAATAGTGGTCCAGATTCTTCTTTTCAAACTGCTTCATATACGCACCGACGCTTGTGCGGATCGCTTTCTTGATTTCGCTCACACGTTCACTTTTCTTGTCTAATGCTTTTGACACGTAATCTTTCCGGTTTCCAGCCTTTGAACGCTCAAAGAGAGCTGTTTCGATCCGTTCATCAAAAAACTTCTCCACCTTCTCCACCATTTGTTTCTTGTTCTGACGGACATAGCTTTGGAGGAGGGATTTCAGCTTTTCCATCCTACGATAGATCGGCATATACGTGTATTCCTCTTTAAACAGGTGAGTGAACCTTCTTGCTGTATAGAGCTTATATTTATCCACATAGAAGTCCTTGGATGTGTAAAAGCGCTGTTCAATTTCTTCGATGTAATCATCAAGTATTCTTCTGAAGGTCTTGGATCCTTTAAACCCTGAAATCCATGAAACTGTTTCAACGTCCCCATCATGGGCTTCAATCAGTTTAATAAGCTTGTTATCTTCTATTAAGGTAAGTTCCTTCTCGAGGCAGGTCATAACATAATCCGTGAATGTTGTCTGCCTCACCCGTTCCACTCCAAGCTCCGGCAACGCTTCTGAAATATAGTCTATGAAGAGGTTACTCGGTGCCAAGATCATCAGTTGTTTCGGGTCAAAATGCTGTTTGTAATGGTAAATGAAATAAGATATACGGTGAAGAGCTATTGTTGTTTTTCCGCTTCCGGCCGCTCCCTGTACGATGATGGGCTTATTTAGATCTGCACGGATGATACGGTTTTGTTCTTCTTGAATCGTCGAAATAATCTCTGTTAATCGGTTGCTTGAGCTTTTGGCTAATGAATCCTGAAGCAGTTCATCGGTGGTGGTCAGATCGATATCGCGGATTTCCTCCAGCAAACCATCTTCAATCATGTACTGGCGCTTTAAGGATAAATCTCCTTCGTACTTCTCGTCTTCAGCATCATACGAAACATTGCCGATCCTTCCCTCGTAATATAGATTCGCAATGGGAGAACGCCAGTCCACAATGATTTGTTCCTGGTTCTCCCGCTGATAAAGGGAGGTCTTCCCGATATAATGCTTCTCCACCCTGTCCGAGTCCTTATGCTGAAAATCGATACGGGCAAAATACGGTTTGGTTTTCGCTTTTGTGAGGGATTCCAACTCTTCTTTAGACATTTCAAAAAAGCTTGAGTTCGTCAAGATATCGATGTAGGCTGCGCTAGACTCGCCCCAATCAATATCCCCAAAAGCTTTTTCCATGTTTTCCTTATACTTTTCTTTACTTGTCCGGGATGTATTGATGACAACATCAATGTAGCGTTTCGTGAATTCTAAGCGCTCTGTTTCCGTTGAATAATCGGGATGAATGTTCGATTCCTTCGTCATACATTTCTCCTTCCAAATGTTAGTATCCGCAATGGAGAAAAATGTCTCACCTCTTCCACTTAGGTAACGACTCTAAGTGGACAAACACTTCAAGGTGAAGCCGGTTAAACCAGGCGCTCGAGATGGACATCACTAAAAAGACACATCGAAATCTGGATAAATTATGTAGGCGTTTGGGAGCAGGAATATATATTATCAGATAATTAAGGAAAGTACAATAGAAAAGCGGAAGGGCTTTGCCCAGAGGCGACAAGCATAAGGCGAACATGCCGGAAAGGCGCCCTTTGCCTTTTTGGCATGTTTGACTTATGACCTCGAGCCTCTAAGCCCTGGAGCTGGATCACGAAAAGCGGAAGGGCTTTGC